>DEXR01000007.1:56428-67778 GCA_002364245.1 Flavobacteriaceae bacterium UBA3179
CCTTTTAAAACTTGGGAGGAAATGAGTTATGCCCTTTCCTATAGCCCGGATAATTTTATAGCAAAACGGGATAGGTTGGTTCAGCAAAAAGACCCAAAGGCTATGTTTAATTTTGTGCGGGAAGAACTGATGCTGTTACCAAGTGATTACCAATATTTAAGACAAATTAGTTCAGGTACAATGTATGGTCTTGAACAAGGTTTACGCTGCGGAATGGCTACACCAAGAGAGAAGGTAGAAATTCTTAAAAACATGCTCACCGACGCAGGTTTTGAAGCAAGAGCAATATATGAGAACATAGATATTACAGAAGAAAGAGCAAAAGAAATACTTTTTAAAAAGAACAAACCATTATTCAGCATACCAGTAAGCAGCAGCCAATATCGAAAATGGCAAAAAGAATTGGGTGCAAGTGAAGCGCAAGGAAGCTTTGAACCAATGGAAGATGTGGTAGAAAAAGCAAAAGAATTGGCAAACAGCCTTTTAGATAAGGCAAAGCCCGAACAACTAAAAGAAGGAAGTGAAAGCAAATTTTACTTTTTAAACCGGACTGTTCCGGGGGTAGCCTTTAAACAAGAAGGGAAGGATGTTTTTTTGCACGTATTCGATCCATCTGTGGAATATGGAAAGCTGCACCCAGCTAATGAAACTCAAAAAGCTTATGACCTTAAAGGGTATAAAGAAAAAGATTATGATGTTACCTTTTCAATAAAAACAACTACCTCTTTTGACATGCGGAAAGAAAATGAAATACTTTCTGCAACCTATAAAGCTTCAGAATTGATAGGCAATCAACTGAAACTTCAGTTTTTAAATAACCTAACGTTTGAAGAACAAGCTACGCAAAGCATCAATAGTATCAACACCTTTACTCCGAGTATAGCGCTACAGGATTTAGACAAAGACGCTGAATATTTGCAAGAACGATCCTTCGTGGGCGATCCCATTACCTTGGGTGGTGAGAATATTTTTGAAGAAGCAGTTCTTTTTTCCGAGGAAACAGCTCATGGTAAAATTGCCGGAACTCTCAAGGATGTCGTGTCAATGAAAGTTAAGGCCAATCCCAAAGTGTTCCCGAATGTTGAGCTTGAACTTACACCAATAAACTCAGAAGGGGACGTTGTAGAAGGACTTTCGGCTAATAATTTTAGAATTGAAGATAATAATAATGCCGTTAGAGGAATTTTGAGGAAAAATATCATAGCCCCAAAAATCCTGCTTATTTATGATACTTCTATAAGTATGCCAAGCAAATACAGGGGAAAAGGAATTAAGAAATTTTTACAACAAACACAAGAAGTTATACGTGAGCTATATCCAAATGCAGATATAGAATTAATGGAAACAGGGTCTAACATTTATACAACCCATTTAAAAGCAGCACAAACTAATAAAAACCTTGTGCTGTATGCAAGTGATGGCCATAACAACGATGAATTTAACCCCGATTATGCAGAAATATATAAAACTGGGGCACCAACGGTTTACTTGGCAGTTTATGATGGTGCAGAAAAATACATAGATAAAGTTGCCGCCAATACTTCGGCAAAAATAATTCCTGCTGAAGACCAAGAGGCAACAATAGTTGAGATACAAAAAATTTTAGGTGAAATAGAATTGGCACCCTATGTATTTAGTTATAGCACCTTTGAAAAAGAAGGAGAGCATCAAGTTGATGTATCGCTTTCTAAAACATCCATAAAAGCAAATGACACCTACACCTTCCCCAAAGGAAGTGAAAACGCCGTAGGAAAACGTATAGTTGGGCTGTATCTTGATATAAAAGTAGGTAACCAAGGTGTTAAACGCCGTATTTTGGCTGGGCACAATAAAACGCTTCGATCTTACGAAGCACCTACTAAACAAATGGCTAATGATGTTCATGAAATGTTGTTGGGTAATATGACTTTAGCTTTTGAAAAAGCTGGGGCTACCACTTCAGTGCGTCTTTCAGAATACTTAAAAGCGCTTTTAAGTACCCGTAACTGGATGGAACCTTATTTAAAAGGTGAAACCGAAAAAGCTATTGAAAATTTTCAGCAAGGAGGATTTTATTACCCGTCAGTATTGTTGAGTATGATGCAGCCTTTGGAAGAATCGGTTAATGAAGAATCTGCAACATATGTAAATGGTATGCGAGTGGGGATTTTAAAATTCAAACCAGCATTATATTCAGAAAACTCAAAACTGTCATTCGATTATTTACGAACTTCCCAATACCGAACTTTAACCCGAAGTGGAAAAGATTCGATACGGGCCAATGCACAAAAAACCGCTCAATTGGCATTGCTAGAAGGAAAAGCCTTCCCAGTTAGTACATATTCTCAATTAAGTGGGGAGAAATTAGTATGTAGTGAAAACCTTCCAGATACAGATGCCTACTCTTCTAAAGTGTTGGACGATGATTATAAGTACTTTAGAGAATATCTATTTAGGGGGGCAACACTCAATTTTTTTGATGCCTCGGCAAAAAAGAAAGCTTTTTGGAGTATTGATCATAACTATGGCGAGTTATATGGAATACTACCTGATATGACCGGAGGTGGAGGGGAAAACATAGAGGCTCAATTAGAAAACTTACAAACAGTAGTTAAGGAATACGAACAAATAGTTGCTGGAATGAACATTGGTATGATGGCTGCGGGAGGAGGTCTTGCCTTGGGAGTGGTCGCTGCTTATAGCGTAACATTGGTCAAGCTCTATGCTTTCGCTTCAGAAGCTATTATTATAATGGATGCTTCAGGTCTTAACGATCAAGTTGTAAAAGCATTACAAGATTTGGCTTGTAATATTTATAAAGAAATTCTGTATATGGGGCTCGGCCCAGTAGGAACAGGAATGGCAGGAGTAGAAAATCTAATTGGAATGATGGGAGGCAGTTATTCCTTTGTGAAATGTTAAAAGAATAAATAATTCTGAAAAACTAACTAACCAAATTTTTCAGAAAAGGCCTCTCAGTTTAGTATTGAGAGGTCTTCCTTTTTTTGATATAGAATAAATTTATATACGTGTAGCCACTTACTTACTTATTGATTTTTAGTGATTTAATCGATAAATTATTAAGTTGGTCTAAATGTTTAGATATTACTTATTATTTGCTTCATTTTAGTTTAAATTTAAATTACTAAATTAAATAATTATGAAAAAAACAGTTTTACTTATCGCTTGTGTTTTTGGATTATTTCTATTCGGAAGTGCTTCCGTAAATGATGGTCCAAAACCAAAAATTACTATCTGTCACGTACCACCAGGAAATCCTGCAAATACGCATTTAATAACAATTAGCGAAAATGCTTTACCGGCTCATTTAGCTCATGGTGACTTAATTGGGGAATGTCGTTGATCGGGATAGATAATAAAAAATTTAACTAAATTAAAAACACCCTTGCATTTTGCAAGGGTGTTTTTTCAACTAACCAACCAATTATGAAACGAAGCTTTTTAAATTTTTAAAATTCTTCAAAAATTAGGCAAGCTCCAACCCAGTTCAGTTGTCCTCTACTAAATCGGTTTGATTTCGGAAAACAAGCCCATCTTCAAAACTGTCAATCAAAATAATGCTATCTGTCGTTACTTTACCTGAAAGAATCTCTTTTGAAAGTTCATTTAAAACTTCCCTTTGAATTACCCGCTTAACAGGACGTGCTCCAAATTGTGGATCGAATCCTTTTTCAGCTAAATACACAATGGCTTCTTCGGTAGCATCGATTGTGATATTTTGTTTAGCTAACATTTTTGAAACTCCTTTCAATTGTAATCCAACAATCTCTTTAATATCAGTTCGTGTTAATGGCGTAAACATAATAATATCATCAATTCGGTTTAAAAACTCAGGTCGAACCTGTTGTTTTAATAAAGCCAATACTTCCACTTTAGCACCTTCCATTGCTGTATCTGGATCTTTTACACTTTCAAATTTCTCTTGAATAATATGGCTTCCCATATTACTCGTCATAATAATAATGGTGTTTTTAAAATCTGCAACACGGCCTTTGTTATCTGTCAATCTACCTTCATCTAACACTTGCAACAAAATATTGAAGGTATCGGGATGTGCTTTTTCAATTTCATCAAGCAACACAACAGAATATGGTTTACGGCGTACAGCTTCGGTTAATTGACCACCTTCATCATAACCTACATATCCAGGAGGCGCTCCAACTAAACGACTTACACTGTGTCGTTCTTGGTATTCACTCATATCGATACGGGTCATTGCGTTTTCATCATCAAATAAGTACTCTGCCAATGCTTTGGCTAGTTCAGTTTTACCTACACCAGTTGTACCTAAAAATAAGAAAGAACCAATTGGCTTTTTCTCATCTTGCAACCCAGCACGGCTTCGTCTAATAGCGTCACTAACGGCAACAATTGCTTCTTCTTGACCCACCACGCGTTTGTGTAGTTGGTCTTCTAGTTTCAACAGTTTTTCACGTTCGCTTTGTAGCATTTTCGTAACAGGAATGCCTGTCCACTTAGCGACTACTTCGGCGATATCGTCGTTTGTTACTTCTTCTTTAATTAGGGAGCTAGCGCTTTGGTTTTCGGCGAGCTCATTCTCTAATTTCGTTAAAGCTTCTTGAGCATCTTTTATTTTTCCATAGCGTAATTCAGCTACTTTCCCGAAGTCACCTTCACGCTCTGCTCGTTCGGCTTTAAGTTTTAAATCTTCAATTTCCTTTTTAAGGTTTTGAACATTATCAACTACTTCTTTCTCACTTTGCCATTTGGCATTCAGCTCGTTTCGTTCTTCCTTTAAATTAGCTAAATCTGAACGAAGAGTTTTTAACTTAGTTTCATCTTTTTCACGTTTAATGGCTTCAATTTCAATTTCAAGCTGCATGATTTTTCTATCTAAAACATCCAACTCCTCTGGTTTGGAATTAATCTCCATCCTAATTTTAGAAGCCGCTTCATCCATTAAGTCGATTGCCTTATCTGGTAAAAATCGATTAGTGATGTAACGTTCTGAAAGTTCCACAGCAGCTATAATCGCTTCATCTTTAATACGGACCTTGTGGTGGGTTTCGTATTTTTCTTTAATTCCACGTAAAATAGAAATGGCACTTTCAGTGTCTGGCTCATCTACAACCACTTTCTGGAAACGACGCTCCAAGGCTTTATCCTTTTCAAAATACTTTTGGTATTCATCTAAGGTTGTTGCTCCAATAGCACGAAGTTCACCACGGGCTAATGCTGGTTTTAGAATATTAGCGGCATCCATGGCTCCTTGTCCACCACCGGCTCCAACTAATGTATGAATCTCGTCGATAAATAGAACAATGTCTCCATCGCTAGTGGTTACTTCTTTAATAACCGCTTTTAGGCGTTCTTCAAACTCTCCTTTAAACTTTGCGCCTGCAATTAAGGCACCCATATCTAGAGAGAAAATTTGTTTACTCTTAAGGTTTTCAGGGACATCACCATCTACAATACGGTGTGCTAACCCTTCCGCGATTGCCGTTTTACCAGTACCTGGTTCACCTACCAACATCGGGTTGTTTTTAGTACGGCGTGATAAAATTTGAAGTATTCTTCTAATTTCTTCATCGCGACCAATTACGGGGTCTAGTTTTCCATCTTTCGCTAACTGGTTGAGGTTGCGAGCGTATTTGTTCAAAGAATTATAGGTGTCTTCAGCACTTTGAGAAGTTACACGATCTCCTTTACGTAATTCTTCAATAGCAGCTTTTAATCCTTTTTCAGTAACACTTTGGTCTTTTAGGCTTTGTGCAATACTGCTTTTCGATTTTAAGATAGCTAATAACAAATGCTCGATGGAAACATATTCATCGTTCATTTTTTTAGCTATAATACTTGCCTCGTTTACTGTTTTACCAGCTTCACGAGAAAGCATAATATCACCGCCTTCTACTTTTGAAAAACTTTCTAATTGCTTGTCTAAAACTTGTTGAAGTAAAGCAACATTTACGTTTAGCTTTTTTAAGATAAAAGGGGTTACATTCTCATCTACTTCAAAAATAGCTTTGAGAATGTGTTCGTTTTCTATTTGTTGATGACCAAATCCTTGCGCTATTTGCTGCGCTTGTTGTATGGCCTCTTGGCTTTTTATTGTAAAATTATTAAAGTTCATTTTTATATATTGTTTTCTGAAGTAAACTGCTTCTCAGCGTTTTTTTAAATTAAATTCAAATATCCTATTTCAAAAGATGAGCCACTTTAAAATTAAGACAAAATGTCTGTTGTAGAGTGGCTTTTAACAGACATTATGACTGTTTTAGCAAATTTGTTTTATAATAATTTTCAGAAATAACAATTTGTTAGATTGTATCTTTGCTTAAAATTAAACTTATGGGATTTTTAGATTTGTTCAAGAAAACAGAACGTGATATAGCTAAAGAAGAGATAGTTGAAACACCTTGGCATGTGCTTTCTACTATGGAACAGCTAGAAGAAATTATAGAAGAATCTAAAAGTAAGCCTGTGGCTATTTTTAAACATAGCACCCGTTGCGGAATTAGCCGAATGGTACTAAAGCAATTTGAAAAGAATTACGATTTAGATGATAATCAGCTTAAACTTTATTTTCTTGATTTATTACAAAACCGAGATATTTCGAACGAAATTGCAGCTCGCTTTAAAGTACATCATGAAAGCCCACAAATGATAGTTTTAAAAGATGGTGAGGTAATACACCATGATTCGCACCAAGGGATTGATGCGAATCACTTAAAAAGTTTGGTTTCCTAACCCTGAAAATTGCAGTTAAAAGTTATTTTTCAAAATTTCTTTCAACCTTATTTTTATGTCTTCCCCGGCATCTAGAACCATTTGTTCGTTGGTAGGGAAGGGGACAAAGCGGTTTTGAATGAATCGTAAATCCTCATTGGTCAGCGCTCCTCTATCACCACGGAAAGTGGCAAAAATATTTTCAAATACAAACTCTGAACTGAGCGGATAGCTATTTATATTTTGATTATTTAATAAATCCCTATAAACAACATCTCCAGCTACTAAAACCGACTTTACTTGAGTGGTTATAAACATTCGAGCACTCACAGTTTTGTATTTGTCAATTTTTATCTTATCACCATTTTCATCTAATACAAAGTTTCCGTTTCTGTCCTTTTTATATTCCCATCCATCTTTTATACGTTGCGACCTTCTTTCTTCTCTTTCTGAAACACGCTCTGGTGAAATTCCTATATTTCGTAAGTTTAAAACAATTGCATAGTTATAATCTATTCCATTTTCGCGTTTGCTGTGAAATTCAGTCCAAAAATTATTTAATCCGTAGGTGTTGAAATCTAACAACTCTCTTTCCATACGAAACGGAATTACTTGATTGGTACGGTTGTTTAATGAAACAAATATAAAATCGGTACCTAAAAAGCGAGTTTCTTCTAAAAGTGAATTTACTTCCCTATAATTAGGATGCAATTCATCTATATCGCAAAGCAGGTAGTACGACTCTCTATAATCTTCAATAGTGTTATTGTTCTTTAAACGAAGTGCTTCGTTATATAAATCGGCTACATAAGCTTGTTTAGCAGCTATAATTTCATTGCTGTAATCTTGAAATTTAAAGTTTACATTTCTGCCCAAACTGTTGCTGTACAATGGCAGTAACGGACGTATTTGAAACTGTCTGTCCTCTAACTTCTTATATAAGTAATAAATAGATCGAGACTTATTCGGTTCGTTACTTTTCTTTAAAAAGTTGATACGCCTGGTGTTTTCTGAAACAGCTTTTTTATACGCTTCTTCTAAAAGAATGATATGCTCGTCGTTTTTGTCGGCATACTTATCTTTCTGAAGTTTTTTTACGGCAAGGTCAATAGCACGGTCGTAATCACCTTCGGCTATAAATTTCTGATTTCGTTTTACACTGCTACAAGCTGATAAAACTAAAACTGCGACGATAGTAAATAAAAAAGCTCTCATAACATTTCAATTTGGTTATGAGAGCTAAAATACAATTGTCATGCCAAACTTACATCGGGTCGGCAGGAAGAATTTTTCCGCTGCAATCTCCAAAGCCGATTCTCACTTTATCATTTTGGCAGAATCCTCTTAAAATTACAGTATCATTATCGTTTATAAACTTGCGTTCTGTCCCATCAGAAAGTTTTAAAGGGTTTTGACCTTTCCAAGTTAATTCTAACATAGATCCATAGCTGTCTTTTGTAGGGCCAGAGATGGTTCCGCTACCCATCATATCGCCACTACGCACGTTACAACCATTTACGGTGTGGTGTGCTAATTGTTGCGACATAGACCAGTACATATATTTAAAATTACTGTTGGCTACAATATTTTCTTCGCCACCTTCTGGCTGAATAACCGCTTGCAAATTAATATCGAAATTCTTTTTTGGACCTTGTTTTAAGTAGGGTAGTGGTTCAGGATCTTGATCTGGACCGTCGGTACGGAAACCTTCTAAAGCATCTAGAGTAACAATCCAAGGTGAAATGGTAGAGGCAAAACTCTTACCTAAGAATGGGCCAAGCGGCACATATTCCCACGCTTGAATGTCTCTGGCACTCCAATCGTTAAACATAACGAGACCGAAAATATATTCTTCGGCATCTTCAACTGAAATTCGTTTTCCAAGATCGTTAGCGGCTGTAGTGATAAAAGCCATTTCCAATTCAAAATCTACTAATTTTGAAGGACCAAAGCCTGGAACTCCATCATCACCCGGTTTTTGTTGTCCAATAGGTCTTTTAATGGGTGTGCCAGAAGGAATGATAGAAGAACTTCTCCCGTGGTAACCAATAGGTATGCGAAGCCAGTTAGGTAATAGTGCGTTTTCAGGATCACGGAATAACGAACCTACATTGGTAGCGTGTTCCTTACTCGCATAAAAGTCGGTATAATCACCAACGTCTACTGGCAATTGCATTTCAATTTCATCAAGGTCGAATAAAATTTGATCTCTATGCTTGTTGTTATCTTTAAGTTCGGTATTGCTACCTTCCCTAAAAATTTCAGAAATTCTGTTTCGTACTAAACGCCATGTTTTGCGGCCATCGGCTATAAAGTCGTTTAAACTATCTTGCAGAAAAATATCATCGGTAAGGTCTATTCCTTTAAAATAACCAAGTTGATGTAAAGCGCCTAAATCTATTGCGGTATCGCCTATTCGGGTACCAATAGTAATAACATCGTCGCGTGTTAAGAATACTCCAAAAGGAATGTTCTGTATGGGGAAGTCGCTGTTTTTTGGCACTTCCAACCAAGATGTATAAGATGGATTGTTAGCTTGTAAAGGCATATTCGTTTTTTTGTGGTTTGTAATTTGTAAAAAGAGTAATCAAATATATAATTTCTGAAGGACTAACCACAACCATTTTGTACTTTTGCTATCTCGATGAGGTTTTTTATAATTTCCTTAACGGAAACACCATTAAATCAATCGATACCCATAGTTAAACTAGTTTAAAAATTACTATGCCTGTTTTAACTGAATAGGCTTTTTATTAAAAAAGATATGGAAAGAGACACTCAAATATTTGACTTGATTGAAGCTGAAAAAAATCGGCAATTAAATGGATTGGAATTAATCGCTTCAGAAAACTTTGTAAGCGATCAGGTGATGGAAGCCGCTGGTTCTGTGCTGACCAATAAATATGCAGAAGGGTATCCCGGAAAGAGATATTATGGTGGATGCGAAGTGGTTGATAAAGTAGAGCAGTTGGCCATAGACAGAGCTAAAACACTTTTTAATGCTGAGTATGTAAACGTGCAACCTCACAGTGGGTCACAAGCCAATACAGCCGTTTTTGCTACTTGTATGAAACCAGGCGATACGTTTTTAGGGTTCGACCTTTCTCACGGTGGACATTTAACACACGGAAGCCCCGTGAATTTTTCGGGTAAATTATACAACCCTGTTTTCTATGGGGTGGATGAAGAAACTGGCTTGATAGATTATGATGAAGTTGAAAAAATTGCCGTAGCTGAAAAACCTAAAATGATTATTGCAGGTGCCTCTGCTTATTCTCGTGAAATTGATTACAAACGATTTCGTGAAATAGCTGATAAAGTTAATGCTATTCTAGTAGCCGATATGGCACACCCAGCTGGATTAATTGCGAAAGGTATTATTAGCGATCCAGTACCCCACTGTCATATTTGTACCACTACAACACATAAAACCCTACGCGGACCACGAGGCGGAATGATTGTAATGGGGAAAGATTTCGAAAACCCTTTTGGACAAAAACTGAAAAGTGGGAAACTTAAAAAAATGTCAACTTTGTTAAACAGTGGGATTTTCCCTGGTAATCAAGGCGGTCCATTAGAGCATATTATTGCAGCAAAGGCGATTGCCTTTGGTGAGGCATTAACGGATGAGTTTTTACACTATATGGTACAAGTAAAGAAGAACGCAGCCGTAATGGCACAAGCTTTTGTAGATAAAGGTTATAAAATAATTAGTAACGGAACCGATAACCATATGATGTTAATCGATCTTCGCAATAAAAATGTTTCAGGTAAAGATGCTGAAGAAGCTTTGGAAAAAGCAGATATCACAGTAAACAAAAACATGGTTCCATTTGATGATAAATCGCCGTTTGTAACAAGTGGTATTCGTATAGGAACCCCTGCAATCACCACCAGAGGTTTGGTTGAGAGTGATATGCCAACTATTGTTGACCTAATTGATAAAGTAATTACCAATTTTGAAGATGAGGACACATTAAAAGAAGTTGCTAAAAAAGTGAATGCTTTAATGGAAGGCCGACCTTTATTCAAAAATTAATTCTTGATATAGATTTTCTATTTATTAAAACTAAACAGTATGAACATTAAAATAGTTTTGTGTGCATTTTTTTTAGGGCTTGTATTTAACTCTTGTAAAGATAATAAGGTAGCTAAAGAAGAAACACAGCAAACTAATACCGAAGCAGATAAATTACCGGGATTATGGAGCCTTCAAGCTATGGAGCAAAAAGACTCGTTAGGAAACTGGAGCGAGTGGCGTGGAGGCATGCAAGGATATTTGTTGTACGACGGAGACAAGAATATGGCCTTGCATTTACTTAAAAAAGATTATGAAAAAACCGATTTACGTTTTCCTAACTTTACCGATACGATTTCTGAAGAAGCGTTGAAACATTTAACTGGGTCGTATATTTACATAGGAAACTATAAGATTTTAGAAGATCAAAATATAGTGGAGCATACGCGGCTTTCGCATTCCAATCCTGGCGATTGGGGAAAAGTAGTTCAAAGAAGGTATTCTTTTCAAGGAGATACATTACTTGTTCAACCCGTTGAAGATAAAAATGCAAGTTTGCGGTTAAAATGGTTAAAGGAAAAATAGTTGTAAAAACTTCGTTGCCCGTAAAAGTCTGATTCTGCCACGATTCGTAATTAATTG
>DEXR01000007.1:67972-84196 GCA_002364245.1 Flavobacteriaceae bacterium UBA3179
TTCGCACTTTATTAATTAATTATTTTTATTACAATGCAAAAAGGCACAGTAAAATTCTTCAACGAATCAAAAGGATTCGGATTTATAACTGAAGAAGGAACAAACAAAGAACATTTCGTACACGTTACAGGACTAATCGATGAAATCCGCGAAGAAGACGAAGTAGAATTTGACTTAAAAGAAGGAAAAAAAGGATTGAACGCAGTAAACGTAAGAGTACTATAAATAAATTCATTTTTTAGAAAACAGAAAGCCGCTCAATTTTGAGCGGCTTTTTTTATGCTTTGTATTTTTTAATACTTACTCCTCCTCTGGAAAAATAGTGCTTTCGTATGCACCAGCATCTGGAGCTCCTGTATTTCTATTTTCACCATTTAAATCTACTGGAACTTGTTGTGCAGTAGCGGTATTCCCAATACCATCTGCAGCTGAAGTTCCTGTTTCAATATTGAAATTGTTCATTTCGGTATTTTGAAAAACAGGGTCTTCATTAAATATAGAGTTGGTGTATAAGGCATTGTTTGTGAAATCATATAATGGATTGTCGCTAAACTCCCCGTTGGGATCTTCAAAACGAATTAAACTATTGCTGAAATTAAAATTAAACTGTGCTCCATCATCTTTCAATAGGGCGATTTCACGTTGCTCGTTTCCGAAGATAATACAGTTATTAAAAGAAATTTCTAGGTCAAAAGGTTCAGTGCCCGTTTCGGTTTCAAAAAAGTTATCGATCAAAACAGTTGGGAAACTACGGAAACTATTAGTCCAATAGTTAGCAAACGTAGAATGGTTAAACTCATACGTTCCCCCAAGCGAAGCCGATAAAGAGGCTTGACCACTGTTGTTTATTACTACATTTTCTCCGTATACATTTCCAGTTCTAGCTAATAAGCCAGAATTTGCACTGTTGTAAATTTGCACATTTTCTAGTGTAAGAGTTCTGTCCCCATCATTATCATCCATTAAAAGACCCACAGTTCCGTTTTTAATAGTCGTGTATTTAAATTCGTTGTCTGTACTTCCCGATGTCATCCAGATAGCACCCCATTGTCCAGGAACATTTGCAAAAGCAGGTTCTAGCCGGTCGCCTTCAAAAATAATTTCGTTTTCTAATAATTCAGGGTCGTTACTTTGTTCTCCATTTGCTTTAATGGAACCAGTATTAGCAACTAAAATTCCGCTATTAGCGTGAAAATGGACACGGGCACCAGCTTCTACATTAAGTGTTTTTTGTGGTGGAACAGCTGCATATCCATAAATTACGTAAGGTTTTTCGTTGGTGAAGGTCAGTTCGTTATCATCCAAAAAGAAGCCCTCAATTAAAATATCATTTCCTTCTCCGTCGGTGCCTAAGTTTAGTGTTTCAACTATGCCATCACCCAGTTGTTCGGGAAACAGAAACACGGCATCTTGAATTAAAGTAACAAGCTCTACATTTTGTTGGTTTCCACCTGTATCAAATTGTAATTGGTCTGTATATAAAAAGTTGGTTTCATCGGTTGGAAGTGTTCCAATATCGGCCGTTGTTTCAATAAAGATAAAAATACTGTCCTTGGCTAATACCTGTATATCTTGAAAGGACTTTCCAGGGATTCCATCTACATTTAAGCGATAGTTAGAGGTCTCGCCATTGGCTAATTGAATAGTTGGAATGTTGACGTCTTCATCACTTCGGTTATATACTTTTAGGTTGTACGTGCTTGATCCGATATTGGTGAAAACAGTGTCTAGATAGACGGTATCTCTTGAAAACTCAAGGTTTCCAGTACTAGGGACACTTTCAAAATCATTTCGGCATGAACTCCATAAAACGAGGCAAGCAAGTATTGCCAATCCATAAACATACTTCATTAACGATAGTTTTCGGTAAAAATATAACTTTTTATGAACGATATTATTGTTTAGTGCTTAAAGTTGAGAAATATGCTGTTTAAAAAATGAAAAGAGAAAAGAGTATAGAGTTTTCTATTTTTTTTTAAATCTATACTCAAATATCTAACAGCGAAACGGTCTCAATATCTATTCCCCTTCATACTTCTCCATATACCTTTTCCATAGCTCGGTTTGGTGAGTTTCTAATGAAACATCTCGACCATCAATAAAAGCGTGGGTTAATATATTCGTGCGCATATCCAGCGCATCGCCTTCTGAAATAAACAATGTAGCGCTTTTGCCTTTTTCCAATGTTCCGTAGGAATCGTCGATGCCTAATATTTTTGCGGTATTTTCGGTAATTAACTGTAGTGCTTTTTCTTTGTCCATTCCTTGACTTACTAGGTGCCCGGCGTAAAATGCCAAGTTACGGGTGTTCATACGTTCCATTTGCCCATTTGCTTGTAAGGCAACCATAACGCCGGCATCGGCCAATAGCTTTGGCAGTCTGTACGGTAAATCGTAATCGTCATCTTCCCGTTCTGGAGTGGTATGAACGCGCCTTACAAGTACTGAAATATCATTTTTCTTTAAAAAATTGGTGATTTTATGGGCTTCGTACCCGCCAACAATTACAACATTTTTTATGCCTTGTTCCTTAGCGGTTGTAACGGCGTCGATCATTTCTTTTTCGCCGTCAGCGTTGATAAACAAAGTCTTTGAGCCATCAAATAAACCTTTCATAGCCTTAAAAGCTTCATTCATTGGTTGTTCTTTTGTGTTTTTATAGGCTTTGGCATTTACAAGAAAATTACTCACATCATCAATATCTTTCGCATATTCCTTGTTAGGCTTATATCCTCTTGGTTCTCCTAACCACCAGCGACCTCGACGAAAGCTGTTTGGCCAATTCATGTGGATGCCATCGTCAGTCTTAACAGCTGCATCTTCCCAGTTCCAAGCATCTAAACGCACAATGGATGAAGTTCCCGAAATACGTCCGCCTTGTGGTGTAATTTGCGCTAAAAGAACGCCATTAGGGCGCATGCTTTCAACTATCTTGCTTTCGGCATTATAGGCTATTAAACTACGGATATTCGGAATCATTTCGCCAATTTCATCGTCATCAATTGTAGGGCGTACGGCATCAATTTCTCCAAGTCCCAAAGTGGAAACGGGAGCGATGATACCTGGATATACATGCTTACCTGAAGCGTCAATTACCTTTCCTTTTGAAGCTATATTAGTGCCTATATCACTTATTTTTCCGTCTTCAAAAACGATTGTACTGTTTTCAATAATAGAACCATTACCAATATGGGCGGTTGCTCCTTTAATTGTAATTGTTTGTGTTTGTTTTGGTGCCGGGGTTTGTTGTGCAAAGCTTACCGAAGTAGTTAACACAACAACAATAGTGGCTATTTTATGTAATACGTTCATGGTTGCTTAGTTTATGGTTTCACAATGAAATTCGCGTTTATCTTTTCCTTTTGGTGGCTTTGTTTTTCCACCGTTCTGTTTTTCAGCGAGCATCATCTTCACTAATTTATTGCGTTCTTTTTTAATGGCATTTCTTTTTTCTTTGTCTTTCTCAAGGTCAAAATAGGTAGTACCTTCAATCAATGTTTTTTCTGCTTTTGCATATACTGAGAGTGGATTGTCGCTCCACAACACCAAATCAGCATCCTTTCCTTCTTTAATACTACCAGTGCGATCGTCTAAGTGAAGTAGTTTTGCTGGGTTAATGGTAACCATGTTCCAAGCTTCTTCTTCGCTCATACCGCCATACTTTACACTTTTGGCGGCCTCTTGGTTTAAACGGCGGCTCATTTCGCCATCATCACTGTTAATGGCAACGGTAACCCCTTGGCTGTTCATAATAGATGCATTGTACGGAATGGCGTCATTTACCTCATACTTATAAGCCCACCAATCGCTAAAGGTAGAACCTCCTACACCGTGTTCTTTCATTTTATCGGCTACTTTATATCCTTCCAAAATGTGGGTAAAGGTGTTTATGCGGAAATCAAATTTTTCAGCTACTTTCATTAACATGTTAATTTCACTTTGCACGTAGGAATGACAGCTAACAAAGCGTTCACCGTTTAAAATTTCAGCAAAAACTTCTAACTCTTCATCATAGCGAACGGCTTGTCCACTTTTCTTTTTAGCATCGTATTCCTTAGCACGGTTAAAGTAATTGGTATATACTTGCTCAACGCCCATTCGTGTTTGTGGAAAACGGTTAAAACTTTGCCAGTTAGACTGTTTTACATTCTCCCCCAAAGCGAATTTTATAAACTTTGGTGAATTGTCGTAGATAAGACCATCTGCATTTTCACCCCATTTTAATTTAATAATAGCCGAACGTCCGCCGATGGGATTTGCAGAACCGTGCAAAATCTGAATGGAAGTAACACCCCCGGCAAGGTTTCTATAAATGCCAACATCTTCTGGATCTACAACGTCTTCAATGGTTACTTCGGCAGAAGAGTTTTGTCCAGCCTCGTTAATAGCCAATGCTGCAAGGTGCGAATGCTCATCAATTATTCCTGCTGTAAGGTGTTTACCTGTAGCATCGATGGTTTTGGCTCCGCCCGCTCGTAAATCGGTACCTATTTCAGCGATTTTACCATCTTTAACCAAAACATCAGTGTTCTTTAGAACACCTTCTTCCTCGCTGGTCCAAACCGTTGCATTTTTAAAAAGCACATCTTCTTGCTTAGGTTTGGTTGTAAACCCATACCCAATGTTAGGATAGGTAAGAGGCACAATTTCTGGCTTTTCAGTTTTGTCTTTTTTCTTTTCTGAATTTTCTTCGGAAGCACTTTCTTTTTGTCTAACCGCTGTAAAATCGGACTCGCTACCGTCTGGGGCAACTAGTTTTCCTGAAAAATCATCTCCTTGTTTAGGGACAATCCCAGTAGTTCTAAAAACTTCATTTGTTTTTTCATCCGTAAAAGAAAGCGTAACCCAGTTTTCAGAATAATCCATTTTTGAAGGATATTCTATTTCACCAGCTTTTACTTTGGCCTTAGGCTTTGAAACATCACCAGTAATGACAACATCGTACGTTTTTCCGCCAGATGTAATTTTGTAGTTACCACGAATATCTTTTTGATCTTTTGTATTAATTACATTTTTATTTCCTTGAACCCAGTTTTCATAAAGTGTGGTTTCTTCATCGAAAATTTCGCCAGAGGTGATTAAAAAATTAGCGTAACGGCCTGGTTTAAGCGAACCTATTTGGTCACTTTTACCTAACAACTCTGCTGGAACAGTTGTTAATGAAGCCAAGGCTTTTGTTTTATCAAATCCATATTCAAAGGCTTTTTTAAGTTTTTCTGTAAATTCTTTTGGTTTCTCCAACTCGTAGGTTGTCAATGCGAATTGTACACCATTTTCTGAAAGTACCTTTGGGTTCATAGGTGCTTGGTTCCAATCGCGCATATCGGCCAAAGAAATGTACTTTGCTGCGTAGGGGTTGCTAACATCGTAAGCTTCAGGAAAATTGATTGGAATGATAAATTTTGATTGGGTCGCTTTGGTTTCAGTAATCATTTCATACTCATCACCACCGCCAACTATAATGTAGTTTGCATTAAATTCATCCCCAATTTTATCGGCGCGTAGGTTGTTGCTTTTGCTACCTGCTTCAAAAAAAGCAATTTTGTCTTTGTTTTCAAGCAAGGCTTCTAAGGAACGGTCTTTAGTTGCAATATTTCCTTTGCTATACCAGTCGGCATCATGATACATTTGACGTAGCAATGCCATCGCTCCCATTAGCGAAGTTGGGTAACTTTGACGGCTTGCAACACTTTTTTCAAAAGAAAAATACTGTCCTAAGGCATCATCTAAAATCCGTTTTGCATCGCCTTCCTCATCATTTAAGGTCACTAACACCCCTGAGCCTCGGGCTATACCATCCATTTGTAGTGTGTTTACTGTACCAAACCCCAAGTTGCGCAACTCTTTCGCAAGTTTCTTATCATATTTAAAATCATCAATGGCTACTTGTTCTGGTTTAATATGGT
The DNA here is from genome assembly GCA_002364245.1 of Flavobacteriaceae bacterium UBA3179. GTDB lineage: Bacteria > Bacteroidota > Bacteroidia > Flavobacteriales > Flavobacteriaceae > Marixanthomonas. The sequence continues at coordinate 73,879 of DEXR01000007.1, forward strand.
CATTCCAATAGAAGCCTTCACGAGATGGCTTGTATTGTGCAGAACGACCATTTCTTTCGGCCTTTTTAAGCTGTTTAACCCCAAAATTTGTGTAAGAATCAATAAAAGATGGATAAATATATTTTCCCTTTAAGTCAATTACAATGGAGTTTTCAGGAATATCGATTGATTTTCCTGAAGCGACTACTTTTCCATTTTGAATAAGTAGGGTTCCGCTTTTAATTTTTTCAGTAGGAGTTACAAACAAGGTTGCATTTGTAAAGGCTGTGTAGTTGTTGTTTTGTTCTTTAACCCCATCATTTTTCGGAAAATATTCCTGAGCGAAAATAAGAGATGAAAAAAAGCAACAAAGGAGGAGGAACGTAATTTTTCTCATTAATGTGCGTTTTTAATTTTAGAGTTCTAAAGATATAAGTACTAGTTACATTTTGATAGGCGTAAACTTAATTTTAACAAAGCATTAAGAAATCTAAAATGGCTTGTCTTCAAAATAATTTACGACTAAGGCTACCATATAACTGTAACTCATAATTCCTTTTGATTGATTATTTGCCTTAAGGAAGTAATTGTAGAAATGTTTTGAAAATACCTCAAACGGATTCTCGTAGCTTGACCAAAAATCACGCATTTCTTTATAACTGGCTAAAATGCCTGGATTGATGGTTGTAAGTAAATTATTGTAAGCATCCATATCCCTTCGGGCAATTTCATTAACACAGTATCGCAAAGCAAAAATATACCCGGAATATTGTATAAATTCGTCATCGCTGTTTAAGGTGGCTAAGGTTGCGATAAAATTAGCTTCGTTTTCAGCCGCATATCCAATTTGATGAGCTTGTTCGTGGCAGCTCACTACTGGAAACTTATAGGTTTTAATGAGGTTATTTACCTGTGCTTCGCCTGAAAAAGGGTTTAAATAACCACTATATCCCATATAGGTTAAACCTAAACTCCAGCCGCTTTTTTTAATGCTTTTTGGTGAATATTCTAACTTCGGAAATTGTGCTTCCAAGTTTTTGTACCCATTATCTGAAATATCAAAAACTTCTTGCTGAGTAAACGGTAAATCAATTTTCACACTGTCTGCATAGCCTAATTGGCGATGCATTTGATTCGACTTTGCAATTAAACGTTTGGTAGTTTCCACTAATTCTTCAGTTGTATAATCGGCTTCAATACCAATAGACTTGTGTAGCGGTATGCGGTAATAATTAAAGCCCCAAAGCATGTGGAACATAAAATATACGACCGAAATAGTTGCGGTTATATCCAAAAAGAAACCAAGGGGTTGTTTCCAAATTCTTTTAAAATTTAGAAAGAGCCAACGAAAGGCTACAATTGAAATTAATACATAAAACAAATCCCCGACCGAAAATGGAACCCAACCAAACAGATACCGAGACGTTTTTGTAATAATAGGGTAGATGCCTAAACTGTAATATTTTTCTACAAATTCTGGGAAATACTTCAGTAGTTGCAGTGCAAAAATCTGAACCAATAATAGGAGAGTTAGAATAAGCTGTGTCCGTTTTTGCCGCATCCCTCAAACATACAAAGTAAATTGATTACCGCATAATTTTTAATACGACTCTAAAACCTTAATTTTGCGTTTTTAACACAGAAATTACTATGAACGAAGAAATAAGAGACTTAGAGCCTAAAGAACTTTGGAACAAATTTGCCGATTTAAACGCCGTACCGCGACCTTCAAAAAAAGAGGAACGTGTTATCGCTTTTATGAAAGATTTCGGAAAAAAATTGAATCTAGAAACCATTGAAGATGAAGTAGGGAATGTGATTATCCGTAAACCTGCAACTGAAGGAATGGAAGATAGAAAACCAATCGTTATGCAGTCGCATTTAGATATGGTGCATCAGAAAAATAACGATACCGAGTTTGACTTTGATACTCAGGGAATCAATATGTACGTAGACGGCGATTGGGTTCGTGCTAAAGGAACAACTCTTGGAGCCGATAATGGATTGGGAGTTGCCACGATTATGGCAATTTTAGAAAGTAATACTATTGAGCACCCTGCATTAGAAGCTTTATTTACTATAGATGAAGAAACCGGAATGACCGGTGCCAAAGGCTTAAAAGGTGGAATATTACAAGGTGATATCCTTTTAAACTTAGATACTGAAGAAGACGACGAAATAGGAGTAGGCTGTGCTGGTGGTGTAGATATTACAGCGACTAAAACGTATTCTGAAGAAGAAGCGCCTGCCAATACTGAAATGATTACTATTACCGTAAAAGGTTTGCAAGGTGGACACAGTGGAATGGATATTATTAAAGGATTGGGGAACGCCAATAAATTAATGAACCGTGTTTTATATGCCGCACAAGATTTTATTCATATAGCTTCAGTTGCTGGGGGTAGTTTGCGTAATGCAATCCCTAGGGAAAGTGTTGCTGTAGTAGCAGTTGCTTCAGATAAAATGAATGACTTTACTTCTGAAGTTGAAACGGTAACCAATAAAATAAAAGAAGAGTATAAAAACTTAGAGCCGGAATTAAGCGTTACTACGGAAAAAGATTCCGAAGCATCAAAAAAGGTAATGGATAAAGCTTCTCAAAAGGAATTTATTCAAGCTATCTACGCAGCACATAATGGTGTGTATAGAATGAGTCCGGAGATTGAAGATTTAGTAGAAACATCGAATAACATTGCTAAAATTACTGTTAAGAGAGGAACTGTTGAAGTGTTGTGTTTAACCCGTTCTTCAGTAGAATCTTCAAGAGATGATTTAGCCAATACCTTACAGGCTGTTTTTGAAATGGCAGGTTTTAAAGTAGAGTTTTCTGGCGAATACCCAGGTTGGGCACCGAATATGGAAAGTTCTATTGTAAAATTATTAGACTCTTTATATGAAGAAATGAATGGCGAACGCGCAGAAGTTGCTGCGTGCCACGCTGGATTGGAATGTGGTATTTTGGGTCAGAATTATCCTGAAATGGAAATGATCTCGTTTGGGCCTACCATTCGTGGAGCACACTCACCAGATGAGCGAGCTAGTATTTCTTCTGCACAAAAATACTGGAAGTTTGTATTGGAAGCGTTGAAACGTATTCCGAAGAAATAAAACGTCTTTTTACTATAAAAAAAGCCTCTTGAAATACATCAAGAGGCTTTTTTTGTGTTATAAATTTTAGTTTATTCTACAATTTCCACTAGTTCTAATTCAAAAATCAAATCAGCGTTACCTGGAATTAATGGAGGATAGCCTCGTTGACCATACCCTAAGTGTGATGGAATAAACACGGTGGCTTTATCGCCAACACTCAATTGCAACAATCCTTCCCTGAAACCAGGAATTAACCGTGCTTCATTGCTGTATTGCGTTTCAACAGGTTTATATTGTTGAGCTGCTTTTCGGGCTTCATCAACAGTTTCATATTGTTCTGCAATTTCCAAAATATTAGAGTCAAATAAACGGCCATCATCAAAATATCCGGCATAGTTCATTAAAACCTTGCTGCCTTCTTTAGGTTGAGCGCCTTCACCTTTTTTGTTGTAGTAAATTTTAATTCCTGAAGGAAGTTCTTCTGCTTCTTCACGAAGTTTATCAAATTCCAGTGCTTTCTTTTTGGCTACTTTAGCAATGCGCTCTTCTTTCTCTCTCTTTTTACGCTCAATCTCTTCCATCTGCTCTGTAAAGTGAGATACTTTAGCGTTGCCTTTATTGATAATATTTACCTCTTTCATAAAGATAGAGTCTTTTGGCTTATCACCAGGCTTGGTGGTTTCCACATTTCCTATAGAATCCACTACTTCTTGACCTTTTACAATTTCACCAAAAACAGTATGACGACCGTCTAGCCATGGGGTTGGTTTTAATGTAATGAAAAATTGGCTTCCGTTAGTGGCAGGACCAGAGTTTGCCATCGATAAAATACCTTTCTTGTCATGCTTTAAAGAATCTACAATTTCATCAGGAAAACGGTAACCAGGATTTCCTTGACCAGTACCTTCAGGATCTCCCCCTTGAATCATAAAGTCTTTGATTATACGGTGAAATGTTAACCCATTATAGAATTTTTTTCCTTTATAGATAGAATCTACCATACCGTTAGTGCCTTCTGCTAAAGAAACAAAATTAGCAACAGTTAAAGGTGTTTGTTCGTTGTGTAATTTTGCGACAAAGGTTCCCTTATTGGTTACAAATTCTGCATAAACACCATCTTTTAAATCGGGATATTTACTTTTACAGGCTACAAAAGTTAGTGATATTAATAAAAATAATAGTGTGATTTTTTTCATGGTTACTTTTAATTTTCTTGGTTTTGTTTGATTGTTTTTAAGGTTACTGTACTTTTAATAGGGATGTTAGTTCCTAGTTTATTTTCTATACCATAATATCCAAATGCTTTATAGGATGGAAATATAAAGGTTACCGTTTCACCTACTTGCATAAGTTTTATTCCATCTCGAATGCCAGAAATTAAATCTTGATTAGTCTGGTCTACTTTATAATGTTGTAATCCGGTTTCTTCTTTTGAAAGAATTGTTTTACCATTTAACTCTTTAACATTGTATGTAAAAGTGATTTCATCTCCATAATCAGGTTTAGGCGACGCAATACTATCTTTTATATTGTAATAATACCAAAAACCGGTGTCTGATGAGATATAGTCCTTTGTAGTGTCGGCATCAATTATTTTTTGGATCTGTTCTTTCTCTTCATCATATAACGCTTTGTTGCGTTGTGCAGATTCTTGTATAAAAGTACCGGAAGATTGTTGAACTGGTCTTCTGGCTTCTGGCCCTTTACAAGAAATAATTGCAATTAAAATAATAAATAAAGAAGCTAATCTATGAAGCATCTGTAAGTTCAATTTTATATTGAGACAATATACTAATAAATTCACTAATGGTTTCAGATAAGGAAAGCGTACTTCTACCTCCAGCTGCATTTGTATGTCCGCCACCGTTGTAATGTTCGCGAGCTAATGTATTTACTGAAAAATCACCTTTACTTCGTAAAGACATCTTTATAATTTTATCTTGCTTGTTTTCAATAAAGATAACGGCAAATTTCACTCCTTTTATAGAAAGGGCATAATTAACAAACCCTTCGGTATCACCTTTTTTAAAGTTGTGTTTGTCTAGCTCTTTTTGAGAAAGCGTAATGTATGCCGTATTGTAGTTTGGCAAAATGTTTAAATTTTTTAAGGCTACCCCCAATAACTTCATTCGGTCAGGGCTATTTACATCATAAATCTTTTGATGTATTTGCGAGTTATTAGCACCCACTTCTATCAAATGAGCAATTACACGATGCGTTTTGGCAGTGGTTGATGGAAATCGAAACGAACCGGTATCGGTCATTATACCCGTATATAACTGTGTAGAAACTTCTAAACAAAGAGAACCAAGCTCATCCATAGCATCGATAAAATGATATACCATTTCGCAGGTAGAACTCATAGTAGGGTCACTATAAGTTACAACCGCATAATCATCAGGTTCTTGATGATGATCAATCATAATAAACTTGGCATCACAATCTTCAAGAAATTGCTCCATGTTTCCGGTACGATTAAGGGCATTAAAATCTAAGGTAAAGATTAAACTTGCGTTGTTTATAGCTTCTATACTTTTATCTGTGTCCTTGTCGTGTATAATAATGTCATCACAGCCGGGAAGCCATTTAAGAAAATCAGGAAAATCATTGGGCATGATCACATCTGCTTTATGGCCTAATCTGTTTAAGAAAAAAGATAAACCTAAGCAAGAACCAATTGCATCTCCGTCGGGGTTTTTATGGCCAACAACAACAATTTTTTGTGGTGAGGCAAGTAGTTTTTTTACTTGTTCGGTAATTTCGGTGTTCATATCCTGCGAAGATACAATTTAATAACATGTAACTTTAATAGTTTCTTTATTTTTGAACCTCAAATAACTTCTACGATGAAAAAGATACTTTTTATACTGTCACTTTTAATAATTGCGAGTTGTAAAGAAACTAAGCAAGTAGTTTCTTCAGAAAAAAACAATGAACCTTTTACAATGGTTTTTGCAAGTTGTAGTGATCAAGATCGAGAACAACCTCTTTGGCAATCTATTATAAATACTCAGCCTGACTTATTTATTTGGGGAGGAGATAATGTCTATTCCGATACCGATGATATGGAAAAAATGGCTTCAGATTATGAGAAGCAAAAAACCAATCCTGGCTATCAAGAGTTAGCAAAAAACACAGATATTATAGGAACATGGGATGATCATGATTACGGAAAAAATGATGCAGGGAAAGAATGGTTTAAAAAAGAAGAAGCACAACAAGTTTTTTTAGACTTTTTAAACCTTCCGAAAGATGATCCAAGAAGAAAAAAAGAAGGGGTTTACCATGCGGAAACCTTTACAACCGATGCTGGAAGCATAAAAGTAATTCTGTTAGATACGCGCTACTTTCGTGGACCTTTGAAGGTTAATCCCAATCCTAAAAATGAATATGAACGCTATATACCTTGGCAAGAAGGCGAGGGAGGAAGCATTTTAGGAACCGAACAATGGAAATGGTTTGAAAATGAACTGAAAGATGACGCGGCCGATTTTACCGTGATTGTAAGTAGCATACAATTTTTAAGTGATAAACATGGATTTGAAAAATGGGCTAATCATCCTTCTGAAGTAAAAAAAATGTACAAAACTTTAAAAAATGCAAAAGCCAAAAATATTTTGATACTTAGTGGAGATCGCCATCATGCCGAAGTTTCTGTAACAAAAGTATCCGGTTTAGAAGATCCATTGGTCGATTTTACAAGTAGTGGATTAACACACACATGGCCGGGAACACCTATGGACAATAACCCGTATAGAGTAGGGGAAGGAACCAAGCAATTAAACTTTGGGGTGTTAAATTTTGACTTTACTAATGAGAAGGTTACCTACCAAATAAGGGGTGAAAACAATGTTTTATATGAAGAATTTATTCAGCAATATTAAACTATTGTAAATTACTTGTTTTTATGTTGTATTTAGCTACTTTTGCACAAAATTTAAAAACACCATGAGAACAGATAGAACGTTTACTATGTTAAAGCCTGATAGTGTGGAAAAAGGACACATTGGGGCTATTCTTGAAAAAATAACCGCTTCTGGTTTTAAAATCGTAGCGATGAAATTAACACAAATGACTACAGCTGATGCTGAGGAATTTTACGCTATTCACAAAGAACGTCCTTTCTTTGGTGAATTGGTTGAATATATGACACGCGGTCCTATTGTTTCTGCTGTATTAGAAAAAGAAAATGCTGTAGAAGATTTCCGTACGTTGATTGGAGCAACAAATCCAGAAGATGCTGCTGAAGGAACTATCCGTAAATTATACGCCGCTTCTATTGGCGAAAACGCCGTTCACGGAAGTGATAGCGATGAAAATGCTGAAATTGAAAGTCAATTCCACTTTGCGGGAAGAGAGATTTTTTAATTGGTAACTTTATTTAATTGCAAAAGCCGCTGAAAAGCGGCTTTTTTTTATCGTAATACTATCTTTTTAATGAGGTCTTTTCCTAGTTCTTCATTGACCAACTTTATTATTTTTTCTTTGCCATAACTTAATTCTTCACGTAATACCGAAGAGCTTAACTGCACGTACAAAACTTCTCTATCTAATTTTATAGCAGTTGTATAGTTTGAAATAGCACTACCCATAACTGCATGCCAAGCTTCCTTAACCGAAACTTTATCCAATCCTTTCTGTAGTCTATTGGCTTCTATAAAATCCTTTATTACATCACCTAACATGCTTTCTTCTTTATTTCTTCTAGCCAAAATTGGTCTTTTTTATGGGTTATTCGCTAAAATTAAAGGTACTGAACTTTTTATACTTATAAATATTTCCGTCCTTGTTTAACACGTGTAATGTGCTGTCTTTAGCTAATAAAACAGTTTCTTTCCAGGTATCGAAAGGAGTTTTGTAATATAGCTGCAAACTATCTTGCTCTATTTTAGGAGTAAAAGCTTCAGCATCTTTGCTTACTTTAAAAGTACCATCTAATTGTGGGTTCACTTTTTTTCGCATCCCTTCCGTGCCATTTACTTCAATAAAATCGATAGTTGTGCTAATGTTATATTCTTTTTCAGTTCCGTCAGGGAATTCTACCGATTCAATTTCCCAATAACCGGGAAGGTTTTGTAGTTGCTCATCAGGCGATTGTTGTGAGCACGATACAATGAAAACGGTAAGTAATATGAATATGGTTTTTTTCAACATATTTTCTGAAATTCAATTACAACGCAAACATCTTATAGGTTTGGTGCACTTTTTTAATTACGGCTTCAGTTCGGTCTGCGTGAGTATCACTAATAAACAATTGACCGAAATTTTCGTCGTCCACCAATTTTATGATGTGCTCAACACGTTGCTCATCTAGTTTATCAAAAATATCATCCAATAATAAAATAGGATTTACATTGCTTTGCGCTTTTATAAAATCGAATTGCGCTAACTTTAAAGCAATCAAATACGATTTTTGTTGCCCTTGCGAGCCAAATTTCTTAATGGGATGACCATCAATTTCAAAAACAAGGTCGTCTTTGTGGATTCCGAAATTGGTGTATTGTGTAATTTTATCTTTGGTGATGTTTTCTTTCAGTAAAGTTAATAGATCATTTTCTTTTAGTTGACTCTTATATTCCAATCCTACCGTCTCGTTTCCGCTGCTTATTGATTTGTATCGATTTAGAAAAATAGGGGTAAACTCTTCTAAAAAAGCAGCTCGCTTTCCGAAGATAAGCGTCCCAAATTCGTGGAGTTGTTCATTGTAAATGGAAAGTGTGTCCTGATTAAACGTATTGTTGGCGGCAAAATATTTTAAAAGCGAATTACGCTGCGCCAATGTTTTGTTATACTTTAATAAGGTATTGAGGTATTGTGAATCACCTTGCGAAATCACCCCGTCCATAAACTTTCTTCTGGTGCTGCTACCTTCTATAATAAGGTCACGATCTGCCGGCGAAATGATAACCAACGGTAAAAACCCAATATGTTCACTGAATTTTTCATAGGCCTTTCCATTGCGTTTTATCATTTTTTTCTGGCCTTGTTTCGCACTCACGATTATTTTTTCTGGACGGTCATTTTTCTCATAATTCCCTTCAACTACAAAGAAATCGGAATCGTGTTTTATGTTTTGGCTGGTAATAGGGTTAAAATAGCTTTTTCCGAAGGATAAATGATAAATTGCATCAAGCACATTTGTCTTTCCCACTCCATTATGACCCGTAAAACAGTTAATTTTTGGGTCCATCTGAAATGTGATAGCATCAAAATTTTTATAATTGAGTAAGGAAAGTGTTTCTAAAACCATAGATATGAACAAGTTGCGTATTTTTGTATAACTTGAGCGTTCTTCAACAAAATTCTGAAAAAACTAACACAAAATATTATAAAATACTAAATAAATTCCCTTTTAAATTCCATTAAAAATTTTATTTTTGCCCATCATTAAACCAAGACTATGGCAACGTACAAAAAACGTGGATACAAACCCAAGAACAAAGCTGAAAAGCAAGAAGCAATTGAAGATGAAAGCACAACTGCAGAGGTATTTAGTACCTTAGACGCAGGAGCTTCAAGAACCGAAGCTTGGGTAGAGAAAAATCAAAATTATATTTTAGGTATAGTAGGTGCAATCGCAATTTGTGTGCTTGGTTACCTTGCGTATGAGCAATTTATCCAAAAACCAAAAGAGGCTGAAGCGATGAACGAAATGTTCCAAGCACAGTCTTATTACGAGATGGCACTTACTGCAGAATCTAAAGATTCACTTTATAACCTAGCCTTAAATGGTGGTGAAGGTAAGTACGGTTTTATAGATATCATCGATAACTACGGAAGCACAGATGCTGGAAACCTTGCTAACTATTATGCAGGGATGGCATATTTGAATACTCAAAAATATCAAGAAGCTATTGATCATTTAGACAACTTTAGCAGTGATGATGATATGTTGGCACCTATATCAAAAGGAGCTATTGGTGATGCCTTTGTACAATTGGAGCAAAACGATGAAGCGCTTAAGTATTATGAAGAAGCAGCTAATATGCGTGAAAACGAATTGACGACACCTCGTTTTCTTTTAAAAGCTGGGATTACAGCATTGCAATTAGGCAAGCAGGATGCGGCGTTAAAGCATTTCAAAAAAATTACTGAAGAGTACCCTAATTCACAAGAAGCAAAAAAAGCGGACCTTTACATAGGGCAAGCTGAACCAATGCAGTAGTATGGCAACAGCAAATAAAAATTTATCACAATACGATAAAGCAACAATCCCAAACGCGAAAAACTTTCGGTTTGGGATTGTTGT
>DEXR01000007.1:84311-84789 GCA_002364245.1 Flavobacteriaceae bacterium UBA3179
ATTGTTGTTTCAGAATGGAATGAAGAAATAACAGAAGGTCTTTTTCAAGGGGCTTTCGATGCTATTTTAGATTGTGGTGGCGTAAAAGAAAATATTGTCCGTTGGAACGTCCCCGGAAGTTTCGAGTTAATTTATGGTTGTAAAAAAATGCAACAAAGTTACGATATGCTCGATGCTGTAATTGCCATAGGCAGTGTAATACAAGGCGAAACAAAACACTTCGATTTTGTGTGCGATGGTGTAACCCAGGGTATTAAAGATCTTAATGTGCAAAGCGACATTCCCGTTATTTTCTGTGTGCTTACCGATAACAATATGCAACAATCCATAGACCGTAGCGGTGGTAAACACGGCAATAAAGGAAGTGAAGCTGCTATAGCTGCTATAAAAATGGCGCAATTGCGTAAGGACGCGAAATTTTAAACCCAAACCACGCTTCTAAAAGTTATCTTCCGAAAATTCCTTAGACCTATTTATT
>DEXR01000007.1:84891-85459 GCA_002364245.1 Flavobacteriaceae bacterium UBA3179
TATTTATTCTTTCGGAATGGTTATTGTAATCTGAAAAGAAACCACTGCAAATCACTCCAAAAACTGCAGTATTTTAAGTACATTTGAAACACAAGGATTATGGGAATATTAAAGTCACGAAAGAACAAGAAATTCGATTATAGCCCACGTTATTACAAGAACGATGGGGAAGGAAGTCCTTATAGCATTAAACATAAATTTGACGAACATCGAACCACTGTTGGCGGTAACTCTGGTTTAAAGAGCAAGTTAAATACAGCTTGGGAAGACCTTAAGCAGTCAAAAGATCGTCGTGCTAACCGGACAATCATTTTAATTGTCGCTATTTTAATCTTTATTTTCCTCTACATAATCGATTTTGACCTGTCAATTTTCTATTAAAGCCAATGACCGACATCATTCAACTTTTACCGGATCACGTCGCCAATCAAATAGCAGCGGGAGAAGTGGTACAGCGCCCAGCCTCTGTAGTAAAGGAATTGTTAGAAAATGCGATTGATGCACAAGCAACATCCATAAAGTTAGTGGTAAAAGATGCCGGTAAAACACTCATCCAAGTAATTGACAA
>DEXR01000007.1:85653-120524 GCA_002364245.1 Flavobacteriaceae bacterium UBA3179
TCTATTGCTGCAATTGCCCACGTAGAATTAAAAACAAAAACCGAAGCTTCTGAAATTGGCACTAAAATTACGATTGAAGGCAGTGAAGTGACCGAGCAAGAACCCGAAGTGGTAGCCAAGGGCACGACTATTTCGGTAAAAAATCTGTTTTATAACATTCCCGCGCGCCGCAATTTTTTAAAAAGTAACAATGTAGAAACCCGGCATATTATCGATGAATTTCATCGGGTTGCTTTGGCGCATCCACAAATAGAATTATTAATGTTCCACAATGGGAGTGATGTGTTTAATCTTCCCTCTAGCAATGAAAGACAACGCATTGTAAATATCTTCGGAAATAAAATGAACGAAAAACTTGTCCCAGTTTCCGAAGAAACAGAAATGCTAAAAATAAACGGCTTTGTGATAAAGCCCGAATATGCCAAAAAGAGTAGGGGCGAACAGTTCTTCTTTGTAAACAACCGTTTTATAAAAAGTGCGTATTTGCACCACGCAGTCAACGCTGCTTTTGAAGGCTTATTAAAAGACGGAGCCAACCCGGGGTATTTTTTGTTTTTGGAAGTTGATACCAAAAGCATCGATATAAACATTCATCCTACCAAAACCGAAATTAAGTTTGACGATGAGCACGCTATTTATGCGATGCTTCGGGCGACAATTAAGCATAGTTTAGGACAATTCAGTATTGCGCCAGTACTTGATTTTGATAAAGACACCGGTTTTGATACGCCCTATGAATACAGTAAAAAATCACCGGTTGCACCTACTATTGATGTAGATAGGGATTTTAACCCTTTTAAGGGTGAACCAAAACAAAAAAATATCTCATTTCCTTTTAAACGGGAGAAAAAAACACCAGCTTCTTGGGAATCGCTATATACAGGCTTAAATGATGAAACTACAGTTGTAGATCAAGACGATAGCATCGAGTTTGAAAGCGAAGAAGTTTCTGGGAGTCTTTTTGAAACCGATCAAGAAGAAAATTTACGGGTCACGTTTCAGCTTCAAAACAAATACATTATCAGTCCCATTAAAAATGGGATGTTGGTGGTGCATCAACATTTAGCGCACCAACGTATTTTATATGAAGAATTACTGAAGAATATTACTGTACAGGAAGCCGTGAGTCAGCAATTGTTATTTCCGTTGCAACTCAGTTTTTCAAACCCTGATTTGGTGTTTTTAGAAGATTTAAAAGAGCAATTGGAGCATACGGGTTTTGTTTTTTCAGAAATAAAAGATGAAACGGTTGAAATTAGCGGTATCCCGGTTTCAATAGCCGAAAGCCAAGTAGAAACTGTACTAACGCAATTAGTAAAAGATATAAAAGAAGAAGTGCCAGATGCTGGTTTTAGTCAAAATGATTTATTGGCAAAGAGTATGGCAAAAAATATGGCGGTAAAAACGGGAACTCCTTTAAAGCAAGAGGCACAATTGCATTTGGTGCATCAATTATTTGCTTGTAAAGAACCTAGTGTGTCGCCAAACAATCGACCGGTTTTGGTAACGTTAGACGCCAATGACTTCGATAAAAAATTTATGTAAATGGGAAGAATAACCGAAACCGTTAAGGTTTTAATCATTATAAACGTTATTTGTTTTATTGGAACTTTAGTTTCAGGCGATTTAGCGTACAAGTTGTTTTCACTTTTTTATTTTGAGAACCCAAGCTTCCAAATTTGGCAACCACTTACGCATATGTTTATGCATGGTAACTTTATGCATATTCTTTTCAACATGTATGCTTTATGGGCATTTGGTTCACCTTTGGAAATGCGCTGGGGACAGAAAAAATTCTTGTTTTTCTATTTTTCGGCAGGTTTTGGAGCCGCATTAATCCATACTTTGGTTAATTATTACCAGATACATAGTGTTTATGATTCTTTACTAGCCGGTGGTTGGAGTGAGACCGATATTATGAACTTTGTAATATCTGGTGAAGGTGGAAGTAGATCAATTTTAGATACCGTTTCTCAAGAAACTCTTAACTCATTATATAATAATTTTAATACACCCGCCGTTGGTGCTTCAGGTGCAATTTATGGAATATTGGTAGCATTTGGATTAATGTTCCCAAATATAGAATTGATGCTTATATTTCTACCAATTCCTATAAAAGCAAAATACTTTATTCCCTTGATTATTGCTGGAGACTTGTTCTTCGGAATTACGGGATCACCTTTTGGAATTGCACATTGGGCACATATTGGTGGGGCTATATTTGGTTTTATTATGGCCTACTATTGGAAAAAAAATAGTTTTGATTCACATCGCTGGAATTAACAATGGATACGAACAGTTTAAAATATCAATTTAAAACCTCAAGCATCATCATCAAACTGATTGCTATCAATGCAGTCATTTTTTTGGCTGTGCGTTTGTTGGCGTTTTTTATGGGCATGGGACCGGGACAATTGGTACAATGGTTTGTGCTACCAGAAAGTTTTGGCAGCGTTTTATTGCAGCCCTGGTCTTTGTTAACGTATTCCTTTTTGCATTTTGGGTTTTTCCATATTCTCTTTAATATGTTATGGCTCTATTGGTTTGGACGTTTTGTATTAAACCTTTTTGACGAAAAACGATTTCTGACGATTTACTTGTTAGGAGCCTTGTTTGGCGGATTATTGTACCTAATTACTCATAACGTTTTTCCTGCTTTAATAGGGAGTACTGCTGGGTTAATAGGTGCTTCAGGTGCGGTTACTGCTATTATGGTATTTATCGCAACATATACACCCAATGCAGAAGTGATGATTTTTAGGTTCCGAATTAAATTATGGCAAATTGCTTTGGTTTTAGTGTTGCTCGATTTGATTCTGTTACCAAGTAGTGGTAATGCTGGTGGCCGTTTAGCACATATTGGTGGGGCTATATTTGGTTTTGTATATGCACGACAGCTTCAGAAAGGGAACGATATAGGTAAGTGGTTTGAAAACTTAATCGATTGGGTAGAAAACTTGTTTAAACCCCGAAAAAAGAAGCCATTTACCAAAGTACACCGTAATAAAAAAACAGCTTCAAAAAGAACAACTACCGATGCTAAAAATGACAATCAGAAAAAGATTGATGAAATTTTGGACAAAATTGGCAAAAGTGGCTATGATAGTTTAACGAAAGCCGAAAAAGACTTTTTGTTTAAAGCTGGAAAAGACGATTAACAGTGAAAAAAGGGGGGCTGATATCTAAAGTTTTATTCTGGGGCAATTCGCTGGTGGCGTTTTTGCTATTACTTTCATTCGTGTTACCGTATTTGCCGCCGTCAAAATTTCCAACATTATCCTTGCTTAGCTTATTGGTATCACCATTAATTTTATTGAATATTCTTTTTGCTATCTATTGGCTTGTAAGGATGAAAAGGCAATTTTTAGTTTCCACCATAATTTTAGTGATTGCTTATTTTTATTTCAATCCTTTTTTTGAAATTTCTTCGGAAGAAGATACTTCTGAGTATAAAAAAACTATCCGTGTGCTTTCATATAATGTACGATTGTTTAATGCTTACGAAGATAACCCCGCTTCAGAAAAAGTATCAAAAACATTTTCAGAAATTATAAATGAAGAAAAACCTGATGTAATTTCAGTGCAAGAATATTATATTGAAAATAAGGTAGATTTTTCTGAATACCCATATCAACATATCAACTTTAAAGAAAAAAATAAATTAGGACACGCTATTTTTTCAAAATACCCTATTGTAAATAAAGGAGCTTTCAACTTTTCTGAAACATCAAACAATACCATTTACGCAGATATTGTTAAAGGTGAGGATACACTAAGGGTTTATAATGTTCATTTACAGTCTATGGGCATTAAGCCTAGAGTGAGTTACTTGCAAGAAAATGATAAAACCAGATTGCGAAGGCGGATCACTGATGCTTTTGTAAAACAAGAGGGACAAGTGGCCAAGATTAAAGAACACAATGAGAAAAGCCCTTATAGAACTTTAGTTATGGGGGATTTTAATAACACCTCATTTTCATATGTTTATAAGAGTATGACAACCACAATGCAAGACGCCTTTTTAAAAAGGGGGAACGGTATTGGCACTACCTTTAAATTTGATTTTTACCCCATGCGGATTGATTATATATTGGCTTCAGAAGATTTTGAAGTTCTGAAATTTAATACAATGGAAAAATCGTTTTCAGATCATTATCCTGTAAGTGCAACAATGGGATGGGAATGAAAAACGAAAACATAAAAATTTATAAAAAAAGCAGGATAAGGTTTTCCTAACCTTATTTTTCAATTATTTTTGCCTATGCAAAACAACGTCCTTATTTTAGATTTTGGTTCGCAGTACACACAGCTAATAGCACGACGTGTGCGAGAGTTGAACATTTACTGCGAAATCCACCCCTATCACAATATTCCAGAAAGCTTAGATGAGTTTAAAGCCGTAATCCTATCGGGAAGTCCGTTTTCGGTTCGTGCCGAAGATGCACCACACCCAGATTTATCTCGTATAAAAGGTAAATTGCCTATGCTGGCAGTTTGTTATGGAGCTCAATATATCGCTCATTTTAACGGCGGTAGTGTAGAACCCTCGAATATTCGGGAATATGGTAGAGCCAAGCTTTCTATGATTAAGGCTGATGCTTCTCTTTTTAAAGGTATTTCAGAAGGAACACAGGTGTGGATGAGCCATAGTGATACCATTGCTCAACTTCCTGAAAACGGTGTTCGTTTGGCAAGCACACCAGATGTCCTCAATGCAGCGTACCATATTGAAGGCGAAAAAATTTATGCGATTCAATTTCATCCAGAAGTATATCATACAACAGACGGGAAGCAATTGCTAGAAAACTTTTTAGTGCATATTGCTGGTGTTGAGCAAAGTTGGACACCTGCTGCTTTTGTAGACACGACAGTTGATGCGCTTAAAGAGCAATTAGGGGATGACAAAGTAGTATTAGGGTTAAGTGGTGGTGTAGATTCTACAGTAGCTGCTATCCTGTTGCACAAAGCAATAGGGAAAAACCTCTATTGTATTTTCGTTAATAACGGATTGCTTCGGAAAAATGAATTTAGTGATGTACTATCACAATATAAAGATATGGGCTTAAATGTAAAAGGTGTAGACGCTTCGGTACGCTTTTTGGAAGCTTTAAAAGATATAAGCGACCCTGAATTAAAACGGAAAGCCATTGGTAATGCTTTTATTGAAGTGTTTGATGATGAAGCCCACCAAGTACAGGATGTAGATTGGTTGGCACAGGGGACTATTTATCCGGATGTTATTGAAAGTGTTTCAGTTAATGGTCCTTCGGTAACTATTAAATCACATCACAACGTAGGTGGTTTGCCAGATTTCATGAAACTGAAAGTGGTAGAGCCATTACGTATGCTTTTTAAAGATGAAGTACGACGCGTAGGGGCTGAAATGGGAATAGATAAGAAGCTTTTAGGAAGACATCCATTTCCGGGGCCTGGATTGGCCATTCGTATTTTAGGTGATATTACCGCTGAAAAAGTTCGTATATTACAAGAAGTTGATGCTATTTTTATCGACGGACTTAGAAAATGGGATTTATACGATAAAGTATGGCAAGCTGGAGCCATATTGCTTCCAGTACAGAGTGTTGGAGTGATGGGTGATGAACGAACATACGAAAAAGTAGTAGCATTAAGAGCGGTAGAATCTACCGATGGAATGACGGCAGACTGGGTGAATTTACCTTATGAGTTTTTGCAAGAAACCAGTAATCATATAATAAACCGAGTAAAAGGCGTTAATAGAGTAGTATACGATATTAGTTCCAAGCCGCCAGCGACCATTGAATGGGAGTAAGGTTCATTATTTAACTTAAATACATATTTTGAAGCATTTTATATTCCTTTTTTTTATTTGTACGCTCAATATGGGTTGTGGTATAGCAACACAACAGCAGCAGTACAAGAGCCATAAAGTAGAAAAAGGCGAGACTGTTTACAGTATCGCTCAACGGTACGGAATTTCCGAGAGTGCTATTTACAGATTAAACCCAGATGCTAAAAACGGGATTGGGACAAACACCATCATTATTCTACCTAACGCTTCAAATGTGATATCGAGTTCGGGTACGAACGATGTAAAATTCAAAATGCACCGCGTTAAACGTAAAGAAACCCTTTTCAGCATTTCGCAAGAATACAACGTTTCACAAGACGATATAAAGAAATACAATAAAGAGCTATACTCTAGGCAGCTTAAAAAAGGCGAGAAAATACGTATTCCTATTTCAGAAAAAAGTACTGCGTCAACTACAGTTTCTGAAATTACAGAAAATACTGAAACCAATACCCATAAGGTAGCGCCCAAAGAAACCATTTACGGTATTGCCAGAAAGTATAATACTACCATTGCTGAACTGAAAAAACTAAATCCCGGTCTTGACAAAAATATAGCGATCGGTACCGTTTTAAATGTACCGGATGTTTCAACAACAGAATCTGCTAGCATTGATAACGAAAAATACGATTTATACGAAGTACAGCCTAAAGAAGGGTTTTACCGCCTAAAAGTAAAATTAGGGCTTTCAGAAGAAGAAATTATTGCCCTGAACCCGTATGCTAAAGAAGGCTTAAAGGACGGTATGATTTTGAAGATCCCAAAAGAAAATTCAGTTGGTGTTTCTGAAAAAGCGACTCCGGTTAATCTAGAAAACTATATCTCAAACAAATCTGAAAAGAATGTTGCTGTTTTGTTGCCTTTTGAACTTCGAGAGGTGGTTTCAGACTCTACAAAGGCCAATGAGGATTTATTGAAGTCTAACTCGGTTTTACGCATTGCGCTCGATTTTTACAGCGGTGTGTTAATGGCAGCCGAATTTGCTAAAGACAAAGGTATTTCTGTTAACCTTCAAGTGTATGATACTGAACGTAGTGCCACGAAAGTAGGAAATATAATTGCAGGGAATAATTTTAAAAATATTGATGCGGTTATTGGACCCTTGTTAAGTAAAAATGTTGACAAAGCAGCTGCTACTTTACGAAGCAATAACATTCCAGTATTTTCACCTTTAAGCAACAAAGAAATTAGAATGTACCCTAATCTTTTTCAAACGTTACCTACAGATGATATGCTTCGTGCAAGGATGATGGATTATTTAGTTGAAAAATCAGCAGGGAAAAACCTAATCATCATTAGCGATGCGAAGCACAGTACCGAAAAGCAGAAAATCACATCGCAAATACCTACTGCAAAGACAGTTTCGCCACGTGAAGGAGGTTATTTATATCAGCGTGATATTGCTGCAAAAGTAGATACAGAACGTGAAAACTGGGTTGTGCTGGCTTCCAGTGACCCGGTTTTGGTCAGTAATGTAGTTGGGCTTCTAAATGGAATGCCTAAGAGTCATAGATTGCGTCTGTTAGCGCTTGATAAAAATAAGGCCTATGATTATCATGATGTATCGAATATGCACTTGGCAAAGTTAAAATTTACGTTTCCATCGGTTAATAAGAACTATGATTTCAACGAAAAAGATCCGTTTTTAATCAGTTATAAAAATGAATACGGTGTATTGCCCAACCGTTATGCAGTTAGAGGATTTGATATTATGTATGATGTGTTGTTGCGCTTGGCTTCGGCAGATGATATGTATAAAGCCAGTGAAAACAACTTTGTTACCGAGTATATAGAAAACAAATTTCAGTACACCAACAAATTGCTTTCCGGATACCAGAACAATGCCGTTTACATTGTAAACTACGATGAAGACCTTCAGTTTAAAGAAGCAGAATGAGCACAGCAAGAGTAACGTACCTTGGGAATCTTCGTACAGAATGTGAACACCTAAAATCGGGTAACAAATATATAACCGATGCACCGACAGACAATCATGGTAAAGGAGAAGCTTTTTCACCAACCGATACTGTAGCAACTGGTCTGGCTAATTGTATGTTAACCGTTATGGGCATCAAGGCAAACGACCTACAAATAGATTTAAAAGGGAGCACAGCAACCGTTACCAAAACCATGGCCAGCAATCCACGGCGTATTTCAAAAATTGAAGTGGTTTTTAACTTACCTAGTTTTTTAGAAGAAAAGCATAAAAAGATATTGGAAAAAACAGCAAGTACCTGTCCGGTGCATTACAGTTTACATCCAGATATTGAAAAGGTTGTTACCTTTAATTGGGGGTAATCATTTTTGCATTAATTCAATAAAGGCAAGATTTTTGCGTTTCAATCTTTATGAAACTCTTTACCATAATTTTATTGTTTACGCTTTCCTTTTTTACTTCAGGAGAAAATAAGGAGAAAATCGCTTGGAATGAAACCAGGCAACTTACCTGGGAGGACTTTAGAGGAACCCCTAAACCTGGGGCTAATTTTGTAGCCAGTACCAACAGCGGAATGTCTTTTTCATTTTCTTACACTGAAAAAAATGGAAAACGTACTATGCAGCACAGTGTAACTTGTAATTTTTACCCTGAACAATCTTGGTTTAAACCCGGAAAGGTTTCAGAATATATTTTAAAACACGAGCAGACCCATTTTGATATTTCAGAACTGCACGCCCGCATCCTACGAAAACGCATTGCTGAAGCTGAATTTTCAAAAAATATAAAAGAAGAAATAGGGGAGCTGTACCAAAAAACAGAGTTAGAACGACAAAACCTTCAAAATCAATACGATTTGGAAAGCGATCACTCTAAAAACAAAAAAGAAGAATACCGCTGGCGACAGCATATAGCCAATCAATTAAAAGCCTATGAACGCTGGAAATAACCCAGACCCTAAACACTTAGAAGAATTGGCAAATTATAAAATGCCTTTCGGTAAATATAAAGACCAGTACTTGGTCAACATCCCTGAACCTTATTACGTATGGTTTAAACAGAAAGGGTTTCCACAAGGAAAGTTAGGTAATTTAATGCAAGAGATGTATGAAATCAAATTAAACGGTCTGGAAGGATTATTGAAGAAATTAATAAAAAGATAAACCATAACTGTTTAATAGTTAGTTTTTTGTGTTTTTATCCAAAATATTCTTAAAAATTTAGGCTAAATACTACGCAACCATCCTGTCAAGTACCCATCTATTATATGGTAATATAAACGACATGGGGATTACGTTAAAATATATTAAGCCTTTACTCTATTGGATGCCAGAATTATACCTTGTGTTGGCCATTCTCTTTTATTGGGTTTCAACAGCCACACTTTTAAACCCTATAGCTTTTATCTTGTTAGTTCTTGTAGTGTCACAACTAATTTTCAATAAAAAAGGAATCGGAGTCTTTTTGGCTTCACTTCTTATTATTTTAAACCTATACATGTTTCTTGCCCTGTTTTCTGAATTATCAGAGTTTTCAGCATTTACTGTCTCTGCTCAAAAATTACTGTTTATTGGTTCGGGCTTTTTAATTCTTAACCTTGTTATGTCTATAAAGCTATTGCTCAAGCACATAACTTTACATCCAGAAAGAACAAAGATTCTTGGGTAAAGGAGCTTTTTGTTTTAACTGTTCATAAAAACCACATTTCTAATTATTGCGATATACTTTTTTGATATTTGCGATTTAATTGTTGCCTTCAACAATATTTCGCTACCTTTGCATCCCGTATAATTAACTCAGTAACGCTTCACAATGAGCACTACCAAATACATCTTCGTTACGGGCGGGGTATCATCATCTTTAGGAAAAGGAATCATCGCAGCTTCACTTGCTAAATTATTGCAAGCCAGAGGGTATCGTGTTACCATTCAAAAATTAGACCCCTACATTAATGTAGATCCTGGAACATTAAATCCATACGAACATGGCGAATGCTATGTAACCGATGATGGTGCTGAAACCGATTTGGACCTTGGGCATTACGAACGTTTTTTAAATGTAAAAACGTCACAAGCTAATAATGTTACTACGGGTCGTATTTATCAAAGTGTAATTGAAAAGGAACGTCGCGGAGAATTTTTAGGTAAAACAGTTCAGGTTGTTCCACACATTACCAACGAAATTAAAGAGCGAGTTCAACAGCTAGGATCTACTGGCGAATATGATATCGTAATTACTGAAATTGGCGGTACTGTGGGTGATATAGAATCACTTCCATACATTGAGGCAGTTAGACAATTACGCTGGGAATTGGGCGATGACAATGCATTGGTTATTCATTTAACTTTGGTGCCTTATCTTTCGGCAGCTGGTGAATTAAAAACAAAACCTACACAGCACTCTGTAAAAACCCTGATGGAAAGTGGTATAAAAGCTGATATTTTAGTTTGCCGTACCGAACATGATTTATCAGATGATCTTCGAAGAAAATTGGCGCTATTTTGCAATGTAAAGCGTGAAGCTGTTATACAGTCTATTGATGCTTCGACCATTTACGACGTTCCTAACATGATGTTGGAAGAAGGATTGGATACAGTAACACTTCAGAAATTAGGAATTGAGACCACCAAAGAGCCAGATTTAACACGTTGGAACCAATTTTTAGAACGCCACAAAAACCCTAAAGGAAAAGTTAGCATTGGTTTAATAGGTAAATATGTAGAATTACAAGATAGCTACAAATCTATTTTAGAGTCATTTATCCATGCCGGTGCTGAAAACGAGGTGAGTGTAGATGTAAAGTATATTCATTCAGAATATATCAACAAGAATAATGTAGAAGCAAAATTAAAAGGCTTAGATGCTATTTTGGTAGCACCTGGTTTTGGCGAACGTGGTATTGAAGGTAAAGTGGAAGCCATTCGTTATGCCCGTGAAAATAAATTGCCATTTTTAGGCATATGTCTGGGTATGCAAATGGCCGTGATAGAATATAGCCGAAATGTGCTGGGTATTAAAGATGCCAATTCTACCGAAATGAACCCACAAACACCTAATCCGGTCATTAATTTGATGGAAGACCAGAAAAGCATTACCGATATGGGTGGAACTATGCGTTTAGGGGCATGGAAGTGTGATGTAAAGGCCGATAGTATTATCGGTAGGGTTTACAACGTAAACACAATTGAAGAGCGCCACCGTCACCGCTATGAATATAATAACAAGTATAAAGAACAATTAGAAGCTGCAGGGATGATTGCTACTGGTGTAAACCCAGATACACAGCTGGTAGAGGTAGTCGAGGTACCATCACACCCTTGGTTTGTGGGTGTTCAGTACCATCCGGAATATAAAAGTACCGTCGCCAGTCCGCACCCATTGTTTGTTGCTTTTGTAAAAGCAGCACATGAACACGCCGATAAAAACTAAACCGACAATTTGGCGTACCTTGTTATTGGGGCGGGATATTTGCTTTATGCAATTAAAATTTTAAGAAGAAACTTTTCTGAAAAGGAACATTTCAGAAACATATAATTATAAAATAGTTCGGAAAACGGACATTTTTTGAAATAATTCAGCTTACATGGAAAAAAAGAATTTTGACGTTAATTCCCTCATAGGGTTTGTATTAATAGGAGGTATATTGGTATGGATGCTGTATATGCAGGAACCTTCTGAAGATGCAGTACAGGCAGAAAAAGCCAAAACCGAAGCTGCTGCAAAAGAAGCAACTGAAAAAGATAAGCAAGAAGACACCACACTTGAGCAAGCTACCGAAGAAATGGCCGTTGCCAATGCACAAGATTCACTTGCTTTTGAAAAACTTAAAAACAAATTAGGTTCTTTTGCTTATTCCGGAACGCTTCCATCAGCGAAAGGGAACACCACTGTATTAGAAAACGAAGTACTATACTTAGAAGTTAGCAATAAAGGTGGTTATATTACCGAAGCTCGTTTAAAAAAACACACTACGTACGATTCCCTTCAGGTAAGTCTTATTAAAGATGGCAATAGTAGTTTAAACTTGCAATTTTCTTCTGAAAATAGGTTGTTAAATTCCAAAGACCTGTTCTTTGAACCTTCAATTAGTACCAATGGCGATAATAAAGTACTGTCCATGAAGTTAAAAACTTCAGAAAATGCTTTTATTGAATATCGTTATGAGCTATTGCCAAATGAATACATGCTCAATTTTAGCGTTCAATCGCAAGGATTAGACGGTGTAATTAATACTACCCAACCTATCTACTTAGACTGGCGTTTAAAGGGGTATCGTCATGCAAAAAGCATTACTTACGAGAATAGGTACACACGCTTAACATACGAATATGAAGATGAAGACCACGATAAGCTTTCGCCTTCTGGTGAGGATGAAGAATTAGAAAAAGACGTAACGTGGATGAACTTCCGTCAACATTTCTTTAGCTCTATGTTGTTGACAGATACGCCTTTTAAAGAAGTAGCGCTAAGTTCTGTAGACTTAGTAGAAGATGAAGAGGTAGATACGGTTTATACTAAACAGTATGGGGCAAAAATGTTATTGGAGCCTAAAGCTGGCGGACTTTCATATAACATGAATATGTATTACGGTCCTACAGACTATCAAATTTTTAATGACTACGGAAGAAATCTAGACGAAGCCATGCCATTAGGATGGGGTATTTTCGGAATGATTAATAAATACATCATTATTCCGTTATTTGGATTTTTAAGTGGCTTTTTACCTGCAGGAATTGCGATTATCTGCTTAACTATTTTAATTAAGTTATTGTTGTCCCCAGTACAATACAAGCAGTACCTATCGCAGGCGAAAATGAAAATACTGCGTCCCGAGATTGAGGAAATCCGTGAAAAGTATGGCGATAACAAAATGAAGATTCAGCAGGAAACAATGAAACTTCAAAACGCAGCAGGGGCTAGTCCATTAAAGGGATGTTTGCCAGCATTGTTGCAAATACCCGTTTTCTATGCACTGTTTACCTTTTTTCCAACAGCATTTGATCTTCGTCAGAAGAGCTTTTTATGGGCAGACGATCTCTCAAGTTATGATACCATAGCGCAATTGCCATTTCATATCCCTTTTTATGGTGATCACGTAAGTTTGTTTCCAATATTGGCATCTATCGCTATATTTATTTATATGATGATGACAACAGGCCAAACTATGCAGGCGCAACAACAACCAGGAATGCCTAATATGAAGTTTATAATGTACTTATCGCCATTGTTTATGTTGGTGTTCTTCAACAATTACGCAAGTGGATTGTCATTGTATTACTTTACGTCAAATATGATTACCATTGGTATTATGCTGGTAATTAAAAACTTCATAATCGACGATGATAAGGTTCATGCTAAAATTCAGAAAAAGAAAAAGCAACCTAAAAAACAAAATCGTTTTCAACGTAAAATGGCCGAAATGATGGAGCAGGCCGAAGAGCAAAAGAAAGCTCAGAAAAGAAAGTAACATAATGCCTCCTCTAATCAGGGGGCTTTTTTTCAATTATTAGAATTTATAATTTACCTTTTATTTCAACGTTTTAAATTGAAAATATACCTTACTATGAAAAAGTATTTTCCTTTTTTCTTCGGAATAATATTTAGTCTACAACTAGTTGCACAAGAAAAAATAAACCAGTTTGATGCCAATGGTAAGCGAGATGGAGTATGGAAAAAATATTATCCTGATACGAAACAGCTGAGGTATAAAGGGCAATTCGATCACGGAAAAGAAACAGGTGTTTTTAAGTTTTATTGCGAAACCTGCAAAGATCAGCCCATGGCAATCAAAGATTTTTCTTCCAATGGAAATAAAGCTTCTGTACAATACTTTACCATTAAAGGAAAGTTAGTAAGTGAAGGTGAGATGGAAGGAAAAGATAGGGTAGGAGAATGGGTGTATTACCATGAAAAGTCTAATAAGGTAATGACCCGGGAACATTATAAAAATGGTAAATTAGAGGGTGTAAAAACTACATATTACCCCGATGGTACTAAAACAGAAGAAACCCATTATCAACACGGCTTAAAACAAGGGGAGAATAACTACTATTCCCCAGAAGGTATATTACTAAAAAAACTACAATATGTAAACGATAAACTTAGTGGTGAAGCTGTTTATTATGATGCTAACGGTACTGTGACAATCAAAGGATATTATAAAGAAGGTAAGAAAAACGGACTTTGGCAGTACTTTAAAAACGGGGAAGTGGAAATGGAAGAGACTTACCCAAAACCAAAAAACCTAGAAAAACAATAGAATATATTTTTTTGACTTTAGTACGGTATAAAT
Organism: Flavobacteriaceae bacterium UBA3179; assembly: GCA_002364245.1. Taxonomy (GTDB): domain Bacteria; phylum Bacteroidota; class Bacteroidia; order Flavobacteriales; family Flavobacteriaceae; genus Marixanthomonas. The sequence continues at coordinate 99,712 of DEXR01000007.1, forward strand.
TTTGCTGTAATTACTATAGATTCAATAGATGGGCCTTGAAAAAAAGCCTTGCTAAAAATTGTATCTTTGCAATCAAAAATCAGCTATAGATTACAAAAAAAATGAATGCACAAAAAAGAGTTGTTGTTGGGTTAAGTGGCGGAGTGGATTCCAGTGTAGCGGCCTATTTGTTGAAAGAACAAGGGTATGAAGTTATCGGTTTGTTTATGAAAAACTGGCACGATGATACCGTAACCATATCTAATGAATGCCCATGGCTAGAAGATAGTAACGATGCCATGTTGGTAGCACAAAAACTAGGTATTCCATTTCAAACAGTCGATTTAAGCGAACAATACAAAGAACGTATAGTCGACTATATGTTTAAAGAATATAAAATGGGGCGAACCCCAAACCCAGATGTTTTATGCAACCGCGAAATTAAATTTGATGTATTTTTAAAAATAGCAATGGAACTGGGTGCAGATTATGTGGCAACTGGTCACTATTGCCGAAAAGGTACAATTGAAAAAGATGGTGAAACTATTTACCAATTACTTTCAGGAAAAGATCGCAATAAAGACCAATCTTATTTCTTGTGCCAATTATCACAAGAACAGCTTTCAAAAACATTATTTCCAATAGGTGAAATTTTAAAACCAGATGTGCGTAAAATAGCTTCAGAACAAGGATTAATCACTGCTGAAAAAAGAGATTCACAAGGCTTGTGTTTTATTGGTAAAGTAAGACTACCTGAATTTTTACAACAACAATTAGCACCTAAGGAAGGAGTGATTATCGAAGTACCATCGGGATATTCAAACTATAATAAAGTAGAACCTGAATTTACTTCTGAAGAAGACAGGCTTCAGTATCTTTCAGAAAAAAATAAATACACGATTACAGATGGAACTGAAGTAGGAAAGCATAAAGGTGCCCACTTCTTTACCAAAGGCCAACGTAAGGGATTGGCTGTTGGGGGGACTAAAGAACCACTTTTTGTTATCGATACTGATGTAAAGCAGAATGTAATTTATACAGGGCAAGGTAAAGACCATCCTGGGTTATATCGTCGAGGGCTTTTTGTTAAAAATGAAGAAGTTCATTGGGTTAGAGAGGATTTACGATTAAAAGAAGACCAAGCCAAAGAAGTATTTGCCCGCATACGGTACAGACAAGCTTTGGAAAAAGCCACCTTACATCAAACAGTCTCCGGACTTTATGTTATATTTGAAAACCCACAATCTGCCATTACTGAAGGACAATTTGTTGCTTGGTATCAAGGAGAGGAATTGCTCGGCAGTGGTGTTATATCTTAAATAAATTATTATGAAAAGAATACTATTACTACTACTTACAGTTTTTGTATCGCAATTTAATTATGCACAAGAAGACGCTCTTGTTTTCCTGGAGGCTAAAGACCCGGCAGTTGTTTCACAAGCCTTGGCAAATCCTCTTACCATTTTAACACAAGAAGCGATTGACCGTAAGCAACTGCAAGGGACATCTATTGATGAACGTGATGTGCCACTAAATGAAACTTATAAGAACCAAATCAATAATGCAACAGGCATAACAGTATATGCAAAATCCAAATGGATGAATGCTGTTTATGTAAGGGGTTCGATATCGAATATAAATGATTTATTAAACTTGGAATTTGTTACAGAAGTAGAGTTTACCGATAAGGATTTAAACTTTAGAAAGCCAAAAGGGCATACTCCGAGTAAATTAAAAATTGAAAACGAACAATCCCGAATAGAATATAATTATGGCGATGCTGCCAACCAGACTGAAATGCTTGCTGTAGATTTTCTACATGAAAACGATTTTACTGGTGAAGGAATGGTTGTTGCTTTTATGGATAACGGATATCCAAACGTAATGTCAAATCCTGCTTATGCTACTCTTAGAAATGAAGGTAGGTTATTGGGAGGATATGACTTTGTAGATCGGGAGCCAAACTTTGAAGGAACAGGGAGCCACGGTGCAAGTACGTTTAGTGACGCTGCTGCTTTTTTAAATGGTGAATTTGTAGGTACAGCACCAGATGCTTCATACTATTTATTTGTTACAGAAGATGGTTTTAATGAAAGCCCATTAGAAGAAGCACTTTGGGTTGAAGCTCTTGAACGAGCTGACAGTCTTGGAGTAGATGTAGTAAACACTTCATTGGGATATCAAGACTTTGATGACCCAGATTACGATCATAGTTATGAAGATTTAGATGGGCAAACCACTATTGGCGCCCGTGGTGCCAACCATGCGTTTGATAAAGGTATGATTTTGGTTACTTCGGCAGGAAATGACGGAGGAGGATTTACTTTCGTAGGTACGCCAGGCGATTCCCCGGGAATGTTGACCATAGGGGCTGTAGATTTTAACGGTGATTATGCAGGCTTTAGTTCCATTGGGCCAACTGTTGACGGTCGTGTAAAACCAGATGTGATGGCGCAAGGTGAATTTGCTGCGATAGTGGATCAATTTGGGGGGGTTACTTTTAGTAACGGGACATCTTTTAGTTCGCCTATCATGGCTGGTTCTGTCGCTTCTTTTTGGCAGGTTCGTCCACAAACATCAAATGGTGAGATTATGCAGTTAATCAGGGAATCTGCTTCTATGTATAGTAATCCTTCAGATGAAATGGGCTACGGAATTCCAGATTTTGAAGACGCTTACAATGCATTGTTGCAATTGAGCATTGAAGATGAAATGCTTGAAAATAATTTTGCTTTATATCCAAATCCCGTAACTACTGAAGTGAATATTTCATTTCCTAAAAGATATACTGAAGCAACTTTTTATCTATATAATGTGTTAGGAGAACAGGTTAAGAAGGCTCGTATTTCAAGTCAAAATAATCAAGTTGATGTAAGCTATTTATCAGCAGGTGTTTATATTGCGACTATTCAAACTGGAACAGAAAAAACTTCTTTCAAATTAATTAAAAAGTAACAATACGTGCAGAATAGGATTACCAATCTTTTCAATATAAAATATCCATTAATTCAAGCCGGAATGATCTGGAACAGCGGTTGGCGTTTGGCAAGTGCTGTAAGTAATGCAGGTGGTCTTGGCATTATAGGTGCAGGCTCTATGTATCCTGAAGTTCTTTTAGAACATATTCAAAAATGTAAAAAAGCTACCGATAAACCCTTTGGGGTTAATGTACCGATGCTTTATCCAGATATTGATAAGATTATTGATATAATCATTTCTGAAGGAGTAAAAATCGTGTTTACTTCAGCAGGAAACCCGAAAACTTATACATCAAAACTAAAGGATAATGGTATAACTGTGGTTCACGTTGTAAGTAGTGTAAAATTTGCTTTAAAAGCGCAAGAAGCTGGTGTGGATGCTGTTGTTGCCGAAGGTTTTGAAGCTGGCGGGCATAATGGAAGAGATGAAACCACTACATTTACTTTGATACCCATGGTAAAAGAAAAAATTGATATTCCTTTAATCGCAGCCGGTGGTATTGCTACAGGTAAAGGAATGTTGGCAGCAATGGTTTTGGGAGCAGATGCCGTGCAGGTGGGAAGTCGTTTTGTAGCTAGTGAAGAATCAAGTTCGCACCAGGCTTTTAAAAAAATGGTGGTCGAAGCCAAAGAGGGTGACACCATGCTTACATTAAAAGAGTTGGCCCCAGTTAGAATGCTAAAGAATAAGTTTTTTAATGATGTTATGGAACTTTATACCAAAAACCCGGAAAAGGAAGAGCTAATTGAACTTTTGGGAAGAGCACGTGCCAAAAAAGGAATGTTCGAAGGTGATTTAGAAGAAGGAGAGCTTGAGATTGGACAAATATCTGGTTTAATACACGATATTAAACCAGCTGCAAAAATTGTTGAAGAAATGATCGCAGAATTTAAATCGGCCAAAGACGAAGTTTCTAAACTTTAAACCTTTATTCCTTCCAATAAATAATCAGCTACTTCAATATTTTCTTTGTCGGTATGTAAAACAGATACATCACCGGTCGTTTCTAGAATTACAGCTTTTACTTGGCTAAGGGTAATTACGTTTGCTTCTCGTAATTTAGATTGCAGTTCAGACTCTGTTACTTTAGACTTTTTCAAATTATCTTTTAAAACAACACCTTCTCGCATAATCATAATGGGTTTGTTTTCAATCAAATTTTCAACAGATTTACTTTTGTACCGTATATATGTGATTAAATAATTAAGAACATACAGAATAAGCAGTAAGATGGCCCCCACCAATACAGAGGGATTGCCTGTGTTTACTGTCATAGCAATAATATTACCTATGGCTACCGTTATTACAAAATCGAACCCCGTCATTTTACTGAAGCTTTTTAAACCAAAGATTCTTGTGTATAAAATGATGAGTAAAAAAATACACGTAGTCCCAATAAATACTTCGGGAATTTCTGTTAGGTTTTTAAAAAAATGATCGAGAGACATACCTTTCTTGTTTTAAAATTTAGTGCTTAATATATAACTAAAGAGGGTAATTTAAACTATTATTAAAATTTTAATTATTGAGCATGGGTTTTAGTTCAGGATCTTTATTTCTTAAATCTAATCCGCCTTCATAAACCGATTTTAAGTTTACTAAATAAAAAGACCATCCTTTGTCACAGCCCAAACGAACATTAACTTTGTTTTCATCATCAGTTGGAATATTTTTTTGAGTTAGAGTAACAATAGTCCCATTTTTAAAAGGTTCAAAGCTAACGTCAACCAAGCAATCACCAGCAAAAGTAAACTGTAGAAAATCACTGCCATTAGCTTTGGTAATTTTGCCAGATTCAGTGACAGGGTATAAATACCATTGCCAGTCATATGATTGTCCTTCTTTAATAGATTGACTCTTTTTAATTTTTTCTTTTTCCGAAGTGTAAAATTCAGCATTACTTAAAAACCATTTTTCCAGCTCTTCGGGCTTTGTCCAAGTATCATATAACTTTTGCTTGGGGGCTTGTATCGCCACTTTTCTTGTAAATTGAGTCCAATCAAAATTTTTCATTTTCTTGTGTTTTGATAACCAATTAAATATACTTAAACTTCTTAAGTTTCTTTTTTAAAAATTCAGTAAATTTTTAAAATACCTAAAAGATACTTCTCATAAAAATAAGATGAAAGACAACCTGAAAATACTAGCAAAATTATTACTTTTGTGCATCTGAAAATTAAGCCATAAAACGCTATTATGAATTTACACGAATATCAAGGAAAAGAAATATTAAACAGTTTTGGAGTTGAAATACAACGAGGAATCGTTGCGCAAACCCCAGCGGAAGCTGTAGAAGCTGCAAAAAAATTAACCGAAGAAACCGGAACCGGTTGGCACGTTATCAAAGCACAAGTTCATGCTGGTGGCCGTGGTAAAGGTGGCGGTGTTAAATTGGCCAAAAACCTTAAAGAGGTAGAAGAAATTGCAGGTGACATCATTGGGATGAATTTAGTAACGCCACAAACTAGCAAGGAAGGGAAGAAAGTAAACCAAGTATTGATTACTGAAGATGTTTACTATCCTGGAGATAGCGAGCCTGAAGAATATTACATGAGTGTATTGTTAAACCGTGCTACCGGTAAAAACATGATTATGTATTCTACCGAAGGTGGAATGGATATAGAAACCGTTGCTGAAGAAACTCCTCATTTAATTTTTAACGAAGAAGTAGACCCATCTTTAGGTTTAATGCCTTTTCAAGCACGCCGTGTTGCATTTAACTTAGGGTTAAGCGGAAAAGCTTTTAAACAAATGACAAAGTTTGTTACAGCATTGTACAAAGCTTATACAGAATCTGATTCTTCCCTATTTGAAATCAACCCGGTTTTAAAAACGAGTGACGATAAAATTATCGCGGTAGATGCAAAAGTAACATTGGATGACAATGCGTTGTTCCGCCATAAAGATTATGCAGCTATGCGTGACATTCGTGAAGAAAACCCAGTTGAGGTAGAAGCGCGTGACGCCGGCTTAAGTTACGTAGATCTTGATGGTAACGTAGGCTGTATGGTAAACGGAGCTGGATTGGCAATGGCAACTATGGACCTTATTAAACAAGCTGGTGGAGAACCTGCAAACTTTTTGGATGTTGGTGGTACTGCCGATGCCGAACGTGTGGAAACAGCGTTTAACCTAATACTTAAAGATCCTTCGGTAAAAGCTATTTTAGTGAATATCTTTGGAGGAATTGTTCGTTGCGACCGAGTTGCACAAGGTATTGTAGATGCATATAAAAATATGGGTAATATTGAAGTGCCTATTATCGTGCGATTACAAGGTACTAATGCTGATAAAGCAAAAGAACTAATTGATAACAGTGGTCTTGCTGTGGAAAGTGCAGTAGAATTTCAAGAAGCTGCAGATAAAGTACACGCAGTACTGTCTTAATAAAATTACATTTTAATTTTGAAAACCTCTTGATTTTATCAAGAGGTTTTTGTTTTTAGTTAAATAAAAGTTAATTTTTTGATTTTTTCGTAACAATTTCTATTGATAGCTGTCTATATTATACATCAATCATTTAATCGAACCGTTATGAAAAAAATCAAAGTATTGTTTCTTGCACTATTGGTTACTGTGGCTTTTACAAGTATTGCAGCAGTAACTAATGTAAATGAACCCTCTAAAATCGCTGTTAAAGAAATTTCTCGACTTCTAAGTGATCCTAGTTTTTTAATTGAAGAAGATACATTTGCGACAGTAAAATTTGTAGTAAATGAAAATCACGAATTGGTGGTTTTGTCTGTAAAAACAGAGCGTGAAGAAATTGAAAACTACATTAAAAGGAGACTGAATTATAAAACAGTAACCTGTGAGCTAAAAGAAGGAATGGTTTATATTCAGCCCGTTAATTTGGTTAGCCTTAAGTAGCTTTAAATAAAGCAAAACAAAACCCGGTTTCACCAACTGGTTTTTTTTATTGTAAAGAGGTCAGAGCTTTATTTTTTGAGCATCTTGTTCAGACTCAAAACTGGCTAGTGCATCCTCTACAAGGTTTTTTAATTCCTTTTTTACAACGGTTTTGTATTCTTCTTTATAGGCGTTTATATTTTCTAAATAGCGAAGCATCCATATTAATTTTTGAACGATAATAGGGTCGTGCTTGCAATAAGTGCGTAAAGCGGCCATGGTATTGTAGAGTAAATCTTCAAAATTTACAATAGCAATTTTCACTATTGCTTTATCGTCTTTAATTAATATGCCTTTGTCTCTTTTCTTCATTCTAAGGGCAAAAAGTTCAGTAAGATAGTCTATTGCGTTAATTGCCGTTCCGGGGTCGTTTATACCGGGTGACATAGCTTTAACAGCAATTTCAGTTACTTGTTTAAAGGCTAATATGTAGTTATCTTCTACCAGTTCACCTCTAGAAAAATTAATATTAGATAAGATCTTTTTTAAGGTTGAATCGTCCAGTTCTTTTTCAGATTTAATTAAACACGCATTTTTTAAAACGAAAAAGCCTTTAGGTGTTGTTATGTGTATTCTTGTTTCAGCGTTAACAGCGATTTCTGTTATGTTTTTAAATGAAATATTTTGTAGGTAGCCACTTTCGTTAGTAGAATATTCAAACCAATTATCGGTTGAGGGAAAATTTTCTACAACGTTTTTATCCTCGTCCTTTTCATTTTCTAAAAGGCTTTCCATTCGCTTTCTTGATTTTTCGTAAATCTTATCTAAAATATTGTTTATCTGAATACTCTGCGAAATGTTATGGATAAAATAGATAAACAAACAAAGGCACAGTATAGTTAGTGCAATACCCAATAAAATGGAAAGGCCAGGCAACGTATATTTTTCGTCATTGGGTTCGATAGAAAAAAGGGTGAATATATTGTACAGAATAGTTGCTAAATAGGTCCCTAAAATAATTTGATGTGTTTTGTCTGAAATTAAGCCCGGTAATAGTCGAGGTGAAAAATTACTCGATGCTTGGCTTAACAAGAGCATAACCATAGAGAAACTAAAAACCATCATAGATATTAGTCCTCCAATACAAGCACTTAACACAGTCAATGCCGTATCACCATCCTCCAACAATAATTGTGGGGCTATTTCTATTAAATGGCGCGATACACCTTGGTCCTCGAAAGAGGCCATGACAAATGAAAGTATAAAACCAGCTAAGGCTAAAATTGTGGGGTAAAAAGCAATTTTACTTTTTATACTACTGAAAAAGGCAAGTAGTTTTATGTACAACTGTTTCATAAAATAAGGAGGGTTATCTAGTTGATAAATTAAAAGTAACCTATTTCTTTTTCTTCATTCTTAAAATTGAATTAAATAAATAGATTAATTCCTTTCCGAAAACAGACAAAAAGACAGCTGTATTAGCTTAAAACAAGTCAAAATGTCTTAAAAAATGAAATGGAATTGGTTTTGCTATAAGTGTAGTACTAGTAGAAAAAAAAGTAAAACAATATTAAAAATAAAACGTTATGAATTTAGTTAGAAGAAATAACAATTGGTTTCCATCTTTATTAGATGAGCTTTTTACAGAGAACAGATTGGATACTCCCAATTATGAAAACTTTAGCATTCCTGCTGTAAATATTCAGGAAAAAAACACGAATTTTGTAGTACAATTAGCTGTTCCTGGTTTAAGTAAGGAAAACTTCAATATTGAAGTTGAAGATGACATATTGAAAATATCTGCTGAAGTTACTTCAGAAAATGAAGAAAACACAACAGAAGATGAAACAAAATTTACTCGTAAAGAGTTTAATTTTAAAAGTTTCAAAAGATCATTTACATTACCAGAAAACATAAATGTTGAGAATGTAAATGCAAGTTATGAAAATGGTGTGTTAGAAATCACATTACCTAAAAAAGAAGAAGAAAAAGTATTAAAGAGAATGGTTGAGATTTCATAATTGAAATTTAATTTGGTTAGTTAGTTGAAATGACCACGTGCTACTCAATCGGTACGTGGTTTTTTTATGTCTAAAAATTACCTTCTTCTACGTTTGCCGCCTGTACTTTGAACACGTTTAGCTTGAGGTACATTCTTAGACTCTTCAACTGAATCTTGCAAATCTTTCAATTCTTCTTTAGTTAAATCCCTCCATTTGCCAATGGGTAAATCTCCCAATTCAATATTCATGATTCTAATTCTTTTTAGGGCTGTTACTTCGTAGCCTAAATACTCGCACATTCTTCTAATTTGCCGATTTAGACCTTGTACCAAAATAATTCGAAACACAAACCGGCTTATTTTTTCAACTTCACACTTTTTTGTTACAGTGTCTAGTATAGGGATGCCATTACCCATTCGCTTTATAAAATCATTCGTAATAGGACGGTCTACAGTCACTATGTATTCTTTTTCGTGTTTATTGCCTGCACGTAAAATTTTATTTACAATATCACCGTCGTTGGTCATTAATAGTAGCCCTTCACTGGGTTTGTCTAATCTGCCCACGTGAAAAATCCGCTCTTTGTGGTTTATAAAGTCAACCACGTTGCCTTCCACGCGTCTATCGGTAGTACACGTAATGCCAATAGGCTTATTTAGTGCAATATAAACCAGGTTTTCATTTTCAGTAATTAGTTTCCCGTCAACCCGTACTTCATCATCAGGCATTACTCGATCACCCAATGTGGCCAACGTACCATTTATGGTGACTTTTTCCTTTTCGATTAAGGTGTCTGCTTGCCTTCTTGAGCAATATCCGCTATCACTAATAGCTTTATTAATCCGTATAGAATCTGGGTGGTGTGTCATAAATACAAAGATACAAATTGTACAATCGTTAAACTTAGTTTAAAAATATAGCTGACTAACATTAATTGTTATATTTTCATAAAAACTAAAAAAATATGGCTGTTTTAGGTTCTATCATAAAAAGTGCAATCGATCTTCGAGACAATTTGGTTTCAGAAGATTCTCCTGTAGAAGCACAACAAAAAGTATTAAAAAACCTTCTCGAAAAAGCTCAAGATACTGCATTCGGAAAATATTACGGATTTAAAAAAATTTTAGCATCTAAAAATGTAGAAGAAAGTTTTGCAAATGAAATCCCTTTTCACGATTATAATAAAATAACCACAGAGTGGTGGCACCGTGTTCATGAAGGGTTTGAAGATATTACTTGGCCAGGGAAACCTACTTATTTTGCATTGAGTAGTGGAACAACCGGAAAGACTAGCAAGCGAATTCCTGTAACCAAGGAAATGATTGAAGCCATCCGAAATACAGGTATTAAGCAAGTTGGCGCCTTGACGAATTTTGATTTGCCACCTGATTTTTTTGAAAAAGAAATCATGATGTTGGGCAGCTCAACCGATTTAGAACAACGAGACGAATTTAAAGAAGGTGAAATTAGTGGTATAAGTGCCAGTAACATTCCGTTTTGGTTTCGTGGGTATTATAAACCAGGTGAAGAAATTGCTAAAATAGCCGATTGGGACGAACGAGTACAAAACATTGCTGAACGTGCCCACGAATGGGACATTGGCGCACTAAGTGGAATTCCATCTTGGATAGAGTTGATGATGAAAAAAGTAATCGATCATAACAACTTAAAAAACATTCATGATATTTGGCCTAACCTACAAGTATACACCAGTGGTGGTGTTGCATTTCAACCATATGAAAAAAGCTTTAATAAGTTATTGAAGCATCCTATAACGGTTATAGATACATATTTAGCTTCGGAAGGATTTGTTGCTTTTCAGCAAAGGCCCGATACTACTGCAATGAAGTTAGTTACCGATAATGGAATTTACTTTGAGTTTGTCCCTTTTAAACCGGAATATGTAAATAAAGATGGTTCTATTACTCAAGATGCCCCAGTTTTAAATCTCTCGGAAGTAGAGAAAGATGTCGATTATGTGTTGGTTATGAGTTCTGTTTCGGGTGCATGGCGTTATTTAATTGGTGATACCATTGCTTTTACCGATGTAAAAAAAGCTGAAATAATCATTACTGGCCGTACTAAGTTCTTTTTAAATGTGGTTGGATCGCAATTATCGGTTAACAAAATGGAAGCCGCCCTTCGGAAATTAGAACAACAGTTCGATATCGAATTACCAGAATTTACCATTGCTGCTGTTAAAGATGATGATGAGTTTTATCATCATTGGTATTTGGGCACAACAGCTAATATTGAAGAAGATAAACTTTCCGAAGCACTTGATACTGCCTTACAAGAAGCCAACAAAAACTATAAAGTAGCTCGCGAAAAAGCATTAAAAGGGATAAAAGTGACCACTGTTTCACCAAATGTTTTTCATGAATGGAATGCTAAAAATAAAAAGAAAGGTGGTCAAGTAAAAATGGAAAAGGTGATGGACGAAGAGAAGTTTAAAGATTGGGAAGCGTTTGTAAAGTCTATTCAGCAGTAGCTGCTTCTTCCAATTTACCTTTATTTATCAATTCCATTACTTCTTCGGGGGACATATAGAACGAACGAATTCGTTTTTTATACCGTTCTGAAATATTAGCGTGATCTAAAATAAAATTTTTGGTTTGTAATATGTAATCTCCCATACCATGGGCTACAGCTATCGTGTCAGCTGTTCGTTCTACTTCTTTAATATGCATTTTCGAAAAAAGATATTTAAAACCGAAAATTAACATCCCAAAGTTATTGCGATCGCTATAATCAATTACATGGCCTAACTCATGCCCTAACCAGCCAACTATAACATCTGAAGGGATATCATTAATGGTAAAGGCTTCGTTTTCAATCTGTATTTCTCTACTGATTAGTATAATGTATTCTCGCTTTTTACTTCTTTTAAAAAAACTACCCCAAGTAGGCTGCGCCTGCATGGTAGATTTTTTTATTTTATCCTTAAACTTAAAAGTTATGTGAATGTCTTTTAATTCCGGAAAGTAAGAGAGTGCTATTAATGCCTCTTCTTTTATGCTTTCTGGAATAATTTTATTGCTTGGAACGGTATCTTGCGTTGGCATCATATTTAATGAAAAGTACAAAAATGGTAAAAACAGTTGTGTTAACACGCTCATAAATTAAATTTTGATGTAATTAACTTCCGAAGAAAAAAATATAATCATTACTTAACTTCTTCTAATGATCTTTGCAAAACTTTAATTTTATCTCTTAACTTAGCAGCCATCATAAAGTCTAATTCTTTTGCAGACTTTTCCATCGCTTTTCGTGTGTCACGTATTTTTTTCTCTATTTGAGGTTTAGTCAAGTATTCATCTTCTGGTTCTGCGGCGGCTAGACTGTCGGCAGTTTCAAAAGTGTAGGCCTCTTGTTTCGATTTCGCCAGCGTATTTTCGAATGACTTTTTGATTGCCGTTGGGGTAATGTTGTTTTCCTTATTGTAAGCAATTTGTTTCTCACGTCGGTATTCAGTCTCATCAATGGTTCCTTGCATGCTATTTGTAATCTTATCTGCATACAAAATAGCTTTTCCGTTAATATGTCTTGCTGCACGACCTACCGTTTGGGTAAGCGAGCGTTTACTACGTAAAAAGCCTTCTTTGTCAGCATCCAGAATAGCCACTAAAGATACTTCTGGTAAGTCTAATCCCTCTCGCAACAAGTTAACCCCTACCAACACATCGAACAACCCTAAGCGAAGGTCTTGCATGATTTCAACTCGCTCCAAAGTATCTACGTCACTGTGAATGTAGCGACACCGTATTTGAACGCGGGTTAGGTATTTTGTCAATTCTTCTGCCATTCGTTTGGTAAGCGTGGTAACTAAAACCCGCTCATCTTTTTCTATACGAAGTTGCATCTCTTCCAATAAATCATCGATCTGGTTTAAACTAGGGCGAACTTCAATAGGTGGGTCCAGCAAACCAGTTGGTCTAATTACTTGCTCAACATACACACCACCGCTTTTTTCCAGTTCATAATCTGCTGGTGTGGCACTTACGTAAATCACTTGGTTTTGAAGCGCTTCAAACTCTTCTGCTTTTAACGGGCGGTTGTCCATCGCGGCCGGTAAGCGGAAACCATATTCCACCAAATTCTCTTTTCTACTGCGGTCACCACCATACATCGCTCCAACTTGTGGGATGGATACGTGACTTTCATCAACTATCATTAAATAATCATCTGGAAAATAATCCAATAAGCAGAATGGGCGCGTACCAGGTAAACGCCTATCAAGATAACGAGAATAGTTTTCAATACCGCTACAATACCCTAATTCGCGGATCATTTCGAGATCGAAATTGGTGCGTTCTTCCAGTCGTTTAGCTTCTAGGTGTTTGCCTATTTCCTTAAAATAATCAAGTTGTTTAACCAAATCGTCTTGAATTTCACGAATGGCTCCTTGTAATACATCTGGCGAAGTAACGAACATATTAGCAGGATAGATGTTCAAGCGTTCATATTTCTCAATTACTTCATTGGTTTTCGGGTCAAAAGCTTCAATTTCTTCAATTTCATCTCCAAAAAAATGAATTCTGAAAGCATCATCAGCATAACCTGGATATACATCTACGGTATCACCTTTTATTCTGAAATTTCCATTATGAAATTCTGCTTCAGTCCGAGCGTATAAACTTTGAACCAATCGATGTAGTAATTTGGTGCGTGAAAGCCTTTGACCCTGCTGTAAACTGATTACATTTTTCTGAAATTCTACAGGGTTACCAATACCGTACAAACACGAAACCGAAGCAACCACAATCACATCACGTCGCCCAGATAATAGGGAAGAGGTGGTGCTTAAGCGAAGCTTTTCAATTTCTTCATTTATGGAAAGGTCTTTTTCAATATACTGTCCGCTACTCGGGATAAACGCTTCCGGTTGGTAGTAATCGTAATAGGAAACAAAATATTCAACTGCGTTATTGGGAAAGAAATTTTTGAATTCTGAATATAATTGTGCCGCCAAGGTTTTGTTGTGTGCCAATACCAAGGTTGGTTTCTGCACTTCTTCAACAACGTTGGCAACGGTAAAGGTTTTACCACTTCCGGTAACCCCGAGTAGTGTTTGATACCTTTCTTCGGAATTAAGCCCGTTCACCAAGGATTTTATCGCTTCTGGCTGGTCACCAGTGGGCGTAAAATCTGATACTACTTTAAACTTCATAGGTTCTTTTTCAATGCCCTACAAAAATAACGAAAATGTAAGTAGTAACTCGTGAAAGAAAGATAAACAACTTTTAAAAATGATACATTACCTTAAGCCCTAAGCTGACGTTTAAACCAGTGGCAGTGCCTTCTTCTTTTAAAAAATCAAGCCCTTCAAAAACTGAAAATAATTCAGAATAACCAGGGACATAATTTCCATCGAGTTCTTGAGGGTTTTTGACGTTTGAATATTGTATTTTCCGTTGTCGTATCCCTATGCCGTAATATAAATTAAGACGTAAATCGTCTGAAATACGAAATATATGACCGGATTTTATATGAAAACCAATTTTACCCCTATCAAAATCTGCTTGGTCATATTCAAACTCACGATTGCTGTTTTCAGGAACATAAGTTTCATCTTGGAAAGTATCGGATGTTTTTATGTAAAACAATTCCATAGAAATATAATGGCTTGTACCAATGTCTTTGTAGGTGTAGTAGAATTCAGGTCTAATTTCAAAAAGCTGATAGTTGGTTCCTTGCCTATCAGTCTTGAGCGAAATATTTTTATCGCCGTACCCTACATCTATACTTGCAGCCCATTTAGTCGCGATTCGTTGAAAATAACCTGCTCTATATCTTGGTAACAACGGATTTAACGGGCTTAGTACGTTTAAAGTAACGTAATTTTGTTGAAGCGTTTTTTCAGAAAATTTAACTTGATTTGATTGGTTTTTTTGAGCTGTTACAACATAGATATTGCAAAAAAGAAACAGAAATAAAAGTAGTCGGTACATTAATTGATTTGTTTTTGTAAACATATCAAAAATGTTTGATTTTAAATAGACTGTATAAAGTTTTACAAATCCCGTTTCTTCAAAATAGCGTAGCTCCAATACACAAACAAGAATGTCCAAACTAATACAATAGCTACATTTAAAAGGGTAACATCATAACTCTTGGTAAAATTCTCCCCCAATTGAGTAGCAGCAGATTGTACAGCACCTAGACGTGACATAGGTTCTTTAATCAAGTTGCTCATCGCTTCCAGAGGGAAAAATTGAGTAATGTTTTCAGCGATATTTGTTCCTTTAAAAAACTGCCATTTTAAAAGTCCGTACACAATACTTTCTACAATCCACCAAACCACTAAAAAGCCAATGGCAAATGCAGAGCGCTTTACCAAAATTCCTAAAAACAGACAAAAGGCAAAGAAGCCAACCAGTTTAATAAAATAGGCTATCAAGTATTCCATATCACTAAATATGATGCCCATTTCGGTATAATCTGAAAAGCTAAGGCCTAAAATCATTGAAACGATAAAAACAAACAGCGTAGAGATTAATGCAAAACCTATAACTGTTATGAACTTTGAGAGTACGAATTCTTTTTTGCTTAAACCGTCAATTAAGTTTTGTTTTAGAGTACGGTAACTGTACTCATTACTCATCATTGAAACAATGACAATAGCTAAAAATATTTTAAGAATAGCAGCTATATAGGTGTTGAAATGCCAAATAAAAGGGAAGTTAAAAATACCTTGATCTGCAACTCTAAAGTTTACGCTTCCTAAGGGGAATTCTATTGAAGCGATTAGTGCAATAAATGTTATTAATATGAAATAGACAATTGAAATCACTTTCGCAGAGCGATTATATCTTAATTTTTGAAGTTCTATATTGAGAAGTCGTAACATACGGTTGGTTAGTTTAGGTTTTTAGTCAATTCAAGGAATTGTTCTTCTAGGCTTTCTTTTCGTTTCACTAAGTGTGATAGAATAATTCCTTTTTCCTGAAGCTGTTTGTTTAAGGTTGAAGCGTCCATAGGTTCTTCTAAATAAGCAACGAGTGTGTCACCTTCCTTCTTCAGTTTTCCAAAACCAGCATGATTTTTTAATTCATTTTCCAATAGCTGCATATCATTTGCTTGTAGAATGAAGAAACCGTGGCTGGCATTCATTTCATCAACCGTTCCGGTATATAAGCTTTCCCCTTTTCGAAGAATTACAACGTGTGAACAAACCTTTTCAACTTCATCAAGTAGGTGAGAGGCCAACAAAATTGTAGTTCCTTCTGAAGCAATTTTCTTTATTATTTCCCGTATTTGATGAATTCCCTGTGGATCTAAACCGTTTGTGGGTTCATCTAAGATTAATATTTCAGGATCGTTCAGCAAAGCTGAAGCAATCGCCAAACGTTGCTTCATCCCTAAAGAAAATGTTTTAAACTTACTATTTTTCCTTTCCAGTAAACCAACAACTTCTAGTTTTTCTTCAATTTTTGAAGTAGGAACTCCTTTAATTTTGCATACCAACGCTAAGTTTTGAACCGCTGTCATATACGGGTAAAAGTTGGGGTGTTCAATAATGGCACCAACTTTTTTTAGCGCATTGTGGGTAGAATCGGTACCGTCAAACCAATGGTAACTACCGTCAGTTTTATTGACCACATTTAGGACGATGCCCAACGTGGTTGATTTCCCGCTTCCGTTTGGGCCTAAAATTCCGTATACATTTCCTTTTTCAATGGTAAAAGAGAGGTTTTTTACGGCGGTTATAGGACCAAATTTTTTGGTAAGATTGTCAATCGTAAGTATGGGTTCCAAAGAATTGTATTTTTTGGGTTAGCTATCTATACGACGAATGTACTGAAGATTTGTTACAAATTAATGCTGGAAGTTGGAAGTTTGAAGCTAGATGTTGGGTGCTGGATTACTGATGACATTAGTTAATATACATCCATCATCTGTCATCAAACACCAGTCAATTACGACTTTTCTTCTTTGTTGAAGTAAACCAAATAATAATACATCTGTTTTTCTTCATCCCAGCCTTTTTCTACAAAACGCTCAGCACTGTCAGGATTTATGAAATCCATCTTTATCTGAATGTTAGTATCTAGATTAATTACATTTTTAATCTTTTTACGGGCTGCACTCACTGCTGTGTTGGCAATAGGGAAGGTGGTAA
Source organism: Flavobacteriaceae bacterium UBA3179 (assembly GCA_002364245.1). Taxonomy (GTDB): domain Bacteria; phylum Bacteroidota; class Bacteroidia; order Flavobacteriales; family Flavobacteriaceae; genus Marixanthomonas. The sequence goes on from DEXR01000007.1 coordinate 116,644, forward strand.
GATCCTCAATTTTATATTTTGGTGCTTTTTCTGTTTTGTAATGATTAAATTCAGGCACTAATGCAGGGTTATCAATCACTTCGTTTACAAAAGAACTTTCTTCAAAATTATCGTTTTTTGCAAAGTGGTTTACGGCACGGTTCATAAACATAACTTCTTGTTGTTTATCTTCCGCAGGAAGTACCACATCTTTTGCAAAATCCTGGCAGAATTTTAAATACTTTTTGGTGAAGAAGTTTTCATCTTCAAACGCATCAACACCTAAAAAGCTTTCCACCCAATAACGGGCGTCATAGCGGTTACTATCTATGGAAAGTACTTTGTAGCCCTCGTCTTTCTTTACGTTGAATATAAGCGCACCCTTATCCAGTTTTTTAAGATTTACACCTTGCTGAAGTATAGCATCTAATTGATTACCCTGTTCAGCAAATTGAAGAAAGTCTTGTTTTATCTCAGACTTAAAAATACCAATGCCATCTACCTTTTCATTATCAATCTGCAGGTTTTCCATATACGCTACATATACTTCTCCGTTTTTAATATGCGGATGCATGGATTGGTCAAAAAGATGCTTGGTTATCTTTTTACTGTGTTCGTGAATACTTTCTGGATCATCAAAAATTTCAGAAACAGTGTTATATAAATCATGAAATTCCAAATCAGCTTCGTGACGAAACTGAAAGTAGTTTTCTTCTTTGTCGCGGAATGGTTTCAGAAAAAACTCTTTTAACAAAGGTCTAATCTCATCATCCATTTTATAAGGAGCAGAAGATAAAAAAATGCCTTCGTTGCGACTTTTGTTTCCTACTCTGTGAATTGATAGAGATGCAATATGTGCAGCGTATAAGTTTATCATTTGAAATGTAAAGGGTTAAGTGTAAAATTAACTGAAAATTGTAACGGTTAAAGCTACTGTAAAAAGCTGAGAACTCTCGCTATATTAATTCCAGTTTTCGTCAAAATCTAGCGTATCATAATCTTCTGGGTCAAGGCCCATTTCGTCCTCTTCTTCTTCAGAAAACGCATCATCAATGTCTTCGATTATAAATTCGCGTTCTGGAGCTACAGCAGGTATTTGGCCTTCAACGTACATTAGGTTTGGGTAGCTTTGACCATCTTCTGGTTCCACAATATCGGCAAGCTCGACCATGAATGTCCACATATTGAGATAGTCGTAAATGTAAAGCAACCGGGTTTGTTCTCGCCAAACGGTATCTTCCAAACGGTTTTCACTCATTACCCTGACAGAACCAGGTTTGTCGCCCATATCAAACAGAGCGATTTCTTCCCCTTGTTCCCATTTTTCATTACTTACATAAAATGAGGCCATTTCTTGCCCTTCAAAACCAAAGGATTGCAAGATTACATTGTGAAGGTCCTCAAGGTTATCTGAAGCTTCAATTTCAATATCTCTAAAAACATCTTCATGTGTGTCAAGAATGACTCTAAACCGGTACACCATAACTGAAAAATTTAGGGGACAAAGGTACGAACTATTCCACTTTTCAGAAGAAGAAATACGGGTTAAATATTACCAGTTAATTTAGTTTAAACTTGCCGAGTGATAAAATCTGGCCGGTGTCTTTTCCATGCTTGCAATACAACATAAAATTGATATCCAAACAATAAAGATGCTATTATTAAATGAAGTGGTTGGGATAAGAAAGGAAAATCAAAATAATACATGGCGATGCCTGTTGCAGCTTCAAGAATGACTAAGAAGAATATCATGTTTATTTTTTTGAGGCCGTAACTGTGTTTTTTATTGAAAAACCATAAAGCAAGATTGACCAAAAATATCAAAATAGAAAAAGAACGGTGTGCGTAAAAATACAAATCGGGGTTGTCGAGCCAGAGTGATTTTGCTTGGTAGCCAACTATATCTACTTGCTCATCTACAAACTGGCGGACTTGTGTGCCCAGCACCACTTGTACAATAGTTAATAACAGTGCAAATATCAAAAGATTTGTATAGCCTATTGAAATAGAAAAAGTACGCAGCTTAGGCTGAGAATAATATAATAAGTACAATAAAACAGCCAAAATAACTAATGCCATCACCATATGTATGGTGATTCGTATAGGTGATAAAACGGAGTAAACTACAGTTGCCCCTAGCCAAGCTTGAAACCCAAGTAAAAATACACTAAGCCAAGAAAGCAAGGTAATCCGTTTACTATGCTTCCATTGACTAAAAGAAAATAGCGCCATAATTAGGACAGCCAAGCCGGAAAGTGCTCCAAAAAGACGATTTATATATTCAATCCAGGTATGCCAAACGTTAAAGGTTGCATAATCGTGTTTGGTATACAGGTTCCAATTATTTTCTGAAAAAGTTTCGCTTGTTGTAAAGTCTTTGGCAGCTACTTGAAGTGTTTCATCTTTAATGATTACCTGCCCTTTTTTAAAGCTACGCTGAGGTTGCCATTCCAATTCTGTAATATCGGTAGGGGGGACATAATAGCCAAAGCATTTAGGCCAGTCTGGGCAACCCATTCCAGAGCCTGTCATTCTAACCATGGCTCCTGCTATAATCACTAAATAAACAGCAATTAATGCTATTTTTACCCACTTTCTATACATTATGTAACGGGTGTTAAATTTAATTTTTTTCCTTTTTGAAGCATAAAACTTTTGGCCGCTTCATATTCATTAGGAATATCACCTTCTAAAATAGCTTCTTTTATGGCATCTTTAATAATACCGATTTCCCGAGAAGGTTTTAAACCAAAGGTATTCATAATTTCTTCTCCACTAATGGGCGGTTGAAAGTTTCGGATGTGATCACGTTCTTCAACTTCTTGAATTTTATCACGAACTTTTTGAAAATTATTATGGTAGTTTTTAAACTTCTTTGGGTTTTTAGTGGTAATATCTGCTTCACAAAGTGTCATCAAATCATCTACGTGATCTCCTGCATCAAAAATCAATCGTCTAACAGCGCTATCAGTAACATCAGTTGCCAAAACGATAGGACGAGAGCTCATTAAAACCATTTTCTGAACAAATTTCATTTTATCATTCAGTGGCATTTTCATACGCTTAAAAAGTTTATAGACCATTTTTGAGCCTACAAATTCGTGGGCATGGAATGTCCAGCCAATTTTTTTGTCAAACTTTTTAGTGGGTGCTTTTCCAATATCATGTAATAACGCTGCCCAGCGTAACCAAAGATTATCTGTTGTTTTTGAAATGTTATCGACCACTTCCAGCGTGTGCCAAAAATTGTCTTTATGCCGTTGTCCTTCTTTTTCATCAATACCTTCTAAGGCAACTAATTCAGGAAAAATAAAAGGAAGCAAGCCAGTTTTATGAAGCAAGGCAAAACCTTTAGATGGCTTATCGGCCAACAAGATTTTATTGATCTCGTCAATAATTCGCTCTTTTGAAATGATTTTTATTCGCTTTGCATTTTTGGTAATGGATTGCAACGATTCTTTTTCAATAAAAAAGTCAAGTTGTGTGGCAAAGCGAATGGCCCGTAGCATTCGTAATGGGTCGTCGCTATAGGTAATATCTGGGTTTAAAGGCGTTTTGATAATCTTTTTCTCAAGATCTTCTATACCATTGAATGGGTCTAACAACTCACCAAAGTTCTTGTCGTTTAAACTTAGTGCTAATGCATTGATGGTAAAATCACGGCGATTTTGGTCATCTTCCAGTGTTCCATCTTCTACAGCTGGGTTTCGGCTTTCTTCGGAATAAGATTCTTTACGGGCACCAACAAATTCTAGCTCAATTCCGCCGGTTTTAAGCATAGCGGTGCCATATGTTTTAAAAATAGAAACTTTGGGTTTTCCCGGGAGAAGTTTAGAAACCTCTTTTGCTAATTCAATACCACTACCAACCGCAACAATATCTATGTCTTTTGCTTCGCCACG
>DEXR01000007.1:120814-165229 GCA_002364245.1 Flavobacteriaceae bacterium UBA3179
ATATTTAGTCTACATTTTTGAAAATTAAGGTATTACTGTCATTTTTTAAAATAAGCTTTCCTCCAGAAAAAGAAAAATTATGCGTTTTTTCTGAAATGGCATCAAGAAACAATTTTTCTGTGTCAAGATTTGGACAAGCCATCTTTGTGGAAACAACCGTACCTATTTCGATTGAATCATTTATAGTTTCAATAGTACTGTTAATACGGTTGCAACCACCAAAACCGTACATTTTGTTTTCGACCAAGTTGAATTCAAGGTTTGGAGCTTTTGTTTTGCTGTCCATCTGTTTCCCGTCAAGACTTTCTAATACCCATAGGTTATGAAGGCGGTAATCACCTTTGTAATCTCCGCAACCGTTATAGTCTTTCATTTCACCATCACCCATCTGTACACTTACACGAACTTTGTGCCCCGATTTTTTACCAGACATGCTATCGTTACATTCATCTCTGATAATCATAACATTCAAGGCACCGCTTTCGGTTTGTGCACGATAAGAAACTGCATCTATATCTTGTGGCTTTACAGGCTTGGACAAAGGGGCGAGGATTGAGTCGCCTTCCATGGTCTTAAATTTCATTATTTTATTGACAAAATCTATTTCAAGATCCCAAAAGGGTTCATTCCCTGTAGCTTTAAAACCTATTGCTTTATTTTTTTCTTTAGCTTTCATAATAAAGTTCTCTGGCTTTTTATTAGAAAGTAGATACATTTCAGATAAATCTCCCTGTATTGGTTTTCCTGAAATATCCAGCATTTGAAGGGTATCGTTTTTCAGTATAAACTGGCGCATTTCTTCAGTATCTTCTTTATTTGTAAGAGTAATGATGCCTTTTTGTGAAACAGTAAAACTTCCTGAACTTTTTAATGGATCGACATTTCTTTCTTGATAAAATTTTGTTTCTAAATACGTTGAATCAGTTTCAAAAGTAATTTTATAATTTATCCCTGGGCAATCAGCGCATGGCAAAGTGCCGTAATAAGTCCCATTTGGGTTTTCAGTTTTAGATTGGTTGCAAGAAATTACAAGTATGGATAATACTAAAATGTAAATTGAATGTTTCATAATTTTTAATTGCGAATAACCTTTACAGTTCCATCATTTTTTAATTTAATAATTGCTGATGGTTGTTGCATTCTTTTAGACTTGTGCAAATTTACCACATAGTCAACGCCCTCCAAAATCTCAGGTGCAATGGATTTAAAATTTAACGGGGTTTTAACACCACTAATATTGGCTGAAGTAGACACAATAGGCCTTCTGAATTTCCGGATTAGTTGCTTACAAAAATCATCTTGCACCACGCGAATAGCCAACGAATTGTCCTCGGCTATTAAATTTTCAGCCACTCTAATAGGGTCGTCGTAGATTATTGTCGTAGGTTTTGCAGCATATTTTAAGATATCGTAGGCTACTTCTGGTACATCTTCTACAAATTCATTCAGCATTTTAAAATCATGAACCAAACAGATTAGAGATTTACTTTCATCGCGTTGTTTCAGTTTAAAAACTTTTTCAATAGCTTCAGGATTGGTAGCATCACATCCAATTCCCCAAACTGTATCGGTAGGGTAGAGAATGAGCCCACCACGTTTTAAAACGGCTATAGCATTGTTTATTTCTTCTCGCATATTAATTTATAAATTAAGGTAATTAGCTGTTTTGTTATAAAATTCAGTATTGATTTCACGACATTCTTCCAGTACGCCAGAATACGTATGGGCTTTTTTCACATCTATAAGACAATCTTTAAAATTTGTAAATATGGGTTTATATTTAAAATCATAAAACTTTGAAGAGTTAGGCACTACAGCTACTTTTTTACCTAATAGCATGGTCCAATACATAGCGTGGTAGCTATCCGTAATTATAGTGTTACATTTTCCGATAAATGATATTAACTCTTCTAAATTAGTGGTGTTTGAGGTTGTCGGTAGTTCACTAAAGGCATTGGTTATTTGTTCTTTTTTTACAGTATCTTTATGAAAAATAACACCTACTTCTTCTGTTTCAGTAAAAGGTTTGTCAAAAACCTCGTGTAGACAACTTACACACGGAACATATTCACCGGGCATTGTTAGATCACGGGTTCCGGCTAATCCAAATTTTGAAACATCAATATTATAGTTTGTGATATTTCCATAATATTTAGGAGATTTTGCGTTATGGCCAACTCCCCATAAAACGGTTTTTTTAGATTGGGATGCTAGTTTTTCAAAAAGGTTCATTTGCAACTTAAATCCACCTCTGTTCAATAAACCACCACCACCAATAATTAAAGCATTGTCACTAATTTGTTTTGTAAAGTTGTCTGTTACACTTTTATCTTGACTTTTATAATCAAAAATATCTAAATGCTTCCCCTTTAATTTTTCGAAGTAATGATGGGGCGCACAGTAATAATCACCAATATTTTTGGTGTCTAACCTATGAATATTCACCACATCGTTGTTGTGTTGTTCTCTAGAAAGAATCGCCTTAACGGTTCTTCTACGAGTTTTTTTTCGTTGTAACGAAGCAATTAGTTTGTTGATTACCATAGTGTTATTTTGAAATAATAGATTGGTACACTTTTGCGTATTGCTTAGCAGCTGTATCCCAATTAAATGATTTTGCTCTCTCTACCAACTTTTGTTGAAGCATATTTTTATTATCTGAAAAATGGCACAATCCTTTTTCAAGCTCGCTAGCCATATAATCAGGTTCGTAATGCTCCCAATAAAAGGCGAGATCACCACCAATTTCGGGCAATGATGTGTTGTTTGAAGTAAATACTGGTTTGCCGAATAACATAGCTTCAATTACTGGTAAACCAAAACCTTCTCGTAATGACGGGAATACAAATGCTTCACAGTTGGCATAATAATATTTTTTTTGTTCTTCTGAAATGTTTCCGATTAGAAAAACACGGTCTTTAACACCTAATTTTTCAGCTTCTTCCATTAACTCTTTAGCTGTTTCGGTAGTGTTTTTTCCTCCTATTACTAACTGTAAATCTTTCAGTTTTGAAAGCATCCTCACTAACGAAATAAAGTTTTTACGAGCCGTTATTTGACCAATGGAAAACAAGAACGGTTTTTTAGGGACAAATTCAGATTTATAATCAGTCGGTAAATTAGTATTGGTTAAAGGGTTCCCGTTGTAAATAACATATTCAGGAACATTAGGAACATTAAAAAACTGATGCGTAGATTGCTTGGCAAATTCTGAAATATAAGTAATTGCAGTACTTCTATTCAGCTTTTGTTGAAACCGTTGATGTACTTTCTCGTGCAAATAACTGTCTGGGTTTTTAATGTGGGTTATGTTATGCACCGTTAACAAATACGGAATGTCGTGATACGGTTCAATTTTTATATTCTGGTTGAGAGCGTGCCAGAGATCATATTTTTTTCTAATCCTAAATGGAACATACCGACGCAAAGAGTAGCTTTTTTTATAATCAAACGCATCACCAAATTCTTTTCGAAGCCAATCTGTGTCTTTTCCGTGCAATGTAATACGGTAATCTGGGTGCTCTAATTTTGATAGGGCAGTGATTAAATGATAGTTAAATTGCCCAAAACCAAAATAAAGGTTTTTAATATTGTGAGATTCTAAAAAAACAGATTTCATATAAAATTGTGAATACCAAAGGTACTTGAATTATGCGTGCGAGGCAAAATCAAGCTGATAGATAAATTATGGTTTTCTTATCAACCAAATTGTATCTTTGGCAAATGAAGATGTTTTTTTCTGAAAAATACAAACCTCAAAAAGAGGAAATATTAAAACTGATTGATTCCTTTGATAAAGAAGGTGAAAATCTAGGTAGAGGTGATCGAAATGTTATTAAAATTTTTCAATTAGGTGATGAGAAGATTAACATAAAATCGTTTAAAGTACCCAACTTTATAAACAAAGTGGTATATAATTTTTTCAGAAAATCGAAAGCCGCTCGCTCTTTTGAACATGCTACTTACTTAATTAACCATGGAATAGGCACACCCTATCCAATTGCCTACTTAGAAGAAAACAATCCTTTGTTTTTCGGTAAGAGTTATTACATAAGTCAACAATTAGAAGCAGATTGCACGTTTAGAGCGTTAATTGAAAATCCTGATTATCCTAATAGAGAACAAATATTACGTGAGTTTACAGCTTTTACTCATAAGCTTCACGAAAATAACATTCTGTTTAAAGACCATTCCCCTGGTAATACGTTAATTAAAAAGAACGGAAACCAGTTTAATTTTTATCTAGTTGATCTTAATAGAATGGACTTTAAAAATTTATCTTTTGAAGAGCGAATCAAAAACTACTCTAGGCTTACTTCAAAAAAAGAAATGGTTGAAATTATGAGTGATGAGTACACAAAGATTACTGGAAAATCCTATGATAAAGTTTTTGATTTGATGTGGGGCTTAACATCAAAATTTCAGAGAAAATTCTACCGAAAAAAGCACTTAAAGCAAAAGTTGAAACTGAAATAACTACGACTTTCTATCAAAAATCTTGTTGATTTTATACTTTCTGAAAAGAGACAATTTTCTTTTTTCTGGTACTCCGTGTTTTTCAATATACTGTTCAATTGCTTTCACCATTCTTTCTGAAGATTTCCCGTCGTTGTATGGGTGGTATTCAGCAATCACTTTTGCGCGTTTTTCAGCAAATGGGTCAGTTGTAAGGTTTTCTGAAACAGCATTTGGTAATTCACCTTTTTCGGTAAGATTGTCCCATTGTATATTTTCATTAATATTTCCGAAGGTAATAACGGGCTTATTAAGCAATAAAAACTCATAAATAACCGATGATGTATCACTAATTAGCAAATCTGCCACTATAAACTGCTTGATAATGTCACGTCCTTCTTTAAAATATACAGTGTCATATTTAGCAGCTAGGTTTTTATAGGCTTCAATATATTTTGAGTCCATTAAATCGTGAAACTTAATGTTGATAATATAATCGCCGTGTTGTGCTAATTGCTTAATTTCAGGTTTTAAAACTTCAGCAGAGGTAAGAGAAGGTGAGAAGGTAGGGGCGTATAATAAAACGTGCTTGGCATTGTGATTTTTGAGCAAATTCTCTTTTTCTGAAAGAATTTCCTCTTTGTTTTGTGCATACGCATCAAGCTTGGACCAACCGGTCTCTATCACATCAAAATTTTTGAAACGTGCTTTTAGCTTGTTGAAACCTCTCGTAAAATAAGGGCCTTGCGTTAAATACAAATCGAAATAATGCCGAATATGAAAATGTCCTTTTTTTTCGCCCGCCAACCCGTGAAAAATTTGAACTTTTAATCCTCGTAAATAATGTGGAACTTCATTTCCTGGGGCAATGATAGCATCGCTCTTAAAAGCTTCTAATTCAGCAATACTTTGTGTTACAGGTTCGTCAGCAAACGGGAAAAGCGTTGAAAGTTTTTGGGTGATAAACCAAAGATATTCATGACCTCGTTCTAGTAAAACCCGTTTGATGGGTTTCATAATTTCAAAAGCATAGGCATTTTGACAGAACAAAATCACTTTCATAGGTTACAGAAATTTATTTACGTTATCCAAATCTTCTTGAAAATCGATTTCCATACAGTTAAAAGCTGAAATATCAACGGCTTTTACCTTTGCATTATCTTTTTCGATAAGCAGTTCGAGTCCGCGTTCAAAATAATCATTGTTATCACATTCTTCTAGCCGTTCAATGTATTCTGAAAGATCATTTTTCGAAATATAATTAACACCAACCGCTTCGCCTAAACCATTTTTCACTTCTTTTGAAAGTTGATCAATAAAGCCGTTGTTCAAAGTATATTTTACTTCTTCATCGCCAACAAAATTGGTGTTTACCGCAACAAATGAGGTGTCGTCTTCTATATGTGGCTGTAGATTTTCGAGTAATTTTTCATCAAAAACAACATCACCATTAAACCATAAGACACTTTCACCTTTACACTTCTTTAATGCTCGCACAAGACTTTTTGCTGTATTGGTTTGGTCAAAATATGGATTGTAAACATAAGCCAACTGAGGAAAGTTTTCCATAATGCTGTTTTTCTTAAAACCTACTACAACATACACGTCATGTTCTGAAAAGTACTTATCAATGTTTTCGATCATCATTTGCATGATGCTTTTTCCGTTTTTTAGTGGTGTAAGCGGTTTTGGAAAGGGGTTGCCCAATCTTGAGCCAATTCCGGCAGCAAGGATTACAATTTTCATGAATGGTTAGGATTATTTTTAATGAGTTGTTTTAATTTTAAATACTTTAAAAAAGTAGTGTAGGCGCTAAAGGTACAAATTATTAAGCCGTTGAAACCGTCTAAGAAACCAAGACGTAAAACATAAGCTTTAAAGAAGGTCCAAGTTGGTTTTACTAAAATATCAAAAATGCCTGATTTTCTACCTAATTTGTAATATTCCCGTGCTGCAATAGAAGAGAACTTATGTACTTTCAGGCTGTGTTCTTCATAACTTGTATGTACCCAGTGTAAAATACTACCATTTAACTTTCCGGTTTTAGAGCCAGGTTGCATTTGTATGGTATCGTGCGGGTTAATTCCACCCCATCGAGCTTTATTTCGGTCAAAAACACGAAGTTTTCTATCTGGATACCAGTCTGAATGGTATATCCATTGTCCACAATAATTATTAAATCGTTTTGCAAAATAACCATCTTTTTTCCAGTCGTCTTTTAACCTTAAAATGGCTGATTGCAGTTCTTTGCTTAAAGCCTCATCAGCATCAAGCGAAATAATCTTGTCATATTTTGCAGCATCGATTGCAGAGTTTTTCTGCTGAATATGCCCTTCAAATTTTTGCTGAATAAAACGCACAGGATATTGCTTGCAAATAGCTTCGGTAGCATCTGTGCTAAAAGAATCTAAAATCACAATATCATCAGCCACCGGAAGTAGTGATTCGATACATCTAGCGATTTTCATTTCTTCGTTAAGTGTAATCACTGTTGCCGAAAAACGTTTTGTTTCAGGATAGATATTTTCACCGGTTAAAAACTCATGCAGTTTCGGAATAATGAGTTCTGGCTTAAAAAGATCATAATTTAATTTACCCTTAGAACGTGCTCCTTTTTTGTTTGAAAAATGGGGCTTATAGCTTATGTAATCATATAAATGTACCGAAGCATGGTTATTTCGGTCTTCAAAAATATTCCAAGCTTCTTTTTTAATCCAAGGACAGAATATAGAGAACGTTTTTACATTCAGCGCTTTTGCCATGTTTATGGCACCGCCTTCATTTCCTATTAAGGCATCACAGTGATACGTAAGCGCCATAAATTCCCGAAGGCTTTTGCCGTATAGCTCTAAATAAATATGTTGTTGTGTGTTTGGACTACATAAATTATATAGTTTTTCTATTTCTGGTTTTTGACTTGGAATGTAGTTAAAAAGCAATTGTCCATTGGTTTGCTTTACTATATAATCCAGAAGTTTTGCCATAAAAGGAAGTGGATAGGTTTTAAACTCGTTGCTTCCCAAAGCACTGACCATAAACAGCTTTTTTGAAGTATCTATTTTGTACTTCTCTAATACTTCTTTCGCTGTATTTATTTCATCTTCAGTAAGATAGATTTTTGGTTTACAGTTTTGTTCAACCTCCTTTATAATAGGGGAAAGCAACATTAACCTGTTTTCAATGGCCAATCCTGCCTTGTTTAATGACATTGTATGCCGTGAAAAGGTATGGGTATAAGCAAACTGGGTATACCATTTTTTATATGAAATACGGTATTTTGCCCCAGAGCTTTTAGTGATCCAAGCACTACTTATTTTAGCGTATGTATCTATAACTACATCATATCCTTCATTCTTTACCTGTTCACGTAAGTCTTTAAATTTACTTTTTGAAGATTCCACTTCATTAGTAAATGGAATTATTTTATCAATTACTGGATTATTCTCAAGTACGGGAATAGTATTTGTATTGACCAAATAATGTAGTTCAGCTTTAGGAAAGTGGTTTCGCAATACCTCAAATAGCACGGTGGACGTTAACACGTCACCGATCATTTTTTGTTGTATTACGAGTACTTTCATGTAATTAAACCGCTACGTTATACTCGCGAAGTGCGTCGTTTAATGATGTTTTTTTATTGGTGCTTTCTTTCCGTTTACCAATTATTAAAGCACAAGGTACTTGAAATTCACCAGCAGGAAACTTTTTAGTATAACTTCCAGGGATTACTACTGATCGCGATGGGATTAAACCTTTCGTTTCAACAGGTTCATCACCTGTAACATCGATTATTTTAGTGGAAGCTGTCAACACAACATTTGCGCCTAAAACCGCTTCTTTTTCAACACGTACACCTTCCACAACGATACATCGTGAACCAATGAAGGCATTGTCTTCTATAATTACTGGGGCTGCTTGTAAGGGTTCTAAAACACCGCCAATACCAACGCCACCGCTAAGGTGAACATTTTTGCCAATTTGAGCGCAACTACCTACCGTCGCCCAAGTGTCAACCATGGTCCCTTCATCTACATAGGCACCAATGTTTACATAACTAGGCATCATAATCACCCCTTTTGAAACATAAGCACCGTGACGGGCAACCGCGTGAGGTACGACACGTACCCCTTTTTCTTTATAGCCTTTTTTCAACGGAATTTTATCGTGGTATTCAAAAATACCGGCTTCCATCGTTTCCATTTTCTGAATTGGGAAGTATAAAACCACCGCTTTCTTTACCCATTCATTTACTTGCCATCCACCATCAGTAGGTTCTGCACAACGAAGTTTTCCTTCATCGCAAAGTTTCACTACTTCTCTGATAGCATTTATGGTTTCGGTATCTTGTAATAAGGAACGGTCGTCCCAAGCTTTTTCTATAATTTGTTGTAATTGGCTCATATTTCAATCATAATTTAAGCACAAAGATAAAAGTCCAATGCAATTAACTTCCCTTTTTTGGCATACTATTTTACAAACCCGTATTTTTGCAGCCGAATGGGACGAATTTTAGCCATAGATTACGGTACAAAACGAACTGGAATAGCAATTACTGACGAACTACAGTTAATAGCTTCTGGATTAACTACTGTACCAACAAACGAATTGCTCGATTTTCTGAAAAAATACATCGCTTCAGAAAAAGTTGAATTGATTTTAGTAGGCGAACCGAAGCAAAAAGATGGTACTGCGAGCGATGTAGAGGTTCATATAAAAGAATTCATCGTGAAATTTTCCGAAGCATTTCCAGAATTGGAACTAACACGGGTAGATGAACGATACTCAAGTAAAATGGCGTTCCAAACGATGATAGATAGTGGTTTAAAGAAAAAACAACGCAGAAACAAAGCGTTGATTGATGAAATTAGTGCCACTATCATTTTACAAGAATATTTATACAACAAATAGATTTAAATAGATACGAATGATTTTACCGATTGTAGCATACGGCGATCCCGTTTTACGAAAAGAAGCCAAAGAGATTGATGCAGATTATCCAAAGTTGGACGAACTTATCGAGAATATGTACGAAACCATGTATGCTGCAAGAGGAGTAGGTTTAGCGGCGCCACAGATTGGGCTTCCCATTCGAATATTTTTAGTCGATGCAAGCCCTTTTGCAGACGATGAAGATTTAACTGAAGAAGAGCGTAAACAACTTGAAGGTTTCAAAAAGACATTTATCAATGCTCGCATTTTGGAAGAATCTGGTGATGAATGGGCTTTTAATGAAGGCTGTTTAAGCATTCCGGAAGTTAGGGAAGATGTTTTCCGTCAGCCGGAAATCGTTATTGAATATGAAGACGAAAATTTCAAAACTCATAAGGAAACACTTTCAGGAATTGCGGCTCGTATTGTACAACACGAATACGATCACATTGAAGGAATTTTATTTACTGATAAGCTGTCGCCACTTAAAAAACGACTGATTAAAAGTAAGTTAAGTAAAATTTCAGCAGGGAAAATCAGTATAGATTACAGAATGCGTTTTCCAAAAGCCAAAAAGAAACGTTAATAGCATTGCAAAGAAGATTGAAACCGTGCATATTTGCACCTTTCAAAAATTGAAAAAGATAGTTTATGAGCTTAGAAAAGATTTTATCAATTTCCGGTAAGCCCGGACTCTACAAGTTAAAAACACAAACTCGAAGTGGTTTTTTAGCCGAATCTCTAATTGATGGCAAAAAAATTAATGTAAGCGGACGTCATAACGTTAGTTTATTGAGTGAGATAGCGATATACACATTAACCGAAGAAGTTCCAATTAGAGAAGTGTTTTCGAAAATTTCTGAAAAAGAAAATGGGGGAGCGGCCATTAGCCACAAAGAACCTAAAATAAAGTTGGAAGAATACTTTTTTGAAGTATTACCAGATTATGATGAGGATCGTGTGTATGCCAGCGACATTAAAAAAGTAATACAATGGTATAATTTACTTGTTAAAAATGGCTTCACAGATTTTTCTGAATCTGAAGAATCTAAGGAAAAAGCTGCTTCGGAAGAAGAATAAGCATACTAAATATTTAATGAAGAGCGATGTTTTAAAAAGCATCGCTCTTTTTGTTGCTGTTAATCCTTTTTAATAACTCTTTTCAGTTTCAAAAACGATTTCCAGTAGCTTTGTTATAACCCTTAAACCAATACGCCATGAATTCCAGAAAAGACCAATTACAAGCTTTTGACCGTCTGCTGACCATAATGGATGAGCTTCGAGAACAATGCCCGTGGGATAAAAAGCAGACGATGCAAACGTTACGGCATCTTACTATTGAAGAAACCTACGAATTGGGGGACGCGATATTAGACAACGACTTGGACGAAGTAAAAGGCGAGTTAGGGGATCTTTTGCTTCACATTGTGTTTTACGCAAAAATTGGTAGTGAAACCAATGATTTTGACATTGCCGATGTGCTGAATCAAATTTGTGAAAAATTGATATCCCGTCATCCACATGTTTATGGTGATGTTGATGTGGCTGATGAAGAAGAAGTAAAAAGAAACTGGGAGAATTTAAAACTGAAAGAAGGTAAAAAAAGCGTATTGCAAGGTGTTCCTAAATCATTGCCGGCATTGGTAAAAGCGAATAGAATTCAAGATAAAGTAGCAGGCGTAGGTTTTGATTGGGAAGAACCACAACAAGTTTTTGAAAAGCTAAAAGAGGAACTGGAGGAGTTACAACACGAAGTAACAGAGAATAATTCAGATAAAATTGAAGCCGAATTTGGCGATGTGTTATTTTCTATGATTAATTACGCTCGATTTTTAAACGTAAACCCTGAAAACGCTTTAGAACGGACGAATAAAAAATTTATCAATCGGTTTCAATATTTGGAAAGCAAAGCGAAAGAAAAAGGCATTGCTTTAAAGGATATGACCTTAGGCGAAATGGACGTTTTTTGGGAAGAGGCTAAGCTTTTATAATTATTAAGCCGAGAAAACAATCAATCTTCCATCAATTTCTACTTCAGAAAAATTAAAAGTCTGCTGTATCCAATTAATTGTTTTTTCAGAATAAAAAACTACGTGGGTTTTGTCATTTTTATAATACCATTCCTTAAAATTTATTTCTGAAGAAAAAAGTTCTGTCATACAATACATCTTACCTTCAGGTTTTAATAGCTTTTTCAGAAGTATAAATTCTTCTTCTGGATGATGAAAATGTTCCATCACTTCACAACAAACAATAAAATCATACGATTGCTGTAGAGCTTTTTTATTCGAATGAAAAAAAGTATCGTATAAGGTTAATGAATATCCTTTTTCAGAAAGCATTTCGGTAATTACCGGGCCTGTGCCCGCGCCAAAATCTAAACCCTCGGCAGTAACAGGGAAATCCTGATCTACAGCTTTTACAATGGGTGATACAAAGCGCTGATAGCCTTTGTCGTCCACATCGTTATTATGATTTAGATAGCGGTTTTTTTCTTCTTTTCCTGTTAGAAATTGATCTGGATTTTTATAAAGTAGCGAACAATAATTACACTGAAAAACCTCAAAGTTTTCATCGCTGTAAAAATTGTGATTGTTATTAGTATGGCATAACGGACAAGAAGCCATTTTAAGCGTCTCTAACAGATTTTATTTTGGAAAGTTTTGCCTTCCAAACCTCTAGTTGTTCTTTATGCTTAGCAATGTTGTTATGAACTTCTTTTACCAATGGATTGTCGTCCTCAACATGTTTAAAGAAGCTTAAGTTATTCTCTAATTGGCGAATCTCATCTTTAGTTTCGTTTATCTTTTTTGAAATAAAGAAGTGCTCATTTTTGAGTTTTCGCTCATCATCGCGATTGCTAAGGGTGTTAAGTTTATTCTCAAACTTAATTAGCTCAGCATCTTTTTTGCTTACATCTAATTTATTAAACAAACTATCTAAGGTTTTATTGAACTTTTGTTCAATATTTCGCTTTTTGTAAGGAACACGACCAATTTTTTTCCATTCACTAATGTTAGCTTTTATGGTTTTTAAGTCTTCTTTGTGTTCGCCCGAAAGTTCAAGGTTGTTCATTTTTTCAAGTAGCGCCTCTTTAGCTTCAAAGTGCTCTTTCTCTTCTACTTTTTCTTCATCACGTTGGGCGTGTAGCCTATCAAAATAATGATTACAGGCACCTTTAAACTGTTTCCATACCTTATCACTATATTTTCGGGGTACGTGGCCAATTTTTTTCCAATCGGCTTGGATTTTCTTCATTAATGGCGTCGTGGCTTCCAAGTCTTCACTGTCTTTGTTATCCTCGGCAATTTTTACCAGTTCTCGCTTTTTCTCCAGATTAGCATATTGCTCTTTTTTCTGATCTTTGTAATATGCATTCTTTGTTCTATTAAATGTACGAGTTGCATCTTTAAAAGCATTCCAAATGCCTTTGTTTAAGGCTCTTGGTACTTTTCCTGCCGCAAAATAGGCATCGCGTAATTCTTGAACCTTTTTTATAGAATTTTGCCAAGCTTGATGGCTGGGCTTTGTGTTTTCGGTAATTTGTTTTATCTGGTTGATGAGGTCTTTTTTTACCTCATAATTAGCCTCATATTCTTTTTCCTGTTCCTCTAAATAAGCGTGGCGTTTGTCATGGATTACTTTTGTAGCTTCGCTAAACTTATCCCAAACATCTTCTCGATATTCTTTAGCCACGGGCCCCACATCTTCCTTCCACATTTTGTGAAGCATTTGTAACTCTCTAAATGCCTTGTTTATGTTTTTTTCTTGAGCAAGTTCTTCTGCACGGCCAATTAATTTAAGCTTCTGCTCTAAATTGTGCTTAAAGTCCATATCACGGAACTCACGATTTAAATGAAGGAAATCGTAAAAGTTTTCAACGTGGTGGTGGTAGTTATTCCAAACGAGGTTGTATTTGTCACGCGGAATTGGCCCCGCTTCGTGCCAACGCTTTTGTATGTCTTTAAAGTGATTGTAGGTTTTGCCCATGCTCTCTTCGGCATTCAACAACCCTTTTAACTCTTCAATAAGCTCTTGTCTTCTTTCAAGATTAGCGTGAAGGTCACGCTTTAAATTTTTGTAGTATTTATTGCGCTTTTCCTTATAATCAAAGTAGAGTGAGTTGAACTCTTTTTTTAATGGAGTGGTAAATTGAAAGTCGATAATATTTCCGCCATCTGCTAAAAACTCTTCCTTTTTTTGCTCTAAAAGGTCATTGAATTTTGAGTTGAATTCTGAGCGAATTTCATCAACTTCATTTTTAATTTTTTGAACAGGATTGTTTTTTAACAACGATTGAAGCTCAGAGATAAGCTCTTTTTTAGAAAGCTCGCTGTAGTCTTTTCCATCATCTTCCTCATCATCCTCTTCTTTTTCCTCATCATCTGAAGAAGAAATTTCCTCTTCCTCATCTTCACTATCATCTTTATCAGATTTTTCATTTGCAGCTTTTTCTTCTACCTCGTTTTCAGGCAATTTTTCTGACTGCTCTGTCGCTTCAGGTGAATTCTCTTCTGCTGTAACTTTTTCTGTTGGGGCTTTAGTTTTAGTAGACTCGTCAACTAAAGCATTTTCCAATACTTCATCTTTTTCATCAGAAGTAGTTACTTCTTCTTTAGATGTATTGTTTGTATTGTCAACAGTTTTCTTCTCTTCTTCTTTTGCCGTTTTTTCGTCAGACATATCTTTCAATGTTTAGGTTCGTCTTCTTAGGTTGTCAAGATACTAACAACTAAGCAAACGGCAAAGACAGGTTCTTTATTTTGAAGATTTATTAGTGGTTTTTTATGAACGCCAGATTTTCCAAGCCTTTTTTGCTTGATATTCCAACATTTTTAAACCGTTAGAAGTTCGTGCGCCTTGAACACGCCCTAATTTTAAAAACTCGGTTTGAGAAGGGTTGTAAATTAGATCAAAGAGAACATGGTCGGCAGTTATGTATTGATATGGAATATGTGGGCACTCTGTTATGTTGGGAGATGTGCCAAGAGGAGTACAATTAATTATTAAGTAATGACTAGCTACAATATCTCTCGTTAAATCGTTATATGTTATGGCGTTTTCTTTTTTTGTACGCGAAACTATTTTATAGGCGAAGTCCATTGTGTCTAAAACATACTTAATAGCTTTTGAAGCACCACCAGTACCAAGTATTAAAGCTGTTTTTTCTTTAATTGGCAGAAAATTAGCGAGTGATTTTGCAAACCCATAATGGTCTGTATTGTACCCCTTTAAACTTCCGTCATTTTGAAACTTAATGGTGTTTACCGCACCAATTTCTGCAGCTTCATTATCTATTCTGTCTAACAGTGGGATAATGGTTTCTTTATAAGGAATGGTGACGTTGAGACCTTTTAGGCTATCGGTTATGGAAACAATTTTAGGAAACTCATCAATACTTTCTATGTCAAAATTATGGTAGGTGTCTTGTCGGTTTTCCTGTTCAAATTTTACAGAAAAAAATGTTTTTGAAAAGGAGTAGGAAATGTCTTTCCCTATTAACCCGTATTTAGCCATTGTTTTTAAGTCTTATTTTTTGGCACCAATCTAAACTCAGTACTATCAATACGCCCACGAAAATAAAGAAAATAGCCCAAAAGGTGTCGAGAGAAAATTCTGATGGCCAATATCGGTCATAGCCTGTTATAATTTCGCGGTCGTTGGCATCGTATTTAATATTTCCGAAAGCATCTAAGGCATATATTTTTTCTTTCCATGGCCAAACAACACCCAGCGATCCTGAAATAAAACCGATAATTACCGCATAAGTAGCTTTTTTAAAGCGTTTTAATACATAAGCCAATAAGTGCGAAAGTGATACCAAACCAACTACAGACCCTAATGCAAAAGAGCTTAATACCTTTAACAGTTTAATCCGTTCTGTGTTTTGTGTAAAACTGAAGTCAAGCTGAACAACATCTATAAAGGTGTCATAAAGAGCATTTACCGAATCTACCAGTAATAGAACATAATTGCCCAAAAGAATTAAAATAAACGAGCCGGAAAGTCCAGGCAAGGTCATGCCGGAAACACCTATAATTCCACAAAAGAAAACAAATATCAAGTTACTGTTTTCTTTTGCAGGTTCTAAAAAACTAATGCTAACTCCAGCAATAATACCGCAGAGTAAATAGGCTACATATTTTCGGTTCCAATCTCCAAAATCTTTGGCTATATAATAAATAGAGCCGATAATCATTCCGAAGAATGCGCTCCACACAGACAACTCATAGTTAAGCAATAAAAAGTCCAGTATTTTTGAAACACTGAAATAACTAATGATCATCCCTAAAATGAGAAGTCCTAAAAAACGTCCGTTTATATATTGATAAAAACTCCTGAAACGACCATCAAACAATAATCCAATTGCTTTCCTGTTGATTTTTTGAAGGGAATAAATAAATTCTTCATAAAAGCCGATAACAAATGCAACTACCCCTCCAGAAACTCCTGGAACTTTATTAGCAGCTCCCATGGCAAGTCCTTTTAAAACTAACCATAGCTTATCGCTAAACGACCTATCTTCGTACATTTATTGTGTGTTTTTTGACACGGCTACACGCTCTAAAATAAAGATACTTAAAAACCCTAAAATCATAAAAATAAGTGCGTATAGAATTTGTGGGTCTTCGGGATATTGTGTGGGAATGATACTCCGCTCAATAAAGGGTACTTCTTCACCATGAGAATTTACGCGGTATTTTAAAACTTCTTTCCAAGGCCATATTTTATTGAGTGCCCCTACCATAAACCCAGTCAATACTGCCAAAATCAAATTTTTATGGTTCTTGAACATCCAGTTCAATACACGGGAAAATACTTTTAAACCAACAATGGCACCAACAGCGAATATTCCAATCTTTATTAATGCTTGCGATATAAGTTGCCAGTTCATATTAGCTATGCCTTCACCTAATTGTGAAATAGTACCAATTATGGCAGTGTAAGCGCCAAGCAGTAATAATATAAAGGCACCGCTTATTCCAGGTAAAATCATAGCTATAATTGCCACAAAGCCAGCAAAGAATAAAAACCAAGTGCTGTCTGCTGTTCCCAAAGGTTCGGCTAAAGTAATACCATATGCAGCAGCAGCGGCAATTATTAATGCTATACCCGTAATTATGCTCCATTTAGTAACTTGTTTGCCAACATATAGAATACTGGCAATTACTAATCCGAAAAAGAAAGACCAAACTAAAATAGAATGGTTGGACAGTAACCAAGTAATTACTTTGGCAAGTGATAAAATACTTATTGCGACTCCTGAAAATAAAGCAACTAAGAAAGAAAGATTGTAAGTCTTCCAAGCATTTGAAAAGCTTTCTTTTTTCCAGATTTTAAAAAAACCAATATCGAGTTTATGAATGGTTTCAATTAGCTCTTCATAAATACCTGATATGAAAGCGATTGTTCCGCCAGAGACTCCAGGTACTACATCTGCAGCACCCATAGCTAAACCTTTTGCGGTAATTACAAGGTATTGAATAAAAGTACGTTTTGGCATAGGTTTTATTTACTGAATGCCAAAAATACGCAAATTACAAGGAAGGGTTTTTGTGTTTTTCGATTATTTGTTTAACAGAAGGACGCTCGTAAAAGTTGGGGAACAATTCTTCTATTATTATAACATATTCACGGTTAAACTTTAAACCGTTCTTTAAGTGAAAAATAGCTTTTCTTTCTTCAGATAAAATATTGTAGAGGCCTGCAAATCTAAATTCTATTTCTGCATTTTCTGGATAGAATTCTGATGCTTGTAATAGGTTTTTAATAGCAGCTTCAAATTCGCCTAATTGCAGCAATAAATCACAACGGCTTAACCAAGTGTTAAGTTCGTAATTTCCCAGCTCTAAGGTCCTTCGGTAGCCGTGTTCTGCTTCTTCAAACAATTGTAAGCTATAGTTTATACGTGCATACCGCTTCCAGTACCGGACGTTTTCACTGTCTATATTAATGGCTTTCTCAATAAAATAGAGTGCCTTTTTGTAGTCTTTTTTCTTTAAATAATAGTCTGTAATGGCAATCCAACCTTTGTCTAACAGCCCGTCTTCTTCAACACACTTTGTATAAAACTGAAGAGCCAACTCGCTATCACCTATTTTTTCGTAACATTTACCTATTCGTAATAAAGCAAAAGAGGTGGGGTCGTCGAGGCCTAAAGTAATACTGTAGCTTTCGATAGCATCTTCGTATTGTTTTAGTTTTTCCTGTACTTTTCCTTTTTCTAAATATGCCCCAATAAAACGGTCATCACTTATAATGGCAAAATCGAAAGCGGCCAATGCTTTTTTAAAGTCTTTTAGAATATAATATTGTTTTCCTACTTGGTGCCAAGCGACTTCGCTATACGGATTTTTATTAAGGAAATCGTTTAAATAATCAATGGCTTCTTCGTGTTGTTCTAAAAATTCAAAACAGTATATTATATTATATAAGGCAGAATAATCTTCTTCATCATTCTCCAAACATTTCATAAAAAAACGTTTAGCGTTCTCAAAATCCTCTAAAAATAAATATTCCATCCCAATTAGGGACATAACATCATTTTCATCATTGGTAATTTCAAGTGCTTTTTCTAATAACTGAATTGCTTTTGCATGTTCATCACGTCGTGAAAGAATGTTCGCTTTTTGTATATAAACCTCTTGATTGGATTGTTCCAGTGAATATAAATCGTTTAGCAAAGAATCTGCAACATCGAGCTCATTTTCAAAAATGTGCATTTCAATCTGAAACAATTTTAAATTAGTGGAGGAAGGGTGTTGTTCCAATCCTAACTTGGTTGCCTTTTTGGCAAGGGCAATTTTACCGTTTTCAAGATAATATTGAATAATGTCTTCAAACTCTTCCGAATCGAAAAAATAGACATCGTTTGTCTTTAACATAGATTCAAAGCGGGAAAGGGAGAAGTTGTCATGCTCGTTTGGAGGTAATTGCATACGGAACGTTTTACGGTTTCTTCTAATTTAAAGATACTAATGTAATGGGGTATTCAATAGTTATGCCGCGTTTGTTGTTAACAGCCTTATTAACAGAAGTTTTTAAATTTAAAACACTGATTAACAGTTATTTATATTGATTTTATTCTGCGTTAATGTCATTAAGTACTGCTGTTATAATGTCACACCCTTCCTTTATTTCTGCATCTGAAATGGTCAGCGGCGGGGTAATTCGGACAGCTTTAGGTTCAAAAAGAAGCCAAAAAAGAATCAAATTCTTGTCTTTGCAACGTAAAATTACTTCGGAAGCAATTTCTGAAGAATCCATAATTAGTGCCAACATCAACCCTTTGCCACGAATTTCCTTTATTAAAGAGTGCTTCAGCAATTTTCTGAACAATTGCTCTTTCTGAAGGGTTTGCGAAATTAAATCGGTTTCGGTTATTTCCTGTAAAGTAGCCAAAGCGGCAGATGCAATAACGGGATTACCGCCAAATGTTGTAATGTGGCCTAATTTAGGATTATCTTTCAGTAAGGCCATATGTTCTTGTGAAGCGGTGAAAGCACCAATAGGTAGACCGCCCCCCATACCTTTTCCCATTACTAAAATATCGGGTACAATATCAAAATGCTCGAATCCAAATAATTTACCAGTACGGCCAAAGCCTGGCTGAACTTCGTCTAAAATTAATAAAGTTTCAGTCTCATTACAACGCTCACGAACTTTTTTCAAATAACCATTTTTCGGAAAAATAAATCCAGCACCTCCTTGTATGGTTTCTAAAATAACTGCAGCTGTATTGGTAGTTATTTTATCTAAATCGCCTAAATTATTAAACTGAAAGGGGTGGCAATCAGGCACTAAAGGTCCGAAAGGCGTTTTTCGCTCTTCGTAGCCCATTACGCTTAAAGCACCAAATGTATTTCCGTGATAGGCGTTATGAGCATATAAAATTTCAGATCGTCCAGTTACTCGGCGAGCTAATTTTAAGGAAGCATCAATAGCTTCGGCGCCACTATTCACCAAATACGTGGTTTCTAAAGTATCAGGTAGTTTATTGGCTAAAAGTTTGGTTAATTCTACTGCTGGCTGTTGAATATATTCACCATAAACCATAACGTGCAAATACTTATCCAGCTGATTTTTTATGGCTTTTACCACGCGAGGATGACGGTGACCTAAGCTACAAGCTGAGACTCCAGCTATAAAATCAAGGTGCTTATTTCCATTTGTATCGTAAATGTAACTTCCCTCGGCATGAGAGATCTCTAAAGCCAGTGGATGGGGGGTAGTTTGTGTTTGGTATTTAAAAAAATCTTCTTTCATCATCTTTCTTCATCGTATTACTGCTCTTCTTTTTCTTCGGAAGAATTAGCTTGCTGCCTTTTTTTGGGGTCTGGAGGTTTACGCAATGAGTCGTTGGAAATACTGTCCATTTCCCGAGTCATAGGTTTTGGATCATCCTCACGATTTTGGAAATCCTTTGCTTTCAATTTAGACTGTTCGGGTATTTCCATTTCATCCTCAGGGATTTCCTCGAAAAATTCACCTTCGTCTTCTGGTAACCGAATACCTTTAATTTTTGGCAGTATAGGCGCGGGCTTTCCACTAAATAAATCTTCAACTTTTTGCAATCGTTCTTCGCCCCGCCAATTAAAACCAGGTAGAATACGAGCGTTTTCTGGAAATTTAGATGGCGGATACAGTTTTCCGTCAACTTTCTTTAAAAAGCGAATTCCGGTAATTTCTTGGCTCTCCAAATACATTTGTATATCACTGGAAAGGGTGTTGTTAATACCGACTAATTCATTTTCTTCATTTCTGGAAAAATAGATTACTTCAGCATTTTTATGGATGTTGACCGTGTCCAGTTCATTGTCGGTAAAGAGACCGATAAGTCGTTCCCCTTTTACTTGATTATAACCAGCGCTATCCTTTTGGATTAGAAATGCGTTGTTAAATACTTTTAGGGTGTCTAATTTTTCTGTTGTGGTGTCAGAAAGAATATGAATGGTATCACCTGTCATTTGGTTTTCACCACTCCATAACACAGGATTTCGCAATAGTTTAGTAATCCCTGCTTTTTGATTTACAAAAATAGAATCACACTTGCCACTTGTAGGTTGTTCGCCTTCTAGACCCCGTTTAAACATACGCGCACGGTAAAACCCTTTTATAACACGGTTTTCTGGCTTTCCTGTCACTTGTAGGGTGTCAGCATGAACGTAAATAGAGTCTTGGTCTCTCAATGTAACCGCTACGGCACGTTTAGTAATAAAAACAGAATCTTTTTCACGGAATACTTCAGCATAATGCCCACGAATAATACTTTTGTTTACTGTATCTAGTACTTTAATATTATTGGTTGCAGAAGCAAAGCTTTTGTTTTGGTCAAAGTAAATGCTATCACCATATAGAATTCGGTTTTCGTAGTCAACACGGGAATTTTTAACAAAATGTCCGGTTTTTGCCCGAGTATCATAATACCCTCGATCGCAATATATAGTACTGTTTTCAGTCGTTATAGTTGAAGAACCGTACAAGTAGGCTCCTCCGGTTTCAGAATAAAAGTCTAATTGAGGTGAGTTTACTGTATAATCTGGGTTATTGATTACCACATCGGAAAGGAACTGGTATTTTTTTGTTTCAGCATAATAACGTCCAATCCGGCTGGTTAAGGTACTTGCAGTATCTCTAACGGTTCCGCCGGTCCTGTAATACGCCTGTTGTTTTATGCGGTCAAAATAGAGTGTATCGGTTTTTAGGGTTGTTTTTGGATCTTTAAACAAGACATCGCCACTGGCAAAAGCAAACTGAGTGTTTCCGTTGTATTCGGCGTATTTACTGTTTAAAGTAACGGTGTCTGCTTGGTTTATCTTTACACTTCCGTAGGCTTTGACAAAGTTCTCTTTTAAATAGACATAGGCTTGGTCACACCACATTTCAACACCTTCATGTACAATGTACACTTGACCGGAATCGTCTTTTGTATAAATAGCAGCATCGGGCAACTCTGGTCTAATTTCAAGATAGCCAGATTCTATATTTACTTTGGCTTTTTCGGGTTCATCTTGGGCGTGTAACGTTATTCCGAAGAAAAAAAAACAAAGTAGTATGTGTAAGGATACTTTCAATATGTAGTTGCTTTTATACGCTTACGTAACGTGCATTAACTTAGAAAAAGTATACTATCGCTCAATAGTCTGGACTCTATCGGGCCCTACGGAAACAATTTTAATTGGGGTTTCCAGTTCTTTTTCTAAAAATTCGATGTAGTCATTAAGTTCCTTTGGAAGCTGTGACGCATCGTTCATTTTAGTTAAATCTTCTTTCCAACCTTTCATTTCCGTATAAACCGGGGTTACGTTTTCGGCTTCTATATTGTACGGTAAATGTTTAATGGTTTCACCTTTATACTTATAAGCGGTACATACTTTTAGTTTTTTGAAACCACTTAGCACATCGCCTTTCATCATCATTAATTGCGTCACACCGTTAACTTGTACGGCGTATTTTAAGGCAACTAAATCTAACCAACCACAACGCCTAGGACGGCCTGTTGTTGCCCCAAATTCATTTCCTACCTTGGCCATTCGCTTACCGTCTTCGTCAAAAAGCTCAGTAGGGAAGGGGCCACTGCCTACACGGGTGGTATAGGCTTTAAAAATTCCATATACCTCTTTAATTTTACCAGGAGCAACTCCTAAGCCTGTACAAGCTCCAGCTGCCGTTGTATTTGAGGATGTTACAAATGGATACGTTCCAAAGTCAATGTCTAATAGCGAACCTTGGGCTCCTTCGGCTAAAATAGTTTTGTTTTCTTTTTGTGCTTTGTGTAGGTACTCTTCACTGTCAATGAAGGTTAGCGATTTTAAAACTTCGATTGCTTCAAAAAATTCAGATTCTAATTCAGCTAGATTGTATTGAATATCTACGTTGTAGAATTCAATCATCGCCTCGTGCTTATTGGCAAGTTTGCGATACCTTTCTTTCCAGTCGCTTAATTCAAGATCGCCTACGCGTATTCCATTACGACCGGTTTTGTCCATATACGTTGGGCCGATACCTTTAAGCGTAGAACCAATTTTTGCTTTTCCTTTTGAAGTTTCACTAGCAGCATCCAATAATCTGTGCGTAGGTAAAATTAAATGTGCCTTACGGGAAATAAGTAGTTTTTTATTAATATCAAGATTAAACTGAGACAGGTTGTCCAATTCTTTTTTAAAAATAACAGGATCGATAACAACACCATTACCAACAAGGTTTACAGCATTTTCGTGAAAAATTCCACTGGGAATGGTATGTAACACGTGCTTTATGCCATCGAACTCAAGGGTGTGCCCTGCGTTGGGACCTCCCTGAAAACGAGCAATGATATCATAATTTTTGGTTAGGACATCTACGATTTTTCCTTTTCCTTCGTCGCCCCATTGTAATCCAAGTAGTAAGTCTACTGCCATAATGTATTATTGATTGGTCTGTTTTCGGTTTCCGTAGAAATAAAGAGAATGTTTTGTAATCTCAATATCAAAAACCTCTTCGATTGTTTTTTTAATAGATTGGATGCGCGGATCGCAAAATTCAATCACTTCACCATCAGATAAAATCACGTGGTCATGTTGTCTATCGAAATATGATTTTTCGTAATGCGCCTGATTTTGTCCAAACTGATGTTTACGTACTAAACCACATTCTAGCAATAGCTCAATGGTATTGTAAAGCGTTGCCCGGCTAACGCGGTAGTTTTTGTTCTTCATATTGATATAAAGGGATTCTATATCAAAATGCTCCTTTTGATCGTAAATTTCCTGAAGTATGGCATAGCGCTCTGGTGTTTTACGATGTCCTTTTTCTTCAAGGTAGGTCGTAAACACATTTTTAACTATTGCCTGGTTATTTTTTTCAGTTTTGGTGCTCATAATAAAGATGCAAAGTTACTCATTTTAAACTCGTGTAACTTTATCTATTCCGTTTATTTTTTTCAATTTTTTGACTAGGTTGTCCAATACATTTTTATTTTTTACTACTACGGTTATTTTTCCATTAAAAACCCCGTCATCACTGTCAAAATGAACACCTCTCATATCTATGTTCATGTTATTTGATATAAGTCTAGTAACATTATTAACAAGCCCAACCGCATCAATACCCGTAATGATCAACTTGGCTTTAAACTCGCGTTGAGTAGAGTCAATCCATTTGGCTTTCATAATTCGGTAGCTGAAATTACTCTGTAATTGCAAGGCATTGGGGCAGTTTTGTTTATGTACCTTAATGCCGTCATTTACTGTAACAAAGCCAAACACATCGTCTCCGGGGATTGGGTTACAGCAATTGGCCATTTTGTAATCCAGTTTTTCTTCTTCTTTACCAAAGACGAGTTGGTCATATTTTTCAGTAATCTCCTCTTTGTTTATATCTTGAGGCTTATCTGGTTTTCGTATTTTATTTTTAAAGAAATTTACAAAAGCATTGCTTCTGGAAGCTGCAAAATCTTTTAGTTTTTGATTGTCAATTATGCCTGCACCTACACGATAAAAAAGGTCTAAGCTCGTTTTTACTTTGAAGTAAACAACCAGTTGATTAATGGTTTTTTCGTCTAAAGTGATTTTTAGCGACTTTAACTTTCGTGCTAATACTACTTTTCCTTCTTCAGCAAGTTGTTTTTTCTCTTCTTTTAAGGATGATTTAATTTTTGAACGCGCTCTACCGGTTGTTGCATAATCTAACCAGTTTGCAGATGGTTTGCTTTTTTCTGAAGTAATAATTTCTACTTGGTCCCCGCTTTTTAATATATGACTTAACGGCACTAACTTCCCGTTAACTTTGGTCCCTCTGGTGTGCATCCCCACTTCGGTGTGCACTTGGAAAGCAAAGTCGAGTGCGGTTGAACCTTTGGGCAAGGAAAATAAGTCTCCTTTTGGGGTAAAGACAAAAATTTCTTTTGCGTACAGGTTTAGTTTAAATTCCTCTACGAAATCTACGGCGCTGATTTCTGAATTTTCCAGTGTATCTTGTAACTTGTTCAACCAGTCATCAAGACCACCATCTTCTTTTTCTTTGTTTTTGTATTTGTAATGGGCAGCGTAGCCTTTTTCGGCAATTTCGTTCATGCGTTCGCTACGAATCTGCACTTCTACCCATCTACCTTTTGGCCCCATCACGGTAATGTGAAGGGCTTCATAACCAGTAGATTTTGGGGAAGAAATCCAATCGCGTAATCGCATTGGGTTAGGCCTAAAGTGATCTGTTACAATGGAGTATATTTTCCAAGCAAGGAATTTTTCATTTTCAAGATCACTTTTGTAAATAATACGAACCGCAAACTTATCATACACTTCATCAAAGCTTACGTTTTGGGCAATCATTTTTCTCCGAATTGAAAATATAGATTTTGGACGCCCTTTTATTTCATAATTCAAGTTTTCGGAATCAAACGAATCTTTCAGTGTTTTGGAAAAAGCTTCAATATAAGCATCTTGCTCTTCCTTACTGTCCCTTATTTTACTGTGAATGTCGTTGTAAACTTCTGGCTCTGTATACTTCAAACCTAAATCTTCCAGCTCGGTTTTAATATTGTATAGACCAATACGGTGCGCCATTGGGGCATAAATGTATAAGGTTTCCGAAGCAATTTTCACCTGTTTATGAGCTGGCATGCTTTCCATTGTTTGCATATTGTGCAAACGGTCGGCAATTTTAATGATGATAACCCGAATATCCTCGTTGAGGGTGAGCAACATTTTTCTAAAATTTTCAGCCTGTAACGACACATCTTTGTCGTACGGCATTTTAGAGATTTTGGTTAAACCATCCACAATGCGGGCAACAGCTTCTCCAAACAGTTGTTCTAAATCTGTTAGTGTGTATTCGGTATCTTCTACTACGTCATGAAGTAAGGCAGCAGCAATAGAAGTTGCGTCCAATCCAATTTCGGCAGCTACAATTTTTGCTACGGCAATTGGATGAAACACGTACGCCTCGCCACTTTTACGCCGTTGATCTTTATGGGCATCTACAGCAATATCAAAAGCACTTCTAATTAGTTTTTTATCGTCCGCAGACAGCGTTCGGTAACTAATTTTAAGCAACTTTTTATACTCTTTGGCGAGTTGTTTTTTTTCGGCTTCTAGAACAGCATCGGTCATAAATTAAATGTACAATTTCCATAAGTATTAGACAACAAAAATTTTATGGTTTATTTGGGGACAATGCTTTCAGTTTAAGAAAATATCAATTTTAATCTTATGATTTAGAAGCTAAAAAACGCTGTTAACATTAACGTATCTTTAAAATCACAACTCATGTAAAGTGGTTACCTTTGTGTGAATCGTTACAGACTGTATGCCAACTAAAACTATCCCGTACCAACAAACCAATTATTTTTCAAGTTTAATTTGTGATTATCTTGTTGAAAAAGATACATTAAACCCGTTCTACGGAAATTTTCCGAAGCTAGAAAACTTCAGCAAACAGATTGAAAAAAAGCAAGGGTTTACTCAAGAGTCTAGAAAGGTGTTGGTTGAAGCAGTAAAGAAACAATATATAAATGTTTCCATTTCAAAAGAAACTCGGGATAATATTCAGTCACTTGCAGACGAGAAGACCTTTACTATTACTACTGGGCATCAGCTTAATTTATTTACTGGACCACTTTACTTTCTCTACAAGATTTTTTCAGTTATTAACCTTTCAGAAAAACTAAATAAAGAACATCCTGAAAGCCATTTCGTGCCAGTTTATTGGATGGCAAGCGAAGACCACGATTTTGAAGAGATAAACTATTTTAATCTCGAGGGAAAAAAAATACAGTGGAGTAGGGAAGTGTCTGGAGCAGTAGGAGAACTATCAACAAAAGGATTAGATGAGGTCTTAGAAGTAGTGAAAGCCAAATTGGGAAATAGTGAACACGCACAATACCTAACCTACCTTTTTGCAGAAGCGTATACGAAACATAAAAACCTAACAGCTGCTACTCGTTACCTTGCCAACGAATTGTTTAAATCATACGGTTTAGTAATTATTGATGGAAATGATGCTTCACTTAAAAGAGCGTTTATCCCATATGCTGAAAAAGAGTTGACTGAAAACCTATCTTTTAAAAAAGTAACCGAAACCACTAAACAACTCACCGATTTAGGTTACACCGAACAAGTACACCCACGGGAAATAAACCTGTTTTACTTGAAAGAAGGGCTTCGCGAACGCATTATTGAACGAGACGGAGTTTTTTATATTAATGAAACTGAATTATCTTTTTCAAAAGAAGAAATATTACAAGAATTAGAAAATCATCCAGAACGGTTTTCGCCCAACGCATTGCTTAGACCGCTGTTTCAAGAAGTGGTTTTACCCAATCTATGTTATGTAGGTGGTGGTGGAGAATTGGCCTATTGGTTTCAATTAAAAGATTATTTTGATGAGGTGGAAGTACCATTCCCAATGTTGCTTCTTCGGAATTCAGTGCTGCTTCTATCTGCTAAGCTTTCAAAAAAACTTGATAAGTTAAATGTTTCAGTAGAAGATTTATTTCTGAAACAGCACGAATTGAAAACAAAACATACGCACCGAATTTCAGACATTGATATCGATTTTTCTAAACAGCGTGAGCATCTTCAGCAGCAGTTTAAAGAGTTATATACAATTGCTAAAAAAACCGATGCTTCTTTTTTAGGTGCAGTGGGTGCACAAGAGAAAAAGCAATTAAACGGGTTAGATAACTTAGAAAAGCGTTTATTGAAAGCACAGAAACGAAAATTAGCTGATGAGTTGGAACGATTAACAATACTACAGGACACCTTGTTTCCTAAACAAAGCTTGCAGGAACGTACCATGAACTTTTCAGAATTTTATCTAGAATATGGTGACAAGCTGTTTTCAAAAGTTAAAGATAGCCAAAATCCTTTAGCGAATAAATTTACTGTTTTAGAACTGTAATCAATAAATCTTAAAATTGCACTTCCTGTTGCTGTAGATAATTAAGTGTGTTGGGGCCTTCATTAAATAATAGATCCAAAATAGATAGGTTTGATAGAAATCCGTGGTTAGCTTCAAAAACTTGTTTGTAGGGCTTTAAATTGAATGTTTTTTGGTTTTTTGCTTTCGCTAAATAACGCAAGTCTTTGTTGTTTTCAGGTTCTTTTAAATATTCTTGTGTGTAAGTAATAGGAACTTCCAACTCTATTAATTCACAAATCGTATTAAAAATAAGAAGGTTGTGGTCTAAAAGCTTTTCAACTGGTTCGTTAAATAACGGATACAGTTCGTCTTCATAAAACTCAAAGAAAGGAGAGGTACGGTATGCCGTTTCTAATGATTTCCAGTGTTGCGATTGCCATGGAAAATCATTTTCTACCATAACTTCTTTAGACTTTTGACGTTTTCCTGTATGTTTAATAGGAATGTTGAGCAACAGCTTTCCGTTACTATGTGCAATATACGCACGAGTTCGGTATGACTGTTTTTGGTAATTTCCAGCCACTTCAAAAACTACCTTTTTTGCTTGACTTACAGCCACCATTTGTGCGATGGAAGGAAAATAAGTAGGATGTACTAAAATAGATTCCATGTCAACAAAATTAGCTAAGCTAATAAAGATGCTTTTCTTTTTTACTTACCGCTCTTTTTTCTTCTTTTTCTGAAGAAATCAAAAGCAAACCAAATACCTAATAAAACTAAGAAATAAGAAAGGTATGAAACCGGTTTTCCTTTACCACCAACCGTTGTAAACAGACGTTCCCAACGTATTTTATTCATAATACCTTGTTTGGTGCCATCCCAGCTCATCCAGATAAAAACCGGTTTACCAACTACGTGGTTAAAAGGTACATAACCCCACATACGCGCATCTTGCGAGTTGTTACGATTATCACCCATCATCCAGTAGTAATCTTGTTTAAAGGTGTAGTTACTCATAGGATTTCCATTGAGCAATACTTGGCTTCCAGAAGTGGTTATTTTATTGTCAATACCTAATTCGCTGCCTTCATATACCTCTATTATGCGACGGTAAAACGGAAGTGATTCAAGGTTTATATCAACTGTAGCACCTTTCTTTGGAATATAAATTGGTCCAAAATTATCGGCGTTCCATTTATACCGATCGTCTTGCGGAAAAATACCTGCATCAAACACGTCTTTTTCAGATTTATACCTGAAAACCTCAGCTATATTTGGATTTTTCTTCATCTTAGCCAACGCCTCATCTGAAACTGCTGGTAGAATGTATGCTTTTAAATTTTCGTCATACCCAATGCCATCAGTAATATCGTATTGCTCTCTAAATATATTAGGGTTTATTTTTCCTTTCGTTCTAAATGCATATGAAAATTGAATTTTAGAACGGTCTGGTAAGTCATTTTGTTTTCCGTCAATATACACATACCCATCACGAATTTCTAAAGAGTCTCCTGGTAAGCCCACGCAACGTTTTACGTAGTTCGATTTTTTGTCAATAGGCTTGTAAGCATGACCTTTTGGTGGTGGTCCAATATCTTCAAACTCATCAATTGGCCAGTTAAACACAACAATATCATTGCGTTCAATATCTTCAAACCCTGGAAACCTAAAATACGGTATTTGTGGTTTTGGGATGTATGACTTTGTTTTTACCACTGGAATGGTATCATGAACCATTGGGAATGAAAGCGGCGTCATAGGTGCTCTAGCACCATAATGAAACTTGCTTACAAATAGAAAATCACCTACCAATAATGTTTTTTCCAAAGATGCGGTAGGGATGGTAAAAGGTTGCATAAAATAGGTGTGCACAATGGTGGCAGCTACTACAGCAAACAAAATAGAACTTACCCATTCACCTGCTGCTGTACGAGGTTTTAAGCTACGCTCTTCAATATATGTAACCTCTTGCGTGTAATTTATGTAGTAAATATATAAGCCGAGTGTAATGATAGCAAGAAAAGTATCTGCATTGCTGTTTCGGCCAAAACTTCTAAGAGTTTCTACCCAAACAACGGGGAACATAATTAAGTTAACAATAGGAATAAAAAGTAGAATGGTCCACCACCAAGGGCGGTTGATAATTTTCATTAAAACCACAGCATTATAAATAGGAACAGCCGCTTCCCAAGCTTGTCTTCCAGCTTTAACGTATAACTTCCAAGTACCCAAAAAGTGGATTACTTGTACTAATAGGAAAAATAATAACCAACCTGTCCAACTCATCTTTTATATATTTTCTGAAGATACGTGTCTTCGTTTTATCTAGTTTTTTTAAAAATTACAGTGCAATACTACGAAATTCCCAACACATCTTTCATGGTGTAAACACCGCTTTCCTTTTTTGAAAGCCATTCAGCAGCAAGGATCGCACCTTTTGCAAATCCGTCGCGTGTATGAGCCTCGTGCTTTATTGAAATAGTATCAATTTTTGAGCTATATTCCACACTGTGTGTTCCTTTAACATCACCTTCTCGTTTTGCTGTTATTGGAATTGTTTTTTCTGAAGCTTCATCCAACTTCCAGTTTTCTTTATCAGAATGTTTTATAATCCCTTCTGCAATGGTAATGGCCGTGCCGCTAGGGGCGTCTTTCTTTTGCGTGTGATGAATTTCTTCTACCGAAATAGCATACTCATCCCACGGCGCCATTAACTTAGCTACGTGTTCGTTCAGATTGAAAAATAAATTAACACCTACACTGAAGTTGGACGCATAAATGAATCTTCCGTTACGCTCTTCACATATATTTAGCACTTTTTCATAATCATCGAGCCAACCAGTTGTACCACAAACAACAGGAATACTTTCTTTAAAACAAAGTGTTATATTTTTTACAGCCGCTTCGGGTACCGAAAATTCAATAGCTGCTTCGGCATTTTTAAGTGTTCCTTCTTCAAAATCACTACCTGATTTATATACAATCTCGTGGCCTTTTTCAAGAGCTAATTTTTCAATGGTTTTACCCATTTTACCGTATCCTAAAATTGCTAATTTCATTATAATTTAAATCGAAATGATAAACCGTAATTGGCTTGTGTGTTAATTGGGTTTACTTCAAAATTTGGAGTAATTGAAAGGTCTTCTGAAACATTATATTGCTGAAGATGCGCATCCACATTTGCATCAATAATATTTAGCATATAGACAACTACTACAGCAATAATACTATAATCTTTATTTTTTTTGGCGTTTCGTTGTGCGTCTATTAATCGATCGTCTGAAATACCCTGAAACTCATCATCAGTAAAACCAGCTAAACGTCTTTTATACGCATCCCTAAATTGATTATAATCATCATCATTTTTTAAATAAAAATAAACTCCAGTAGCCATTCCTGCATAAACGATAGGGATTTTCCAGTACTTTTTATTGTAAGCTTGTCCTAAACCTGGTACTACAGCAGAATAAAATGCAGCTTTTGATGGTGCTAATGGATTGTATGGTTTTTTTTCTAAAACAGTATCTTTTATTACGATACCATTATTCTTTTCAGATACAACCGTGCTATCTTTTTGTACAGCAGTAGAATCGGCTTCTTGTGCAAAAGTTGAAATTGCCAGTACAAGAAATAGGATATTTAAAAACCTACTTTTCACTTTTTAATAGCTTGAGAATGCGTAGAAAATCTTCTTTGTTTTTAAAAGGAACAACCAATTGCCCTTTTCCTGACTTTGAAACTTTTACATTAACTTTTGTTTCTAAAAGATCTTCTAATTCTTTTCTGCCTTTATTGGCAAATTGAGGTGTTGCCTTTTTAGCTGGCTTGCTTTGTTTTTCATCACCAGACTTGTAGGTGCGTACCAAAGCCTCGGTATCACGTACAGAGAGCTTGTTGCTAAGAATTTTTTCGTAAATGTCCAATTGATGATCAGCGTCGTCTACATTAATTAAAGCACGTCCGTGACCCATTGAAATAAACCCATCCCGCATTCCGGTTTGGATAATAGGGTCAAGTTTTAAAAGACGTAAATAATTGGCAATCGTCGAGCGGTTTTTACCCACACGATCACTTAATTCTTCTTGTGTAATTTCAATTTCTTCAATTAAACGTTGATAAGAGAGTGCAATTTCAATAGGGTCTAAGTCTTGACGTTGAATGTTTTCAACTAAAGCCATCTCTAACGACTCCTGATCGTTCGCAATGCGTATGTATGCAGGAATACGCTCTAAGCCTATTAGTTTTGAAGCTCTATAACGACGCTCTCCACTTACTAATTGGTATTTATTAAAACCTAATTTACGAACGGTTATAGGCTGGATAACGCCTAATTCCTTAATAGAAGAAGCTAATTCCCGAAGGGTTTCTTCATTAAAGCTGGTACGGGGTTGAAATGGATTTACTTCAATCGTTTCCAGTTCCAATTCAACAATATTACCAACTACTTTGTCTGCGTTTTTATCTTCAGCAGATTTTATATCATTTGAGGGATCATTCAGTAAAGCTGAAAGTCCTCGTCCTAAGGCTTGTTTTTTTGTTGCTTTCGCCATCGATCGTTTCTAATTTTTTTCAATTAACTCTTGTGCCAAACTTAAATAATTATTGGCGCCTTTACTACTTGCATCATAGCTAATGATGCTTTCGCCATAGCTAGGTGCTTCACTTAAACGGACATTTCGCATAATGATTGTCTTAAAGACCATTTCGTCAAAATGTTTTTTAACTTCATCTACCACTTGATTGGAAAGGCGTAAACGAGAATCGTACATAGTCAATAACAAGCCTTCAATATCGAGGTTGTTATTATGTATTTTTTGAACACTTTTAATCGTGTTTAAGAGCTTCCCTAGTCCTTCCAATGCAAAATATTCACACTGAATTGGAATAATAACAGAATCAGCTGCTGTTAAGGCGTTAAGCGTGAGCAGGCCAAGTGATGGTGCACAATCAATTAAAATATAGTCGTACTGCTCTTTTAAGCCTGTAATCGCATTTTTAAGCATCGATTCGCGCTTATCTTGATCTACCAGTTCAATTTCTATGGCAACCAAGTCTATATGTGCCGGAATAAGGTGCAGATTAGGCGAAGAAGTTTCCATAATGGCATCGGCAGCAGATATTGTGTGTTCCAAAATTTGGTAGGTACCTTTTTCAACTTCTTCTACATCAATACCCAATCCCGACGTAGCATTGGCCTGGGGATCGGCATCAATCAATAAAACTTTTTTCTCTAATACGCCTAAAGAGGCAGCTAAATTTACCGAGGTAGTGGTTTTGCCTACGCCTCCTTTTTGATTGGCAATTGCTATTATTTTACCCATTAAGTCTTTTATGGTTTAAAGGCTAAAAATACGATTAATTCTGCGGACATAAAATCATTTTTGTTAACAGGAAGTGAACATTTTTTAAAATTTGCTGAAACGGTGCTTTTTTAATTAATAAAGGGCTTCCTGTTCGGAAACCCTTTATAACTTTATAAGAGATAAACTACTATTGTTGCTCCTCTGGCATTAAGATTCCCAATAAATAGTTTTTGTCTAGAATATCATTCGCCATTTTTTGAATATCTTTTTCGTTTAAAGCATTGATTGCTTTTCCATAATCAACCAAGTTTAAAGCATCTCTGTTTTCTACTGCGGCCGTTATCATAGAAGAAAGCCAGTATTTATTTTCTTTCAAGCTTTCTTTATGCTCCAATAAATAGGTTTCTTTTACTTTAGCCAAGTCTTTATCTGTTGGGCCTTCAGTTTTTATTTTTTCTACTTCGGCCAAGGTAGCTTTTATCAGTTTATCTACATTTTCGGGACCACAAGGAAATGTTATGGTGAACGTAGTTTCATCATAAGGGATTTTTTTGAAATTGCCTCGAGCTCCAGCTCCATATACTCCACCTTCTTCTTCTCGAAGTTTTTCAATTAGTTTAATGCTCAATATTTCGCCCAAGGCTTTTATTTGCATTTCTTTTTCTGGAGAATAAGTTACATCATTTTCAATCCAAGAAATACTAACCAAGCTTTTAGGGTCGGTGCCTTTATTGATCACTTTTTTTCTAAAACTGTCTTCTTCCCGAAAATCATCTACCTTGAATGATTCGTTAGAATTGGTAGTAGGCAAGGAAGCAATGTATTTTTTTGAAAATTCTTTCAACTTGTCTTCATCCACATTTCCTACAAAGTAAAAATGAAAGTCCCCGGCATCGGCAAAACGTTGTTGGTATTTTTTATACGCAAGATCATAGTCGGAATTGTCCAACTTTTCAACTGTAGGAAAGCCTAAGTACCTGTCGTTTCCTTTATTTTTATATTCTCCCAGTTTGTCTGAAAAATAAAACTGTGGATTGGACATTAGGTTTGCCAAAAAGCCTTTTTGTTTTAAAACGAAAGAATTATAGGAGTCTTTGTTTTTGTTTAAATCGGTAAAATACAAATAGGTCATTTGAAAAAGCGTCTCCAAATCTTTAGGTGCTGCTTGGCCGCTTAAACCTTCGGTAAGATTTCTAATATAAGGTTTGACTGATGCAATTTTACCACTCATCAATTTTGTTAAATTGGTTTTTGTAAGACCGCCAATTCCGGCTTCGGGCAAACCTGGGTTTGCAAATGCAGTCGCTTTATATTCTGCATCTGAATAGAGGCTTGTCCCCCCAAAGCTAAAGGCCTCGAATAACACTTCGTCGTTTTTAAAATCGGTTGGTTTGTAAGTTACCGTGGCCCCATTGCTCAAAGTAAATGTGGTAGTGCCAAGTGTTTCATTTTTTTCTGTTTTGACAATGGAACCTGCGGGTTTTACATTTTCAACCAAGTTTTTGCGCACTTGTTCATCAAAGTAGGGTTCTATACTTGAGCTTTCTACTTGCTTTAACACATTCAATACATTTTCTTCTGTCACTTTCTTCAAACCTTCTTTTTCAGGTCCAGTTAGTATAATAACTCGGTTGTCTTTGTGTATAAACTGATTGATAAGTTCGTTTACTTCTTTAAGTTTAATGGTAGGCAATACTTTTTTTACGGTTTTGTATTCCCATTCAATACCAGGGATGGGTTCGTCTTCAAGAAAGTTGTTTACAAACTCATTGACCATTTCACTGCTGTTTTGTTTATCACGATCGTTATAGCGTTTTTCAAGTTGAGCTAAAAATGATTTTTTTGCACGTTCAAACTCACCTTCTTGAAATCCGTGTAGTTTTACACGTTGGTTCTCTACTAACAAAGCTCTTAGCGCTTTTATTTGGCCAGTTTCACTGGTTGTTGCAATACTTTGATATGCGTTTTTACCTCTTGCAAAAGTGCCTCCGTAATATGTAAACCCAAAAACAAAAGGTGGGTTTTTACTGTCTTTAAGCTCAGTTAACCTGTTATTGATCATGGTTGAAAATAAGCTTTTGGCCAATTGTTCTTTGTAATCTGTTACGGTTTCTATTTTTGGAGCATCAAAAGTGTCTTTATAAACAACTTGAACACGTGAAAATGGAGTTTCTTTGTCGGTTGCTATAGATATTAAGGTCTCTTCATGGTTTGGAAGTTTAAACGATTTTCTCTCTTTTGGATTTTTCGCTTTTGCAATGGAACCAAAGTGCTTTTCAATCTTAGCTTTTAATGTTTCTACATCAAGATCGCCTACCGCTACTACTGCCATAAGGTCTGGGCGGTACCAATCTTTGTAAAAACTTCGGATATCTTCATAATCAAAATTTTCAAGGTTTTCTTTTGTGCCAATGGGTAAGCGTTCGGCATATTTTGAACCGTACATTAATTTGGGTAAATATTCTTGCATCATCCGTTTATCTGGGCCTAACCCTAAACGATATTCTTCTAATACCACACCACGCTCATCGTCAATGGCATCTTCTTTTAAGGTAGCATTATGCGCCCAGTCTTCAAGGATTTGAAAACCTTTTTCCAGTTTTTCAGAATCATTGCTAGGAATGGGCAATATATAGACTGTTTCATCAAAGCTTGTATAAGCATTTAGGTCAGCCCCAAATTTTACACCGATACTTTGTAAATAATCCACTAATTCATTTTTCTGAAAATTCTTTGTACCGTTAAAATTCATATGCTCCATAAAATGGGCAAGACCTACCTGATTATCACTTTCTAAAATAGAACCGGCATTAACTACCAAACGCAGTTCTACTTTATCTTCTGGTTTTCCATTGTTCTGAATGTAATAGGTAAGACCATTATCCAATTTTCCGGTTAAAACATCTGGGTTTACAGGAATTTCAGTACCATCTTTTGGTTTTGATTGTTCTTTAAAGTCTTTTTGAGCAATTGCAGTTGACGTTACGGTAAGCACCGCTGCAAAAGCCAATTTCATAAAGTTATACTTCATAATATACTGTTTGTTCAATTTGTGTAGTTAGTATTAGTTTTTTCTAAAATGTTACGATTTATTTTTCTTAGAACGAATCATCATTTCAAGCATATCCCACATTTCGTCTGGTACATCTTCAAGTAAGTTCATTTGTCCGGCACCTTTAAGCCATTCGCCACCATCAATTACAACTACTTCACCATTTAAATAAGCTGAAAAATCTGAAACTAAGTATGCTGCTAAATTTGCCAATTCTTGGTGGTCACCCACACGCTTTAAAGGTACTTTTTTAGCTAAATCAAATTTCTCTTTTAAATCGCCTGGTAATAATCGATCCCAGGCACCTTTGGTAGGGAACGGTCCTGGAGCAATCGCATTAAAACGAATTCCGTATTTGGCCCATTCTACCGCTAAAGAGCGGGTTAAGGCTAAAACGCCGGCTTTTGCAGTCGCACTAGGGACCACGTAGGCAGATCCCGTAAAAGCGTAGGTTGTTACAATATTTAAAACGGTTTTGTTTTTTTCTTTTTTGTCAATCCAATGTTTTCCGAAAGCAAGGGTGCAGTTTTTTGTTCCTTTTAAAACAATATCGATAATGGTATCAAAAGCATTGGCTGAAAGGCGCTCAGTAGGGGAAATAAAGTTTCCTGCAGCGTTATTCAGTAATACATCGACAGTGCCAAATTCTTTAACGGAGGCTTGTACCATGGCTTCCACTTCATCATAATTACGAACATCACATTGTACAGGTAAAACAGTGCCGCCTGTCTGTTCTTCCAGTTCTTTTTTAACGGTTTCAAGTTTTTCGATGTTTCGGGAAGTAATCACCACATTGGCACCTAATTCTAAAAAGTAGGTGGTCATCGATTTTCCCAATCCGCTACCACCACCGGTAACGACTATTGTTTTTCCTTTAAGTGCATCGTCACGAAGCATTTTTGCTGAAGTATCCATAGCTGTTTTTTTAGTCTTGTAAAAATAGGGAATCGCTTTCAATTAGTATGCGCGCATAGTAAAATAATTAGCAGCTTTTCTTATAAGCCACACAATACTTAAACCGATCATCCCCAATTAATTTTGGATGCTGAAAATCACCTGCATAATTCATCCCAATTTTCTGCATTACTTTTTGAGAAGGGATGTTTTTATCTGGGGTAAAAGCATACACTTCTTTTAGATTGAATTTTGGTAAGGCGGCTTCCAAACAAGCTTTGGCTGCTTCAGTAGCATAGCCTTTTCCCCAAGCGCTGCGTTTTAAACGCCAACCCATATCTACGCAAGGAGTGAATTTACTTTCCCACGTTTGATTCATAAAACCTGTAAAACCGATAAATTCTGAAGTTTCTAATATATCAACAGCAAAATAGCAGTATCCGTGTAAAATGAAATGCTTTTGTAGTTTCTGAATGAGATTACCTGATTCTTCTTCTGAAAGTAAGCTAGGGAAGTATCGCATCACTTCAGGATCTTTGCCCATTTCTGTAAAGGGTTCAATATCTGAAGCTTGCCAATTTCGTAATCCTAATCGCTCTGTTTTCAGGATATAGTCTTTCATTAATCTTCCACAGCATCAATTAAAACTTGTAGTATTTCAATGGCCGCATCACTTATCTTAGTTCCAGGGCCATACACAGCAGTAGCTCCAGCATCAAATAAATATTGATAATCTTGTGATGGGATTACGCCTCCCACAATTACCATAATATCTTCGCGATCGTGTTTCTTTAATTCTTCAATAACCTGCGGAACCAAGGTTTTATGTCCTGCAGCTAATGAAGAAACCCCTAAAATATGTACATCGTTTTCAACCGCTTGTTTGGCTGCTTCAGCAGGTGTTTGAAATAAAGGGCCTATATCAACATCGAACCCTACATCGGCATAACCGGTAGAAACTACTTTTGCACCACGGTCGTGACCGTCTTGCCCCATTTTTGCAATCATAATTCGGGGTCGACGCCCTTCTAATTCAGCAAATTGATCGGCCAATTCCCTTGCTTTGGCAAACGATGGATCTTTCTTTATTTCGTTACTATACACGCCGCTAACTGATTTTACTTGTGCTTTATACCTTCCAAACTCTTCTTCCAAAGCATCTGAAATTTCACCTAATGTAGCTCGTTCCCGGGCTGCATCTATGGCTAAAGCTAATAAATTTCCGTCACCTGTTTTAGCACATTCAGTTAATTTTTGTAATGTTTCTTTTACTTTTTGAGTGTTTCGTTCTTTTTTAATGCGCTCTAAACGTTCTACTTGAGAGGTACGGACCTTTTGGTTATCCACATCTAAAATTTGAAGCGGATCTTCTTTTTCAAGTCGGTATTTGTTAGTTCCAACGATAACGTCTTGACCACTATCAATACGAGCTTGTTTTCTTGCAGAAGCTTCTTCAATACGCAATTTCGGAATCCCTTTTTCAATCGCTTTGGTCATACCGCCTAATTCTTCCACTTCTTCAATAAGTGCCCAAGCACTTTTTGCGATGTCATCAGTCAATTTTTCTACGTAGTAACTGCCTGCCCAAGGATCGACAGTTTTAGTGATTTCAGTTTCTTCTTGAAGGTAAATTTGTGTGTTTCGCGCAATTCTTGCTGAAAAATCAGTTGGTAAGGCGATTGCTTCGTCCAACGCATTCGTATGTAATGATTGCGTACCACCAAAAGCAGCAGCAGAAGCTTCAATACAGGTTCGAGCTACGTTGTTAAAAGGATCTTGTTCGGTTAAACTCCAACCACTGGTCTGGCAGTGTGTTCGAAGGGATAATGATTTTGGATTTTTAGGGTTGAATCGTTTTACCAATTTAGCCCATAACATACGAGCGGCTCGCATTTTGGCAATTTCCATAAAATGGTTCATCCCAATCGCCCAGAAAAAAGATAGACGAGGGGCGAAGGTGTCAATATCCATCCCAGCATCGATACCGGTTTTAATATATTCTAATCCATCGGCCAAAGTGTATGCCAGCTCAATATCACAAGTAGCTCCCGCTTCTTGCATATGGTACCCTGAAATAGAAATAGAGTTAAAACGTGGCATATTGTTGGAAGTAAATTCAAATATGTCACTAATAATTTTCATCGACGGCGTAGGCGGATAAATGTAGGTGTTCCGCACCATAAACTCCTTTAAAATATCGTTTTGGATGGTTCCTGCCAAGGCTTCGGGTGAAACGCCTTGTTCTTCGGCAGCGACAATATAAAATGCCATAATAGGTAAAACGGCACCATTCATGGTCATAGAAACGCTCATTTTGTCCAACGGAATTTGATCGAAAAGAATTTTCATGTCTTCAACCGAATCAATCGCAACTCCTGCTTTTCCTACGTCACCAAAAACACGTTCGTGATCACTATCATAGCCACGATGCGTTGCCAAATCAAACGCTACCGAAAGACCTTTTTGTCCAGCAGCTAAGTTTCTACGGTAAAAAGCGTTACTTTCTTCCGCAGTTGAAAAACCTGCATATTGACGGATGGTCCAAGGTCTACGAACATACATAGTAGAGTAGGG
The DNA here is from genome assembly GCA_002364245.1 of Flavobacteriaceae bacterium UBA3179. Lineage (GTDB taxonomy): Bacteria > Bacteroidota > Bacteroidia > Flavobacteriales > Flavobacteriaceae > Marixanthomonas. The sequence continues at coordinate 159,860 of DEXR01000007.1, forward strand.
GCCTCGTAGATACGGTGAAATTCCGGCGGCAAACTCTAAATGATCTAAATTCTTTAAATCTTCAGCCGAATATCGGTTTTTAACATCGATTTTTTCAGCAGTGGTGTATGTTTTATTTGCTACGCTAGGTTTCGGACTTTTACTTTCCGTTTTTTTTAAGCTAATATGTTGAACATCTTTTCTACTCATAACTATTAAAACTTCTAAATCCTAAATATACCGCAAATGCTACAAACAAAATAGCGGCAATAATCATTATAATTCTATAATATTTCGATTTGCTTAAGGTGTCCCTTCTTATAAATAAGGCAAGACCTATAATAGCAAACCCAATGCCTAAGATTATTTCAAGTGCTTCTCGACTCATGACTCTTGTTTTAAGCGTTCCTGTTCCGTTTGCTCTGCTAACCTTTTTTCAATAATAGGTTCAATAATTGTTTTTCTTGGCTTTGTTTTTACAAAAGGATAGAGGTCTAAATCCTCTTTCATACAATCTTCTGGATTGGTATGGTAGTTTGTTCCTACTAACTTCAGCTTTCCTCCGTCGTAAAGTTTTTGCTCCTTTTCGGCACTTTCTTTAATTTTTTGTTGAACTTTCCCTTCTTTCAACTGTTGTAGAAATCCGCCACCTTTTTCAATGGTTTTAAATAATTCCAGTGCTTTTTCGGCGAGTTCGTCGGTTAAGCTTTCTATGTAGTATGTTCCATCGGCTGCATTGCTAACCGTATCAAAATAGCTTTCTTCTTTCAATACCAACAGTTGGTTACGGCTTATGCGCTCTCCAAATTCATTGCTTTTGTGGTATAACGCATCGTACGGTAAATTACAAATAGTGTCGGCACCGCCTAATACGGCACTCATACATTCCGTAGTGGTTCGTAACATATTCACGTTATAATCGTATAAGGTCTTATTGCGTTTTGAAGGGACGGCAATAATGTGGCATGTTTCAGAAATTTTATATTCTGAAGCTAGTGCGGCGTATAATTTTCGAAGCGCCCTGATCTTTGCGATTTCAAAAAAGTAGTTAGAACCTATGGCGACTTTGAAAGTGATTTCAAGAGATTGTTGTGAGTTTGACCCTTCGACTTTAGCCTGTCCTGAGTTTATCGAAGGGCTCAGGGTGACATTGTCAAAATGATTTAAATATTCATTGGCGTGAGAAAGTGCATAGGCTAATTGTTGTACTATCGTTGCTCCAGCATTTTGATAGCCGGTTGTATCAACGCTTATAATTGCTTCGGAAGAATTTTCAGAAAGAATATTTTCTAAAATTTTATGGTCTTCTTTTAAATTATGAAACCAGTTTCCCGAAAGGGTGAGATTTCCTATTAAATCAATATTGTAATAAACAGTAGCTTTTTTTTCAGAAAGAAACTGCTTTAGTTTACTAAAAAAGTTTTCTGAAAGAAATGTTAGCTTGAAATAGATTGTGGTTTTGTTAAAAGGAAACGCTTTGAATATTTTTTTAATATCAAATTCATTTTCTGCTTCAAAAATAATCGCTTCTGCACCTCTTTCTATGGCGTCGATTGCTAAATTATTGGCAATTGCTTCGTCATCAATAAAAATGTGCTGTGCAATATTCCAAGTACTAGGTTGCCCGGGAATAGGGGTAAAGGCTTTTTCAAAATCATCCGGATGGTAAAACGGTTTTACGTGAATACCTTCCCGACTTTGCCAAACGAGCGTTTCGTTATAATCGGCACCTTTTAGGTCGGCTTGTATTTTTTGCTTCCACTCTCTGGCAGAAACAGAATCAAAATCTTTAAATAAATCACTCATCGTCTTCCTTGTTTTTAAGGCTGTCTTCGTGTTCTATAATATAAATATCTTCGTTCTCTCTTTTAAGATAGTATTTTTCGCGTGCAAACTTTTCAACTTCGTCACTATCTTTCATTTTTTCGATAAACGCTTTGTCTTTTTCTATTTCAGTTTTATAAAATTCAGCATTTTCTTGTAATCCTTTAATGTCTTCATCCAATTCATCATGAATAAACCACGAATTGGTATCGAAAAAAATCATCCATGTCAGAAATACCAAAACAATGAGCATGTATTTGTTGCTCAGTATTTTGAACCATTTTTTTTGTTTTATTTCTGAAAATTTCACGATTCGTTTTTTCCTAATTTTTGATTGATGATGCTTCGTATTAAATTAACGGCAACCGTATTATATTTATTGGTAGGGATAATAATATCGGCAAATTCTTTTGTTGGTTCAATGAACTGCTGATGCATAGGTTTCAAGGTGGTTTGGTAGCGGGTTAACACTTCATCCAAATCCCTGCCTCGTTCTGCGATATCCCGTTTTAACCTTCGTATTAAACGCTCATCACTATCGGCGTGAACAAATATTTTAATATCGAACAACTCCCGAATGTCTGGGTGGGTTAATATTAAAATCCCTTCTACAATAACCACTTTTCTTGGATGCGTGGTAACGGTTTCTCCAGTTCGGTTATGATCTACAAAACTATAGACTGGTTGTTCAAAACTGTTTCCATCTTTCAGTTCTTTTAAATGATTCACTAACAAGTCGAAATCAATGGCTTGTGGATGGTCAAAATTTATTTTTACCCGTTCTTCAAGCGATAAGTGAGAAGTATCTTTATAATATGAATCTTGCGAGATGATACAAACTTCATCTGCTGGTAATTCTTCAACAATTTGTTGCACAACGGTTGTTTTTCCACTTCCAGTACCGCCGGCAATGCCAATTATGAGCATGTTTTTTTAGTTTTTACAAAAGTAGGGATTAAATAAGAATATAGGATATAGCGGACAGAATAAAGAAAAGTCTTTATCTACTTTTTAATATTTGCTACTTCTTCTTCTGTAACTGGTTTGTCTTGTGTATTTCCCCAAGAGGTCATCACGTAGTTTAAAACATCGGCAACTTCTTTGTCGCTCAACCCCATAGGAACCATGACACCATCGTACTTTTTACCGTTAACTTCAATTTCTCCACTTTGGCCATATTTTACTGCATGAATGCTTTCTTCCCTTTTTTCGGTTAACCAATTAGATCCTGCCAAAGGCGGGAAAGTGTTTGGGACTCCTTTACCGTTTCCTAAGTGACATTGCATACAGAAATCGGTGTAGATAATGGCGCCATTTTCTTTACTGGCTTGTTGAGGTGTCCTCTTTTCTTGCGACATTTCAGCCGTAGTGTTTCCAATTTTTATGGGTTCTTTTTTCTCTTTTTTTGAATCATTACAAGCGGTTAATATTATAAAAGTAAATAGAATTGCGGCAATTTTTTGCATAGGTTAAAATGTAAAATAGTGATTGATGTTTTTATAAAATTATTGAGGAACAACTTTGAATATTCCTTGTCCTTCAACAGCGATGTAAATATAACCATCTGGGCCCATTTTTACGTTGCGTACACGACCAATATCTTGTGCAATTTTTTCGCGGCCCGTAACTTCGGTTCCGTCCAATTTTACCAGTTCCACATAATTGAACTTTAATGAACCAACCAACAAATGACCTTTCCATTCTGGGTAGTTATCTCCGGTTACAAAGTCCATCCCGCATGGTGCGATAGAAGGAACCCAATAATAAACGGGCTGTTTCATTCCGGGCTTTGAAGTGATATCTGTAAATTTTGTACCACTATAGTTTACTCCATATGAAACTACTGGCCAGCCGTAATTAGCTCCTTTTTCTACAATATTAATTTCGTCACCACCTTTGGGACCATGTTCGTGAATCCATATTTTTCCGGTTGTGGGGTGTTTTGCTACGCCTTGAGGATTTCTATTTCCGTAAGTGTAAATTGCTTTTTTTGCATTTGCTTCATCTACGAAAGGATTATCGTTTGGAATACTACCATCGTCATTCAAACGGTAAATTTTACCACCATCACGGGTAATATCTTGCGGATTTACGTCGCGATTTCCCCGTTCGCCTATTGAAAAATATAGATACCCCTCGTTGTCAAACTCAATACGCGAACCAAAATGCTGTCCTCTTGTGGTATTTGGGGTAGCTTTGTAAAGCTCATCGATTTCAGTTAAAGAACCGTTCGCTAGCTTACATCGAATAAGCTTGGTGTTTCCTCCGTCACCGTCACCTTCAGTAGAAGCATAGGTTATGTAAATCCAACCATTCTCTGAATAATTAGGGTGTAATTCAATATCTAATAAACCACCCTGTCCACGGTTATACACTTCTGGGACGTTTTTTATTTCTGTTTTGTTTTCGTCTTTAAAATGAATGAGGGTACCAGCTTTTTCGGTAATTAGCATGCTACCATCGGGTAGCCAGGTCATCCCCCAAGGATTATTAAGGTTGTTTACTACTTTTTCGGTACTATAACTTCGTGTTTCTTGTGTTGTTATAGCTACGTCGTTTTCTTTTTTACGTTGAGCACAAGAAGTCAAAACAGTAAGGCAGAGTAAAAGGATTAGTAATTTTTTCATTGTAAATCTTTTTTTGAAAAGATACTAATTTAGAGTGAAATGTGAAAGTCCCTCTGGTTTATAAACCAAAGGGACTTTGCGGGGGGCATTATTTTAAAAGTCTAACCATCCTAACTGATGGATCTCTGACTTCATTATATTTACGGAAAAAAGATAAAGTCGGTTTTACCACACAGAATATTTTTTAATCTTCTTCTAAAGCGGTTTCCAGTTCATCGGTCATTTCTAGGTTATGAAACACGTCTTGTACGTCATCATCATCTTCAAAAGCATCGATTAAGTTAATAATTTGTTTGGCATCTTCTAAAGGTAAAGACTCTGTGTTTAAAGCTATCCGTTGCAATTCGGCATTATGGGTTTCTATTTTTAATGATTCTAGTTTTTCTGACATCTTACCGAAATCTGTAAAGTCTGTATAGATTACAAAAAAGTCGTCTTCATTTTCAAATTTAGTAGCGCCTGCTTCAATAAGTTCTAATTGTAATTCCTCTAAATCCCAGTCTAAACTTTCTTTTTTCAGTGTAAATACTCCTTTTCGGTTAAATAGAAATTCCAACGAACCATTGGTGCCCAAACTACCATTATGTTTTGTAAAAATAGAACGAACCGATGCTACGGTACGGTTGGTGTTATCGGTGGTGCACTCTACGTAAAAAGCAATACCGTGAGGGCCGTAGCCTTCAAAAGTCATTTTTTCATAGCTGTCAGCATCGGCACCCGAAGCCTTTTTTATAGCACGTTCAATGGTGTCTTTAGGCATATTAACACCTTTAGCATTTTGTATGGCGTTACGCAAAGACGGATTGGTCTCCGGATCGCCATTTTGGTTGTTTTCCTTTATTGCAACGGTAATTTCTTTAATTACCCGGGTAAATTGCTTAGCGCGTTTTTTATCCTGTGCGCCTTTTCGATGTTTAATATTTGCCCATTTACTGTGTCC
>DEXR01000022.1:0-266 GCA_002364245.1 Flavobacteriaceae bacterium UBA3179
GTTAATTTCAGAATGTATAAAGAGGCCAATGAACAATCTGAAAAAACACTTGCCTTCGCCAGAGAAAACAACCTCCCAAAAATGGAGATGAGAGCTCTTACATTACTTGGTGATTTGCAAAGTATAGCGACGACTGTTGATAAACAATTGTATTATTATAACGAGTTGTTAACACTTGCAAAAGCTCAAAACGACGAAGAATATAGAGAAACTGCACTCAATAAAATAGCTGGCGTTCAAGATCTAAGTGGAAACACAAAAAAGGC
>DEXR01000022.1:406-1470 GCA_002364245.1 Flavobacteriaceae bacterium UBA3179
CTAAGTGGAAACACAAAAAAGGCCATAGCTATTCGCAAAAAATCACTAAAATATTACCAGAATAAACCGTTAGATTCAAATTTTACTCAAATAAAAAAGAACAGTGCTATTGTTTCATTATATGGGAGTTTGGCATTTTCACACATAAAATTAGAACAACTAGACTCTGCAAAATTATATAACGAATACGTTAAACAATTTCAAGAAAAAGAACTTGACTCTTGCTATTTGGGCTTTTCTTATAGTATAGATGCAGAGATAGCTTATAAAGAAAAAAAGTTTGAAACTGCTAGAAAAGCTTATAGAAAAGCATACACGATTTGCCCTAGCGAATATGATTTAATACAACTAAACAAAGCATATGCTTTTGGTAAAATAGAGGTTGGTGCAAAAAATTATCATGAAGCAATTAGAATATTGCAGCAAGGTCTTGATGATTATCAAGTAACTGCTGCAGAAGAAGGTTTCATGAGGGATTATTACGAAAAGCTGGCCGAAGCCTATAAACACACAGGCGACTTTGAAAGGGCAAGTTACTATTTTGAAAAATACCTTACCACACAAGCTGAATTTAATAAACTAAAAGAAAGCGCCAAAGAAAGCTTTATTAAAAAAGAAAGAGCCGCTTTCAAAGAAGATTTTGATGCTTTGGTTTCCGAAAAAGAAAAAAGCCAATCAAAACTTAATTATTTATTATTGGGAGGCTCTATAATTATTTTAATACTTCTGTTTCTGTTGCTGAAATTTTACAGAAACAAGAAAGCGAACGAAGCAAAATTCGAAGCCTTATTGGCAAAAATTAAAGCTGCCGAGAAACCCGAAGATATCATTGATACCAAGGACGAAGTACTGGAAGAAAAAAACAGTACTGATGTTCCTGAAGAAACCAAACAACAAATACTCGACGGATTAAAAAAACTGGAAAAACAAGAATATTTTTTAAAACAGGATTGTAACTCGTACAATGTTGCCAAAAAGATAAACACCAATACATCGTACCTTTCTAAAGTTATTAATTCGCACTTCGGAAAAAACTTCAATACTTATATTAATGACCTTCGTAT
>DEXR01000022.1:1626-2254 GCA_002364245.1 Flavobacteriaceae bacterium UBA3179
ACTTATATTAATGACCTTCGTATTAATTATACCATTGTTCGGTTAAAGGACGACGTTATTTTTAGATCCTACTCCATTCAATCTATCGCTGAAGAAGTAGGCTATAAATCTGCCGACTCGTTTACAAAATACTTTAAAAAAGATACTGGGCTAAACCCTTCTTTCTACATCAAGAATATTAAAAATGTTGCCTAAAAACCCCTTTCACACCCTAAATTTATAAATATGGGGTTTGCAGTATTGTTAGGAGTTATTATTTCTTAAAAAAGCTTGAAACCCACTGTTTAAAGTGTTTTACGAAATTTTATAGTTGCCCCAATTTCCTAAAACTGGGGTGGCTTCTCTTTTTATATTGTGCATTGTGTTGCAGATTTGTTTTCAGAAAGTAACCACTAAAACTTTTTATTATGAAAACACAAAACACAAAAAAGAACAAGCCAGCACAATTAGTTTTAAAATTAATTATAGGAGCCGCTATTGGATTTTCATTTGGATTTGGAATAACCAAAATGGTAAAGTCTAATACAAAACTTACCAATTCAATTGAAACCACACTTCAGCAAAACTGTAATTGTGAGCGTATAGAGTCTGGAAATAGTTATACCGGAATTCAATTTAGTAAAAATGA
>DEXR01000022.1:2368-19216 GCA_002364245.1 Flavobacteriaceae bacterium UBA3179
GCAGAAAAAGAAGCAAAAAGATTAAATGATGTTTTAATAGACGAAGTGGAAGGTTATGATTCAGTAGATTTTATCACTTTTTACTTCAAATCAGACGTGAAAAACGAAACCGTAAAAATCAAGGACGGAACGATCTTATAACCCAATACATTCATTTACACCACCATTAATTATGGAGACAAAAACCAACAAACGCATTAAGCTCATCAAATTCGGAATTGGAATTGTGATAGGCGTTGCAATTTATTTAATCGTAACTTTAATATTTTAAACCAACAAAATTATGACAACACTAGTAAAATATTCAATCGCAATTGTATTGCTGTTTTTAGGAGCAACAGTACAAGCTCAAAAATTAAATGGTTCATACAGTGGCAACCTTGACGTGCAAGGCATGCAAATGGAGTTAATTGTCAATATCACGCCTGTAGAAGACGGCTACGAAGCAACCCTAGATGTTCCTGCTCAAGGAGCATCGGGAATCGAACTTGATTCGGTAGTTTTGCAGGACGAAACTGTGACAATTAAATCTGCCAAATTACAAATGACCTATACTGGGACATTGATTGAAAACGGCATAAAAGGAACATACGAACAAATGGGACAAGAATATCCGCTAACCTTAAATAAAACTGTAAAGACAAAGCCAGGAAACATAGCATTGCCTTCAACTGATGCCGAGTTAGATAAACTCGCTGCAAAAGAAAAAGGTGATTATAAATACTCTGTAGAAGATTATTTTACAACCCCAGAAGCTTTTTCGTTTAAGCTTTCCCCTAACGGAAAATACATCGCGTATATGAAACGTAGAAAGTCTGGTGAGCGTGACTTATATTTAAAAGAAACAGCAACCCAGAAAGAAACGCTTTTAAAAAAGCAAGAAGAAGATTTAATTCGTGGATTTTCTTGGGCAAACAACGACCGTATTTTATACCTTCAAGATAAAGGCGGTGATGAAAATTATCACGTGTATGGGGTAGATGTTACGGGTGAAAACAGCAAAGAGCTAACTCCTTTTGAAGGTGTAAGGGTTAATATTATCGAAGGTTTAAAAGAAGACGAAGACCACGTGATTGTGCAGATGAATAAAGACAACCTGCAACAAGAAGAACCATACCGTCTTAATATTAATACTGGAGAAGTAACAAAACTGTACACTGTGCAAGCGGGTGATCCACCAGTTGCTGGTTATAACTTTGATCGCAAAGGAAATTTACGAGCTATTAATCGTATTGTAGATGGTGTAAAAACCGAACTGTTATACAAGATTGATGGAGAATTTAAGCAAGTTAAGCTTACTGAATTTGGCGATACGTTTGGTATTTCTACTTTTAATCCGAATACCGAAAACCCAGATGATGCTTATGTAATCTCTAATCTAGATGGTGATAAGATAGAAATTCAACTGTACGATTTAAAGAAAGACAAAAAAATAAAAACAGTTTTCAGTAATGACACATTTGATGTATCTGGCATGTCGCTTTCCAGAAAACGTAATTATGAAATAGATTACTTCAGCTATACTGGCGAAAAAGCTGTAATTACACCTGTAAGTGATACGTATAAAAAAGTCTATAAACGATTACAAAAAGAGTTTGGTGATAAGCAATTTTTCACTGTTGGGAGAACGGACGATGAGTCGAAATATATGGTAGCCGTTACTAGTGATAAAATAGTTGGTGAATATTATTTATATGACGTAGAAAAAGACAGTGTAACGTTGTTATACAAATTGTTGCCACAGTTAAAAGCTGAAGATATGGCTAGTATGAAGCCTATTACTTTTAAGAGTCGTGATGGCCTTACTATTCATGGTTACATTACACTGCCCAATAACTATAAAAAAGGACAAAGAGTACCGTTAATTGTAAATCCTCACGGAGGTCCACAAGGTGTTCGTGATAATTGGGGCTTTAATCCAGAAGCACAATTATTTGCAAGTCGTGGTTACGCAACATTGCACGTAAACTTTAGAGTGTCTGGCGGGTACGGAAAAGAATTTTTAAAAGCCGGTTTTGGACAAATAGGTCGTAAAGCGATGGATGACGTAGAAGACGGAGTTGATTATGTAATTGAAAAAGGATATGTAGATAAAGACCGAGTAGCAATTTATGGTGGAAGCCACGGAGGTTATGCTGTATTACGCGGCATGACAAAAACACCAGACAAATATGCTTGTGGTGTGGATTATGTAGGGGTAAGTAATTTAAATACCTTTATGAATACCATTCCTCCATACTGGGAAAAATACAGAGAGCTTTTATATAAAATCTGGTACAACCCGAACAAACCAGAAGAAAAAGCAATAATGGACGAAATTTCACCGGCATTGCACGTAGACAAAATAAAAAACCCACTATTGGTGGTGCAAGGGGCAAACGACCCACGTGTAAATATTGATGAAGCAGACCAAATTGTTGAAAGCCTAAGAGCAAAGGGTGTAGAGGTACCTTATATGGTAAAATATGATGAGGGTCACGGATTTGGTAAAGAAGAAAATCGATTGGATCTTTACAATGCTATGATGGGCTTTTTCGCAGAGCACCTTAAGGTTGAAAAAACAACTCCTGTAAAAGGATAAACAATTAACCTTCAATGACATTTTAATGCCGGTACTTTTGTATCGGCATTATTTTTTGCCCTCCCATTCCGCATAAAACTGTTGCAGGAAAGTTTCCATAAATACATGTCTTTCTGTTGCGATACGCTTACCAGTTTTGGTATTCATCCTATCTTTTAAAAGCAATAATTTTTCATAAAAATGATTGATGGTCGGAGCAGTAGAAGCTTTATATTCTGCCGGGGACATTTCTAAATTAGGCTTTATTTCAGGGTCATAGAGTTTTCTGTTTTTAAAGCCACCATAATTAAAGGTGCGGGCAATACCAATGGCGCCCAAAGCATCTAACCGATCTGCATCTTGAACAACTGCTAATTCTTTTGAATGAAAAGCTTGTTCTTTATTTCCGCCTTTAAATGAAATATTTTTGATGATTTGCACTACGTGTTCAATAATTTCTTCGGAAGCACCTTCTGAAGTTAAAAAATCAGTTGCTTTTTTAGGACCAACCGCTTCATCACCATCGTGAAATTTTGAGTCGGCAATATCGTGTAACAATGCACCTAAAGCAACGATTAAAGAATTTGCCTGTTCGGTTTCTGAAATATGCATCGCATTTTTATACACACGCTCAATATGAAACCAATCGTGTCCCCCTTCAGCATTTTTCAATTCTTCTTTTACAAAGCTTATGGTATTTTCAATGAGTGTTTCAGAATATTTTTTCATTAAACTGTGATACTGGATTTTACTTGTGTTTCAACCAAATCAATCAACGCTTCAGGCTCGTGTTCTGAAACTTTTAAGGAAGAATGTACTATAAACTCTAAACGCACACCTAAAGGAATAGGGAACATGCCATGACGTTGTAGTTTCCAGGAATGACTAATACTTACTGGCAAAACATACGCATCGGGTGCTTTTTTAAATAAGGTAAGCAATCCTGTTTTTCTGAAAGGTTTCGGGTTCCCATCTTTACTGCGGGTTCCTTCAGGAAAAATAACCACACTCCGGTTATGTTTTGAAACGTATTTAGCAATTTTAATGATTTCTCCGGCAGCTTGCCTTGGGTTTTTTCGGTCTATCAAAACACTTCCACCGTGCTTTAAGTTATATGAAATAGAGGGGATCCCTTTACCCAATTCAATCTTAGAGATAAACTTTGGGTGATATTTCCGTAGAAACCAAATAATAGGCGGAATGTCCCACATACTTTGATGGTTTGAAACCAAAATAATTGGTACATTATTAGGGATACTGCTGTTTATAGTAACCTTGAAAGTAGTTCCTACTATATTTAGGCACCGTAAAATAACCCAGTTAAAATAATCCACGCTCTTTTTATGAGCTTCGTATCCAAACACATTAAGACAAAACCATTGTATGGGATGAAAAACAATCAAGTTTAACCCAAAAAACAGGTAAAAAATCACCGAGAGCGGATAACTTAAAATGTGAGAAAGTTGTTTCATGGTTTATCAAAAGTAAAAAATCCGCTTCCAAAAATATTCAGAAGCGGAATTATTTATTTTTCAAATCGCTATATTAAGACAGAAGGGCTTAACAATGTTCGTCGTAAGCTCCTTTTAAGTTTTCAGCAATCATATCTGCCGGGCGGCCTTCAATATGATGACGTTCTAGCATGTGTACTAATTCTCCATTTTTAAACAAAGCCATAGAAGGCGAACTTGGTGGAAACGGTACCATTTGTGCTCTTGCGGCATCAACAGCCTCACGATCTACCCCTGCAAAAACCGTTACTAAATTATCTGGTTTTTTTGCATTTTGAAGTGATATACGAGCACCAGGACGTGCATTGGCAGCCGCACAACCACAAACCGAATTTACCACAACAAGTGTAGTACCTTCTTTTTGTAGCGCTTGATTAACATCTTCTTCAGTGAATAATTCGGAAAAACCAATGTTGGTAAGGTCTTCACGCATAGGTTTTACTAATTCCGGTGGATACATAATATGTTCAATTTAAGTGTGTAACAATTTTTTACAAAGATAACTAATTTTTAATGGGTTTACGGTTAAGTAACCCTAAGTCTGAAATACCTAATAATGAATGTTAGGTTCATTATTGGGTAGTGCAGGAAATGGTTATCTTTGGTCGCAATTTTTAAAAGAAATTACACAAAGTATGATTCGTTGGTTTGCAGCTTTTATTGGCTATATGGTGTATCGATTTCCTGGTGCTATCGTAGGGTTTTTTATAGGAAGTTTATTAGATAACTATTTAGGAAGTAATAAATCTAAAGGAAGCTTTCAACGTAGCTTTCAGCAACAAGGCGGACGTGTTACCCCAGCCGATTTTGAACTGAATTTACTCTCTTTGGCTTCTTTGGTTATTAAAGCAGATGGGAATGTAAGTCAACAAGAGTTAGACTATGTACGCCAGTATTTTGTACAAGCCTACGGAAGAGAAAGAGCAAATGCTACTTTTCGGGTTTTTAATGAAGTGATAAAAAAACGTGAGATTTCTGCAGCAAAAATTTGTAGTATGTTCCGGCAGCGAATGCGGTACGAATCACGATTACAAGTGCTTCACTTTTTATTTAGTATAGCCAATGCCGACGGACGCGTAAGTGAGCCTGAAGTACGGAAAATAAATGAGATTTCAGGATATTTGGGTGTTAGTGCGCGTGATTTTGAAAGTATTAAGGCTATGTTCTTTAAAAATCCGGATAGCGCCTATAAAATTTTAGAAATTGACCGAACGGCCACCGATGCTGAAATTAAAAAAGCATACCGCACTATGGCTAAAAAGTATCACCCTGATAAACTACAGCATATGGATGAGGCGTATCAAAAAGGTGCTGAAGAAAAATTCAGGAAAGTGCAAGATGCCTATGAACAGCTTCAGAAAGAACGCGGGTTTTAAGACGATAGATCTGTAATAACTTCCATTAATTTGTTGGGACTTAAATACTCAAAAAATCGGTTGGTTACTGTAAAATCTTCATCTAGAAAAACGGTTGCGGGCAATGAAAAAGGAATGCCTTTACGAGAAGCGAATAACTTTGCTATATCGTGAACTGGATTTCGTTTGGTTTTAGCTTCCGTATTATTGAAAACAACACCGTCAAAGGCGAATGATTTAGTTGTTTCAGCATTTAACTTTACTAAGTAATAATCTCTATTTAGTTTTTTAATTATTTCAGGTTTTTTAAACGCTGCTTCCTCCATTTTTTTGCAATACACACACCAATCTGCATAGAAAAATAACATGACCTTCTTAGGCTTAACCGAAAGAGAGTCATCCAATTGCTCAAATGTAATCCAATTGATGGCTTCCTGTTTTTGAGCTTTAATTTCTTCAGAAGAAAAAAATAAAACCAATAGCGTTAATAAAAATATTGTCTGCTTCATTTTAATGTAGTTTTCCGAAGGTGATACCAATAAAAAAAGTTCGAGGTGCATTGGGACCATAGATATAATCTGAATCTCTTGTAGGGCCTTTGTCAAAGTCGTCTTGATAGCTGTTAAATATGTTTTTTACTCCGGCCGAGAAGGTGGTCTGAAAATCTTCAGAAAAATCTATATGGGTGTCAAACTTGATATTCATATCAAGAAAAGGATTTACCTTATTCAATTTTAAAAATCCCGTATTGCTTATTACACGAGGCACCGTCATCGCCCCAGTGTAATTTCCTGTAAGGTCAAGTCTAAACATTTCAGAAGGAATCCAAGATGCATTGGCGTACCCATACACGTTTGGGTTTCGTACAAACTCATTAATTATAATATCATTTTCGCCTGCAGTGCCATCACTTTCAAATAAAACTTGTGGTTTTTTGTATTTAGATTCTTGAACCGTTCCACCCAATTGAAACTGCCACTTTTTTGAAGGGGAAAGCCCTATTTCAAAATTGGCGCCAAATACTTCAGCACCTGATCCATTTCGTACTTCTTCTAAAATAGACCCATTAGGCAAAGGGGTTCCTGTGCTTACAATGGTAAAAGGGTCTTTTAAGTCTGTGTAAAAGCCTTCCAGTAAAAAATCGGTTTGTACTTTATTGAAGTCTTTTGAATAATTTAAGGATGCTGTATATGCGTTTGAATATTCGGTTTTTAAGTTTTCAGAAAGGATAACAAATTGTGGTTCTCCACCCACGGATGAAATGTGTAAATTTTCATTAAAAGCTTGCGGGGCTCGAAACCCACGTGCATAACCACCTCTAAACTTTAATTCGTTTGTAAATTGATAGGCTATCGTTAACCGTGGGCTCAATGAAGATTGACTGAGGTTTACGTTCCGTTCAATGGTGTTAACTTGGTACGTTCCATCTACGGTAACGTTGTCAAATCTAGCACCTAATAACGTGGTAAATTTATCGGTAGGCTTCCATTCGTATTGGCTGTAAAGCCCTATGCTACCAACAGATTGATTGATTAATCGATTATAACCAGCGATAACATCTTCGGTTGTGCTATAGTTGTATTCAGCACCCGAAGTTAAAACGTCGTCATTTTTAAATGTTTTGGTATGTTGAATTCCGTTAACAATTGCTAAATCTGTAGTATTTCCGAAGGCATTATTAGCTAGAATACTGTCTTGCTTGGTTTTTCCACCACCTAAACCACCGTAATAACTATCGCGTTGCGTATAAGATGCTGAGGTGTAGATAGCATATTTATTAGTGTAATCTTTGCTATTTAACTCATATTCCGCACCGCCTGTAAAAGTATCGTGGTCTAATTGTTCGGTAATGTCGGTAAATTGAGGGGCTAAGTCTAATTTATTTCCGCCTCTTCTATACTCTCTGATTGCAGTTAAATCTACAGTTAACCTGCTTCGATCAGTAGGTTTTATAAACGCTTTAGCTCCTACGGTGTTATTGGTAAGCTTTGTAATTTCGGTAAAACCATCATCATTCGCATCATACGCATCGCGGCTTCTGTAATTTCCGAAAAGGGTGATACCGCTATTTAAATCGTCTGCGACTACCGAGGTATTAAAATTAACCACGCGATCAGGTTGTTCACCATTAATAAGAGAAAGCGAACTCCCAATCTCCCAAGTGTTTAAAACCGGGTCTTTGGTAATAACATTTACCGTTCCGGCAATCGCATTGGACCCGAAAAGAGCTGAACCGCCACTTCTAACAATTTCTACACGCTCAATGGTGTTTGTTGGAATTTGTTCCAGTCCATAAACCCCCAAAAGAGAGGTGAATATAGCTCGACTATTCACTAATATTTGCGTGTAACCACCGTCTAATCCATTAAGGCGAACCTGCGTAAACCCACAGTTTTGACAGTTTGTTTCTACGCGTACGCCTGGTGCGTAGTTTAGTCCATCGGCAAGCGATAAAGACTGGGTCGCTTTTAATAATTTAGAGTTTAAGGTAGATACAATTACTGGGGCCTTTTTTCTGTTTACTCTATTTCGAGTGGCACTCACGACTATTTGCTCTAAACCTAAAAGGTCTTCTATAAGTGTAAAAGACATTTCATTGATACCTTCTGAAATATGAATCTGTTTAGAAATTGTTTTATATCCAACTGATGAAATGGTTATTTGATAAGCACCTTCTTTAAGTTTCATTAAATATGTACCGTCTTCATTGGCGTTTGTTCCTACAGTTTCCAAGCCTTCTAATTGAATTGTTGCGAACGAAAGCGGTCCGGATTCAGTATTAATTTTCCCTTTTAGTGTTGCTTTTTGAGCTAAAGTACAAGAAGTGATCATTACAAATAGTAAAACCCTCATAATTTTCATGTATGCTAATTTTAATTTGCGCAAAGTTAAATTAAATTTTAGATAAGACTAAAATATTGTTTATTAAATTTAAAAATGTATTTTTGTTTTATGAAATACAGTCTTTCAGAAGAAAATTATTTGAAGGCAATTTATCATTTAGAAAAAATTGCTGCTACAGGGGTTGCTACCAACGCTATTGCTGAGCAAATGGAGACCAAACCATCTTCAGTAACAGATATGGTAAAAAAACTTTCTGAAAAAGATTTGGTGAATTACATTAAGTACCAAGGCGTTACATTAACGGAAAAAGGAAGGAAAACAGCCTTGACCATTATTCGGAAACATCGTCTTTGGGAAGTTTTTTTAGTAGATAAATTAAATTTTCACTGGGATCAAGTTCACGAAATTGCAGAACAATTAGAACATATTCATTCTGAAGAGTTAATTTCTAGGTTAGATAAATTTTTAGGTGAACCCGATTTTGACCCTCACGGAGACCCTATTCCCGATAAACATGGAAATATTAAACGTACTGAAAAGAAACTGTTATCAGATTTAGACAAAAACCAAGGAGGTGTTTGTGTTGGAGTGAAAGAATCTAGCGCTGAATTCTTACAGTACTTAGATAAGAAAAAAATAACCATCGGTACAAAAATTAAGGTACTGGGGAAAGAGTTTTTTGACGGCTCTATGGTTATTTTGGTTGGAAAAGACCAATCCTTTATTTCCAAAAAAACAGCTGAAAACCTATACGTACAAACGAATTAATATATGGAACAAATAATAGACTATTTTGAATCAATAGACCCCATTTTAGCGGCTTTATACGCTACTTTGTTTACCTGGGGCTTAACAGCATTAGGAGCTTCTTTGGTGTTCTTTTTTAAAAACATGAACCGTGTAGCGTTAGACGGTATGCTTGGTTTTACAGGTGGCGTTATGGTAGCGGCAAGTTTTTGGAGTTTATTGGCGCCCGGCATTGAAATGAGCCCTGGCGAAGGATTTGTAAAGGTAATTCCCGCGGCTGTAGGATTTTTATTAGGAGCTCTATTTTTGTTTGGGCTGGATAAGGTTTTACCTCACTTACACATAAATTTTAAAGAGTCTGAAAAAGAAGGAATTAAAACGCCTTGGCATAAAACAACGTTGTTGACTTTGGCCATAACCCTACACAATATCCCAGAAGGATTGGCTGTGGGGGTGTTATTTGGAGGGGTTGCTGCTGGGTTTGACGGAGCCACTATTGGAGGTGCTGTTGCATTAGCAATGGGGATTGGTTTGCAAAACTTTCCCGAAGGTATTGCCGTTTCCATGCCATTACGAGGTATGGGTATGAGTAGAAAGAAAAGTTTTATGTACGGACAATCTTCTGCGATTGTAGAACCTATTGCAGCTGTTTTAGGGGCTTGGGCAGTACTGACGTTTCAGCCTATTTTGCCATATGCACTAGCTTTTGCTGCAGGAGCTATGATATTTGTTGTTATCGAAGAAGTTGTTCCTGAAACACAACGAGCCGGTAATGCAGACATCGCAACCCTTGGGTTTATTGGAGGATTTATAATAATGATGACATTAGATGTAGGACTTGGCTAATCTATTTGTCATTATGTTTCTTTACCTTTAAAGTTGAAAATAGAATTACTATGAAAAAAATAGTTGCTTTATTACTTTTAGTCGTTACAGCGACGGCTTTTTCACAAGAAAACACAGATAAACCTTTAGATGTACCAAAAATCGCCATAAAAATACAATTAGGTGAAACAATCGAAACCAATGGTTACTCTGTGGCATTTTTAGAGGTGTTGGAAGATTCCCGTTGCCCAACAAGTGCTACTTGCGTTTGGGAAGGTAGGGTAAGGATAAAGGTTAAAATCGAAGAAGAGGGAAAAAAAGCAGTTGAAGAAACTATAATTTTTGGGAAAACACAGCCTAAAGAACAGAAAAACCATACTTTCTTTACTTCTTCAAAAGTTAAGCTAGAAGGAATAAAGGTAACTCCGTACCCAAATACAGAAAAGGATAAAAAAGAAAATGGATATACGCTTTTGGTTTGCGCGTATGATAATTAGTGGCAGCCACAATCGTTTTTACCACATTTAGTGTTGCCTCCATCGAGTGTACCTGCAGTGGTTTGTCGTCTTTTTTCAGTTAAAGGGTTCCAGACAAATTTTTTCAGCAAATAGCCTGCTGCGATTAAAAATGTTATAAGTACCAATATCGTCTGCATAATCTTTATCGTATTTTAATTTTTAATAGCATTTTTTGGTCGAAATCTGTTTTATAACCTAACATTAGGTGAATTTTTCAGTTATTTCAATAGTTGAAAGGCAGCCAATGCCAATACATAAGCGATACCACTCATAATAAACAATTGATACATAGGCCATTTCCAACTGTTGGTTTCCCGTTTAACAATAGCCAAGGTGCTCATACACTGCATTGCAAAAGCATAAAACAGTAATAGCGATACACCACTCGCAAAATTGAACAACGGTGTGCCTAAAACAGGGTTTGTTTCGGCGGCCATTCGGTTTTTTATAGTTTCTTCTTCTTCACTACCTACACTATAAATAGTGGCAAGTGTCCCTACAAATACTTCACGGGCAGCAAACGAACTCACAATGGCGATTCCTATTTTCCAATCATAGCCTAAAGGTCGTACGGCAGGTTCAATACCTTTACCCATCATACCAATATAAGAATTCTCTAACTTAAAGGAAGCTATTTTAGTGTCCAGCTCTTCTTGTGTAAGGTTTTGCCCACTACTTTCAGCAGTTACAATTTCTTCAGCGTTATTAAAGTTTCCAGGTCCATAAGATGCTAATACCCATAATATAATGGAAATAGCTAAAATGATTTTCCCAGCCCCTAAAACAAAGGATTTGGTCTTTTCAACAACGGTAATCAATACATTTTTAGGAAGCGGAATTTTGTAATTAGGCATTTCAATAACAAAAAACGAGCGGCCAGGTATTTTCAGGAATTTATCCAATAACCAAGCCGAGCCAATTGCAGCGCCAAACCCAATAAGGTACATAATCATCAAAGTGATTCCTTGTAAACTGAATATTCCTAATACCCGTTCATCGGGAATTACCAAAGCAATAATAATAAGATACACTGGCAATCGGGCTGAACATGTGGTAAAAGGAGTAACCAAAATAGTGATTAACCGTTCTTTCCAGTTTTCAATGTTTCGGGTGGCCATAATCGCTGGAATAGCACAGGCAGTACCTGAAACCAATGGCACCACACTTTTTCCACTTAGTCCAAAACGGCGCATAATCCGGTCCATTAAAAATACCACACGGCTCATGTAGCCGGTTTCCTCTAAAATTGAAATAAAAAGAAAAAGGAAAGCAATCTGCGGAATAAAAATAACGATACCGCCTATTCCCGGGATGATTCCTTCGGCTATTAAATTAGTGAAGTCTCCAGGTGGCAGTGAATTTTTTAACCATTCACTTAAGGAAGCAAAAGTGGTATCGATAAAATCCATTGGATAACTGCTCCAGTCGAAAATAGCTTGGAAAATCAATAGCAAAATAGCAAAGAAAATGACGTATCCCCAAACTTTATGGGTCAAGATTCGGTCCATCCGGCTTCTGAAATCTTTCGCATTAGCCGTATCAACAGTAAGTGTTTCTTTTAACACGCTGTTTATAAATTGATAGCGGGCAATGGTTTCTTTTTGCTGAAGTCGTTTCAGGTTGCTTTTCGATTCTGTTTGAAAACTAGCAACACCTTTTAGTTCGTTTCTAGTTAATGTTCCGAAGTTAACATCTTGGGTGATGACCAACCACAGTTTATACAATTCTTGATTAGGGAATGCTTTTCGTAGCCTTTCAAAGTATTCAGGTGCAATTCTAGAAGCATTTACACAGGGCTTGGTGGAAAGTTGTCCATAATTTGTAATAAGTTCTTTAAGGTTGTCAAATCCTTCATTTTTACGCGAACTTACTAAGGCAATTTTGGTTTCCAGTTTTTGTTCAAGTGCTTCAATATCTAAAGAAATAGCCTTGCGTTTCATTCTATCGGCCATATTAATGGCGAGAACAGCTGGAATGCCTAAATCTTTTATTTGGGTAAATAGAAGCAGGTTTCTTTTTAAGTTCTCTACATCGGCCACTACTACTGCAACATCGGGGAAATCCTTATCGTTTTTGTTTAATAAAAGTTCAATGACTACATTTTCATCAACTGAAGAGGCATTTAAACTGTAAGTTCCGGGAAGATCAATAATATGAGCTTTTAAACCACGATCCAACTTACAAAGGCCTTGTTTTTTTTCAACGGTGATACCTGGATAATTCCCTACTTTTTGATTTAATCCGGTTAGACGGTTAAAAACAGAAGTTTTTCCTGTGTTAGGGTTTCCTATAAGAGCTACATTAATTTGTCTAGCCATAGATTACAGTAATTCAATTTCAATAAGTGCAGCAGTTTCTTTTCTAATGGCTAAATGGCTTCCATTAATATTGAGGTACATAGGATCTTGAAAAGGCGCGGATTGTACCAATGCCACTTCGTTGCCGGGCAAGCAGCCCATTTCAAGTAATTTAAGCGGAACGTGTTCTACCGAAAACTCTTTGATGATAGCCCGTTGCCCTTTTTTAAGTGTGGCGATTGTACCCATTATCTTTATTTAGATTGATTTTAAACAACGCAAAAATAAGGTAATTAGGATTGCTTTGCAAGGTTTTAAAGTGATAAAGTATTCTTTTAGAAGTGCTTTAAACAGATGTGTTATTTTTCTTTTTCCAATATTTCAATATCATCCATTAATTCTTCAATGGCTTCGGGGTCTGTACCGTCGTAAAACCCGCGAATACGTTTCTTCTTATCGACCAATACAAAGTTTTCGGTGTGGATTAAATCGTACTCATTATAAGGCGTGTCTTTTGCGGCGAGGTATGATTTTCGAGCCAAATCGTAAATCTCTTTTTTATCACCAGTGACTAAGTTCCATTTTTTATCGTTTACCCCTTTTTCCAAAGCATATTTTTTAAGCTGTGCTACGGTATCTATCTTTGGGGTAACCGAGTGTGAAAGCAACATAATGTTAGGATCGTTTTTCACTTTTTCCTGAATTTTAACCATATGATCCGTCATTATTGGGCAAATGGTTTGGCAGGTAGTGAAAAAGAAATCGGCCACATAAATTTTATCTTTATAATCTTCTTGGGTGACGGTTTGCCCATTTTGATTGGTCAGTGAAAAGTCTGCAATTTTGTGGTATTTTTTTACGTGCTGCACTGTCGTGTCAACCAGCTCAGCTGTCACGTCATTAGGCTGATAGACAGGTAATACTTTCCCTTCATCAATAGTGTAAACATTATAAATAATCGTGATTATAATAGCTGAAAGAACAAGCATTACGATGCCAAAAAACTTATACTTTGCAAAAAATTGAAGCATATTTTGTATTGATTTTTGCAAAATTACTGCCTAATAAACAAATGGTAAAGCTCTAAGCGTTAAAAGTTTTAGAAGATGTTTCTACAAGTTTTGCATTAATTTTTATAAGCGGGTATAAAAGATTACTTTTGTACGCTAATTTTATAAAGTAATATGAGTCCATTTGCCGTTAAAGCAATCCAGCTATTATTAAGCTTATCTATATTGATTGTATTGCACGAACTGGGGCATTTTATCCCAGCGAAGTTATTTAAAACCCGTGTTGAGAAGTTTTTCCTCTTTTTTGATGTAAAATTTGCCCTTTTCAAAAAGAAAATAGGCGAAACAGTTTACGGTATTGGTTGGTTGCCATTGGGCGGATATGTAAAAATATCCGGTATGATCGATGAGAGCATGGACAAAGAACAAATGGAGAAACCACCCGAACCTTGGGAGTTTAGAAGCAAGCCAACTTGGCAACGATTGATTATTATGTTGGGCGGTGTGACTGTTAATATTATAGTTGGATTTGTAATTTATATGGGAATTCTATTTTTTAATGGAACCACAATAATTACAAATGATGATATTCCTAGAGGTTTTGCAGTAGCTGATACTTTTAAAGAAATGGGCTTTCAGGACGGTGACCATATTTTACAAGTAAACGGAAAAGATTTTGAAGATGTTACTTTAATAAATAAGCATTTATTTTTAAGGGATGTTCAAAATATTACTGTTGAACACAGCGATGGAACAACAGAAACAATTGCAATGCCTGAAGATATCGGGACAAAAATGTTTCAGCAGGATGTGTTACGTCCTTTCAACCCGATGCGAAATGCGGTAATTGACACCGTTGCGGCCGATTATCCAGCAATGGCAGCAGGTTTTAAAAATGGGGATAGTATTGTTTCTGTTAATGGGACAAAAGTAGAACATTGGCATCAGTTTACCTCATTGGTGAAAGCAAATAAAGACAATGAAAACATAATAATGGTTTCAAGGAATAATACATTAGAGACCCTTACCGTAACACCAAACGAAACTGGGCAAATAGGTGTAAATAACTATGCTAAAGAATTGGCTGGTAATGGTACTAAAATAAAGTATGGTTTAGGAGAAAGTATTACTGGAGGAATAAGCTATGGTTACAATGTTTTAACAGATTACGTTACACAATTTAAATATGTTTTTACCGCAAAAGGTGCTACGCAAGTTGGTGGATTTGGAGCGATAGGAAGCTTGTTCCCCGATACATGGAATTGGTTAAGCTTTTGGGAAACCACTGCTTTAATCTCTATCATTTTAGCATTTATGAATATTCTTCCAATCCCAGCATTGGATGGAGGTCACGTTATGTTTTTATTATATGAAATGATAAGCGGCCGCAAACCGGGCGATAAGTTTATGGAGTATGCACAAATGGTTGGGTTCTTCCTATTAATAGCATTGGTGCTGTTCGCAAATGGAAACGATATTTATCGTTGGCTCTTTGAGTAAAATAGTATCTTGCTTTGTGTTCCTTTTAATCATTGAAATTCATTAAAAAATTTTTCAGATTTATTTTGATGAAATTAAAAATTGGGTATATTTGCACCCGCCTAACGATATTTACTGAAATAATGGTTAGGCAAAACGTTCAAAAAAGACATAAAAATTAAATTCCTCCATAGCTCAGTTGGTTAGAGCACCTGACTGTTAATCAGGGTGTCCTTGGTTCGAGTCCAAGTGGAGGAGCAAAAAACCTCTCTGTTTTCAGAGAGGTTTTTTTGTTTTCTTCTATACTGTATCCTATACAATTGGTTTTATAACAAATCATTAGGTTAATTGCTCTATTTTAATACGTATTTTTGATTTCCTTCTAAAACGTATTTTAATTATGCATCCGTTGTCTAAGCACATGAATAAAATAGTAGCCTTTCTTGCTGTTGTAATAATCGCTATATCTTTTTTGTTTTATCATTTTTATAAAACCCGTATCGAGAAAAAACGAGTTGCGCTGGATTCTACACAAGAAGTGGTTGAAAGCTGGGAATTACCCAGTATTCTTGAAGAAATATCGGGAATCGTATGGCTTGAAGATGGTCGCATTGCGTGTATTCAAGATGAGGTGGGAATTGTCTTTTTTTACAACCTAAAAACTAAAAAACTGGATGGTCAAGTAAAATTTGCAGGCGATGGCGATTATGAAGGATTGGCCTTGATGGACAAAAATATGTATGTGGTACGAAGTGACGGGGAAATTTTTGAATTGCTTGATTTTCTAGGTGAAGAACCTGTTTTTAATCAGTATGAGTTGCCTCTTTCAGAAAAACACAACATCGAAACACTTTTGGCCGATCAAAAAAACAACAGACTATTACTAATGGCTAAAGATCATGAGCCTTTTGATAATAACGGTAGAGGAATTTATGGGTATGATTTAGAAACCAAAAAATTACTAGAAAAACCGGTATTACTAGTTACTTCTAAAGATGCAGAGATACAGAAAACGTTAAAAAAAATCCGTCCGTCAGATATTGCCATTCACCCTAAAACAAATGAAATTTATGTGCTTCAAGGCACAAAACCTAGAATATTAATTGTGAGTCCAAAAGGTGTTGTTAAAAAAGAATATCCGTTAAATAACAAAGTCTTCTACCAACCAGAAGGAATTACTTTTTCCCCAGACGGGACATTATATATTTCAAATGAGGCAACAGGTGGTGTGCCTAGTATCTTAAAAGTTGAACTAAAATAAAACTTGATAGGATATATGAGTAACAACGACATTGATTCTTCAAAAAGCAAAGGGCGCTTGCCCTTGTATGTTTCAATTGCATTGGTGACCACTTTGGTTATCTGTTATTTTACAATTCCTTCGGTTGAACAGTTTTTTAATAACGCTTGGACGGTTCTCACCAGTAATGATGAAAAGCGAATAGAAGAATGGGTTTCGGGCTTTGGTTGGTTGGGTCCAGTGGTGCTTATCTTGGCGATGGTAGCACAAATGTTTTTAATTGTAATCCCTTCTGTAGCATTAATGGTAGTTTCGGTATTGGCCTACGGCCCTATATGGGGAAGTCTAATCATTTTACTTTCAGTATTCACAGCGTCTTCAGTTGGATATGCTATTGGTAGTTATTTTGGTGAGATTTTAGTTGAAAAAATTATAGGAAGTAAAACTGAAAAGAAAATTGAG
>DEXR01000022.1:19413-65729 GCA_002364245.1 Flavobacteriaceae bacterium UBA3179
ACCGATAGTTTAAAAAATGGATTACTATGGGGTTCTTTGGTCTGTTTGGTTGCTTTTGGCGCCTATGTGTATTGGGATAAAAAAAAGTAGGGTTATTTGAGATTAAACGGATTTGTTCCGCCTAGATATGTTGATTATCAATAACACAAATTGAATTTAATAATTAAAAAACTTTCATTAAACCAAACCAGCATACATTTTATTGAATTCATTTCTCATTTCAATGTTTCCGAGCATGACTATTTCTGCGCCTTTTGGAAGTAAGGTGTTTGCAGATAATAGCGTAACGACTTTTGAATTTTCTTTTATGGCAATAACAGATAATCCTGTTTTTGCACCTATACTGGACTCTGCAAGAGACTTACCTTCTAATGACGGGGGTGTAGGAATAATAAATAAGTTAATGCCCTCACCAAGAACAGTTAATTCCTGACCTTTAGAGATTGATAAAACTGCTTCAGAGCCCAGCGTGGAATAGCTCAATACAAAATTAGCCCCTGCTTTATGAATAATATCAATGTTTCGAGCTTCAGAAATACGGCTTACTATTCTCAGTTTTTTGTTCAATTGACGGCAATAGGAGGCAAGATAGATATTGATGGTGTCATCATGGGTAGACAGTAAAACTGAAGGAGCTTCCAAAATTCCAGCTTTTGTAAGTAATTCATAATCTGATGCATCTCCGGTGAATACCTGATTACAAAAAGGGCTTACTTTTTTACAAACTTCAGGGTCTTTGTCAACTACATTTACCAAAACGCCATTTTCATGTAATGATTCTGCAGCAGCCGATCCTACTCGGCCCCCTCCTATTAATAGCACTGGATTAGGGTTTACATTGTAATCAAGGAAAAGCTCATCGACGCTATCAAGCTGTTCTTTGTTCCCTATTATGACGAGAACGCTATCGTGTGTTAGTTTTTCATCACCAGCTATAGATTGCAATATGCCTCGCCTCCAAATACCTACAATACTAACTCCAAATTTTTGCCTTAATCCGGCCTCCTTGATTGTTTTCGAAACCAAGGGTGTGTTATGGATGGGCAATTCTGCGATTAAAAGGTCTTCATACTGTCCTATAGGATGAGATTTTGCATGTTGTGCATTTACCCTATTAGCCAGTTGTTCACCAAGCCATTTTCTTACGGGTAGCACGTGGTCGGCACCGCTCAGTTGTTGTACATCTATAGATTCAACATCAGTGGCTATGGCAACAATAGGTACATTGGGGGCAATATCCCGTATGGTAAGAATAATTTTGGTGTTTACAATGTCATCTCTATTGACCAAAACCAGTTTTGCATTCTTAATATTGGCGCGGATAAAGGTTTCCTCGTTATCCAATTCTCCAAATAGTTCAGGAATGTGGTCATCATGATTTTCAAGCGCTTTTTCCAGATTGTTCTCAATAACATAATAAGGAGTGTTCTCCTGTTTCAATCGCTCCATAAGATCTCTAGCTATAACATCATAAGAACATATTAAGATGTGGTCTTTAGTTCCGGGAGGGACTTGACGGGGAACCTTATTTTTCTTTTTTGACTCTAAAAGAGGTACATAAAAATGCCTTATAAAAGCGAATGGCAAAACAATTAATAGCATGACAATCCCTGAGAGTAGTACTAGGATACTGAAAGCACGACCAATATCAGATTCAAATGTGATATCCCCAAAACCAAGAGTACTCATAACGGTAAGTGTCCAATAAAAACCGGTAATCCAAGAATGGTTTTGACCTTCAACCTCCATTATAAAATGGAAAAGGATAGAATAAATTATGACAACAATTCCTAAAAGGGCCAAATATTTGAGTAGTACCTTGGAGTTTCTTTTAAACTCCCTGTCGCTCAAATAGTATGCTAATTGACTACCAACAAACTTCATAATCTACATTTTTAAATAGAATTTACAATTTCGTCATTTTAGACCCTTAATCTATACAATTTAAGGCACGTTTTTCTTATTTCAATGAGAAGATTTCATTTATGATATTTAAAAACAACAAAATGCACTGTTACCTATATAGAAAAGAGGTTTTAAAAGTGTGTGCCTGATCAACTACAAAAAAAATAAAATAAACAATCAATCAGCTTTACCTCGATTTCTGAAATGCATATTTTCTTGGCCTAATTTGTAATGACTAATTCGATAAATAGGTGATTAAGTAATAGCAAGACGCGAGACTATCCAGCCAATCCTTTCCCTTAAACATCGCCATAAGAGGGATACGTAATGTAAAATA
Source organism: Flavobacteriaceae bacterium UBA3179 (assembly GCA_002364245.1). GTDB lineage: Bacteria > Bacteroidota > Bacteroidia > Flavobacteriales > Flavobacteriaceae > Marixanthomonas. The sequence continues at coordinate 21,656 of DEXR01000022.1, forward strand.
AAGATGACCGATAGTACAATAAAACAAAACATCCAGGAACACTTTTAAAATAAAACTAAATACTGTATGTTTCCGGCCTATCTAAAATGAAAATAATGAAAGAGGATAAAATGCTACATTACATAAAAGAGGTATTGGAAAATATGCCAACTGATTGGTTGCGTCTAACAACCCACCGACTGGATATTTATAATGAAGAATTGGCCAAAACCCAGTTTTTAGAAGAGTTTGAAAGCTTATTCAATGATAATAACACTGAAACATCGGCACTCAGCACATTGCCCACTGCGTACGATTATATTCGGTTAGGGCATCCTTTATCCTCCATATTAGAATGGGGAATTGCTAACCTGCATAAGCTAAAGCTAGAGAGTGTAGTTAGTTTTCAATCACAGACGATTCCTGTTTTGGCGATTCTACGGAAAAACTTATTAGACAATAAAAGCACTCAAATTAATTATACCGGTGAATTACCAGAATATTTTGATGCCGAAGTTGTGAAACGTGTATATGGGTATGAATTTGAATTAAAGAAAGTTGACAACGTAGCAGATATTTCCGAATTTAACGGAAGCACCATTTTCATTTCAGAAGATGATAAAATTTCCACTGCGAAACTTTCAAAAAATATAGATTTTGCAATCAATCTCTATGGCGATTTAGGAAGCGTTTTGGTAGTAAACGGCGAGCAGAATGAACCTTATATTTCAGCCATTCAGCATGTAAGGAGAAGAGAGACGATTGCCATGACACCAAACAATTGCTATACGGCCTTAAAATCGCTAGTAGCACAATCTTCTTTTGAAGCCAAGAACTCTAATCAAGCAAACAAATCAAGCGTCATAAATTCCATTAATGCTATTACGGGTACAACTACAAAGGCATTGGTTGCTTCAAGTGGGTTGTCAATGCAATATGCGATTATGATGGGGCTAATTCACGATGCATTGGAAAATCACAAAGGGAAAGACATCAAGTTTATTGTTCCCCCAAACTGCTACGGAGGAACAAATGACCAAGCAAGACGCGTAGCCGCTTGCCTTGACAATGTTGAGGTGGTAGATTTACCTGTGGATGGTGATAACGATATGGTTACAAGTATCGATACCGTTTTAACTAAAATTGCTCAAGAAGATGCGGTTCCGTATATCATTGCTGAAATCCCCACAAACCCAAGGGTTGAAGTTCCAGATCTTCAAAAATTAAAAGAAGTTTTGAGTGCTGAACGTAAAACGGCAACAGGTGAAACTGCGATTGATCCCGTTTTTATTCTCGATCAAACATTCTGCCCTAATTTTCAATTTTTAGGCAAAGGCGAAATACTCTCAACGGTGCGGACTATCTCATACGTTAGTGGATCCAAATTTCCGAGTGGCGGAAAATGTACAGCTGGTTACTGTGTAGGAAACACAAAAACAGATGCGTTGATTGAAAAAATAGAAAAACACTTAAATCTTTGTGATAATGAGGCAACAGCACTTCAATATGAAATATTAGCAAAACAAATGCCTTCTATGAACCAACGGATTAAGGATGCGTATATTAATACACGGGAATTTGTAACCTTTATTCACGATGTTTTACCAGAAGCGAAAATTAATTTTGTTTCAGATGAATTGGCAGATGAAGGATTTACACCGTCCGTATTTTCATTAGACCTTCCTACAAAAGGAAATACTGCCGAAGAAAAAGAAGCACACAAAAGAGCTTTGAATTTAAAGCTAATCAATTTAATGATTACAGAAATTCCCAATGAAAGTAAGTTCTGCGTAAGTTACGGACAATTAAAAGGATGCTATTGGACGATTCCTGCCACCTCTACCCAAGGGACAACCAAAGAAGGCGACAAGGATTATATTGTCCGCGTATCCGTTTCTGGTAACTTAGATCTAGAACGCCATAAAAAGGTGTTTTTGGAGTTTGTTGAGAGTATGTAGGGTTTTGAAGTTGGGTTAGTGATTTTTTAAATGGAATAATAATGCTTATCTTTTCTAGCTGTTCATGTTACATGAACATTGGCGTTTTTGAACCAATTGTGTAGCTGTTTATATTAAAAGCTGTTTTCTATCTTTTTGCTCGTAACAAATAAAACTTCTTATTTGATCAGAATATAAAATAATTGTCCGTAAATTTGTCCGTGTACGTAAAAGTGTCCGCAACTATGGCAACAATTAACTTCTATCTTGATAAACCTGATAAAAAAGGATTTGCACCAATTTATTTGCGAATAAACTGCAACGGAAGTCAGGTCAAACTTTCAATAGGTCAAAAAATACAACCAAAAAAATTTGATAAAAAGAAGCAAAGAGCAAATGGATTAAGCATAGAAGCTCACGAATTAAATCACTATCTTAATTTTCTTAGAGAGAGAACGGATGAACTGTTACATCATTCAAATAAAAAGAAATTTGTTAAGGATGAAGTAAAAAATGTTTTAAATGAACATATTGAAAACTATAAAGAAAATAACAACATAAGTATTTCCAAAGAACAAGTTTCACTTTATGGAAAACCTTTCACATTCGTTGATTTATTTGCTGGAGCAGGTGGTTTTAGTGAAGGGTTTTTACAAGCGAAACACAATAACAAATTTTTCGATTTTATTGTAGCGAATGATATAAATGAAAATTGTGAGTTGACACATATTGTTAGATACAACCATCAACTTGGATTAGACACAGAGTTTTTAAAACAGGATATTACCGAACCAGATTTTTTAGATAATTTACTGAAGAAAATTGGTGATAATAAAATTGATGTTGTTTGCGGTGGGCCACCTTGTCAAAGCTTTAGCCTTGCGGGAAAAAGAAAGAAGTTTGATAAAAAAGATGACTTATTCTCTCACTATTTAGAAGTAATTAAGGTTTTACAACCTAAGTACTTTGTTATGGAAAATGTAAAAGGAATTTTGACAAAAGAGAATGGTAAAATAAAAGAATTGATTCTTAAAGAAATAAACTCTATTGTTGACACAAAAGAAATCCCAAAATTAATCACTTTTATCAAAAAAGTCAAAAAAGTCAAAAAAGAATCGAACTCATTTTTATTTGATAGTATTGTTAAACGAGTAGAACTAGAAAGACTACTTGAAAAGGACAAAGAATCTGGAAGAGAAGATTTCATAAATTTTGTTGAGAATCGTTTTAGAAAGCTAACACCGAAAATTGCGGATTATAAAACTAGTAAAACAGACGATAATATAAATACCATTCGTCACGGATTTAATCTATTGGCGCGCTCAAAGGAATGGGATAAAATTAAGCGAGATATTATAAAAGAGAAAGATTTTTGTAATATCAATAATGATAATTATATAGATAGCTTTACAGATTTCCTGACTGAAATAGGTTCGGAAAATGTTATTTCAAAGATTGAAAAATCCTTCAAATCCTTAAAAATTCCTGCCAATTATAAGCAGAACTGTGAAGATATAATTACAGCTTTAAAGATTTACACTACTTCATTTGATGAATCAATTGAAATTTTAAATAGCCTCTGTAATCCAAGTCAAAGAAAAGAATTGGATATAATTCTTGAAAGTATAAGACTTTACCAAATTGAAAAGCCTTTTGTAGCAAATGCTTCTAATTATGGTGTTCCTCAGAATAGACAAAGAGTACTTTTCATAGGGTGTCGTAAAGACCAGAAATTTATTTCAGAAATTCCTCCGACAGTTTCGGAAAAAGAAAAAGTTACCATTTTTGAAGCTCTGTATGATTTAGACTTTGTTGGTAACAATCAAGAAGCACATCATTATGAATTAGTTGAAGTTTCGAAACAATTTAACGGAACTGCAAAAAAGATGGCTAAACTTCTTAAAAAAAGAGATATTGATGGAAAACCTAATACAAAAACAGGAAAATCGTTTTCCGAATGGTCAAAAAAGGGACGCTTAATTGAGCGCTATAAACCACAGACAAAACCCTTTTATGTAAAAAATACAGTAGCACTTGAAAATGGAGAAAAGTACTTTGATACGTTAAACAACCATAAAACGAGCAATCAAAACTACAAAGTGATAAAACGGCTTGAAGTAATCCTAAAAAATGGCGACTATAGAGAATCTCAAGATGAACTTAAAAAGCGTGGGCTTTCTTCAAATAAAAGAAACTATAATGTTTTAAAACCTGAAAAGCAAAGTTCAACCATAATGACGATACCTGATGATTATATTCACTACAATTCCCCAAGGGCATTGACAGTAAGGGAAATGGCTCGTTTGCAATCTTTTGATGATTCTTTTGTGTTTCAGGGAAAACGTTCAACAGGTGGGAATAATAGAAAAACAGAAGTACCACAATATACGCTCGTAGGTAACGCAGTGCCACCTTTACTGGCTAGAGCCATTGCTAAAGAAATTTTAAAGAATATTAAATGAGAAAACTTTCTAGGTCCGAAGAAAATAAAATAAAGCTACTTACAAAAAATCAAGTTTCTCTTACTTTAATTGAGCCAACTGAAACTGGATTGAAAAAGTCCATCATGGACGCTACAGGTTCTGTTCGCAGTTTTCTGAAGAGTGAAGATATTCATGACTACGAATTGCAAGGACAAGGACCAAAAAGTAAAGTTTTGATACCCACAATTATTCATACGGGATTTAGAACAATAAAATCGAAAGCCTCTTTATATAGGCCTAGTACTAAGAGTGGAGACCCAAGAATATGGTTTTATGGTTTAAGAAAAATTGCTGATGCAAATGACATTATTGCTATTACCCATTTTGACAGTTGTTTTCAGATTTTTAATCTTACAAAATTGGATGTTGAGTCTTTAATAAATTCTTCAATTGATAACCATTTCAAGGATTTAGTTTTAGCCATTAGTTATGAAGAAGGTGAAGTATCACGAGAACTACTACATAAACTGAGGCAAATAGCCAGTATGGGGTTTGTAAAATCAGAGGTTAATTCGGATACTGGCATTGGTAGAACACTTGAACGATTACTCGACATAGAGATGAACTCTTCTAAGGCGCCTGATTATAAGGGAATTGAGCTTAAGTCATTTCGAGATTCACGAAGCAATAGAAAAGGTCTTTTTGGAAAAACACCAAACTGGGAACTTAGTAAATTCAAATCAAGAATAGAAATTTTAGATAATTTTGGTTACTGGGAGAGCGGGATTCTTCGTTTATATAATACAATAAGAGGTACGGGCAGAAATGCCCAAGGACTAATGCTTCGAATAGAAGATAAAAATGATTGGTTAGTTGAAAACTCCGATAAACCTGAAATAGGAGATTTCTTAGTTTGGAAATTAGAAACTTTAAGAAAATCTTTATTGAAGAAGCATAGAGAGACTTTTTGGGTGAAGGCTGAAAGTAAAATAGAAGACAAAAATGAATATTTTCACTTCAAAGAGGCTGAGCATACCAAAAATCCAATGGTTGATAAATTTGAAATTCTAGTAGAGACAGGTGCAATTACAGTAGACTACCCAATTAAAAGAATGCCGAATGGAAAAGTAATCGACAAAGGATGTAATTTTAAACTTAAAGCCAATTGTCTAGATTTATTATTTCCACCAAGTGAAAACTACAATTTAATAACGTAGCGATTTATTAATTTTACGATTCACATAAAACCCTACTCATACTCCCCCTTCAAGTTCGTTAACATCTTCTCTGTCATTTCATCTAAGGAATATTTATGTTGCCAGCCCCAGTCATTACGGGCTTTGCTGTCGTCAATGCTACTGGGCCAACTATCGGCAATAGCTTGTCTAAAATCGGGTTCGTAGCTAATTGTAAAGTCAGGGATGTGTTTTTTAATGCTTTCCGTTATTTCCTCAGGATTAAAACTTATCGCCGATAAATTGTAAGAGCTTTTTACTTTAATGTCCTTTTCATCTGCTTCCATAATGCCTACAGTTGCCCTAATGGCATCTTCCATATACATCATGGGCAAAGTGGTTTCAGCATTTAAAAAACAGATGTAATTTTTATGCTTTAAGGCTTTATGGTAAATATCAACTGCATAATCTGTGGTTCCGCCACCGGGAAGGGTTTTGTAGCTAATTATACCAGGGTAGCGAATGCTACGAACATCGACCCCAAAGCGTTTGTTATAATATTCACACCAACGCTCACCGGTTTGTTTACTTATTCCGTAAACGGTGGAAGGCTCCATCACGGTGCGTTGTGGCGTGTCCTGTTTTGGGGTTGTAGAACCAAAAACAGCAATACTGGAAGGCCAAAATACTTTGTCCACTTTTCCTTCCTTAGCCAGGTTCAACACATTGAAAAGCGAATTCATATTCAGGTTCCAAGCTTTCATAGGGAATTTTTCACCCGTGGCCGAAAGCATTGCAGCCATTAAATATACATCGGTTATCTCATAATTAATCACTACGTCCTGCACGGCATCATAATCCATAGCGTCCAATACTTCAAAAGGGCCGCTTTCCATTAATTCGTCATCCCCTTCACGTATATCGCTGGCGACTACTTTATGAGAGCCAAATTTTTCACGTAGAAAGTTGGTCAATTCGGTTCCTATTTGCCCGCAAGCACCTATAATGAGAATTCTTTTTTTCATAGTAGCATTTTTAATCTTATTCAAGAAGCGCAAAGATACTCATTATACAAGGGACTTCTTTAACAGAAAACTAACTTAATTTTACAGATTAGCCTTATCTTTGTCTGTAATAGAGAATTGCATAATGAATCAATTTTTATCTTTTTTTTTAGTCGTTTCGGCTAGTATACTCTTAATTAACTGCGGAAACGAGGAAACACAAAACGAAGTAGAACAGGAAATAGAAGAAACGAACTCGCGCTACGGAAATAAAAACGTTTCTTTCCCTCAACTTTCCGAAAAAGTACGGACTTATACCAGCCAATGGGGAGCTTTTGAAGACTTTGAAGCCGAAGCAAAAGCCATTAATAACGCTACGATATCCGAATTGAAAAACCGCACCGAACGCTTAATGAACTTTACAGATTCTATTGCTAAAAAACTTCCTGATACCTTAGCGGTACAATCCATAGAATCTCGCGTTATGGTGGCGCAGACTAGAGCACATTTGTTAGATCAATTAGTGCATAGAAGTAGAATAGACTCTGTAAAACTTCAAACTTATATAGAAGAAATGAATGCAGCTACCAGTAATTTATTTGTTCAATTAAACGATAAGTTTAAAAAAGATGCCATAGACCAACAACGCATTGATACCGAGAAGAAAGAAATTGAAGAACAAAAACGAATGCGAGATTCCATCTTTCAACAAGAAATTGAAGATAAAAACCAACGATAACTGTAACAATATCAATTTTTTGATACTTATATAAATAACATAAACTTTAAAAAAGTACTAATTCAATAACCAGACAATGAAAACAAGTATGCTAAAATCTGTTTTTGCTGTGGCGGTACTTACCGTAGCTGTAAGTGCGTGTGACAACAAGGACAAAAAAATGGCTCAGGCCGAAAAAGAGGAGCGCGGGATTATCCTTTCAAATATGGATACAACCGTTAACCCAAAAGATGATTTTTACAACTACGTAAACGGGACGTGGATGAAAAATACCGAAATTCCAGACGATCAAGTGCGTTGGGGTGGTTTTGGTGTATTGAGAAAAAAAACAGCCCATGATATGTTAGACATACTTGACGCAGCTAAAGAAAGCGATAAGTATGCTGATGATACAGACCAAGCTAAGGCATTAATGATTTTTGAATCTAAGCTAGATACCATAGCTCGTGATGAAGCTGGCGTAAAACCTTTACAACCGGCCTTAGATAAAATTGCAAGTATATCTTCAGTTGAAGACTTTCAAAAGGTAATGACTGAGAATGCAACAATGGTAAGCCAACCATTTATTGGCATTGCTGCATACTCAAACCCTAATAATAGTTCTATGAACGCGGCTTATGTTACGCCAGGTGGTTTAGGACTTCCAGATCGTGATTACTATACCAATACAGACCCTAAATCTATTGAAATACGAAAAGAATATGTAAACCATATTACTCGTATGCTTCAGTTCTTGGGCGATAGTGAAGAAGAAGCTAGAAAACAAGCTGAAACCATTTTAGCTTTTGAAACAAAATTGGCAGAACCAAGATTGGATAAAGTGGCAAGCCGTGACTTCAGAAACTTTAACAACCCTCGCTCAATAGAACAGATTCAAGAAATGGTTCCGGTTATTTCTTGGAAAGAAGCTTTAAAAGACCTTGGGGTAACCAAGGATGTTGATACTTTAATCGTGATGCAACCTAAATATATGGATGTTGTTCAAAACACTTTAAAAGAAGGCGATGTAGATACTTGGAAGACTGTAATGCGTTGGGCAACACTAAACAACTCTGCGGGAATGCTTACCACTGAAATTGAAAAAGCAAACTGGGATTTTTACAGTAAATATCTTAACGGAAGTAAAAAACAAAAACCAGCAGACGAGAGAGCGTTAAGCACAGTAAATGGAACTGTTGGCGAAGCTGTTGGTAAATTGTATGTTGATGAAATGTTCCCACCAGAAGCAAAGGAGAAAGCAGAATCTATGATTACAAATATCATAGCTGCTTATAAGGAGCGCATCAACAAACTTGAATGGATGAGCGATAGCACTAAAACAAAAGCTATTGAAAAACTGGATAAGTTCACCGTTAAAGTTGGATACCCAGATAAGTGGGAAGATTATTCAACAATGGAAGTAAAGCCAGGCAACAGTTACTACGATAACATGATTGCTGTTGGAAAATGGAACTTGAAAGATAATTTAGATAAAATTGACGAGCCTGTAGACCGTACAGAATGGGGTATGTCACCACAGACCGTGAATGCATACTTTAATCCATTTAACAATGAGATTGTTTTCCCAGCAGCTATTTTACAGCCACCTTTCTACGATTATAAAGCAGATGAAGCTGTAAATTACGGTGGAATTGGAGCTGTAATTGGTCACGAGATTTCTCACGCATTTGATGACAGCGGTTCTCGCTTTGATGCCAATGGAAACTTAGTGAATTGGTGGACCGATAAAGATCTTGAAAACTTTACCGAAAGAGGAGATAAATTAGCTGAACAATACAGCAACATTGAAGTATTGGATAGCGTGTTCATTAACGGTAAGTTCACTTTAGGTGAAAATATTGGTGACCTTGGTGGTGTTTTAGGAGCATATGATGGCTTACAACGTTTTTACGAAAAGAACGGACGTCCAGGAAAAATTGATGGGTTTACTCCAGAGCAGCGTTTCTTTATGAGTTGGGCAACTGTTTGGCGTACTAAACAACGCGACAAATCATTGAGTGAGCAGGTTAAAACCGATTCACACTCACCAGGTCGTTACCGTGCAACACAGCCTCTACAAAACATAGATGCTTTTTACGAAGCGTTTAATATTAAAGAAGGTGACGCTATGTGGTTAGCACCAGAAGACCGTGTACGGATTTGGTAATTTCCACCTCATAAAACAATAATAAAAAAGAGCCTTTCGAGGCTCTTTTTGTTTTTTATAAAGCTAGTAAAGTATTTAGCGAAAACAACTTCACAATATTTATATTTTTCTTCTTCTAGGTTTTCTTGAGGACAAATACACGCCTAAAAAGATTAAAGCTGCTGCAAGGATTCGCAAAGGTGTAAGGGTGTCGGCACCTACCAAAACAGCAAATAAGACTGCTAAAACAGGTTGTAGGTAAATAAAAGCCCCTATGGTTGATGGGCTAAGCTGTTTTAATGCGTAAATGTTGAACAAATATGTTAAAAAAGTTGTGCCGACTACGACAAAAGCCAATTTCCAAATGGCATCGAATGGTAAGTTAAACCAATCAACTGCAACAAATTCTGAATAACCAATAGGTAAGTTTATTACAATGGCAAACAGAAAAAATAGTTTCATAAGGGTGATGGAGCTATATTTTGCAACCAAAGGTTTTACGATAATCAGGTAGATAGAATACGAGGTAGCGTTGATGATAAACAACAAATTGCCCAATGGAATATTAGGAGCGTTCGGTTGAATTTTCAGTCCGAATAAGATTAATACTAAGGCTCCGGCCAAACCAATACCAATCCCTATAGATTTTCGAAGTGTAATTCGTTCTTTCAAAAAAACAGCCGAAAGAATAAGCAATAAAACCGGCGAAACAGTAATTACAACCGAACTGTTTATTGGCGTGGATAAACTTAGCCCTTTAAAAAACATAAGCATATTAATGACCATACCAAAACAGGCACAAGCTATAATGCGGGGCCAATCCTTCTTGTCAATTTTTTCCGAAGGGTAAAAAATGCTTATTAACCAAAAAAGAATAGCCGCACCGCCAACCCGCAATACAATAAACCCATAGGGTTCAATAATATTGGGCATTAAGCCTTTTGCAATGGTATGGTTCAATCCATAAATTGCACTAGCAGCCGTAGCTGCTATTAAGGCTAACACGCGGCTGCTCATGTGTTGTTGTGGATTGAGTTTTTAACGGCCTCAACTGTTTTTTTACTGTTTCCAATAAAAATTTCGTCATTATTAACAATAACGGGACGTTTTAAAAATGTATAATGCTCTAACAGCAAGTTTTTAAAATCCTCTTCAAGCAACTGTTCATCTTTTAAATTTCGTTTTTTATACAATTGCGCACGTCTGCTAAACAAATCTTCATAGGAACCTGCTAAGTTATATAGCTCTTCCAGTTCATCCTTTGTAATACCTTGTGCTTTTATATCTTGAAGCTGAAAAGATTGAGGAATTTCAATTTCATCCATAATACGTTTGCACGTATCGCAACTGCTTAAATAATATACTTTTTTCATACTATTGTTGTGTTTTTATTCAACCGAAAAGGCTAAAAACTCTTTAGCTTTTTCTATCGGTAATTTCAATTCAATAGGCCCATCGGCGTAACTAGCAATGTTGTATTGATTATAAATAATGATAATGTCATCTTTGGTAAAACCTACAGTTTCAGGAAGGTAAAACGTATCGTTTTCAAACCAAAACCCTGTTGAGTTTATTGATTCTTCTTCTGAAATATTATGTTGTTTTCTAAATGCTGTTTCAGCAAAATGTTTAAAACCCTCCACATCATTAAATAAGTCTTTTTGTTGAAGCAACTCGCCTGTTTTGGGGTCAAAATTGGCAAAAGTTGTACTTCCGTAACCGTGGGCACCACCCGTGAATTTATATTGTTGCAATTCAACCGAAAGAATTTCTGGAGTGTTTAAACTTTTACGTACGTTGATTTCAGCAAAATATGCTGCTGCCATATCAGGAAATTCGGCACTGTGTTTCCGGTAGGTTTTTATAAAATTTGATGAAGCTTTATCAATACTATTAGTTTCAACAGGCTTTTCACCTATTTGAAGAGAAGAAACAATGAATTTTTTTAGCTCAGCATTAATTGCAGTTGAAACAGATTCTTCCCCAGAAACAGTAAAGTAATTAATAGTAATTTCCGGACAAATTACTGTTTTACAGTTAGGTAGTTCTTTTTCAGAAAAGTTTTCAGAAGAAAAAGAAAGTGATTGTTCTTTTTTACAACCAATGATCGAAACAATGCAAATAAAAAGAACTAGTAGTTTACTGTACATATGTAAAAAATTAAAGGGTTTATCTTTCCAATGGGAAACAGTTATCTTTATGTTTCAAAAGTACTAAGATTAGAAAGAGCGACTGCAAAAATTATATTAAAAGGCTTAAAAGCATATAAGAGAGATGAAGAATATGAAATTTAACACGAAAGCTATTCACGGGGGTCAAAAAGACGTAGATCCAGCTTATGGGTCGGTCATGCCACCTATTTACCAAACAACTACCTACTCACAGAGCACTCCGGGAGGACACAAAGGATTTGAGTATTCACGAAGTGGAAACCCGACCCGAAGCGCTTTGGAACGTGCTATTGCCAGTATAGAAAATGGAAATTACGGAATGGCTTTTGGAAGCGGCCTTGCCGCAATAGATGCAGTTATCAAACTTTTAAAATCGGGTGATGAAGTGATTTCCACTAATGATCTTTATGGCGGTACGTATCGTTTGTTTACTTCAATTTTTGAAGATTTTGGAATTAAATTTCGGTTCATCGGAATGCATAATGCCGATAAAATTGACGAGTACGTTACCGATAAAACAAAATTAATTTGGGTGGAAACGCCAACCAACCCCATGATGAACATCATTGATATAAAAAAAGCAGCTGCTATTGCTAAAAAACACAATGTTTTGCTGGCTGTAGACAATACATTTGCTACGGCATATTTGCAACGACCTTTAGATTTAGGAGCCGATATTGTTATGCACAGCGCCACTAAATATTTAGGCGGTCACAGCGATGTGGTTATGGGAACATTGGCAGTTAAAGATAAAGAACTGGCAGACAAGCTTTATTTTGTGCAAAAAGCTAGTGGCGGTATTGCTGGACCGCAGGATAGTTTTCTAGTGTTACGCGGATTAAAAACATTGCACGTGCGCATGCAGCGTCATTGTGAAAATGGGAAAAAAGTAGCTGAATATCTTTCTTCTCATCCAAAAATTGAAAAAGTATATTGGCCAGGGTTTAAAGACCATCCTAATTATGATATTGCGAAAGAACAGATGGATGATTTTGGAGGGATGCTTTCTTTTACAACGAAAGGTAATAATTACGATGAAGCCATTAAAATAGTGGAAAACCTGAAAGTATTTACATTAGCCGAAAGTTTGGGAGGTGTTGAGAGTTTAGCAGGACATCCGGCAAGTATGACGCACGCAAGTATCCCTAAGGAAGAGCGTGAAAAAACAGGTGTTGTAGATTCATTAATTCGTTTAAGTGTTGGTATTGAAGACGCAGACGATTTGATTGCCGACATAAAACAAGCGATAGGATAATAAAATTTTAAAAGTTACTATATAAAAAAGCTCGGAATCTTCCGAGCTTTAAATTTTTAGTTTGTTTCGTTTTTTAATCTAGGTAATAAATGTACCCAATATTTAACCAGTAAATCCAGTCGTTAGATTTATTTTCAGGCACGGGTCTCACTTCGTTTTGATCGATTCCAGGGTTTAAGCCATCTACCCAATCGCTAAAATAATACTGCCAACGGCTGTCAAGCATTAGGTCGCTTAATGGAGTAAGTTTATAACGAATACCAATACTTCCTACCATAGAAAAAGTCGAGGCAGCTTCTTGTTGAAAAGCGTTTATATATTTTACTGGAGTAGAAACAGGATCGTTTAAAGGACCTCTGGTCGATGAAACTTCAGGATTAAAATTAACATAGTGCACACCCAAGCTTACAAAAGGTGCAATTTTATACCCTCCGGCAGCAAAATCACGAATGCTCAATGGAAAATATTCTAGTTGCGAACCTATATCGAAAACTGTTGTGGAGCCATTCATGGCCCTTAGTTGTTGGGCAAATTCTGAATTATCATCAGGGTCTACCCATCGGCCCATATGCTCAAGATTTGTTTTATGGTAATCTATTTCGTTACGTATTTTAAAATGATCATTAAAATAAGTGTCCCGTGTATAACAGTTACAATCTGCCCTGTAAGAAAAGTTAATGTAATGGATCAAACCTACACCAAAACCCACGTTACCAACATTGGTCTCAAAATCGTTTCGTTGTCCATAATCTGAATAAAATGTAACAGGGCCGGTAATTACTCCTATCTCGTGAGAGAAGCCGAATTGGCTGTAAATTTCCTGTTTTGCGGAAACTAAAAGTAAAAATACCAACAGCAGGTTTCTGGTATTCATTGTCGATTGGGTTTAGTTTGAATCGTAACAAATATATAAAAACATATCTAACAGTGAAATATATTGAAGATATTTAGCTTATTTGTAAAAAATTAACGTCCTTTTTTTTTATAACGGTTATATTTGCATTTTAATAACGCAAACAAATAATTTAAAGTATTTCAGAGGTAAATAAACTATTTGTAAAGCATTGCAAATCAATTTATTTTCTGAAATATTTTCACGATAAACAATAAAACCCTCTCTACGATGAAACAAAGTATTCAAGATTTCATTTCAAAAGTTGAAGAATTAAATCCTAATGAACCGGAATTTATGCAAGCTGTAACAGAAGTTGCAGAAACGGTAATTCCATTCATTGAAAAAAACGAAAGATACCAAAATAAAATGCTATTAGAGCGTATGGTTGAGCCAGAGCGCACCATTTTATTTAGAGTACCTTGGATAGATGACAATGGCGATATCCAGGTTAATAAAGGATACCGTGTAGAGTTTAATTCTGCAATTGGCCCATATAAAGGTGGATTGCGTTTTCACCCATCGGTAAATTTGAGCATATTAAAGTTTTTAGGGTTTGAACAGGTTTTTAAAAACAGTCTTACTACGCTACCTATGGGTGGTGGTAAAGGAGGGTCTAACTTCAACCCAAAAGGAAAAAGTGATAATGAAGTAATGCGCTTTTGCCAAAGCTTTATGACGGAATTGGCCAAACACATTGGTCCAAACACAGATGTGCCAGCGGGTGATATAGGAGTTGGAGGACGCGAAATAGGTTATATGTTCGGTCAGTACAAAAGGCTTCGTAACGAGTTTACAGGAGTATTGACAGGTAAAGGACGCTCATACGGAGGTTCGCTAATCCGTCCTGAAGCAACAGGCTATGGTAACGTGTACTTTGCAAAAAACATGCTTGAAACTCAAGGCGAGTCTTTTAAAGGAAAAACAGTTGTGATTTCCGGTTCTGGTAATGTAGCTCAATTTGCTGCACAAAAAGCAATGGAATTTGGTGGTAAAGTGGTTACTTTTTCAGATTCATCAGGATTTATATATGATTCAGAAGGGATTGATGAAGAAAAACTGGCTTTCGTAATGGAGCTTAAAAATGAAAAGCGTGGTCGTATTAAAGAATATTTAGACAAGTATCCATCAGCAGAGTACCACGACGGGAAACGTCCTTGGAGCATAAAATGTGATATTGCGTTACCGTGTGCAACACAAAACGAATTAGATGCCAATGAAGCTAAAACATTGGTTGATAATGGTTGTATTTGTGTGGGGGAAGGAGCTAATATGCCTTCTACACCAGAAGCTATTGAAGTATTCCAGAAAGCTAAAATATTGTTCTCACCAGGAAAAGCATCAAATGCTGGAGGTGTTGCAACATCAGGTCTAGAGATGTCTCAAAATGCATTAGGACTTAGCTGGCCAGCCAAAGAAGTAGATGAAAAATTACATACCATTATGAACGATATTCACGCTGCTTGTGTTAAATACGGTAAAGATGGCGATGGATATGTAGATTATGTAAAAGGAGCCAATATTGCAGGATTTGTAAAAGTAGCAGAAGCTATGATGGCTCAAGGAGTCGTGTAATTCTGAAATATTTTTTAGATAAAGATTATAAAAGGTTGATGATATAGTAGTAATATCATCAACCTTTTTTCATTGAAATCCTGCAATAAATAGTATTTTAGCGTGTTATATTTCTGAAAAAGTATTCTCTATGAAGTATGTTGTAACAACGATTCTGTTTTTTCTTACCTTTTACAGTAATGCCCAAAATTTTGAAAATTCTTGGTCGGGGTATTTCTCATATACTTCAATTAAAGATATTTCTCAAGGAAATGATAGGATATATGCAGCTTCAGAAAATGCTGTTTTCACATATGATTTAACAACGAATGAAATTGAAACCATTTCGACTGTAAACGGTCTTTCCGGAGAACTTATTTCTACCATTCATTATAGTGAAGCACACAATTTATTAGTGATTGGTTATGAAACGGGACTTATTGAAATAGTTCAAGATGGTGAAGAAAACATATTGACGGTTGTTGATATACTGGATAAACAGGTGATTCCTCCAAATCAAAAAAACATCAATCACTTTGATGAATACAACGACTCGCTGTACATTTCTACAGAATACGGTATATCCGTTTATAATTTAGCAACGTTAGAGTTTGGCGATACGTACTTTATTGGTGCTGGCGGAACACAGATAAACATTGCCCAAACAACAGTGGCCGAACCCTATATTTTTGCAGCAACTGCTTCCAATGGAATTAAAAGAGCGCTATTGGAAAATGAAAATTTAATCGATTTCCAACAATGGACTACCATACAAAACGGAAATTTTAAGGGAATTCAAAAGCTGGGGACAGAACTTTATGTTGCCAATACTGGAAATACTGTTTTCAACTTTAATCCCAATGGAGGTATAAATCCCGTAGGGAATTTTAATGATATTGTAGATTTTCAAACGTTTAATGATGTATTGACCATTACAGCCACCGCATCTATACATGCTTATACGGAAGGTTTTCAGCAGCAAGCATCCGTAACTTCGGTTTCTGAGTTTGATTATCGGTTACTTTCTGGTTATGCTTTCAACAATGTATTTTACATGGGTACAAGTGAAGATGGTATTTTAGCCGTACCCTTTGATAGCAACCAAGCCGAACAAATTTTACCAGACGGTCCACTTTCCAATCAAGGTTTTAGCATTGACACATCTCCTGGACAACTATGGATGAATTATGGTGATGTTTCCGTTACATTTAACCCTTTTCCTTTAACATTTAAAGGAATTAGCAATTTAAGGGAAGGCATCTGGACCAATATTCCCTATGAAGATCTTGCAGCAAAATTTAATACGGATGTAAACGATTTGGTAAGGGTAAAAATAAATCCAAATAACTTTGAAGAGGTTTTTATGACATCATATCAAAAGGGTTTATTACAAATTATAGAACAGCAGCCAACCACTTTATTTAATGAAACAAATAGTCCCCTTGAGATAACCACTACCTCAACTGGAGGTGTTGAAGGAATTCGCCTTTTTGGGATGGATTATGACAATCAAGGTAATTTATGGTTTACACAGTCAAGAATAGCCGAAGGGTTAATAAAACGTACTCCTGAAGGTCAATTTCAACGGGTAGATGTAAGCGATATTGTTAATACAGATAGTGAATTGGCTCTAACTGAAGTAGTAACAACTCCCCAAGGCTATGTATTCTTTGGGACTGCTCAAAGTGGCTTGGCCGGGTATGACCAGAACCAGAATAAGTTTAATAGGATAACCGAAGGCGAAGGAAATGGAAATTTGCCCAGTGTATATATCCGTGCGTTGGCATTGGACAAACAGAACAGATTGTGGATAGGAACTTTTGAAGGCTTGCGCGTACTTTTCAATACAGGTGGCTTTTTTGAAGAAAACGCAGATGTGCAAGCCCAAGAAATAATCATTGTTGAAGACGGTGTTCCCCAAGAGCTGCTTTTTGAACAATCCATCACCCAAATTGTTGTCGATGGCTCTAATAATAAATGGATAGCAACCGGTAACTCTGGCGTCTTTTATGTGTCGTCCAATGGACAAGAAACCCTTTTGCGATTTACCAAGGATAATTCGCCTTTACCATCCAATAACATTCAAGATATTGCTATTGACGAGTTTAGCGGGGTGGTTTACATTGCAACCAATAAAGGCTTGGTTTCATATAATGGTACAGCAACTGCACCACGTGAAAACCTTGATGAAGTATATGTTTATCCCAATCCAGTACGCCCTAGCTTTAAGGGTAACGTCACTATTGACGGCCTTACAGCCAATGCTACAGTAAAAATAACCGATATTGAAGGAAACCTGGTTTTTGAAGAAACAAGTGAAGGTGGAAGTATTTTATGGGATACAACAGCGTTTGGAAAATATAAAGTAGCCTCTGGCGTGTATCTGGTTTTAATAAGCACTGAAGACGCCTTGGAAACTAAGGTGGCTAAAATTATGGTAGTCAGGTAATGCTCGTTTCCACCAAAGCCATTGTAATTTCTTCTTTACGGTATTCTGAAGCCGATTTAATTGTAAGCTGTTTTACAGAAGTCGATGGGCTAAAAAGCTACATGCTCCGTAATATATTAAAATCGAAAAAAGGGAAACTTCGTACTTCCTTCTTTCAGCCTTTAACATTACTCGATTTAGTTGCCAACCATAAAAATAAAGGCACGCTTGAATATATAAAAGAAGCGAAAATCATCCAGCCGTATCAAACACTGCATAGCGACGTTTATAAATCATCACTCGTTATGTTTCTTTCTGAAATTTTAAAAAGTACGATAAAAGAAGAAGAAAGCAATTCGCAATTATTTCGGTTTTTAACCTATTCCTTTCAATGGTTGGATTTGCATGAAAACTATGCCAACTTTCATATACTTTTTCTTTTGAAATTATCTCAATATTTAGGTTTTTATCCAGACACTTCAAATACTGAATATCTTTATTTCAATATACAAGAAGGGACTTTCGAAAAACATTTTGATGATCATTTTTCAGTAGAAGGAAAGGAAGTGGAAACATTAAAACAATTTCTCAATAAAGACTACGATGATTTAGAAAAACTGAAAGTTCATAAAAAAACGAGAACGGCAACTTTAAATTTACTTCTTAATTATTATCAATACCATTCGCAAGGGTTTAAAACTCCTAAGTCATTAGCTGTGTTGCAACAACTTTTTAACTAAAAAAGCACAACGTGCAATACGCTGTGCTTTTAATAGTTTCAAAAGATTTTTTTAAAAATTAACTGTTACCTTTCCTCGAATAAAAAAAGGTGTTCCTGGTGTAAAATGAATTTCTTCTACTGGTTCAGCTTCGTTAAATAAGCGGCTTTCAGTGGCAAATTGTGTTTCATTCCATTCGGTATCAAGTAAATTTTCAATGATAACTCCAAACACGAAATTTTTGTAGGTGTAATTAATATTGAAATCGGTTACAAAATAGCCTTCAGCAACAATACTATTATCCTCGTTTGCAGCACGATCTTTAATATATCTATAATTTAATCCACCTGAAAAATCACCGATGTTTTCAAAAGCAACACCTCCCGTTGAGGTTAAATCGGGTGCTAACGGAATATAATCTTCACCTTCCGGTGCTTCTGTGCTTCGGGCGTAGGTGTAATTTATATCACCAAATAAGTATAGCCAATCAGTTGCTTCATACCGAGCGCCAAAGTCAACTCCCAATCGGCGTGTTTTTCCGCTAGGCTCTACAATGGCGGCATCCCCCACATACACAAATTCCTGATCTAAAAACAGCGACCAAAGAGCGGTATTCAAAATCAAGTTATCTGTTACTTTATAAATTGCTCCTAAATCGGCTCCATAGGCTGCGGGTAAAATATCTTCTCCACTATTGGCTACTACAACCCGACTGTCGTTTGAGTGAAACCCAATTCCTGTTTTTGCAAATAATTGCAGTTGACGGTTTGGGCTGTATACAAAATTCAGCTTTGGACTGGCGAATACTTTGCTTTCGCTTTTATTATCATATGTTTCAGTTAAGAAGTTTTCGTAATCGAACTTAAAGTAATCCAATCGTAACGCCGGATTTATTTTAAAGTCACCAAAATCAAATTCAGTATTTACAAACCCGAAAGCGTTCATTTGATCTACATTTCCAAAAGCTAACCGCTCTAGTATTTCATCTCGATTTTTAGTTCTGGAAAGCTGAACATCATTTACATCATCATATCGAACACCACCACCAGCTGTATATTCAAAATCGAAAGCATTCGCTTTTAATTTTTCAGAATAAGCTGTTTCAAAACCAAACAAGTTACGGTCTTCTTGTTGCATTATTTGATCGCCATTTACGGGGTCTTCTAAAAAGAACGTAAAGTTAGAGTACAACTCAAAATCATAATGCGTAGCGTAAGCCGTGCTTTTAAGCTTTTGCGTTGGGGATAGGATTTTCGTATGGTTTATTATTAAATTGGAACGACTGGTGTTGCCACCTTCGGTGTCGTCGATAGCACCAAAACGATCAATTAAGCCTGAGTCTACAGCACGTTGTGGTATTTGCCCAGAGGCGTCCCATTTACTTTGAAAGTGCGACGCGCTTATAGACATATGTTGGTCGCCAGGTAATTTAAAATTAAACTTCCCCATTACATTATATCGATTAAAGTTTTGGGGAGAATCGTAAGGACCATCAAAAGTATTTAGAGTAGCTGCGATGTACGCGTTGCTTTTTTCGGTTTCCAATACCTTGAACATACCTACCGTTCTAAACGAATTAAAATCACCATATTCCACCGAAATCGAACTATTGTCTAATTTGTTCTTTGTTTTAAAATCGACATATCCAGCTGTGGTAAAATCACCTTCTTTAGCGTAATAAGGACCTTTGCCAAACTCGATATTTTCAATGGTTTCGGGTATTAAAAAGTGTAGATCGCTGTAGCCTTGGCCGTGAGCGTGCGACACCATATTTACTGGCATCCCATCTACAGAAAGGCTAATATCTGTACCGTGGTCAATATCGAAGCCGCGAAGGAAAATCTGCTCAGCTTTTCCACCACCAGCGTGTTGGCCAATGATAAGTCCGGGGACTTTCCTTAAGATTTCCTGCGACGATTTTACCGGGTCGGTTTCTAAATCTACATCGGTAATTTGGTTAAGAATGTTTACTTCAGGAGAGATTACTATTTGTTGTAAACTCACGGAAGATTCTTTTAAAACAATGTTTGTTTCCGAAGAGAAACTTTCTGAGGTTACTGGAAATATAACTGTTTCAAACCCTAAGTGAGAAATATAAATCTCATCATTTTCGGTGTTGTTTTGTAATGTAAAAGCACCCGAAGCATCGGTATGCGTATGCTCTCCTGAGTTTTTATTAAAAACGGCAACGTTTTCAACAGGAGAATTAGTTTGGGTAACCACTTTACCAGTTATGGTTTGCGCGTGCGTAACTACACCACATAGTAGTGTTACCCATAGAAATATAGGTTTCATAAAATTTTAATTTTTTGAATAAATAGATGTTTCAGAAAAAAGTAATTCTGAAATTTTAAAACGTGTTATGAAACGCTCGTTTGAGGAGGTGGTGTCTGCACGGAAAGTGAAGTGTTGTAATTTCCGAAATGATATAAGAATACGTGTTTTGTATGGATAGAGTGTACGGGGTTTAATTTAAAATATTCTTGGGTAAGGTGTTTGTCATATTTAATCTCTAATAACAATGCTTCTTTATCAGAGTCTGTATCATCTGCAGAAAACAACTTGTTGAAAAAAGCTATCGCTTTATGTTCATGGCTGTGCTCCCTGTTCAATTCATGGTCTAATTCGTGATCATGATTTGCACTTGTGTGTGTCAATGCGTGGGATAGCTTGTGAAAACCTTCCAATAAGGATTGATGTAACGGTACTAATAAGTATAATACAGCCAGCGATAGTAGAAGTCGCTTTTTTAAAACTGAAATAAAGGCTGTGTTAAACATAGGGTATGTTAGTTACTATAAAGTACGTAAAGAAACATAAGAAAGGTTTTTTAAAAGGGCTTGTTTAACCCTTTCTTAACAAAATTTCGTAGATTATAGGAAAGAGAAACTACAAAATAGCCACTATCTTTGAACTATGGCAGAAGCTTCGGTACAACTACAGATTTCTACACTCCCCAATTCGCCCGGAGTGTACCAATATTATGATAAAAATGAAAAGTTATTGTACGTTGGCAAAGCCAAAAATCTTAAAAAACGGGTAGCTTCTTATTTTACCAAACAGCACGACAATGCCCGTACCCGCTTATTGGTCAAAAAGATAAAGACCATAAAGCATATTGTAGTAGCTACCGAAACCGATGCGCTATTGCTGGAAAACAACCTGATAAAAAAATACCAGCCCCGCTACAATGTTTTGCTTAAAGACGACAAATCCTATCCGTGGATTTGTATAAAAAACGAACGGTTTCCAAGGGTTTTTCCTACTCGTCGGTTAATAAAAGACGGTTCGGAATATTTTGGTCCTTATACCAGTATGAAAACCGTGCATACCTTGCTAGATTTAATACGCGGACTATACCAGCTTCGAACCTGCAATTACGATTTAGCCGAAGAAAAAATACGAAATGATAAATATAAAGTCTGCTTAGAATACCATTTAGGTAATTGTTTAGGTCCCTGCGAAGGCAAACAAACCGAAGCCGATTATAACGAAAACATTCAGGCAATACGGAACATCATAAAAGGAAACTTTAAAGATTCGCTCAATCATTTTAAAAACCAAATGAAACAATATGCGGCCGACTTAAAGTTTGAAGATGCGCAGCGCATAAAAGAAAAAATTGATGTGCTGGAAAACTACCAAGCTAAAAGCACGGTAGTAAACCCGAAAATTAATAATGTAGATGTGTTTTCTATTGTTTCAGATGAAAGTTACGGGTATGTAAATTTCCTTCAAATTTCCTTCGGAAGCATTATTCGTTCGCACACTTTAGAAATAAAAAAGAAACTAGACGAAAGCGATAAAGAGTTGCTCACGCTGGCTGTAATCGAATTGCGGCAACGATTTAATTCTCAGTCCAAAGAATTGTATTTGCCTTTTAAAATTGAAACCGAAGAAGGCCTAAAAGTACACATCCCAAAAGCAGGCGATAAAAAGAAAATACTCGATTTATCACTTCGTAATGCGAAATATTACCGGATGGAGCGCTTTAAGCAGGCAAAAATTGTAGACCCAGACCGCCACGAAAACCGAATTATGGCGCAGATGAAAAAAGATCTTCGGTTGAGTGAAGAACCAAGGCATATTGAATGTTTTGATAATAGTAATATTCAAGGGACAAACCCGGTAGCTGCTTGCGTAGTTTTTAAAAATGGAAAACCCAGTAAAAAGGATTATCGTAAATTTAATATAAAAACCGTGGAAGGCCCTGACGATTTCGCCTCGATGGAGGAAGTAGTCTATCGTCGTTATAAAAGATTAAAAGAAGAAGAGCAACCTTTGCCACAACTTATCATCATAGATGGGGGGAAGGGACAGTTGTCTTCAGCCTTAAAAAGCCTTGATAAATTAGAATTACGCGGAAAAATTGCAATTATTGGTATTGCAAAACGACTAGAAGAACTGTTTTACCCCGATGATCCAATTCCATTGTATTTAGATAAGAAAAGTGAAACTTTAAAAATAATTCAGCAATTACGGAATGAAGCGCACCGTTTTGGGATTACCTTTCATCGCGACAAACGTAGTAAGGAGGCTTTGGATACCGTATTAGAAACCATTCCGGGAATAGGTGAAAAAACCGTGATTCAGTTATTAAAACAATTTAAAAGTACCAAACGAATAAAAAACGCAAGCTTTGATGAATTGGCAGATGTTGTGGGGACAAGCCGGGCAAAGAAGATAGTAACACATTTTTCAGCAAACTAAATGAAACAAATTATAATCATAATATGTATGTTGCTTTCAGGCTTTCTTTTTTCTCAAGAAAAAGAGAAACAAGAGGACCTTAAAGTTGGTTTGGTGCTAAGTGGAGGCGGTGCTAAGGGCTTGGCACATATTGGTGCGTTAAAAGTAATTGAAGAAGCTGGAATTCGAGTAGACTATATTGGGGGAACAAGTATGGGGGCCATTATTGGGGCTTTGTATGCTTCAGGATATTCAGCTAATCAACTGGACTCCATTTTTAATATGGTCGATTTTAATACTTTGATACAAGATGATATCCCACGAAGCGCCAAAACATTTTACGAAAAAGACGAATCTGAAAAATATGCCATTACCTTACCGTTTGATCACTTTAAGGTAGGCTTTCCTTCCGGCCTTTCAAAAGGGCAGAATGTTTATAATTTGTTATCACAGCTTACCCTTCACGTAAGTGACATTAAAGATTTTAACAAACTTCCAATTCCATTTTTTTGTGTAGCGACCAACGTTGAAACCGGAAAAGAGGTTATTCTTGATAAGGGGTATTTACCAAGAGCCATAACTGCAAGCGGTGCTTTACCTTCTTTGTTTTCACCTGTAATTATAAATGACACTATTTATGTGGATGGTGGTGTGACGAATAATTATCCTGTAGATGAGGTGCGAAGTAAAGGCGCCGATATTGTAATTGGGGTAGATGTTCAAGATAGTTTAAAAGGTAGGGAAAAATTAAAATCTGCTTTCGATGTCTTAGTGCAAATTAATAATTACCGTACTATCGAAGATATGGCCGAGAAAAGAGATCGGACAGATATCTATATAAACCCGAATATTGAAGATTTCACGGTAGTTTCATTTGATGAAGGCATTAAAATAATTGAGACAGGAGAAGAAGAGGCTAACGCATTGAAAGAAGAACTTCAAGAAGTAGCCAAACGTCAAAAAGAGAAACCTAAACAGGAAGTAGATTTCTTCAAAAAGAATTCAATTTATATTAATACTGTTGAAATTGAAGGTAATGAAAATTACACAAGAGCCTACGTTATGGGTAAGCTAAAACTGAAATTACCAGCAGAGATTACTTATGATCAATTTAACGAAGGGGTTAATAACTTATCTGCAACCGGAAATTTTCAAGACATCAACTATCGGTTAGTGACCAATGAAGATAATACCTATAAAATTGTTTTCACCCTTCGTGAAGACAAATCAAAAATGTTCATGCGTCTTGGAGCTCACTATGACGATCTATACGGAGCTGCTGCATTAATGAATGTAACACGAAAGCGGATATTTACAAATAACGATATTGCTTCATTAGATTTTGTAGTTGGGGATAACCTTCGATATAATTTTAACTATTATATTGATAAAGGTTTTTACTGGAGTATCGGTTTAAATTCACAGTATACTTTTTTTGATAAAGATGTTGGAATTGATTTTTTATCCCCCGAATTACCACCGGAAGAAAATTCACAACTTAACAAATTAGATCTCGAATATGGTGATTTGACAAATAGAATTTACGTCGAAACACTTTTTAAAAGAAGCTTCCTGTTAGGCGCGGGTATTGAGCATAAATGGTTAAAATATTTATCTGAAACTATTGGAGTAGATGAAGATGGAATACCACGGACAGTTTTTGAAAACACAAATTATGTGAGTACTTATGGCTATTTACGGTACGACACTTTTAATAATAGTTTCTTCCCTACTAAAGGATTCTTTTTTAACGGAGATTTTCATTTATATCTTTTTGCTGAAGGTGATAACGAAGATTTTGAGCAATTTTCAATCGCCCAAGCTAAATTTGGTTATGCTCAATCATTTTCAAGTAAACTTTCAGCAGTAATATCAACTGAAGGAGGATTTAAAATAGGAGGTGACGGAACGCGTTCGCTTGATTTTTTCATGGGAGGATATGGTTATAAAGAGGTAAATAATTTAAAGCCTTTTTATGGGTATGAAGCCTTGAGCCTTCGTGGGGATACCTATTTAAAATCTTCCTTGACCATAGATTATGAAATTTTCAGAAAAAACCATATAAATATTGCAGCCAATATTGCTAATGTAGGAGATGATCTATTTACAGATGGAAAATGGATAGACGGTATTGATTATAGTGGTTTTGCTCTAGGATATGGAATGGAAACTTTTTTAGGTCCACTTGAAGCAAAATGGGCATTTTCGCCAGAAAGGGACGAAAGTGAATGGCACATTACAGCAGGGTTTAGGTTTTAGCATAACCTTAAAACAGAAACAGTGATTTTTTTCCGATATTTGTTTAGAAAATCAGCACAATATGCCATTCTATCATAAATTAGGAAAAATACCTCATAAACGTCATACGCAATTTCGCAAACCAGATGGCAGTTTATATTCTGAACAACTGTTCGGCACAATTGGTTTTGACGGTATGTCAACCAACAGTTATCACGAACATCGCCCTACCCAAGTAAAGGAAATAGAGAAGCAATATAGCGTTGCGCCAAAAATTGCAAAGAAAAACAATTTGCAGTCCTATAAATTTAAAGGGTTTAATATACAACCAGAAAAAGATTATCTGGAAAGCCGGAAAACAGTTTTGACTAACAGTGATTGCAGTATCATTCTCGCTGCACCGCAAGAATCTCAAAAAGATTATTTTTATAAAAATACGGATGCAGATGAATTGATTTTCATTCACAAAGGCAGTGGAAAATTACGAACCCATTTAGGTAACCTCGACTTTAAATACGGAGACTATCTGTTAGTGCCTCGAGGTATCATTTATAAAATTGATTTTGATACGGAGGACAACCGTTTATTTATTGTAGAATCCAGAAGACCAATTTATACCCCAAAACGCTACCGAAATTGGTTTGGGCAATTATTAGAACACTCTCCTTATTGCGAACGTGATTTGCGAAGACCAGAAGAATTGGAAACACACGATGAAGAAGGAGACTTTTTAATAAAAATTAAAAAGCAAGATGATATTTTTGAAATGACCTACGCCACACATCCTTTTGATGTAGTAGGCTATGATGGTTATAACTATCCGTACGCTTTTTCCATTCACGATTTTGAACCCATTACAGGCCGAATACACCAACCGCCACCTGTACACCAGACATTTGAAACCGATGCTTTTGTAGTTTGTAGTTTTGTGCCACGATTATATGATTATCACCCAGAATCAATTCCAGCACCGTACAACCATAGCAATATAGACAGTGATGAAGTGTTGTATTATGTAGATGGCGATTTTATGAGCCGTAATGATATAGGAGCAGGGTACATTTCATTACATCCAGCGGGAATTCCTCACGGACCACACCCTGGAGCGACCGAACGAAGTATTGGGAAAGTGAAAACAGATGAATTGGCCGTAATGGTCGATACCTTTAAGCCATTACAAGTAACTGAAGATGCTTTAAAATTGGCCGATGGCACATATTATCAATCTTGGCTTGAACATGACTAAAAAACCAAACTTGTGAGAAACTTAGCTATTTCAGCACAAATGCGTGCTATGTGGTAATTATTAAAAAGAAACCAACAAACACCACTTATTTAAAAGAGAACGCATTAATTAAAAAGATAAAATAATGAGCAAAGACGTAAAATCAGTCGATTATGGACTGGAAAAAATATTTGAAGGAGCAGAAGATTTCCTTCCGCTTTTAGGAACCGATTATGTAGAATTCTATGTAGGGAATGCCAAACAGGCAGCACACTTTTATAAATCTGCTTTTGGTTTTCAATCGTACGCATACAGAGGATTGGAAACAGGTAGTAAAGACAGTGTTTCTTATGTGCTTAAGCAAGATAAAATACGAATTGTACTTACAACCCCCTTAAGTTCAAAAAACCCTATCAATGACCATATTGTAAAACATGGAGATGGTGTAAAGGTGGTAGCGCTTTGGGTAGAAGATGCCCGTAGTGCTTTTGAAGAAACCACTAAACGCGGGGCTAAGCCATTTATGGAGCCCACTGTTGAAAAGGACGAACATGGCGAAGTGGTGCGTGCAGGAATTTATACCTACGGAGAAACCGTACATATGTTTGTAGAGCGTAAAAATTACAACGGAACCTTTATGCCAGGTTTTAGAGAGTGGAAAACAGAATACAATCCCGAACCAGTAGGTCTAAAATACATAGACCACATGGTAGGAAATGTAGGCTGGAATGAGATGAATACGTGGGTAAAATGGTATGAAGATGTTATGGGCTTTGTAAATTTCCTTTCTTTCGATGACAAGCAAATCCATACTGAGTATTCAGCTTTGATGAGTAAGGTGATGAGTAATGGAAATGGAAGAATAAAATTCCCTATTAATGAACCTGCTGAAGGAAAGAAAAAATCTCAAATTGAAGAATATTTAGATTTTTATGAAGGACCAGGGGTACAACATATTGCCGTAGCGACGGACGATATTATTACAACAGTTTCTAAATTAAGAGAACGAGGAGTGGAGTTTTTATCTACACCACCAGAAGAATATTATGCTGCTGTTCCAGGTCGTTTAGAAGAATTCGATCATAAACTGAAAGAAGATATTGAAAGATTAATGAAGCTGGGAATCATGATCGATGCAGATGAAGAAGGTTATTTATTACAGATTTTCACAAAACCTGTAGAAGATAGACCAACCTTGTTTTTCGAAATAATACAACGAATGGGAGCCAGAGGTTTCGGTGCAGGTAATTTTAAAGCCCTGTTTGAAGCTATAGAACGCGAACAAGAATTAAGGGGAACCCTTTAAAATGTAACAAATGTAAGGCTCCATCGTTTAATAGATGGGGCCTTCTTTTTTTGGAACAGAAGTTGTACTTCTTAAATAATAAAACCCCAAATAATGAAACAGGTACTTTCTCTTTTCTTTTTATTCAGTTCTATTGTGCTTATAGCGCAAGACAAAGCCTATGGTGATGGAGAGTGGTTTAAGTTCCGGGTACATTATGGTTTTGTAACAGCTGGGTATGCCACCCTTGAAGTTAATAATGCAAAAATTGAAGGTAAAGAAGTGTATCACGTAAAGGGCGAAGGAAGGACAGTAGGGCTTTCAAAAGTGTTTTTCAATGTGGAAGATTATTATCAGTCCTATATTGATAAAGAAAAAGATATTCCGTACCGATTCATTCGAAAAATAGACGAAGGAGGCCACACCAAGGACATTCAGATAGATTTTGACCATTCTACGGGTATTGCGCATATAAACAATAAAAAACATAACAAAAAGGAAGTGGTTTCGTTTCCTAAAGATGCACAGGATATGGTTTCGGCCTTTTATTACTTGCGTAATAATTTAGATGTAAGCACCATACAAAAAGGCGAAACAATAGATATGAATATGTTTTTTGATAAGGAAAATTATAAGTTCCGTTTAAAATTTTTGGGTAGAGAAGTGCTTGATACAAAATTCGGTGATGTTCCGTGTTTAATATTTAGACCTTATGTACAAGCAGGAAGGGTTTTTAAAGAAAAAGAAAGCCTTACTGTTTGGGTAACCGATGATGACAATAAAATGCCTATGCTTATAAAAGCAGACTTAGCTGTAGGTTCATTAAAAGCATCCCTTTCAGAGTTTAAAGGATTAAAGCATTCTTTTAAAATACAAATGGATTAATATTGTTATTATTTTCGAAAATAAATCTTATTTCATATAACATATTTAAAAGTTGTACGTTAACGAAACAAAAGGAATAAGAAAAAGAAGTTACTTTGCATACAAGACAAAAACAAATTTTCTTTCTATTTGTGTTAAAATAAGCCTATTAGCTTCTTTTTTTGAGAATTTGCATTTTAAAAGCCCTTTTTTTTCGTAATATTGAATCGAACTTAAAAAATCTACTGCTTCTTCCCAAAGATAGCAGTGTGGTAGAACCCCAATAAAGCTATAGTAAATTGAAGAAAATACTAGTAATGTGCTTGCCCGTTTTGCTATTAATAGCTTGCGATTCTGGCAATAAAGACTTAGCCGAAGCTGTAGAAATAGAAAAAGCCCCTGCATTAATTAAGGAATACGGTTATATTTTAAACGATTATAATGTAGTTAGAGATACTATCCGTTCTGGAGATACTTTTGGAGATATTCTTGATGCTCATGGAGTTCCGCAAGATAAAATATTTAAAGTCGCTACTAAGTTTAAAGACAGTTTTGACGTCCGTAAAATGGTAGTGGGCAAACCGTATGTACTTCTTAACTCTAAAGATTCATTGAATACCACGCAGGTTTTTATCTACGAAAATAATAAAGTGGATTATTCAGTAGTCGATTTTAGGGACGGTCTTTCCAGCTACACGGGAGAAAAACCGGTTACGTACATTGAAAAATCTGCAGGTGGAATTATAGAAAGTTCGTTGTCTCAAACTATGGAAGACGAACATTTGAGTCCTTATATGACCGATAAATTGTCCAATATCTATGCGTGGACCGTTAACTTTTTTCACCTTCAAAAAGGGGATCGTTTTAAGGTTGTTTATACTGAAAAGTTTATCAATGATACAATCCCTGCCGGTCTAGGTGAAATTAAAGCAGCCTATTTTGAACATCGCGGCACACCTTTATATGCTTTTAACTATGAAACTACACGCGATAGCGCTAAAGTAAAGGACTATTTTGATGAACATGCCGACAACCTTCGCCGTGCTTTTTTAAAGGCTCCAGTAAAATTCAGCAGAATATCTTCCCGTTACAACCTCAATAGAAGAATTGCTTATTATGGGTATAAGTTACGTCCTCACAAAGGAACTGATTTTGCAGCACCTATTGGAACTCCTATTCTTGCTACGGCAGACGGTACTGTAATAAAATCTGAATATCGCGGCGGAAACGGCAATTACGTAAAAGTTCGCCATAATAGTACTTACGAGACCCAATACCTACACATGAAAAAACGTAATGTACGTGTGGGTGAGTTTGTACGTCAAGGCGATGTAATTGGTTGGATAGGAATGACAGGAAATACAGGTGGGCCTCACGTTTGTTATCGCTTTTGGAAAAACGGGAAACAAGTAGATCCTTTTAAACAAGACTTGCCTATGTCGCAACCTTTAGAAGAAAAATATAAAGAAGAATATATTTCTTTCATGACGCCTCTAAAGACGCAATTAGACTGTATTGAATATTAATTTTTAACACCATTTTTAATTGTTGAAAACCTGTTATTAATTAATAATCAGAACCTCAATAGGTTACTCTTTTCATTGTATTTTTATTTTAGAAAAATTTGTTAGCATTTTCTTAACCTTTATAGTTTAAAAAAGGAAAAAGGAGATGTATATTTGCAGAAATTTTTAAAAACAAACTTCATTACAATGAAAAAACTTTTACTAGTATCAATCTTTTTAATGGGAACTGCCTTTGGGTTTTCTCAAGGAACTATCACCGGTAAAGTAGTTGGTTCAGATCTAGGGGATGCACTTCCAGGTGCCAACATTCTAGAACAAGGAACAAATAATGGTGCCATCACAGATTTTGATGGAAACTTTACATTAAGTGTAAATTCAAATAAAGGAGCTATCATAGTTTCGTTTATTGGTTATGCGAAGAAGAAAATTTCTTATACTTTAGTAAACGGAACACTTGACTTAGGTTCTATTGCTTTAGACCCAGACGAAAATGCATTATCTGAAGTAATAATCGTAGGATCTGGGGTAATTGACTTAGCCGAAGATAGAGAAACACCTGTTGCTGTTTCAACGATAACTCAACAAGAAATCCAGAATAAAGTTGTTGGAAACGTTGAAATAACCGAAGCATTAGAAGGGACACCTTCTGCTCACGTTTCTGGTCAATCAGGGTTTGGTGATTCACAACTTTACTTAAGAGGTTTTGACCAAACTAATATAGGAGTGTTGTTAAATGGACAGCCTATAAATGGAATGGAAGACGGTAGAGTATATTGGTCTAACTGGGCTGGAATTGCAGATATTGCTTCGGCAATACAAGTACAAAGAGGTTTAGGAGCTTCAAAACTAGCTATTTCTTCTGTAGGAGGAACCACTAATATTATAATGAAAGCTGCTGATAGAAAAGAAGGTGGGTTTGTTAGATTGTTGGGAGCAAACGATAGCTACTTTAAAGGCACAGCTGCTTATGATAGTGGTGTGAGTGAAAGTGGTTGGGCTTTTTCTGTACTGGTAGATTATTGGAAAGCGCATAGAAAATGGGCAAGAGGTACATATGGAGAAGGACAAAACTATTATTTTGCAGTAGGTTATAAGCCAAACGAAACGCACTCTTTTAACTTATTGTTTACGGGTGCTCCTCAACTTCACGGACAAAAATGGAGTCAGCCTTTAGATATTGTAAGAGCTGATCCTAAATTTAACCAACATTGGGGTTATTATAACGGAGAAATAACTTCAGAAAGACAAAACTACTACCATAAACCAGTACTTAACTTAAACTGGGATTGGAATATGGGTGAGAAATCTGATCTTTCTACAGTGCTGTATGCATCTTGGGGCCGTGGAGGTGGAACAGGAGACCGTGGTAATGGGAGAATAAGAGGTGAAGATCCAGATGGTGACGGACCTTTATATGGCCAAATAGATTTTGACGCAATTGAAGATAGCAATTCACAAATTGGCATTGGTGGAGATTATGACAACCCACTTGGAGCAGGTTATATTAGAAGATCGTCTGTAAATAATCATCAATGGTATGGAGTGGTATCTAACTTTAACCATGATATTTCAGAAACTTTATCGTTTAATCTTGGTTTAGATGGAAGGATGTACACAGGAGATCACTTTAGACAAGTGACAGATCTTTATGGACTTTCAGGATGGTCTAACGATCGTCCGGATAATGCTGTGGTAACTTCAACTTTCGATGCTAACCCTTGGGCTGCATTATTTAATTTTGCAGACGAAGGAGAAAGAATTAACTATGACTATTCAGAAGACATTAATTACATAGGTGGATTTGGTCAATTAGAATATGCAAGTAACAATTTTTCAGCTTTCTTCCAAGGATCATTGTCTACTCAATCTTACCAAAGAGTAGATCGTTTTGCTAATTTAACCTCTGATAAAGTAAGTAGAGGGGGTTATAACCTGAAAGGAGGTCTTGCATATACAATTGCAGATAACAGCAAAATTTTCCTTAATGCTGGTTACTATTCAAGACAACCATACTTGGATAATATATTCTCATTTAATGAAACAAATGCCGATTTAATTTCGCCAGAAGTTGATAATGAAATCATTCGTTCATATGAAGCAGGATATCACTTTAAAGCAAATAAAATTTCTGCAAACTTTAATGCTTATGTAACAGATTGGTCTAATAGAACCATTTCATACATTGAAGATAACGACAACGGTACCCCAGAAAATGATAACGATGATTTTGAAAGCTCAGTGCTTCAAAGAGGAATTCGTCAATATCATACGGGAGCTGAATTTGACTTTAAATGGTTTGCTACTAGTTGGTTAACTTTAAACGGTTATATGTCTGGAGGAAGTTGGGTATATAAAGGAAAGTCTAGCTTTACAGCATATAATATCGATACCCAAGAAGTTATATCATCTGGAGAGGGTATTGACCGTCAAGGTGTAAAAGTTTCTACCGCACCTCAGTTTAGTACTGGATTAGGAGCAAAAGCAAATATATTAGATGGATTAAGTGTAGATGGTTCTATTAATTATAGAGATCGCCATTATCAGTTTACTGATGCTGGTACTTCGGCACAAGACTATGTTCCATCAAGGTTAAAGGCTTACTCAATTACAGATTTAGGTTTAACTTATAAATTTGATGTAGGTGCTAATGATTTAACTTTCAGAGCAAATGTTTACAATGTATTCGATTATATTGGAATCCAAAATACCGATGCTTTTGGATTTTACAATGAAAACGGAAGAACATTTAACGCATCAGTTAGATATGGATTTTAATATCTTCTAAGTTTTTAAAAAAAAACCGCTTCAGATAGATGAAGCGGTTTTTTTTATGGAATAATCGCTACCTTTGGTACTCTAAATATATAACTATGTACACTACCCTTCAATTTGTTCATTCATATTGGGCATACCTTGTTTTAGTAATCGTTTTTTTGGCAACAATAAACGCTCTAATAGGCTTTTTTTCTAATAAAGAATACTCTCCTAGAGATTTCAGAATTTCGTTGTTTGCGTTAATCGTAACACATATTCAGTTATTGGTAGGTCTAATACTTTATTTTGTGTCGCCGCTAGGGTTACAATCGTTGACAAGTAATGGCATGAGCACAGTTATGAAAGATTCTATGTTACGTTTATACGCAGTAGAACACCCACTTATAATGATACTTACTATTATATTTATAACAATTGGGTATTCAAAACACAAAAAGAAATTGGTGTCTAAACCAAAATTCAAAATGCTGGCCATTTTTTATACCATTGGCCTTATTTTAATGTTAAGCAGAATCCCTTGGAGCCAGTGGTTTTAAAAAATAAAAAAAGCGCTTTTAAAGCGCTTTTTTTATTAGCTTTAATGATAATAGCTTTATTCTGAAACTTCTTTAATTAAATAAACAAATACTGGAAAGTGATCACTATACCCCCCTGTAAAACCACCTACAAAACTGCGGTACGGATAGCCCTTATAGCGGCCCCTGGGATTTGCTAAATAGCTTTTATTATATATACCTGCTTTATAAAACCGATAAGATGAATAATCCTTTTTCAATAACTCCTTTGAGAGGATCATTTGGTCAAATAAATTCCAGCTGTCCCTCCAAGCCAAAGTACCAATTCCTTTATTGTACATCTCTTCCATGGGGTTGTACAATTCTTTAATTTTAACATCTTCTCTGTTTTCTTTGGCTTTTAAAACTTCTTTTACACTTGGGCTAGTAGGATCGTCATTCATATCGCCCATAGTAATAATCTTGGCATACGGATCTTCACTGAAAAGGGAGTCGATAATCCGTTTGTTTAGTTTTGCTGCCTTTATCCGTTTAGGTCTGCTTCTCGCTTCTCCACCACTCCGGGAAGGCCAGTGATTTACAATAAAGTGTATTTTCTCTCCATCGAGCATACCACTTACCAATAATTGATCTCGAGTATATACCCGTTTGGTCCGATCGTTATCTCTATATATTAGAAGTGGAAGCGCTTTGTAGTTGGTAGGGATGAATAATCTTTTTTGATACAAAAGTGCTACGTCAATTCCACGTCTGTCGGGCGAATCAAATTGCACGATGCCGTAATCTTTGTATAAAAGAGGCTCTTGGTTTACAAGATCTTCCAATACTTTTCTGTTTTCAATTTCTGCAACGCCTATTATTGCTGGACTGGTTCCTGTAACATCTTTTCCTATTTCAGAAATAACTTTCGCCATATTGGCAAGTTTTTGTTTATAAACACCTTCCCGTAGGTCTTCCCCCATTTCCATTATCGGGCTGGCTTCATCATTTATAGCAGTGTCATCCTCTGGATCATATAAATTTTCCAAATTATAAAAAGCGATGGTGTTTACTTTATATTTTTTTTCTTCTTGTGCCGAAACACCAAGCAGTGAAAAAGTAAAGATCAATAGCAGGTAATGCTTGAATTTCATAGTAGTAACAGATTATGTTTGTGTAAATTTCAATACAAATTCGAGGCCAAAAGTAGGTATTTCATTTAAAAAATGTAGTTTTGCCCCGCAAGAATATTACTAATTTAATTTTTTTAAACTAACTAACAACAGGATGAAACAGTTCATTTTAACTTTATGGATTGGGTTGTTGGGCGCTTTTTCTTTATTCGCCCAAGATGCAATTGTAAAGGGAAGGGTTGTGGATACAAATTCCAGTGAGCCGGTACCGGACGTTGAAGTAAGTATTCAATCCAGCAATTTTAGTGCTGAAACCTCTACCGAAGGTACTTTCAATATTACAGGAAGTGATTTGCCACAAGGAGAACAAGTACTTTTGATCGCTAAGCCTGGTTATATAAACCAGCAAATTCCTATCACCATTCAAAATGGAAAAACCATTGATTTAGACCCTATTTTACTCGAAGTCGATCTTACGGCCGTGGAGGCCGAAATAGGTGTCATCAGCCTTTCAGATAATGAGCTGGACCAAGACGATGGCACTTCTTTTAATATTTCAGGGCTTTTACAGGCATCAAGGGATGTATTTCTTAATGCTGCTGCTTTTGATTTTAGTGCTACTTTTTTCCGTCCAAGAGGTTTGGATAATGAAAACGGGAAGGTACTCATCAATGGTATTGAAATGAACAAACAATATAACGGTCGTCCACAATGGAGCAATTGGGGCGGTCTTAATGATGCACAACGAAACCGGGAATTTTCAATGGGCTTGAGCCCCAATGATTACACCTTTGGGGGAATTGCCGGGACTACCAATATCGTTATGCGAGCTTCTCAATACAGAGAAGGAGGCCGTGTATCGTATGCTATGGCAAACCGAAGTTATTCAGGTCGTGTTATGGGATCCTACAACAGTGGTTTGTTAAACAATGGTTGGGCTTATTCAGTATTGGTTTCCAGAAGGTTTGGCGATGAAGGATATATAGAAGGTACCTTATATGATGCCAATTCCATATTTGCTTCTGTAGAAAAACAATTGAACGATGACCATAGTTTAAACTTTTCGGCTTTTTATACACCCAATAGAAGAGGAAAATCTACAGCTATTACCCAAGAAATGAAAGACCTGAAAGATAGAAGGTATAATCCAAACTGGGGTTATCAAGATGGAGATATGAGAAATAGCCGTGTTCGGGAAATTGAAGAACCAGTTATTATGTTAAACCATTACTGGGATATTTCTGATAAAACAACACTAAACACCAACCTTGGCTACCAGTTTGGAAAAATGGGAAATACCCGTATAGACAATGGAGGTACAAGATTGATTACCATCGATGGGGAAGAAGCTTATATTGGTGGTGCAAGAAATCCGTTGGGTAATTATTACCAACGCCTGCCCAGTTATTTTCTTCAAGATGACGATCCAACAACTGCTGATTACCGAAATGCCTATTTGGCCGAACAGGAGTTTATAAATGACGGACAATTGGACTGGGAATCATTGTATAGAGCCAATGCCATTGTAAGGGCAGCTGGTGGAAATTCCATTTATGCAATACAAGAAGATAGAACAGACGACACCCAATTTACTGTAAATTCTATTTTAAATACGAGCTTAGCTGAGAATATCCTTTTTACAGGAAGTGTTAATTATCGTAATTTAAAAAGTGAAAATTTTGCCGAGCTAAAAGACCTATTAGGTGGTACAGGGTATCTTGATGTTGATTTCTTTGCTGGCGAAGATGCCCAGAACCAACAAATAAGTGTTGGCGATGTAGCACAAAGTGATTTGCAAAACCGAAATCGGATTGTAAAAAAAGGAGAGCGCTACAAGTATAATTACGACATCAATGCCGATGTACTTACAGGTTTTGCACAAGCCCAATTTAAATACAACAAAGTAGACTTTTACACAGGTGCCGAAGTTTCATCAACTAATTACCAACGTAACGGATTATATGAAAACGGAAATTACCCTGGAAATAGATCGCTGGGGAAAAGCGAGAAAGTAAGCTTTACTAACTTTAAAATTAAAGGAGGGGCAACCTATAAAGTAACAGGCCGTCATTTGGTTGATTTTAATGCCGGTTACTTAACAAAAGCACCAAGTATTCGCAATACCTTTAGTAATTCGCGCCAAAATAACGATGTGGTCATTGGCTTGGAAGATGAAAAAATTACTAGTGCCGATCTTAGTTATATTTTCCGCTCACCAATTGTAAAAGCAAGACTGACTGGATTTTATGCAAACATCAAAGATGCAACAGATATAGGTTTCTACTTTACTGAAAATCTAACAGGCCTCGGTTATGATGAAGGGGCCTTTGTTCAAGAAGTAATCACAGGGGCTGAAAAAAGACATTTAGGTGCCGAATTGGGAATTGAAGCCCAAGTAACACCGACAGTTAAATTGAAAGCTGCAGCATCTGTTGGGCAGTATATTTATAACAACAATCCAAACCTGTATTTAACAAGTGATGATTTTGAAGGTCCATTGACCTTTGGCGATGGAACAACGAATTTAAAAAACTACCATATTGCAGGAGGGCCAGAAAGAGCCTATCAATTAGGGTTTGAATACCGCGATCCTAATTTCTGGTGGGTTGGTGCAACTACCAATTATTTCAGCAATGCGTATATTGATGTAAATAACTTGGCACGCTCTGCCAATTTCAGTACAGATTTTGACGGGCAACCGTATTCAAATTATGATCCTGAAGTTGCAAAACAACTGCTTAAACAAGAAGAGTTTGGTGATTACTTTTTAGTAAATGCAGTAGGTGGGAAATCCTGGAAAATAGATGATTACTACGTAGGTTTCTTTGCAGTAATTAACAATATCTTAAATCAAGAGTATAAAACGGGAGGTTTTGAACAAGGAAGAAAAACCACCTATCCAGATTTACAGGAAGACCAATCCAGGGCAAACGGCGCTATTTTTGGGCCCCGTTATTTCTTTGGGTATGGTACCACTTATTACTTAAACTTTTACGTACGCTTTTAAACAAAACCGAATAAAACAAATACCGATATAAAATGAAAACTTTTAATTTTTATAAACTGATAACCCTGTTCTTGCTGGCAGTAGTAGCTACTTCTTGTGTTCAGGATGACGAATTTGACGTGCCGGATACTAATGTTGAAGCCCCAAACATCACGGGGTCGATCATTACCATTGGAGCATTAAACGATGCTTTATTGCAGGAAATGAATACTAACGGAAATTCAACATTAACTTTTACCGAAACAGATACTTATGTTTCGGGATATGTGATATCAAGTGATGAAGCTGGTAACTTTTTTGAAGAAATAATTATCCAAGACGAAGCATCTAGTCCGCTTAGAGGTGTAAAAATACTTGTTGATGTAAACCCATTGTTTACTACTTATGAGTTTGGTAGAAAAATTTTCATAAAACTAGATGGTCTTACGGTAGGTATGGACAGCGGTGTATTAACTTTAGGAGTTCGAGATGGGGTTGAAGTAGGACAAATTTCAGAATCCCAAATAGGTGAATTTTTGATACGCGATATCGAAGTGGCCGAAATTACTCCACTATCTTTAAATATTGCTGATTTTACCCAAGACAAAACAAACCTATATGTTCAATTGAGCAATGTACAGTTTAACCGAAGTGAAGTGCTTGGCGACAATAGAAAAACATTTGCAGGGGAACCAAGCGATAGTTTTGATGGCGAGCGTATTTTAGAAAGCTGTGGAACTGGTAACACAACAATATTCAGCACTAGTACATTTGCAGATTTTAAATCATTGTTACTACCTACAGGACAAGGCACAATATCGGCAATCCTTACTCGCGATTTTACAGGAAATGAATTTAATATAGTGGTAAACGACCCTTCCACAATTAATTTTGACAACGAACGTTGCGACCCTGAATTTTTTGTGTGTACTACCCCAAGTGGTGGTGGGGCACCATTCTTTAATGTAGATTTTGAAGAATTTGATGCTATTGAAGAGTTTGTAGATGCAGGATGGACGAATGTAAACGTAAATGGCGGTAGTACTGTTTGGCAAATAGGAAACTTCGATAATAGTAATTATGCGCAAATATCTGGTTTTAACTCTGGAGAAGATGATATAGAAACCTGGCTGGTAACGCCAGAAATTGATATGGACAATACCACAGGTGAAGAATTGAGCTTTGAGGTTCAAGCTAGTTTTGACAATGGTACCATTTTAAGCGTGTTGTTCTCTACTAACTTTACAGGTGATGTTACCACGGCAGATTGGCAATATTTAGATGCCAATATTCCAACGGGTCCAACAGATGGTTTTGGAGACTTCCAGCCCGTTGGTCCAATTAACGTTTCATGTATTGATGGTCCCATTCATATTGCATTTTTATATGAAGGTTCAGACCCTAATGCAACCACTCGTTATCACGTGGATAATATTAAGGTTACAGGAAACTAAAACAGTTAACCTTATAAAAAACTATAAGGGCTCCAAATGGAGCCCTTTTTTTATAGCTGGAGAATTTCCCTGCTTTTTAGACCACAGTCCGTTAAATGATTATAAATACAAAATTCTGAAGCAAAAGCTTTTGTATCTTTGTTTCAGAATTAAATATATGATTGAACAAACCAAAATAGAATACGAAAAAACCATACTCATTGGTTTAATAACTCAATATCAAGACGAGGAAAAGTCTCAAGAATATTTAGACGAACTGGAGTTTCTTGCTTATACAGCAGGAGGTGAAGTATCAAAACGCTTTACACAAAAAATGGATTCCCCAAATCCTAAAACCTTTATTGGAAGCGGAAAAATGGAGCAAGTACGGGAATTTGTTGAAGAAAACGATATCGGTACCGCTATTTTTGATGATGAATTATCACCCGCTCAACAAAAAAACATTGAAAAAATATTACGGTGTAAAATTATAGACCGAACAAACCTTATTCTAGATATTTTCGCACAACGTGCCAAAACCAGTTATGCCCGCACGCAAGTAGAACTGGCACAATACGAGTATTTATTACCTCGATTGGCCGGTATGTGGACGCACCTGGAACGTCAGCGTGGTGGTATTGGTATGCGTGGTCCTGGTGAAACCGAAATTGAAACTGACCGCCGTATCGTTCGAGACCGTATTACGCTTCTGAAGAAAAAATTAGAGAAGATTGATAAGCAGATGGAAGTGCAAAGGGGAAACCGTGGTTCTTTAGTACGAGTTGCTTTGGTGGGATATACCAATGTTGGTAAATCTACCTTGATGAACAGTATTAGTAAAAGCGAAGTGTTTGCCGAAAACAAACTCTTTGCAACGTTAGATACCACTGTTAGAAAAGTAGTGATTGGTAACCTACCTTTTTTATTGACCGATACCGTTGGGTTTATCAGAAAATTGCCTACACAGTTGGTAGAATCGTTTAAAAGTACACTGGATGAAGTTCGGGAAGCAGATTTGTTGTTGCACGTAGTCGATATATCTCACCCTTCATTTGAAGATCACATCGCTTCGGTAAACAAAGTATTAGACGAAATTGAAAGTGCCGATAAACCCGTTATTATGGTCTTCAATAAAATTGATCAATACAAACCGGAAGTAATAGAAGACGACGACTTAGAAACCGAAAGAACAACGGCACATAACACATTGAAAGATTGGAAACAAACCTGGATGAACCGAGAAGAGAACGCCATTTTCATTTCAGCATTAAATAAAGATAACTTTGAAGAATTTAGAAAACTGGTTTATGAAAAAGTAAGGGATATTCACGTTACCCGTTTTCCTTATAATAACTTTCTGTATCCAGAGAAGTATCTATATGAAGAATAAAAAAAACCGGCAAATTAAACTTGCCGGTTTTTTATAATTTTTTCTATAAGTACTAAAACTTGTAACCTATTCCTACACCAAGGGTTTCACGTATTTGAAAACCTTGTACTGCATTATCGTCATATATAGCTTGAAAGGTACCATTGGCAGTAATCCAGTCGTTTACTTTCAAAACTAAGTTCATCGTGTAATCAATATCTACATTTTGTGGGTCTTCAAGATAGTTTGAGTACAACCCTAAAATGTTTTCCATAGAAACATTCTCCATTAGGCTAACTTTATAGTATGCATTTACAGAAGCACCAAATTCAAATCGGGTCGTTTCATTTGCTTCAACTCCAAAATAACCACCAGCATCGTTAAAAGCTTCTGCTAAAGCAGGGTCGACAGTGGTAAACTTTTCGTTTACAAAGATAAAGCGTGCGGTTGCAGGGGCTATATTTATTTTAAAATTATCATCTTTTTTCCAAAGCATACCTGGTCCAAATTGTAAATAACCTGGGGACATAAAACGAGTCGTTTCGGTACGTATTTCGTTACCATCGGCATCTTCACCAAATTCATATCCTTTAGCAAATTGGGTTCTAAAGTTTACAAAAAAGGAATAAAACCAATTGCTTTCCTGTATTTGACGACCTACAATTGAATTTAATTCCAGCCGGTCATTCGTTTTTCTTGAAAACTCTTCGTCTTTAATTTTAGTGATTCCGTAATCTGCAAGGATACGGTTATCCCACGTTAGCTTTCCTTGACGGTAATTAAAATCATACGTAAAATTAAGGTTGGCAGCATAATTGGACGTTCCTCCACCAGTCCACTCTTCATTGAAAGCGGCTTGATTAAAAATTAAGGAAATATTTCCGGATTTTGTCCAACCGTCTTTAGGTTCTTCGGTTTCTTCGTCTTGGGCCATCGCAATAAATGGTGAAACAAATAGAAGGAAGATTAAGATTTTTTTCATAATTGTTAGGTTTATTTTTTTGCAAATATAAGGTATCTGGCCAATTTAAAAAGCAGTTGAATTTTGAAAAGGAATAATTTCGATATATGGAAAACTATTTTCGATGAGGGTTACTTTTTCCGCTTAAATAGAGGAACAGACGAACAAGCTTCACCATACATCACGCTTTTAGCAACTTCTTGAAGTCTTTGTGCAAGCAGAACATATGCATTTTCCGGGATTGGCTTGTTGGCACAACCTTTAATAATAATAGGTTTGTCTTTATATTTTGAAATATCTAAGGTGTGTAAAATTTCAGAAAACAAAATACTTTCAAGTGTTTCTGAAGTGCCAACTACCGTTTTCTTAGCATAAGGGGCTAATTGAAGTGATAGAAACATATATGCCCAACCGGGAATAATAGCATCGGTAGAGCAAAAAAGATTTACAAAACAACCATCATATTGTGACCAATCGTGCTCTTTTACGTCGTTTCGAAAGTCTTTTTCACGCAGTACAATACCTTCTAATAACCATTGTGAAATATCAATTGAAACCCGTTTACCTTCTGGGTAAAAATCTTCAAGGTTAAAGGTAATAAGCTTACTGTTGGCTACGCGGTTTACTATTTGTTCTTCCATAGATATTACTTA
Source organism: Flavobacteriaceae bacterium UBA3179 (assembly GCA_002364245.1). Taxonomy (GTDB): domain Bacteria; phylum Bacteroidota; class Bacteroidia; order Flavobacteriales; family Flavobacteriaceae; genus Marixanthomonas. The sequence goes on from DEXR01000022.1 coordinate 63,688, forward strand.
AAATCTGGAGTTTTTGGTATAAATGTGATGCTTATGAATGACAAAACATAACAAACAATCAATGATATACTGCCAACTGAATTTACAGCATACCTAACTCCAGCTTTGCTTCTTCGCTCATTAAATCTTGGCTCCACGGCGGGTCGAAGGTAATTTCTACTTCGGCATCTTTCACCATTTTTATGGATTTCACTTTGTCCTCAACCTCTTGTGGCAATGATTCTGCTACTGGGCAGTTGGGTGTTGTTAACGTCATCAAAATTTTTACTTCGTGGTCTTCATTTACAAAAACATCATAAATAAGTCCAAGCTCGTAAACATCTACAGGGATTTCAGGATCGTAAATAGTTTTAATCACTTTTACGATTTTATCTCCCAATTCGGTTGTATTTACTGTTTCAGCGCTCATAATTTTTAATTTTTTAGTTGTGCTTGATAGGCTACGGCATATAACTTTAATTGTTTAACCATAGAAACTAATCCATTAGCACGAGTAGGAGATAAATGTTCCTTTAAACCAATCTCATCTATAAACTTAGTGTCTGCTTCAATGATATCCTCAGGTTTTTGATTTGAAAACGCTCGGATAAGTATAGCAATTATTCCTTTTGTTATCACGGCATCACTATCTGCAGTGAACACTACTTTGTCATCTTTTATTTCAGCATTAAGCCAGACACGGGATTGACATCCTTTAATGAGTTTATCTTCGGTTTTTAGTTCTTCATCAATTAAAGGCAACGATTTTCCAAGTTCTATCATATATTCATAGCGTTCCATCCAATCATCAAACATGGAAAACTCATCTATTAAATCGTTTTGTATCTCTTGTATTGTCATTAATTTTCTTCTTTGTCCTTTGTAGCGGTTATCAATACGCTTTGGTCGCTTTTAGCATATAAAGTTAACACGTTATCTTGAATACGGTAACCACCTACTTTGTTCATGGCTTTTAAAAAATCAGCTTCTACTTTCATGGCATTTTTATCACCGCACATTTTTTTGGTTACGGCCAGTTCGCCAAAAGTTATAGTATTGACATTTGTAGTATAATCTCCAAAATAGTTGTTACAACCTGCATTACCAGAAACCCTGCCGCTGAGGGCCGCAAAAGTAATGGTAGGCTTCGTTGCGGACATGGAAGTACCATCAACATTCGTTACGGTATAATTTCCAGACAACTGTACATTTCCAGCAACATCAATTACTTTTTTTGTTTCATCACAGCTTGTGAAAACAAGGGCGAATACTAATAAGCTAAGGGTGGCAAGTGATTTCATAATTTTATAGTTTAGGTTAACATTTTTTTTGCTTTTTTCACAGCTTTAACTAGAGTATCAACTTCTTCTTTAGTGTTATAAAACGCAAAAGAAGCCCGCACAGTACCAGGTATTTTATAATAATCCATAATAGGTTGTGCACAATGATGCCCAGTACGAACGGCTATACCCAGTTTATCAACAATAGTGCCAATGTCATAAGGATGAATTCCTTCAATATTAAAGGAAATTACTGATGTTTTGTCTACGCCGGTTCCATAAATTTTAAGACCTTCTATTGTAGTTAATTGTTCTGTAGCATACTTCAATAATTCATGTTCGTGGGCATCAATTTCATTAAAACCAATACTGTTAAGATAATCAATTGCAGCACCAAAAGCAATACCGCCTGCAATATTAGGCGTGCCAGCTTCAAATTTATGTGGAAGACCGGCATACGTCGTTTTTGCAAAAGTTACTTCGGCAATCATCTCACCACCCCCTTGATATGGAGGTAATTTATTCAGCCATTCTTCTTTTCCGAAGAGCATTCCTACACCTGTGGGGCCACACATTTTATGGGCCGACGTTACATAGAAGTCAACATCTAGCGCTTGTAAATCAGGTTTAATGTGCGAACAAGATTGTGCTCCATCCACTAAAACAGCAGCACCTTTTTTGTGCGCCATTTCAATAATTTCAGCAATAGGATTAATAGTTCCCAATGCATTAGAAATATGATTTACAAATACAAGCTTCGTATTTTCTGAAAGCAATTTTTCG
>DEXR01000022.1:65857-97105 GCA_002364245.1 Flavobacteriaceae bacterium UBA3179
AAAGCAATTTTTCGTATTCTGAAATAACTAAAACGCCCTTTTCATCAATAGGAATTACTTTTAATTCGGCTCCCGTGCGTTCACAAAGCATTTGCCAAGGAACGATATTGGAATGGTGTTCTAAAGCCGAAACGATAATCTCATCGCCTTTTTTCAGAAATTCATTGAAACCATTCGCTACCAAGTTGATACCGTGTGTAGTCCCAGCGGTAAAAATAACTTCGTGTGCATGTTTTATATTGAAATGTTCTTGAATTTTTTTCCGAGCACCTTCGTACGCATCGGTTGCCTCTTGAGACAACGTATGGACCCCACGATGAATGTTTGCATTGTAGTTTGAATAATAATCTACAATACAGTCAATCACCGCTTGTGGTTTTTGAGCCGTAGCAGCATTATCTAGATATACAAGGGGTTTACCATTTACTTCACGTTGAAGAATGGGAAAATCTTTTCTAATTTCCTGAACGTTAAAGGCCATGGAAAATTTTATTTAAGGGGTGATTACAATTGAAAACCCAGACTAACGCCAATTTTCTTGGCAATTAGTTTATTGATACGTTGTTTCAATTCAGGAATTTTCACACTTTCAAGTACACTGTTTGCAAAAGCATACATTAATAATGCACGAGCTTCTTTTTTAGCAATACCACGAGAACGCATATAAAATAAAGCGTCTTCATCTAATTGACCAATGGTACAACCGTGCGTACATTTTACATCGTCTGCAAAAATTTCTAATTGTGGTTTAGAGTTGATGGTGGCACCATCGTCCACTAATATGTTATTGTTTTTTTGAAAAGCATCAATCTTTTGTGCTACTTTATCTACCAATACTTTACCGTTAAAGACCCCAGTTGATTTATCTGCATAAATACCCTTATAGTCCTGGTGACTTTCACAGTTTGGTGCTGTGTGGTGCACTAAGGTATTGTGATCTACATGTTGTTTATCCTCAATAATAGTAATACCATTAAGTGTAGAATCACAACGCTCTCCAAATTGATAAAAATGAAGGTTGTTACGAGTTAACTTTCCACCAAATGAAAAGGTATGTACTCGGCAGTTGCTTTCTCGTTGTTGCGAAACATATGTATTATCAATTAAAGAAGCCGTAGCATTGTCGGTTTGTATCTTATAGTAATCTACATATGCGCGCTTTTCTGCGAATATTTCAGTAACACTATTGGTAAATACAGCATTTTCTGAAAGACTTTGATGGCGCTCAATAATCTGAACATGTGCATTTTCACCAACTACTACTAAATTACGAGGCTGCAACATAGCTGCCGCTTCATTTCCAGTTGAGAAGTTGATAATCTCAATAGGTTTTTCAACTTCTTTATTCTTTGGAATATGAATATACGCTCCTTCTTTAACGAAAGCGGTATTTAAAGAAGTAAGACTGTCTTTCTCGGCCACTTTATTGAAATACGTTTCGATTACCGGTTGGTATTTCGATTTGTTCAAAGCAGAAGATAGCAGGCAAACATCGATAGAATCGTGTGTAGTTTCAGATAAAAATGAACTGTAAACACCGTCTATAAAAACAATTTTATAGGTGTCGATGTCGTGCAGAAAGTATTTTTTAACATCCTTAAACTCAATGTGCTTTTCCTGTTGCTTCGGAAAAATACTGTAATCGGTTTTTTCAACTGATTTTAAAGAAGTGTATTTCCAGGCTTCTTCTTTTTTGGAAGGGAAACCTTGTTCTTCAAAAACCTTCATGGCTTTATTGCGAAGATCGTGTATAGGAGAGTCGGGCTCCAAGTGATCTTCAAAAGCAATGAATGATGAAACTAATTTATCTTTTAAACTCATTTTTATCTTTGTTTAAGATTTATGGAAAACTTGCTTATTGCCCCTGAATGAGGGAACAGACTTGTTTAAACCAATTCTTCTTTAATCCAGTCGTAGCCTCGTTCTTCAAGCTCATATGCTAATTCTTTACCACCAGATTTTACTATTTTTCCACCCATTAGTACGTGTACATAATCCGGAACTATATGGTTTAGCAAACGTTGGTAGTGCGTAATTACAATAACAGCGTTGTCCTTGCTTTTTAGTTTATTAACTCCGTCAGCTACAATTTTTAACGCGTCAATATCCAAACCAGAGTCTGTTTCGTCTAAAATGGCCAATTTTGGTTCCATCATAGCTAATTGAAAAATCTCGTTTCGTTTTTTCTCACCTCCAGAAAAACCTTCATTTAAGGAACGAGATAGAAATTTTCTGTCAATCTCTAGCATGTCTGCCTTTTCCTTTATTCTTTTCAACATTTCGCTGGCTGGCATATCCTCTAGGCCTTTAGCTTTACGGGTTTCGTTTATAGCCGTTTTTATAAAGTTGGTTACGGTAACACCAGGAATTTCAATTGGGTATTGGAATGACAAGAACAAGCCTTTATGGGCACGTTCTTCGGGATCCAGTTCGGATATTTCAGCGCCTTCAAAGACAATTTCGCCTTGTTGAAGCTCAAACTCTTCTTTTCCTGCAATAACCGAAGCCAACGTACTTTTACCAGAACCATTTGGCCCCATAATAGCATGGACTTCTCCAGCATTCACCTCAAGGTTGATGCCTTTTAAAATATCTTTTCCTTCAATTCCTGCGTGCAAGTTTTTAATATGTAGCATAATTAACTTTTCTTTTCTTCTAATTTTATATCGTTTTTAGCGGGTCTATCGCTAACATGTAAAATATCTTTTATGGTAATCACTTCTTCCCAAACTTCTTCGCTTTCAGCTTTTGGATTTGGTTTTACTTCCCCTGTAACAATTACCGGAACCATATCATAAGCGTCTTTTTTTATTTTGGAAACCTTATCGGCCAACTCTTGGCTTTTATCGTCTATAGTAACCCCATAAATAAATGTATTTCCTTTTAAAACTGCTGCGTCGTCAGTGTAAATAAATTCGCCTCTGTAAGTTTTTACGTTCTCGTTGGCTACCGAAGCTACTTTTTCTTCAGACTCTTTTTTGGTTTCCTTTTTAGTATTGTTACAAGAAATCATTGTGGCTGAAAGAAATAGCAGCAAAAATATTTTTTTCATGGTACTATATTTTGGGTTTTTATTTTTTCAGAAAAAATTAACCTACAGATCCTTCCAGTGAGATTTCCAATAGTTTTTGCGCTTCAACGGCAAATTCCATAGGTAGTTTATTTAATACTTCTTTACTGAAACCGTTTACAATTAATGCGATTGCTTTTTCAGTGTCTATACCACGTTGATTACAATAAAAAATTTGGTCCTCACCAATTTTACTTGTTGTTGCCTCGTGCTCTACTTGAGCTGTTTTACTTTTAGCTTCGATGTAAGGGAAGGTGTGTGCTCCACACTCATTACCCATTAGCAACGAATCACACTGAGAAAAATTTCGGGCATTATCAGCTCGGCTATTTATCTGTACTAATCCACGATAACTGTTTTGCGATTTACCAGCAGAAATACCTTTTGAAATAATGGTACTTTTTGTGTTCTTTCCTAGGTGAATCATTTTAGTACCCGTATCGGCCTGCTGAAAGTTGTTGGTAACGGCAATTGAATAAAACTCTCCAATTGAGTTATCCCCTTTTAAAATACAACTTGGGTATTTCCAAGTTACGGCACTTCCAGTTTCAACTTGTGTCCAAGAAATTTTTGCATTCTTTTCGCAAAGCCCTCTTTTAGTTACAAAGTTGAAAACTCCGCCTTTTCCATCTTTACTTCCAGGAAACCAATTTTGAACTGTGGAATATTTTATCTCCGCACCGTCTAAAGCTACAAGCTCTACAACAGCGGCGTGCAATTGGTTTTCGTCACGCATTGGGGCGGTACACCCTTCTAAATAACTTACGTAGCTATCTTCATCGGCTACAACCAGTGTGCGTTCAAACTGTCCTGTTCCTGCTTGATTGATTCTGAAATAGGTTGAAAGCTCCATTGGGCACCGAACGCCTTTAGGAATGTAACAGAACGACCCATCACTAAATACAGCACTGTTTAGAGCTGCATAAAAGTTGTCTTTTTGCGGAACAACCGAACCAATGTATTTTCTCACAAGTTCTGGATGCTCTTTAATCGCCTCAGAAATGGAGCAGAATATAATCCCTTTTTTGGCCAAAGTATCTTTAAATGTTGTGGTAACAGAAACTGAGTCCATTACTATATCTACTGCAACTCCTGCCAACTTTTTTTGTTCATCCAATGAAATACCTAGCTTATTAAAAGTTTCCAATAGTTCTGGATCTACTTCGTCAAGGCTGTCGTATTTCGGTTTTTTGTTAGGAGCCGAGTAATATGATATATTCTGAAAATCTGGTTTTTCGTAATGTACATTTGCCCATTCTGGCTCTATCATTTCTTTCCAGTACCGAAAAGATTCTAAACGCCATTCGGTCATCCATTCGGGCTCTTCTTTTTTCTTAGAAATGGCACGAACTATATCTTCATTTAAACCAACAGGGAACGTATCAGATTCTATATCGGTATAAAATCCATATTCGTACTCTTTTGTTTCGAGTTCTTTCTTTAAATCGTCTTCAGTAAACTTAGCCATTGTAGCTTTTATTTTTTTCTTTTTCCGCTTTATCTATTTCAGAAATAAAACGAAGCAAGATTTTTTTGTAAATAATTATAATTAAAGCGAAAAACTTTCGCCACAACCACAGGTGCGGTTTGCATTAGGGTTATTGAAAACAAACCCTTTGCCGTTTAATCCACCGCTATATTCTAAAGTGGTTCCTACTAAATAGAGAAAACTCTTTTTATCGATAGCAATCTTAACCGACTCATCTTCAAAAAGCTTATCGTTTTCCCCTATTTTGTTATCAAACTTAAGGTCGTAGGATAAGCCGGAGCAACCTCCGCTTTTTACACCTACTCTCACAAAATCGTTTGCTATATTGAAGCCCTCTTCAGACATCAATTGTTCCAGCTTCGACTTTGCATTTTCACTAACTTTTAGCATAAGATAATTTTGTTCTTATTAGACTGCAAATATACGGTAAATACAGATGGTAGCCATAGTTAGGTGTCAATTTAAACTTATGGCGTTATAGTTTTAAATAATAATTAACAAAACACCCTATAAAGACTTAAAATTGAGTAGGATATGTAAACTTTTTAAAGGATAACCTAAGGTTTTTGAAAGTCTGGGTTGTTTATAAAACTTTCATCAGATAAAGAAAGTAAAAAAGCTTTGAGATCTTGCTTATCTTTTTCAGTAAGTTGAACCCCACCTTCGCCAACAGCTTTCATTAAAGGGTCTATGGTTTCAGAATACACCAAGCCTTCACTGTAATGGTCAATCACTTCTTCTAGCGTCTCAAACCGCCCGTCGTGCATATAAGGTGCGGTATAGGCTAAATTTCGTAATGAAGGTGTTTTAAAGAGGCCAAACTCTCTTGGGTCGCCGGTTACAGCACCGCGTCCTAAATCATCAAACGTTTCGTCTAGGCCATTGTTGTGAAAATCATTGTCTGTCCAGAGCAAGTTGTTTGGAGGAGTTCCATGGCAGTGGAAACAATCACCGCGTGTTTCATCAATATACACGTCGAGACCGTTCTGCTCGGCTTCTGTCAATTCTATTTCACCACGTAAAAATTGATCGTACCTTGAATTACCCGAAATAAGCGTACGCACAAATTGTGCAATGGCTTTTGACACCATGGTGGAATCGATGGTAGATGTGCCGAAAGCTTCAGAAAAAAGCTCTGGATACCCTGGTGCAGCTTGCAGGCTTGACACGGCATTAGGCCACGTATTGTGCATCTCAACAGGGTCAACAACTGGTTGTAAGGCCTGGTTTTCCAAAGAAATGGCGCGACCGTCCCAAAAAAAGTTTTCTTTATAATTCCAGGCCAAGTTAAATAACGGCATGGAGTTTCTTCTACCTTCAATACCATCTATTCCGGGACTAAATTGCCTAGAGTCTGAAAATCCTTCAGCTGGAATGTGGCAACCAGCACATGCCAATGTTTTGTCACCTGAAAGTATAGGGTCAAAAAACAGTTTTTTCCCTAAAGCAACTCCTTCTTCTGTTTGTGGGTTGTCAGAAGGAATAATAGGAGAGTCCAATATTTGCTTAAACATTGTGGGGGTTTTCAATTCCAAAGGGGTAGGTTGGTACCCTTCTTCTTCAGGTTTGCCACCTTCATCCTTGGCACATGAAATTATGGTTAAACAACATATTGTTGCTATAAATAGTGCCGGTATGTTTTTGAAATAATTCAATTCTTTATTCTTCCACCGTTGTTTCTTCTTCTAAACTAAAAACTGTTTTACCGTTTTCAGACATCATTATTTGTGCATCAAAATTCATCATTAAATTACTGTTCAGTATATTAAGATCCCATTTATTTGGGTTTTTGTACCATTCAGCCACATTCATCTTGATTTCAAAAGAACTATTTTTTTCAACGGTTACAGTGCCTAAATTGACTTCAAAAGAAGTGTCCTGTAACAATAGATCGTCTCCTGTGTTATCTGCTGCTCGTATAGTGTGATACAGATACGGGGCTGGTGTGCTGCTAGTGTTGTTAGTAAAAGTTCCTTCCATTTGCATAAAGTGATAGCCTCCACCAAGATCTTCGGGAACATTCCAACCTTCGGTGTTTAAATCGGGATAGGCGCTACTAACATTGTCTTTATTGTCAAAACCAAAAGTAAAACTTAAATTATAGGTTCCTTCTTGAATTTTCTTGGAAGGTTTATATTGAAGGTTAATGCCTTTTCTAGCATTCACTAAATTATATCCTTTAATCAGGGTGGTATCACCGTCTTCATTGGTAAATGCAACATCAGAGATTAAATATCGTAATCTAGAGATAGTCAATTCTTCACCATTTTCATTGGTATAAACGGTTGTTTGATAATCAGGATCTGTAATTTCTTCACCGTCCCAATTTTGGGTAAAGTTAAAAGTTACGTTGTAGTTTGGGTTTATAACCTCTTCTTCATCAACATCTTTACAGCCAAAAAAAGTGACTGTCATGGCAAATAATATTATGTATTTTTTCATTTTTAAAAATGATTTAGGTGGTTATTTAAGTTTAACTAATAATAAATCTTCTACACCACGGTTTTGTGGAATGTCTTTATCATTGCTTTGTGTGCTCCCTGCAATGACGTAGGTGTTTTCTTCTGCTTCAATTGCGCTTTGGGCAAAATCGAATGTTGAGCCGCCTAATGTTAATTGGAATTGCAAACTTTGTTTGTCATCGATTACCATAACCAAGGCATCATTATCCCCATTATTATTACTGAAATCACCATCTGTACTTCTAGTATTGCCGGTTACAATAAAGTTTCCATTTGATAAGGAGGTAATACTTCTGGCACTTTCAAATTGACTGCCGCCATACGATTGCTTTGATAATAACGTTCCTTTGGAGTCAATTTTTACGCCCCAAATGTCTGCTTTACCAAAATTACCAGTAACATCTTCATCATTGCTACGGGTATCACCAAACACCATAAAATTTCCATCAGAAGTTCTTGTTGCAGTATATAGGTTTTCTATTTGTGTACCGCCATAGTTTTTCTCCCATACCAGTTCACCATTTGCTGAAACCTTAACGATCCAATAATCGTAGGTACCAATGTTTTCTGAGATATCTACGTCGAAGCTGTCCGAGGTTCCAAAAACAAGGTATGCTCCATCTGAGGTTTGTTGAACATCATAGGCAGTATCGGTAAAAGTACCGCCAAAATAGTTTCTCCACTGCAGCTCTCCTGTTGCGGAAAGTTTAATAACCCAATAATCGCCACCTGCATGTTGTGGGGATCTACCCGCTTCTCTTTCAGAACTCTTGGAGCCTAGCCCACCTTCACCATTACTGGCAGATACATCTAACACTCCTACAGCTATATAGCCTCCATCTTTGGTTTGTCTGGTTTTATAGGCTTTATCACTTCCTGGGAAGCCGAAACTTCTTTCCCATTGAAGGTTGCCTGAAGCATTCAACTTTACAATCCAAAAGTCGTGAAAACCTTCATTATTACTAACATCGCCACCGGCACCTCTACTGTAGCCAGAAGCTATATAGCCTCCATCATTCGTTTTTTCTAAGTTAGAAGCTGTATCATCTTCGGGGCCACCATAGGTTTTGCTCCAGATTATTTCGCCATCGGGCTTTACTTTTAAGAGCCAATAGTCTTCATCTTGTGTAGTCTTATCGGTAATATCTCCATCGGTACTTTTGGTAGAGCCAAAAACAACGTAATTTCCGTCATCGGCCAAGACAACGCTTACTGCTTTATCAAGGTCGCTGCCACCATAGGTTTTTATATAATCTATTTCGCCTTGAAATTCTGGTGTTATTTCTGTTTCTTCCTCTTCTTCTCTTGGGGAATCTGGGTCTTTACAAGAAACAAACCCAACGACTATAGAAAGTATTAGTATTTTGTAGGCTAAGTTATTTTTTTTCATCGTGTTATTTTACGACCAATCTTTTGGTCGTTAGGTTATTGATTTTAACTAAATAGATGCCAGCTTGCAAAGCGGCAATATTAATTTTTTCTATTTTGTTTTTTTCTGAAAAGTTATAATTTAAAACACGTTTTCCTATAACGGAAAATATTTCAATTTGTTTTATTGAAGATGTTTTCGAATTAATTGTTAGGCTCTCTGATGCAGGGTTTGGGAAGAATACAAAATCGCTCTCATTAATATCATTTATATTTAATGCGTTTACATCCCTTACCAAGGTAAAACCACCTTCGCCACTTATAATAATATTTTTACTGTCGAAAAAGGGATATACGTTCCAGCTACCACCAAAACCGGTATTGTTATTACTTGGGTAGGTGTCAAAATATCCATATTGCGAAATGTTTTCGTTAGCAATATCGCTTATGTCCAGCACATTCAGCCCTGCTTGGTAATTGGCAAAATAGTACTTATCGCCCAAAACGTAACCATTATGGTCTATTGCTGAGGTTGGTCCTGAAAACTCTGTATGAAACTGGGGATTATCCAAATCTGTAAAATCAAAAAACAATGTCCGTGTGTTGATTCCAAAAAAGTTTTCATCAAGTTCGTCCCCAAGTATAAAATACTTTTGGTCTTCCGTAAACCAGCCTTGGTGGGTGTAGCCTACGTTATTGTAGCTTATGTTCGAAATTCCCTGAGGGTTGCTTTTGTTTGTTATATCAACTATTACCACTTCATCTTCATTGCTGCCTATCAAAATTTCTTTTCCTGTGTAATCAGAATCGGGGCCAGAATATATAACTACTTGGGCATCGTGGCTGTAACTGTCCATTGCATAGCCTCCTTCTCCTATTGGGTTGAGGGGATCTTGAATGTTTATAAAATGTGGCCCACCACTAAAGAGTGGACTTGGGTTTGAGGAGTTGTCTTTGGTGCCCACGGGATAAGCATATCCCGATTCCTCGTTTATCACGATATTATGAGCACTCCCAAATCCATCGTAATGAGCATCTTCGGTAAAAGTTTCAGGGGGGTTGGTTACATTTCGCAATCGTGTTAAGTTAAATATTTGCATTCCGTGATACTCTGCTTCACTAACGATAAAAGCGTGGTTATTATAGACTTTTACATCTCGCCATGTACTAGAGCTTGTATGAGTGGGTAATTTTCCAAGGTAAATGGGATTCACAGGGTCTGACATGTCAATAAAAGCAGTTCCGTTATTTAAACCAATAAGAGCATATTCCTTACCATCTTGAGGATCGGTCCATCCCCACGAGTCATTACCCCCAGAAGCATTCATTTCATTTAAACTAATATGGGACAATAAATCGAAATTGCTGCAAGGGAAACCATTTGCGGTACCATTTTCGCATGGTGTTTGACTAAATGCCACCGAGCTGAAAAGTGAGAATAATAGTAGGTAAAATTGTTTCATTATTTAATTTTATTTTTTGCCTAAAGTATTGTTTTAAAGTTTTACATCCTAACGTAAAAGGTTAAAAATTAGTGTGCTATTAATAATGTTTATGTCTTAATAAGTGTGGTTACATTACAAAAAGAATTTAATTTTTTACAATTTTCTTAGTTGCTTGATTATTGATTGTTAAAAAATATATTCCTTTTATAAGGCTCGAGATGTTTATTGTTTTTTTAGTAGTATTGATGTTTCTTTCAAAAAATACCTTTTTCCCCATGATATCATAAATATCAATAAATTCAATTACTTTGTTTTCAGAAGTGATATTTACCTCATTTAAAGCAGGTAATGGGAATATTTTAATGCTATTTTCAAAACTAATGTCATTTATAGATAACTCTTCTGTTATGGTTAACTGAAAAGAACAATTTCCGGTATTTCCAGCATTGTCTTCAGCTTGAAAATTGATAGTGTATGTGCCTTCAGTAAGTTCTGTTCCAGCTATCGGGGTTTGTACAATAACTGTGTTTTCAGTACAATTGTCTATAGCTTGTACCATCTCATCTGCAACGTAATCTGGTAAGATGTAAAAATCTTCCCCAGAAGTGTATTCAACCGATGTGTCCGCGGGACAATCTATTGTAGGTATTGTTGTGTCTTCAATAGTGATGATTGTGGTACAGGTATCTGTGTTTCCAGAAGGATCTGTAACGATTAATGTAACCGTGTTTTCCCCTATATCTGCACAGGTAAATTTATTTTGACTTAATGATAAAGTATAAGAGCCACTATCATCGCTTGAGCCTCCATCCAATAGGTTAGGGTCAACAATGATTTCTCCATTAAAATCTAATGAGAAAGTTGCATCTTGGCAAACAGCAACTGGATCTGTATTATCTGGGGCTGAAGATTTTACAATAAACAATCCTCCCGAACGATCACTTATTATTATATTACCACTTCCTAAGTATGGATATACATTCCACACACCTTCGTACCCAACACTATTATGACTGCTGAATGAGTCAAAATACCCTGTTTCGGAAATGTTTCCATTTGCAATATCAGAAATATCGAGTACTCTCAAACCAGCAGCATAATTAGCTAAATAATAGTTGTCTCCAAGTACATACCCATTGTGGTCGGTAGCTTCAGTTGTTCCGTAATAATCAAAATCTAATACTGGGTTGTCAAGGTCGCTCAAATCAAATATGATGGTCTTTGTATTAAAGCCAAAATCCTGTTCATCTATTTCATCACCAAGTATAAAATAGCGTTGATCTTCTGTAAACCAACCTTGATGGGTATAACTTGAATTAGGATAGCTAATTGTTGAGATACTTTGCGGGTTTGCTTTATCGGTAACGTCAACAATAGAGACATAGTTTTCGTACCCACTGCTGCTCAATAAAATTTCACGACCCGTGTAATCGCTGTCTGGGCCATTATAGGTTACAACTTGTGCATCGTGAGAGTAACCATCATTTCCAAAACCACCGGCTGCAACGGGATTAGTAGGGTCTTGTATATTAATAAAGTGAGAGCCTCCATTATAAGTAGATGTTCCAACCGCGTAGGCATAACCTGTGTCTTCGTTTATCACAATGTTATGGGCATTGCCAAAACCGTTATAATGTGCATCTTCAGTAAATGTTACAGGTGGATTTACTACATTTCGTAATCGGGTTAAATCAAAAACTTGCATACCGTGAGAAAAATCTTCACTTACTATAAAAGCGTGATTATTATATGTTTTAACATCTCTCCAAGTACTGCTAGAACTATGTGTTGGCAATTTTCCTAGATAAACTGGGTTTGTTGGGTTTGAAATATCAATAAAAGCAGTGCCTCCTTCCAGTCCTATTAATGCATATTCCTTACCGTCCTGGGGATCTGTCCACCCCCATGAGTCATTTGCTGCATTCGCATTCATATCAGCTAAAGAAATACGTGACTGTAAATCATATCCACTACAAGGGTATGGTCCCGCCATTCCATTGTTACAAGGTGTTTGAGCATATATTTGTGAAAAACTAAGAATTGAGAAAAGAAGTACTATTTTTTTCATGAATAAAGACTTAAAAAGAGTAATAGGGTTATGAATATTGCATTAAAATCGTATAGATAATTAGATAGTCGTAAAAATGCGTTGCGAATCTACAAAAATTATTTGTATAGCGGACCGTTAATTAACTCATTCTCAATACTGAGTTTTTAAAGCTAAAGGTAACTTGTTTAAACCCTAACCCTTATTTTTGCACTTTAAACTTTCTGTATATGTTCGATAATAAAGACACTTCAAAAACAAGTATTTCACAACTAGGGGAATTTGGGCTAATAGATCATTTAACCAAAAACTTTAAAATAAAGCAAGAGACTACGGTTAAAGGTATCGGCGACGATGCAGCAGTTATTTCTTCAGAAGAAAACAATCAAATAGTTGTTACTACAGATATGCTTGTTGAAGGTGTACATTTTGACTTGAGCTACATGCCTTTAAAACATTTAGGGTATAAAGCGGTTGTGGTAAATCTATCGGACGTATATGCCATGAATGCTTCAGCAAAACAAATTACTGTTTCAATTGCTGTTTCTAATCGCTTTCCGGTTGAAGCTTTGGAAGAATTATACGCAGGTATCGAAACGGCTGCGAGTATTTATAATGTTGATGTAGTTGGTGGTGACACTACTTCATCTACAACAGGGTTGGTTATAAGTGTCACAGCTTTGGGTCAAGTAAATAAAGAAGAAGCTGTTTATAGAAGTGGGGCCAAAGAAAATGATTTGTTGGTTTTAACAGGTGACGTTGGCGCTGCTTACCTCGGACTTCAAGTTTTGGAGCGTGAAAAACAAGTGTTTAAGGTAAACCCGAAATCGCAACCCGATCTTGATAAATATACTTACATAATAGAACGCCAGTTAAAACCTGAAGCACGACAGGGCATTTCTGCACTTTTAAAAGATTTAGATGTTAAACCAACCTCTATGATTGATATTAGCGACGGTCTCTCTTCGGAAGTGATACACATTTGTAAAAACTCGAAAGTAGGTTGTAATTTGTATGAAGATAAAATTCCGTTAGATCCTCAAGTTATTTCAACTTGCGAAGAATTTGAAATGGATAGCACCACAATTGCCTTAAGTGGCGGCGAAGATTACGAATTATTGTTCACTATTTCTACTGATGATTTTCCCAAAATTAAAGGAAACCCACATTTAACGGTAATTGGGCATATGACGCAAGAAAGTGAAGGGATGCACTTAATAACTCGTGCAAACACAAAAATTCCATTGGTTGCAAGAGGATGGAATTCTATGCAAGAAGAAGATTAATTGGAAATTAAACAGCTACCTTTCTATTTTTTCTTTCGAAAAAATCGGCGACATTGTTGTTTACCTGTTTCACTTTGTTAGTGAGTAATTCAATTTTTCCTGTAGAGTTTTCAGTTACTTCACGGCCACAGTGTTTGCACTTGTACTCGTGAATGTGGTTAGTGATTTTTCGTGTTTCAGTGTATTTATGACCGATGGTCTGGCACACGATACTTCCTATCGAAAATGATGATTTAGAGGAATTACTCATCTTGTCTACGTTTTTTTGTTGTGATAAATATAGAAAAAAGTTTTAAAAAAACGTTAAAACGCAAATTTATTCGATGAAATGCAATATTTCATGTGTTTCATCATTGTTTTCCAACCAACTCATATGTCCTCCTTCTAACTGGATTAATTGTGTATTTGTTTTTTCTGAAATGTTTTTTGAATCTGAAATAGGCATAATTGGGTCTTCATTACCGCATACCATTACTTTCTCTCTTCTGAAATTTGCTAAAACTTCGGTTCGGTCTTTTCTGTTTATCATCCCGCGAATAGCAGCTTGTATCCCTGCTACTGGAAACTGAAGTGCTTCTTTTTTTAATGCTTCAATTTCTGAAGTAAATTTCTTTTTTGAATGTTCAGAAAATAGATTCATAATTGCCATACTTATAAAAGCTTCTGCATTATGATCCAGTACTTTTAAAGCGCGTCTTCGGTTTTGCTTACGTTCTTCAGAATCTGCTGTAGGCGTAGAATTCAATAAAATTAACTTTTCAACTTCATTCGGAAACAAATCAGTATAAGCTAACGCTACATAGCCGCCCATGGAGTGACCAATAAAAATTGCAGATTCAATATTTAATTCATTTAAAACACTTTTCACCACTTTAGCTATAAATTGCATACTATGTGTTTCAGAAACAATTCCGCTTTTTCCGTGTCCAGGGAAGTCTATAGTAATGACAGTATGTTTTTCAGAAAGGGAAGAGATGTATTCATTCCAAATAGTTGAACTTTCTAGAAAACCATGCAATAAAACCATTTCCGGACCGCTACCGGTTACATTATAATATATAGGAGTGTTTTTAAAGGTATGTGTCATTATATAATGGTATAAAAAAATCCGGTATAGCGATTGTTTCTATACCGGAATATATCTAAAAACGTCTAAAACGTTTATTTGTTCATGATTTCTTCAATCTCATCTGCTTCAATCGGGATGTTGCGCATCAAGTTATGAGGCTCCCCATTTTCCTGAATTACCACATCGTCTTCCAATCGAATACCAAAACCTTCATCTGGTAAATAAATACCTGGCTCTACAGTAAACACCTGGTTTGCTTGCATCGGCTCCCACAGAATTCCGTAATCGTGTGTATCCAGGCCAATGTGGTGGCTGGTACCGTGCATAAAGTATTTTTTATAGGCAGGCCAGTCTGGGTCTTCGTTTTTAACATCAGCTTTGTCAAGAATTCCCAATCCAAGTAATTCTGAAGTCATTAACTTTCCAACTTCTTCGTGGTATTCTTTCCAAAGTGTTCCAGGTACAAGCATTTTTGTTGCATCGTTCTTTACACGGTTTACAGCGTTGTAAACTTCTTTTTGTCTTTTAGTGAATTTTCCACTTACTGGAATTGTTCTAGACATATCACTACTATAATTAGCATATTCAGCACCTACATCTAATAAAATTAAATCACCATCGTTACATTTCTGGTTGTTCTCAACATAGTGTAATACGCAAGCGTTTTTTCCACTGGCAACAATAGGGGTGTACGCAAAACCTCGTGAACGATTACTTAGAAACTCGTGCATAAATTCGGCCTCGATTTCGTATTCCATCACGCCAGGTTTTACAAAATCTAAAATTCTTCTGAAACCTTTCTCGGTGATATTACACGCTTGTTGCATAATATCCAATTCGATTGGGTCTTTTACAGAACGCAAGCGTTGTAAAATTGGGTTGCTTTTCGCCCAGCTATGCGCCGGAAATTGTGCTTTCGTTTTTTTAATGAAACGGTCTTCACGAGTTTCGGTTTCAACATTCGCGCGGTAATGTTCGTTTGTGTTGAAATATATGGTGTCGGCTTGCGTCATTAATTCAAAGAAAATTTTATCAAATTCTTTTAGCCAATACACAGTTTTTACGCCAGTTGTTTCGGTTGCTTTTTCTTTGGTTAGTTTTTCACCTTCCCAAACGGCAATATGGTCGTTGGTTTCAGTTAAAAATAAAATTTCACGGTGTTTTTCTTCTACAGCATCCGGAAATAATAATAACATACTTTTATCTTGATCTACACCACTCAGGTAAAATAAATCGCGAGATTGTTGAAACGGCATCGTGCTGTCTGCACCAATGGGGTAAATGTCATTACTATTAAATACCGCAAGGCTTTTTGGCTTCATCTGGGCCATAAAATTTTTACGGTTTTTTACAAATAAGTTGCTGTCAATTGGATGATACTTCATTGTGTTTTTTTCTGAATTTTTTCAAAATTAATAGAAATAAAAGCAAAGGCTGTTAATACTAAAATAAAATTTTGCCAAAGCGGGGACATTTCAGTAATTTCAACCCTTAAAACCATTTCAAATGAAGCAATTCTTACTTTTTTTATTCTCTTTCTTTTTTATTTCGGCATTTTCTCAACAACCGGCAACTTCAAAAGCCGAATTAGAAAAAGCGTTGCAGCAAAAAGAACAACTTTCGAAAAATTCACTGGTTAAAAACCTTCCTTTTAAAAATATTGGTCCAACAGTAATGAGCGGCCGTATTGTAGATTTTGCCGTAAACCCCAATAATCCAATTGAATTTTACGCAGGCTACGCCAGCGGAGGTGTTTGGTATACCAATAATAATGGCACTTCTTTTACTCCAGTTATAGACAATACTGTAACCCAAAACGTAGGAAGTCTTGCTGTAGACTGGAAAACCGGAACTATTTGGGTGGGAACTGGCGAAGTGAACGCTTCCCGATCGTCGTATGCCGGAATTGGCTTACTGAAATCTACCGATAAAGGCAAAACGTGGCAAAATATGGGGCTGAAAGACAGTCATCATATTAGCAAAATATTAATCAACCCTGTAAATCCTGATGAGGTAGTGGTAAGTGCTGTTGGGCATTTATATTCTACCAATGAAGAACGTGGGGTGTATAAAACCGTAGATGGTGGTAAAACCTGGAACAAAACCTTGTTTGTAAATAACGAAAGCGGGATTATCGAAATGGACCGCGATCCTAACAACTTCGACTTAATCTATGCTTCTTCTTGGGAAAAAGACCGAAAAGCGTGGAATTTTACCGGAAGCGGTGAAGGGAGTGCCATTTATAAAAGTACAGATGGGGGCGATACTTGGGAAAAAATGTCTGTTTCCGGAAGTGGGTTTCCAACGGGTGAAGGCGCTGGACGTATAGGTTTAGCAGTTGTCGATGAGAACACAGTGTATGCCATTATCGACAATCAAGATCATCGCAAAAAAGAAAAAATGGATACTGATAGCGATGCTTTAACCAAAGACGTATTCAAAAAAATGAGTGCTTCAGAATTCTTGGAGTTGGAAAATGACAAACTGAAAAAGTTCTTACGCGCTAATGGTTTTCAAGAAAAATATAAAGCCGAAAACGTAAAAAACATGGTGCGTAGTGGAAGCGTAAAGCCTGCTGATCTTGCTAAATATTTAGAAAATGCTAATACGCAATTATTTGACACACCTGTTATTGGTGCTGAGGTGTATAAAAGCACCAACGGTGGAAAAAGCTGGAAAAAAACGCACGAAGGCTATATTAATGATTTGTACTATTCGTACGGATATTACTTCGGAAAAATACATGTAGACCCTTCAAATTCAAATAAAATTTACATTTATGGTGTGCCTATTTTAAAATCGGCTGACGGTGGGAAAATCTTCGAATCCATCAGCGCAGAAAATGTGCACGCAGATCACCACGCGTTATGGATCAACCCTAAAAAACCAGGTCATTTAATTGATGGGAACGACGGTGGTGTTAATATTAGCTACGATGATGGTAAAACGTGGATTAAAAACAACGCCCCAGCAGTTGGGCAGTTTTATACCGTGAATGTAGATAATGAGGAACCTTATAATGTGTATGGTGGCTTACAAGATAATGGTGTTTGGGTAGGGCCGCACAATGCCAAAATAGACTACGGTTGGCAACAATCTGGACAAAACCCGTATGAAAGTATTATGGGCGGCGATGGTATGCACGTTCAAATTGACAACCGAAATAGCAATATTGTATATACCGGTTTTCAATTTGGAAACTATTTTAGGCTTAATCGTGAAACTGAAGAACAAACATATATTCAGCCAAAACATGAATTAGGTGAAAGCCCCTATCGTTTTAATTGGCAGACGCCTATTTTGTTGAGCCCGCACAATCAGGATATTCTTTATTTGGGTGGAAATAAACTAATGCGAAGTATGAATCAAGGTGACGATTGGGAAGCAATTTCAGGTGATCTTACCAAAGGAGGAAAGCCAGGAAATGTTGCTTACGGAACGTTGACAAGCATTAGTGAGTCACCTTTTACATTTGGGTTGTTATATGCTGGAAGCGATGATGGCATGTTACATATTTCAAAAAACGCAGGTGGTAATTGGACAGATGTTTCAAAATCATTTCCAAAAGATTTGTGGGTGAGTAGAGTAATTGCTTCCAAACATAAAAAAGAACGGGTGTATGTTACGTTGAACGGCTATCGCTGGGACGATTTCAAAACCTACGCATATGTAAGTGAAAACTACGGGCAAACGTGGAAAGATATTAGTAGTAATTTACCAGCTTCACCTGTAAATGTAATTAAGGAAGATCCTGAAAATGAAAATGTACTATATTTAGGTACAGATAATGGAGCTTATGTTTCTTTTAATAAAGGAGATTCTTGGGAAGCTTTTTCAGAAGGTTTACCAAGTGTGGCGGTTCACGATTTGGTGATTCAAGAACGTGAAAAGGATTTAATTTTAGGAACACACGGTCGCTCTTTCTATTTAGCTGATGTTACTTTGCTTCAGCAAATGAATGCTGAAAAAATGAGCGATTTAATCCTCGCGGAAATTGAACCTATTCGAGCATCTCGTCGTTGGGGAAGTAAATATGGAGAGTGGTATGATGTAATAGAACCTTCAGTAACGCTTCAGTATTATAGCCCTTCTGAAGGAAAAGCAATCATTACTGTTGAAACTGAAGATGGAAGCGAGGTGCAGAAACTTACAACTGACGCTGTAAAAGGAGTTAATATGTTTGAGTATGATGTAACGGTTTCAGAAAAAGGAAGGAAAGCCATAGAAAAAGCCGACATCGAAATGAAGAAGGCTAAGAATGACAAGTATTATTTGCCGAAAGGGATGTATAAAGTTATAGTAAAGAATAACGGCAACACATCAACTCAAAACCTTGAAGTAAAATAGCTATTGTATTTAAAATAGTTCTAAATAAAGAGGAAAACAATTGATACTTTTTGCTGAAAGCTTTTTCGGTGGTATTTTTGTCTACCTTAATTTTTGAAAATTAACCAATAATGGGAATATTATCCGCTTCGATCGCCAAAAAAGTGGCGATGGCCCTTTCAGGTCTATTTCTTGTATTTTTTCTTGCACAACACTTTACAATCAACTTTTCTTCAGTTTTTTCGGAAGAAACGTTTAACAGCTGGTCTCATTTTATGGGAACAAACCCGTTAGTGCAATTTATTTTACAACCTGTTTTAATTTTTGGGGTTGTATTTCACTTTGTAATGGGGATTATTTTAGAGCTTAAAAACAATAAAGCTCGAAAGATAAGCTACAAGTCCTATAAAGGAAACACCAACTCTTCGTGGGCATCTCGGAATATGATTATTTCAGGAGCTGTGATCTTAGCATTCTTAGGATTACACTTTTACGACTTTTGGGTTCCGGAAATGGTACACAAATATGTTGAATCAAATCCAGAAGATGCAACAAGATATTATGGCGAATTGGTTCATAAGTTTGAAAGCCCAATACGTACTGGAATTTATGTAATATCATTTGTGTTATTAATGTTTCACTTATGGCACGGGTTTGCTTCTTCCTTTCAAACCATGGGTTGGAACAACAAATTTTCAAAAGCGGTTAAAGGATTTACAAAACTGTATGCAATAGTAATTCCGTTAGGCTTTATCATTATTGCCTTATATCATCATTTTAATCAAATTTCCCACTAAACAGCAAAAGCTATGTCGATATTAGATTCTAAAATACCAAAAGGACCCTTAGACGAGAAGTGGAAAAACCATAAAAACAATATTAACCTTGTTAATCCTGCGAACAAACGAAATATCGATGTTATCGTTGTAGGAACAGGTTTAGCCGGAGGAAGTGCCGCTGCCACCTTAGCCGAACTAGGGTATAACGTAAAAACATTTTGCTATCAAGATTCTCCTCGTAGAGCACACTCTATTGCGGCTCAAGGAGGAATTAACGCTGCAAAAAACTATCAAGGAGATGGTGATTCTAACTACCGTCTTTTCTACGATACAGTAAAAGGTGGCGATTATCGTTCTCGCGAAGGGAATGTATACCGCCTTGCCGAAGTATCTGCCAATATCATTGACCAATGTGTGGCACAAGGAGTTCCTTTTGCTCGTGAATATGGTGGATTGCTAGACAACCGCTCATTTGGCGGAGTGTTGGTATCGCGTACTTTTTACGCAAAAGGACAAACAGGACAACAACTACTATTAGGAGCGTATGCTGCTATGAACCGCCAAATAAACCGTGGTAAAATACAGCCGTTTAACCGTCACGAAATGTTGGATTTAGTGATTGTTGACGGAAAAGCACGTGGAATTATTGCCCGCGATTTGGTTACTGGTAAATTAGAAAGACATTCGGCACACGCGGTTGTTATTGCTTCGGGAGGGTACGGAAACGTATTTTTCCTTTCCACTAATGCAATGGGAAGTAATGTAACTGCCTCTTGGAAAATACATAAAAAGGGTGCCTACTTTGCAAACCCTTGTTACACACAAATTCACCCAACCTGTATTCCAGTTTCGGGAGATCATCAATCCAAATTAACATTGATGTCTGAATCCCTTCGGAATGACGGCCGTATTTGGGTTCCGAAGAAAAAAGAAGATGCCGAAGCAATTCGTCAAGGTAAAAAGAAACCAACAGAGCTTTCTGAAGAAGAACGCGATTATTACCTAGAGCGTCGTTACCCGTCGTTTGGTAACCTAGTACCTCGTGATGTGGCCTCTCGTGCTGCAAAAGAACGTTGCGATGCCGGTTTTGGTGTTAATAAAACAGGAGAAGCCGTATTCTTAGATTTTGCTTCTGCGATTGAGCGTTACGGAAAAGAGCAAGCGGTGATGCACGGGAATCACAATCCAAGCAAAGAAGAAGTTATAAAATTAGGAACAGAAGTCGTTGCTAATAAGTATGGTAACTTGTTTGAAATGTATGAAAAAATTGTGGATGCAAATCCATACAAAACCCCAATGATGATTTATCCTGCCGTGCACTACACGATGGGTGGCGTTTGGGTAGATTACAACTTACAGTCAACAATAAAAGGATGTTACGTTACCGGAGAAGCTAACTTTAGCGATCACGGAGCTAACAGACTAGGTGCTTCTGCCTTAATGCAGGGATTGGCCGATGGATATTTCGTGTTGCCGTATACAATCGGTGATTATTTAGCCGATGATATTAGAACCGGTGAAATTTCAACTGATCTTCCAGCTTTTGAACAAGCAGAAAAAGATGTTCGTGAGCGCTTGGAAAAGCTAATTAACAACAAAGGAACCAAGTCTGTTGATGATATCCATAAGCGTTTGGGTAAAATCATGTGGAACAAGGTTGGAATGTCTAGAAATGCGAAAGGATTAAAAGAAGCTATTTCAGAAATTAAAGCCTTACGAGAAGAATTCTGGAAAGAAGTAAAAGTACCAGGTTCAATGGACGAAATGAACCCAGAACTTGAAAAAGCAGGTCGTGTAGCAGATTTCTTAGAATTAGGAGAATTGTTTGCAAAAGATGCTTTACACCGTGAAGAATCGTGTGGTGGTCACTTTAGAGAAGAGTACCAAACCGATGAAGGAGAAGCGATGCGTGACGATGAAAACTTTATGTATGTAGCCGCTTGGGAATATAAAGGAGAACCAAGCGAAGCAGTATTGCACAAAGAAAACTTGGACTACGAGAACATTGAAGTGAAAACTAGAAGTTATAAATAATATTTAAAGCTTAACTTATGAAGCTTACTCTAAAAATATGGCGTCAAAAAGGCGCTAACACAAAAGGAAGTTTACAAACCTACCCGATTGATGGTGTGGATGGCGATATGTCCTTTTTAGAAATGCTAGACGTTTTAAACGAACAGCTAATAGAAAAGGGAGACGAACCGGTTGTATTTGACCATGACTGCCGTGAAGGTATTTGCGGGTCTTGTTCGCTTCAAATTAATGGAAAACCCCACGGACCTCAGCGTCACACTACTACGTGCCAATTACACATGCGTAGCTTTAATGATGGTGATACGGTGGTAATCGAGCCGTTTAGAGCAACTGCTTTTCCTGTGATTAAGGATTTGGTGGTAGATCGTAGTGGTTTTGATCGTATTCAACAAGCTGGCGGGTATGTTTCGGTAAATACTTCTGGAAATACAATTGATGCAAATGCTATTCTGGTAGAAAAAGATAATGCAGACGAAGCTTTTAATTCGGCAACGTGTATTGGTTGTGGAGCTTGTGTGGCAGCTTGTGTTAATGCAAGTGCGATGTTGTTTACTTCAGCTAAAGTAAGTCAATTTGCTTTACTACCACAAGGGGAAGTTGAGGCAACTCGTCGAGTGCTAAACATGGTAGAGCAAATGGATAAAGAAGGTTTTGGAGCGTGTAGTAACACCGGAGCTTGCTTTATTGAATGTCCTAAGGATATTTCATTAGAAAATATTGCACGTATAAATCGTGAATATTTAAAGGCAAGTGCGGAAGGATAAACATTAAAAAATATATTGTTTACAAAAACCCAAATCAAATAAAGATTTGGGTTTTTTTATTCTTCCTAGTGTCTTAAATGAAATAAATATAAGCTGTTTGTGTTTCTGAAGTAATATTGTTAAGCACGAAAAGACTATAGGCTAAACAAATATAAATTCTTAGTGTTGTAAATTATTCATACATTGAAAGTGTATGTCCTATGAAGAAAAGAAAATAAAAGTACCACGGTTTAGCGAAGAATCCGGGTTTTATACCACAAAAAAACGCTCTAAAATTATGAGCAAGATACGTAGCAAAAACACTAAACCCGAGATGCTATTCCGAAAAGCATTGTGGGCAAAGGGTGTTCGGTATCGTGTGGACTCAAAATACTTGCCAGGCAAACCCGATGTATCCATTAAAAAATACAAGTTGGCAATATTTATTGATGGTGAGTTTTGGCATGGTTATAATTGGGAGGAGAAAAAGGAAACCATAAAAAGCAATCGCGGATTTTGGATACCTAAAATAGAACGGAACATGCAACGTGACCGCGAGGTAAATAAAGAACTTAACGAAATGGGCTATACTGTTTTCAGGTTTTGGGAGAAAGAAGTGAAAAACGATTTAAAAAAGTGCATAAACGATGTATTGGTTTATATACAGACAGGTTACAATATATGACCTTTGGCTTCTAGATGTTTCAAAAAAATTGTGGAGCCATATTGCCAGAATAAAAAGCGGTTAAGTTCCGTAAGATAACTTGCAAAAACTTGTTCATATCATAAGGTTTTACAATGATGTCGTTCATGCCACTGTCATATATTTCAAAGCGAAGGTCTTCTACTTCAACTGCTGTTAACGCTACAATTGGAATAGTAGAATTAAACATACGGATTTTTTTGGTCGCTTCAAATCCGTTTAATACAGGCATGTTAATGTCCATCAAAACCAAATCGAAAGTGTTTTTCTTTACCTGTTCAATAGCTTGTTCGCCGTTTTCGGCAATTGAACAGATTACTTGATTTTTCTCTAATATTTTTTTGGTAACAGCTTGGTTTATCCGGTTATCTTCAACTATTAAAATACGTTTTTTTACCAACAATTTTTTATTCAATAAGCTGTCTTCTATTTTAGTAGCTGCTTTTTCTACTACATTAAACTTTAAGGTAAACCAAAACTCAGAACCTTCACCTTTTACACTTTTCACATTGATTTTTGAGTTGTAATGTGCCAATAGCTTTTTTACAATGGTTAGCCCTAGCCCAGTTCCTTGATAACTATAATTTTCATTATCTACCTGTGAAAATTCATTAAAAATGCGTTCTTGATCTTTTTCTGAAATACCAATACCCGTGTCTCTAATGTAAAAACATAATAGAGCTTCTTCGGGGGTTATTTTTTTGGGACTTATATTAATTGTTATTTGTCCGTTTTCTGTGAATTTACAGGCATTACCTACTAAGTTCATTAATATTTGAGACAATGCGATAGTATTACCTTGAAGCATTTTAGGGATTTTTTTTGAAATCGTGACATCTAGCTTATTTCTATTCTGAAGACGCATATATTCAAAAGAAGCAGTTATTTTTTCAATAAAATCGGGAAGATGAAACGTAGTACTATGCTCTTCCAGTTTATTGGAATCAATTTTATTTATTTGAAGCACATCATTAATTAACGCTAACAAGTAATCTGCCGAAAACTTTAAGGATTTTAAATCGTTTTTATGTCCTTTTAAAGAAGGGTCTTCCAATAAAATAGAACTTAGGCCTATTACGCCATATAATGGAGTGCGTAATTCGTGGCTCACCGTTGAGAAAAATTCGGTTTTGGAGCGAGACATCTTTTCGGCGTGCTGTTTTGCCTCTAAAAATTCCCGGTTTCGTTTTCTAAGCTCCATTACTAATTGTTTTCTTTTTCGGTAGGCTAACATGAAAATGATAAACAACAATAGTAAAACTGCCGAGATTATGTAAAGTATAGTGTTTAATGTGCTTTTGTTTCTTACAATTTCGGCTTGCAATTGGTTTTTTAGCTCGGCAGCCTCAATATCTTTTCTGTACTCTGAAACTTGAAATTTAGCTGAAACAGTTTCCTTTTGAGCGTTGTTAACATTACGAAGGTTTGTTTCTAGGTATTTGTCAAACTCCAATCTAGCTCTGTAGGCTTCATCATACCTCTCTTGTAGATAAAGACTTTTGCTAAGGGCTAAATAAGCAGATTCTAATTCTAATGTAAGGTTTTCCTTTTTGGCCTCAATTATTGCCTTATTTAAATAGCTATCTGCTAGTTTATAATTTTTCTTTTCTATGTGGTATTCACCTGTTAAAACATCGACTCCTATAAAGTTAAAATGATTTTTGTTGAAACGGTTAAGCTTTCTAGCCTTTAAAATATTTACATACGCTTTTTTATAATCTTTGGCTGCCATTGCCGTAAGAATGGTATTGTAATAGGCATCGGCCATTCCAGCGGAATCTTTTAACTTTTCAAAAAGAGAGTTAGATTTATCGTGGTATTGTAATGCTTTTTTATAATCTAAATCTAATTCAGCATATGCATTTGCTAAATCCATATATGAAAGTGCCGTTGCGGTATCGTTCTTGGAGAGCTTTGCATACTTTTCAGCTTTTTTAAAACTTTCCTTTGCTTGAAGGCTGTCATCCAACTCTAGATAGTCATAGCCTAGATTTCGGTAGCCTTGGTGTATATAGTTATTGTTTTTTTCTTCTAGACCCTTTTTTAATAGTTCAATATTAAGTTTTAAGGATTCCAGGTATTCTCCTTTATTGTAATAAATATTGGCATTTTCCTTTAGCTCACTAAAAGTTGCTTTTTTATATAATGGTATTGAATCTAAATTTTGAGCAAAACCAGATATACAAACAATAAAAAAAGAATAAAAAAGTAATTTTTTACACATAAAAAGCTTTAATAAAAAAAACAAGGTACATAATTCCGTAAAAACATCACATTTTTTTTAAAAAGGAAGTTTTTGGAGAGCTTAAATGATACTCTTATATTTATAGCATGACTTCAAAATTGCCCAACACAAAAACCTCCATTTTTAGCATAATGAGTAAAATGGCGGTAGATTTTAATGCCATAAACTTAGCTCAAGGCTTTCCTGGTTTTGAAAGTGACCCGGTCTTGATTAATCTGGTTGACAAAGCCATGAAAGATGGATATAATCAATATGCCCCTATGCCTGGGGATAAAAAATTGCGAGAGGTTATTTCAAAAAAAATTGAAAGCCTTTATTATAAAAAGTATAATGCTGACAGGGAAATTACTATTACTGCTGGTGCTACACAGGCAATTTTTACAGTAATAGCTGCTACTATCCATAAAGGTGATGAGGTGATAATTTTCACGCCAGCGTACGATTGTTACAAACCTTCAGTTGAACTTTTTGGCGGAAAAACCATTGCAGTACAACTTCAAGCTCCTAACTATGAACCAAACTGGGATGAAGTAGCGAATAAAATAACATCTAAAACCAAGATGATTATTATTAATTCTCCACACAACCCCAGCGGAATGTTATTTTCTGAAAACGATATGTTACAACTTCAAAAATTAGCTGAGGAAAAGGACCTTTTGGTGCTTAGCGATGAGGTGTACGAGCACATAGTTTTTGATGGGGAAGAACACCAAAGCGCAGCCAAATACCCACAATTGGCCAAACGCACTTTTATAACCGCCTCTTTTGGAAAAACATTTCATAATACTGGTTGGAAAATGGGCTATTGCCTGGCACCAAATCATTTAATGAAAGAGTTTCAAAAAGTACATCAATTTAATGTGTTTTCGGTAAATCATCCTGTTCAAAAAGCGTTGGCAACGTATTTGCAAAATGAGGATAACTATTTGTCCTTACCTTCTTTTTATCAAAAAAAACGAGATTATTTTTTAGACTTGATTAAAGACTCCCGATTTAAGTTTACTCCATCAAAAGGAACCTATTTCCAGTTGCTTGATTTTTCTGAAATTTCAGACGAAAGAGATGTCGATTTTGCTGATCGACTTACAAAGGAGCATAAAATTGCGACGATACCTACTTCGGTATTTAATAAAAACAACCAAGACTTTAAACAAATACGAGTTTGTTTCGCTAAAACAGATGAAGAATTAAAAAAGGCA
Organism: Flavobacteriaceae bacterium UBA3179; assembly: GCA_002364245.1. GTDB lineage: Bacteria > Bacteroidota > Bacteroidia > Flavobacteriales > Flavobacteriaceae > Marixanthomonas. The sequence continues at coordinate 92,123 of DEXR01000022.1, forward strand.
GCAGAAATATTAAACTCAATTTAAAAAACTAATATTCTACACCTACAAGTATAATTTTCCTTGATACTTTAATTACGTATTGAAATCAAAATTTTGATTTTTAATAATATAAAATGGTAACTTTATCTCTGTATAGTATTAAAAATCAATAACATTATGGATAATAACAGCAATAAGCAGGGAGAAGCATGGGAAGTTAACGAATCATCAGCAAAATGTCCTTTCTTAAATGGAAATTTAAACAACACAACTGGAGGGGGAAGAAGCAATAGAGATTGGTGGCCAAACCAATTAAACCTAAATATATTACGACAAAATTCATCCTTGACAGATCCTATGGATGAAGGTTTCGATTACGCAAAAGAATTTAAATCGCTCGATTTAAAAGCAGTAAAAGAAGACCTATATAAATTAATGACCGATAGCCAAGATTGGTGGCCTGCAGATTACGGTCATTATGGACCTTTTTTTATTCGAATGGCTTGGCACAGTGCAGGTACGTACCGAATTCAAGATGGCCGTGGAGGAGCAGGAACAGCACAACAGCGTTTTGCTCCTTTAAATAGTTGGCCGGATAATGCCAATCTTGATAAAGCAAGATTATTACTATGGCCAATTAAGAAAAAATATGGTAAAAAATTATCGTGGGCAGATTTATTGGTGTTAGCAGGTAATTGTGCACACGAATCTATGGGGCTTGAAATGTTTGGTTTTGCTGGTGGAAGAGAAGATGTTTGGGAACCCGAAGAGGTTTATTGGGGTTCAGAAACGGAATGGTTAGGAAACGAAGACCGATTTACAGAAGATCAACTGGAAAAGCCTTTAGGGGCAGCACACATGGGATTAATTTATGTAAACCCTGAGGGGCATAATGCAAATCCAGACCCAGTAGATGCAGCACATTACATTCGTGAAACGTTTGGCCGTATGGCGATGAACGATTATGAAACCGTAGCATTAATTGCAGGAGGGCATACCTTCGGAAAAACGCACGGAGCCGCAGATCCTGAAGAGTATGTAGATGCAGAACCGGCTGCAGCAGGTTTGGAAGCACAAAGTATGGGATGGAAAAATAAATTTGGAACAGGAAAAGGTGCAGATACTATTACCAGTGGATTAGAAGGAGCTTGGACTAAAACACCAATACAATGGGATAACAACTTTTTTGAAACCTTATTTGGGTATGAATGGGAGTTGTCTAAAAGTCCTGCGGGCGCTCATCAATGGAAGCCAAAAGATAATGCTGGTGCGGGAACAGTGCCTGATGCCCACGACCCTAATAAAATGAACGATCCGTTTATGTTAACAACAGATCTTTCATTACGAATGGATCCGGATTATGAGAAAATTTCAAGACACTTTTACGAAAACCCAGAAGAGTTTGCCGATGCATATTCACGTGCTTGGTACAAACTTACACATCGTGACATGGGACCAAAAGAACGATATTTAGGTCCTGAAGTGCCACAAGAAGAATTAATTTGGCAAGACCCAATTCCTGAAGTAACTCATGAATTAATGAACAGTCAAGATATTTCCGATTTAAAATCTAAAATCTTAAATACCAATCTCTCTATTTCAGAATTGGTTTCAACCACTTGGGCATCTGCTTCTACTTTTAGAGGTTCAGATAAAAGAGGAGGAGCAAACGGGGCACGCATCCGGTTAGCACCACAGAAAAACTGGAAAGTAAATAATCCAAAACAATTAGATAAAGTTCTAAATACGCTTGAAAGTATTCAGAAAGACTTTAACGAAGCACAATCAGGAAATAAAAATGTATCGCTAGCAGATTTAATTGTTTTAGCTGGATGTGCCGCTGTTGAAAAAGCAGCTAAAAACGCAGGTCATAATCTAAATGTGCCTTTTACGCCAGGTAGAGCAGATGCCTCAGAAGAACAAACCGATGCCGAAGCATTTGACGCTTTAGAACCACTTGCCGATGGTTTTAGAAATTATGTAAAAGATAAATATAAAGTAACTGAAGAAGAATTATTAGTTGACAAAGCACAGTTGCTTACCTTAACGGCACCAGAAATGACTGTTTTGGTAGGGGGTATGCGTATGTTGGGCGCTAATTACGACGGTTCTAACAAGGGTGTGTTTACCGATAAAAAGGAGCAGCTTACAAACGACTTTTTTGTAAACCTACTTGATATGGGGATTACGTGGAAATCAACTTCAGAAGAGGCTAATCTATTTGAAGGTAGCGACCGTAAAACCGGTGAAACCAAATGGACAGGAACTCGAGTAGACCTTATTTTTGGTTCTAATTCCGAACTTAGAGCCCTTGCCGAGGTTTATGCTTCAGAAGATTCAAAAGAAAAGTTTGTAAAAGACTTTATAAAGGCCTGGGACAAAGTAATGAACTTAGATAGATATGATCTTTCATAACTAGGTAAACTTTTGTTAAACCCACAGCGGAATGGTAACTTTATCATTCCGCTTTATTAATTTAGATGTTATATGAGTACTATGTTATTTGATGCCATTCGAAAGGGAGAAACTGAAAATGTAAAAGAACTTTTACAGCAACATCCCGAATGGATAAACGAAAAAAATCCCAGAGGATCAACTCCTCTTTTATTAGCTTGTTATTACGGGCTTGAAGATATTTCCGAAGTGATTTTAAAACACAATCCCAATATCGATGCCCAAGATGCATCTGGAAACACTGCTTTAATGGGCGTTTGTTTTAAAGGTCATACTAATATCGCAAAATTGTTATTAGATAATGGCGCTAATGTAAACGTGACAAACTTTAATGGTGCCACAGCCTTAATTTATGCGGCTACATTTGCTAAAAAAGATATTGTAAATCTTTTGCTTGAAAATGGCGCAGATACAACTATAAAAGACGATCGTGGCAACACAGCCATGGACCATGCACAAATGCAAGACGCAAAGCCAATTATTGAGTTGCTCGAAAATAAAAAATAGAAATTTAAACACATATATTTTGAATTCTGAAACGTTAAACGTCACACTAATTCAATCACAGTTGCATTGGGAAGATGCCGAAGCGAATAGGCGCATGTTTTCAGAAAAAATAAATTCTATTTCTGAAGAAACCGATTTAATTATCCTTCCCGAAATGTTTCCCACTGGTTTTTCTATGAACGCTTCAACCCTTGCTGAAGAAACAAACGGAACAACCCTAAATTGGATGATTGCTGAAGCAAAAAAAAGTAATTCAGCTATAGCCGGAAGTGTCATAGTTTCAGAAAATAATAATTTTTACAACCGCCTTTTCTTCGTGTTTCCAGACGGTAATTATAAAACTTATGATAAAAAACACACCTTCACATTAGCAGGAGAGCATAAAACATACAGCAAAGGAACCGAACGGCTTATCGTAGATTACAAAGGCTGGAAAATTTGCCCGTTAGTTTGTTATGATCTTCGTTTTCCAGTTTGGTCTCGCAATACAGAAGACTACGATGTTTTATTGTATGTAGCAAATTGGCCCAAAAAACGAACGTCAGCGTGGGATGCCTTGTTAAAAGCGCGTGCCATTGAAAATATGAGCTATTGTATTGGGGTAAACCGTGTAGGGTTTGACGGTAATAATCACGAATACAGTGGTCATTCAGCTGTTTATGATGTATTGGGGGAACAAATTTCCACAAAAGAAAATGAAATAGAATTTATTGAAACCGTATCCTTAACAAAAGAACATATCGCTGCTACTCGGGGTCATCTAAAGTTTTTACAGGATCGGGATCGTTTTCAGTTAGAATAAACGTTTCGTTTAAACTCCAATTGGCCCGAACTTCCAATTGTGTGGGGTAGTATAAAATGCGTTCAGGTTGCTGTCGTGTTAAAAAATTTCCTGTATCCCAGATTCCATTCTCGTTTTCATCATAAATAATCCGAACGTAATATTTTCCTGGGTTTATGTTTTCAAATAAGACAGGTTTTTGTTCGGTTATATATTCTTCTAAAGTTACATTGAACTTACTATCCACCAATTGAATAATTACAGGAAGCTGATTTAGATTCTCCAACGTGACATTCAACGTTCCATAATCTGAAACTGCTTTCGTGCGTAAAGTATAATTTAAAGTGTCGTTGGTTGCTTCATAAAAATCGGTTATGGCACCGGGTAGTAATTGTACTTGGTATGTTTTTCCTTCAGTTTTAGGGAAAAATAATTGAGCAATATTGTATTTTTTATTGATTGCCATTCTAGGTTCTATATTAAGAGAATCATTGTCTAAAATGGTGATCTTTTCCGTATTAAAAGATTCAAAAGGTGTGTTAACTAATAACTTTAGGGTGTCTTTAGGCAGTACAGTTCCAGCATTAATAGCCGATATATTAAGTGAGTCTTTATATAATTCTTTGATTCTTACAGTTAGAGTATCAGTAAAATCTTTGTTTTTAGCCAAGAAGAGTAATGAGTCGTTTTCGACTTCAGGTTTAAACCAATAATGAAGTGTGTCTTTTTTCAAGTCGCGGTATGTTTTGTACTCAAAATTTGCCGGTACCTCTGAAAGCAATTCTACTTGCAGGCTATCGGCAATACCTTCATACCCAAAAAGTATATGGTTTTTTGCTTGGTATTTGGGTCGTGCAATTAGGTATTCGGGCGTTTCTTTAAAAAGAGTTAAGGTGTAAGTGCTATCTGAAGGAAGTGTGATAAATTTTTCAGCAAAACCTACTTTGTCGTTTATAGGTTGAAAAGTATAGTCGTTATTGTTCTCTTTTAAAGCCATTAAAAGATACTTTCCTTCTTTTACATTGGTAATTTCAAAAATACCGGTGCTATCTTTTGTTGTGGTGATGTATGTGGGCTTTTCTGAAAAAACCAAAGTGTCATTAAACGCTTCATCTACTTCATAAAGCATAACCGTTGTTGGTATCTCTGGACTTGGTAATAGCGCATCTTGCACGCGCCCTTTTACTTTAAGGCTGTCAATATAGCTTCCGGTAGAGAACACATATTTATAATATTCAAATGGGTTTTCCTCATTATTATCT
>DEXR01000022.1:97245-97602 GCA_002364245.1 Flavobacteriaceae bacterium UBA3179
CCTCATTATTATCTACAATACTTCGCCCAAAGTTAATAGAGTAGGTAGTGTTTTCTTTTAAGGTATCATCAATTTGAATACGCAACGTTTTTGAAGTGCTCAACGGGGTGATGTTGGGCGGATATTTAAGTGGCGGGGAAATAATTAAATTCTTCTGAAGGTCTTTCAGTTTTATATATTCATCAAAATAAATACTTATTTCATCTCCGTCAAAGTTCGTCGTGTAATTTTCAGGAACGCTCCTAACGATTACAGGAGGGATAGTGTCACGCTCACCACCAGAAGGAGAACCTTTTTTGGCACACTCTACAAACGATAGAGAAAACAATAATAGAATGGGAATATATAATAACCTGC
>DEXR01000022.1:97738-108433 GCA_002364245.1 Flavobacteriaceae bacterium UBA3179
TGGGAATATATAATAACCTGCTTTTCATCAAGACAAAAATAACGATTCTTTATTATGCAATCGCAATAGTTGCGAGGCTAAGTTTTACATTAGTTGCTTTTAGCAGTTGTTGTGCACAGGTTTCGAGTGTGGCGCCAGTAGTAATAATATCATCGACCAATAAAATATGTTGGTTTTCAATAGCTTCTTTATTCTGAAGAGAAAAAACGCCCTCTTCTTTCCAAGCGGGGTTGTATCGTGAAAACCGTTCTTTAAAAACTTGTGACTTTGTTTTTGAAAGTTTCAGTAAAATATCATCGCGATACGGAACCTGTAAAGCCTCTGCAATGGCTTTACCAAAACCTTCCACTTGGTTATAACCTCTTTTTTTCAGTTTTTGTTTATGTAGCGGAACGGGAATGACCATATCGATGTTCTTGTATGTTGAAATTTCAGTAAGTTCAGCTCCAAGCCATCTTCCGAAGAAACCACTAATCTGCTCCTGGTTCCTGTATTTTAAGTTATGGAGAATGTTCTGGGTAATTCCCCTTTTTTGAAACTGAAGCAAGGCTGTAGCTCGCTCTAAAGGGAATCGACCATAAAAAATATCAGAAAATGCGGTATTATTATTTCTATGATGACAAGCCAATGGCAAATCAAACCTACACGTGGCGCAGAGTATTTTTTCGCCCTTTAAAAGCAGTTCATTACAACCGTTACAAACTTTCGGAAACAAAAGATTTAACATAATTTAAATTTTTTTACCATTTTGTAAACGTTTCGGTTGTTACTACCTTAGTACTTTAGCGATTAAAACCATCTTAATATGAGTTCAGAATCAGAAACTAGTGGAACCAAGTTTAAAATACTCATAGGAGTATTATCTGTATTGTTAATTGCACTTGCCGTTTACACCGTATCTCTTTACAATGATAGTAAAGATAAGGTAACCGGTCTTGAGCAACAAAAAGAAACAATTGAAAATGAATTGGAAGAGTTGATCGCCAACTACGATGAGGTAATCCAAGATAACGAGTTAAAAGACAAAGATCTTTTGGCAGCTCGTGACCGAATAGAAGTACTTTTAGACTCGGTTAAAGATGCTGAAGCGAACGTACTTTTAATTGAACGTTACAAATCTGAAGTGGGAAGGCTGAAAAATGAACGTAAAATGCTTTTTAAACGAGCCGATAGCTTAATAGCAGTTAATAAACGTATTGCTATGGAACGTGACAGCACAACTTCTGTGTTAAATGAAACTATAAAAGTGGTAGACTCTGTAAACGAAGAAAACACGTCTATGGCCGAAACCATTAAAAAGGGTTCAATTGTAAATGCAACCGACTTACGAGGAGAAGCTGTAATTATCCGTAATAGCGGTAAGGTAGTTGATACTCGAAGAGCCAGTAGAGCAGATAAAATAAGGGCTTGCTTTACTTTAGCACCTAATGCCATCGCACAAAGTGGTGATCGAGAATTATTTGTTCAAGTTATAAACCCTAAAAATAACTTATTGGGTGATAAAGAAACCATTAGTTTTGAAAATGGAGACATTTTAAACTACAGCGCTAAAACAAGTGTTTTTTATGAAAATGAAGAGTTAGATGTTTGTGTATTAGTAAATGCTACCGAAAACAATTTGATTGAAGGACGTTATGTAGTGAATGTGTTTGATGGTGAAACACAAGTTGCTACTACAACTATGGAATTAAAATAATAACAACAATAAATTTATTAAACCGCTACGTGTTATCGTAGCGGTTTTTTTATTTTTGCGCTATGGCAAATAACGAAGATCATTTTAAGAAGGTAGTTTCCCACGCAAAAGAATATGGATATGTTTTTGCGTCCAGTGAAATATATGACGGACTTAGTGCCGTGTATGATTATGCACAAAACGGAGTAGAGTTAAAAAAGAATATCCGTGAATATTGGTGGCGAAGTATGGTGTATATGCACCAAAACATTGTTGGGATAGATGCATCTATACTTATGCATCCAACTACTTGGAAAGCCTCTGGTCACGTTGATGCCTTTACCGATCCTTTAATAGATAATAAAGACTCAAAAAAGAGATATCGAGCAGATGTGCTGATAGAGGATTATGCTGAAAAATTGGAGCAAAAGGCTCAAAAAGAAATAAAAAAAGCCAAAAAACGCTTTGGTGACGATTTTGATGAAGCCGAATTTGTAAGTACACATCCACGCGTTGTTCGTTATAGAAAGGAGCAAAAAGAAATTTTAAGCCGCATGGCAAAATCACTTGCTGCTGAAGATTTAAAAGACGTTAAAGCTCTTATTGAAGAATTAGGAATTGCGTGTCCTGAAACCGGAAGTAAAAACTGGACCGAAGTACGTCAGTTTAACTTAATGTTTGGTACTAAGTTAGGAGCTTCAGCAGAAAGCGCTACCGATTTATATTTACGTCCCGAAACAGCACAGGGTATTTTTGTAAACTTCTTGAACGTTCAAAAAACGGGTCGTATGAAAATACCATTTGGTATTGCTCAAACCGGTAAAGCATTTAGAAATGAAATTGTTGCGCGTCAGTTCATATTCCGTATGCGGGAGTTTGAGCAAATGGAAATGCAATTTTTTGTTCGCCCTGGTGATGAATTAAAATGGTATGAATACTGGAAAGAAACCCGTTTAAAATGGCACATGTCGTTAGGAATGGGAGAAGAAAACTACCGGTTCCACGACCACGAAAAATTGGCTCATTACGCCAACGCCGCAGCCGATATAGAATTTAACTTCCCATTCGGATTTAAAGAGTTGGAAGGAATTCATTCCCGAACCGATTTTGATTTAAAAGCGCACGAAGAACACAGTGGTAAAAAGCTTCAGTTTTTCGATCCTGAAATGAACAAAAATTACGTTCCTTATGTAGTTGAAACATCAATAGGTTTAGATAGAATGTTCTTGGCTGTGTTAAGCAACTCTTTAGAAGAAGAAGAATTAGATGGAGGCACAACCCGAACTGTATTAAAAATACCAGCTATTTTAGCTCCAACTAAAGCAGCGATACTACCTTTGGTAAAGAAAGATGGATTGCCAGAAATAGCTGAAAAAATCATTGAAGATCTTCAGTGGGACTACAACGTAAGTTATGACGAGAAAGATGCTGTGGGAAGACGTTATCGTCGTCAAGATGCTGCTGGAACACCTTATTGTATTACAATAGATCACCAAACAAAAGAAGACAACACGGTGACGATTAGGGATCGTGATACCATGGAACAAGAACGCATTGCCATTTCAGAACTATCAGAAAAACTGAAAAAAAGCATTTCTTTTAAAGCATGGCTTCAGTAAGATAAAGCTAAATAAAGTAATAAAAGAGCAGGGTGTTATTCTGCTCTTTTTTGTATTTCAGAAACAAATACGGGATTGGCTTTTATACAGCGGTTCATTCTACGTAAAGGATTGAACTGAAACCAAACTTTTTCACCATCCTTTTTATAGATTTCTTCTAAGTTTATAGGGTCGTAATATGTTTCTTCTTTTTCTAACTTAATGGTGTAGGGGCAATCGTCTTCTTTAGTTGAATGGACAACAACACCTTTTTTAAAACCGGCTGCCATCATTTTTTGTTCGGCTTGTTTTTCTACGGAAGTCATTGTATTGCTTTCTGAAGTTGTTTCTTTAGTAGTGTTGCAAGCTATTGCAAATAGGAATAAAAATCCAAAACTGAATTTTAATAGTGTCATTGATATTAGATTTTAGTTTATAATAATAGGGTAAATTACAAATAATGTGCCGTAAAAAATGGTAATTATCGAAAAATCATTTCTTAAGTTTTTTGTAAATCATCGTTATTTAAATTAGCAGTATTTTTAGGGTTTATATGAAAATACTATAATAATTGACTATAAATTTTAACGTAAAGCTTTATTGTTGTTCTATGAAGACATTGTATTTTTATAGCATTAAGAAACTATTAACTAAAAATCTAATTTAATGAAATTAAAACTATCCCTATTGGGATTTTTATTGCTGACAGTCTTTTCAATAAAAGCCCAAGACAAAAATGGAGAGAAACCCACATTTATAGGAAAAGCAATTTCTATGCAAAAGGTTCCTTCCATAGCTTCACAAACAAACCTTGCTCCCGCTAGAGTGAAAGAAACAGAAATGAACGATGCAAGAGCCTCGAAAAACAATGTAGTCCCAGGAAAGGATCCGCAAACCGAGGATGATTATTTTGTGCGTAACCCAAACAAGTTGGAGGGAAAAATTGCAGGAAAAGCACCAACTTTAGTGTTTGATGCAGCAGAATCAAACTCACAGCCTACAGATCCGGCTTTAGCAGTAGGCCCTGACCATGTATTTGTGGTTTTTAACACAGGTTTTATAATTTATGATAAAGCAGGTAATGCATTAACAAGCCAAATAGCACCAAATCCAACTATTTTCCCCAATGGAGGATGTTGTGACCTTACTGTGTCATATGATAATGCTGCAGACCGTTGGGTAATAACCTTTTTAGGCGGTGGAGCACAAGTAGCAGTATCTGATGGCCCCGATCCAGTTAATGACGGTTGGTATACGTATACAATCCCTTCAGTAAATGATTATCAAAAACTTTCAGTATGGAGTGATGGATATTACATAACAGACAATACCTCTAATACGAATAATCGTATTTATGCTTTAGAACGTGATGCAATGTTAGCTGGTGACCCGAATGCACAAATTATTGGGTTTCCGCTTCCTGGAATAGCAACTAATGGCTTTTATAGCCCACAAGCAATTAACGTAACTGATGATAACATGCCCGCAGCAGGTAGCGCTCCAATTGTATATTTACAAGATGATGCTTGGGGCGGAGTCTCAGAAGATCATTTAAAAATATGGTCAGTAGATGTAGATTGGGACACTCCAGGAAATTCAACCATCTCTCAACCCAACGAAATTACCACGACTCCTTTTATTTCTGTTTTTGACGGAGGAAGCTTTTCAAATCTAACACAACCGGGGGGTGGTGCTACAATTGATGCACTACAAGCAACAATTATGAATCAAGCACAGTTCAGAAAGTTCTCTGGTCATAACTCGGCTGTTTTTAACTTTGTTGTTGATACAGATGCTTCTGGAGGAAAGTTGGCTGGAATACGTTGGTTTGAATTACGTCAGCCAGGTGATGGACAGCCTTGGACCATCTACCAAGAAGGAACTTTTACTTCAACAAACGGTAAACATGCTTGGCACGGAAGTATGATGATGGACTTTCAAGGTAATATTGGTATGGGCTATACAGCTATGGCCGGTCCAGACACGCCAAACCCAACAGACTTTAGGGTTAGTTCATATTATACTGGTAGGTTTGCTTCAGACCCATTAAATACCATGACAATTTCAGAGGAGCTTATTGCTGCGGGTAACCAAAATATACCAAGCTATAGATACGGTGATTACAGCAAAATAGACTTAGACCCAAACAATGATAAAGAGTTTTGGTTTATTAACGAATATATGAACAGCGGTAGAAAAGATGTAGTTGGGGTTTTCCAGATTGCACCTAACTTTAATGATGATGTTGGAGTAGTAAGTATTGACGAACCTGTTACAGGAACATTGTCTGCAAATGAAGATGTAACTGTGACTATTTTTAACTTTGGTCAAAATTCGGCTTCTAATTTTGATGTAACGTATCAAGTAGATGGTGGAGCATTAGTTACCGAAACATTTGCAGGGCCATTGGCTTCAGCAACCTCGGCACAATACACCTTCACGGCTACTGCAGATTTATCTACAGTTGGCAACACGTACTCAATTACTGCAGCTACTGATTATGGAGCTGATGAAGACAATACCAACGATTCAGCAACCAAAGAGGTAACGTATTTAGAACCAAACGATATAGGTGTTACGGCTATTACGTCACCAAATTCCGGTGAAAACTTAACTGCTTCTGAAACTGTTACCGTTACCATCAATAACTTTGGCGGAGAGCCACAGTCCAATTTTGATGTTTCTTATGATATTAATGGTAACATTGTAACCGAGACCGTTGCTGGGCCATTGGCAGGAAATTCGCAAACGGCATACACCTTTAACCAAACCGCTGATCTTTCAGCCTTTGGAACATACAATTTTACGGCTTATACCTCCTTGCCTAATGACAGCGATACATCTAACGATTCAACTTCAAAAGTAGTGGTCAACTCCAACTGCCAACCAGAATCCAATTGTACATTGGGCGATGGTATTCGTTTATTTCAGGTAGGTGATATTAATAACTCTTCAGGTTGTGACCCTGACGGATATGGAGATTACACTAATCTATCTACAGATCTTGAGATTGATACAACTTATGATCTTACCATTACTACTGAATACGGTAGTCAATATGTTCGGGTTTGGATAGATTTTAACGATGATTTTGTCTTTACATTAGATGAGTTGGTGGTTGATAATTATCAAATAGCGCCTGGTGATGGTGGAGGGACTTATACCGAAACAATGGACCTTATCATTCCAGACGGTGTGACTTTGGGACAGCACTTAATGAGAGCCAAAACAAATTGGAATTCACCTGTACCAGATGATGCTTGTGAAGAAACATCCTATGGTGAAACAGAGGACTATATGGCCAATATTTTTGATCCATTAAGTACAAATGACCCTTTTTCCGAAGCTCAATTTACCGTTATCAATACAGGAAACAACAACTTTGATGTTACCTTGAAAACGCAATCGGTTACTGGAAAACTGGAGCTTTCTGTTTATAATGTCCTTGGACAACGTTTAGTGTACCGAGTGCTTGAAAACGAAGGCGAAGGGTATAACTACAATTTGAATATGAACTATGTGAAAAGCGGAGTATATTTAGTAAAATTAGGAAACAGTAAAATAGGAAAAGTGCAACGGATTATTGTTGAATAACTATCCTTTTTAAATTAAGTAACAAAAGGCGGAGCATATAAGTTCCGCCTTTTTCATGCTCTAAAAATAAGCTCTTAATTGTACGCTACCGGTATGGACTGTTTTTGATGTTTCACTCTTTCTACCAAAATACGAAAGATTAGCATCTAGGTATTTAGTTATTCTTTTCTGAAATAATACTTGCCACGTAAAATTGGTACCCGGCTGCAGTCCTTCAAGCATTTGGTAAGCCACTGGCGAAAAAGCACTACCTGAAAAATCGTTGGTAATATAATTTAACTCACCGTTCATCGAAATTTTTTCGGCGTTACTATATGCAAACGAAACCCCTAATTTTTGCTGATTCAATTGTTCCATTTCCCCTAAGGTATTGTCTTTGTTAGCAAACTGATAAAACACATCAAACCGGGTCTGTCGGTCCAGTAAATAAGAAATTTTAGGTTCAAACTCGTACGTATCTAATTGAAAGTTTCGTCCAGAAAAATTTTCCGAAGTACTTTCATTATTCCCCAAAGCACCTTTGAGGTTTAACAGCCAACTTTCCCATACTTTATGGTTAAATTTTAATTGATGACTCTGTAATGTGTTTTTCTGAAGCCCTACCGAAAGTAAATTGTCACTGGAAGAAGAAATATACGTGTAACTTGTTGTGTATCGTTGTTTCCCGCGGTTAAAAAACAACGCATTCCTAAAGTTGAGGTTTAACCCTAATTGGTTGTCGCCTCCATTTTCAAAAGGGTTTATGTTAAACCCATCATTATCGCGTCGTACCTTACGGTCAATTACATAAGATGTTTGGTTGTAAAACTTGGAGAGTATTTTGAAAAATCCTTCTTTATTAGACCATTGTTGTGGATTTAAAGTAACAATCTGGCTGAATTTATTCTGTCTAATTTTAATAAAAACCTGGTTGGGCAATAATACCCGAACATATTCTGCCTGATCTTGAAACTGTGCTACTTCAAACTCTTCAAGCTCTTGAACTCCATTATCATTATAATCGTTCCAAGTATAAACCCCTTGGCCGGGATCCACTTTTACATAGGTGAATTCTTGTTGCGGCACCACCCCGTTGTTGGATTCCAACGTGGTATTAAGCCGTATTCCATTGTCAAATAAGGATTGGTTGTAGGTAATACGAGAATTTAAAGATTTCTCAAGGCTTTCTTCTCTTGACACAATAGGGTTTATCACTTCGCTTAAGCCTATGCTATCTTTATTTTGTAATGCTTCCCGTTTTAAAACCCTATAATTGGCAAATACTGAAAGTTGCGTATTGTCGTTGCTAATTAATTTCGATTTCAAAAAGTAAGTGTTCGAGCTGTTTACTTTCTCAAGCGTTGCATTGCGAATACTATCGTTAATTTGATGCCGGTAGCCTGCTTCTACAAAAACATTTGTGCTATCACCAATGCCTGCAAATGCCTCGTACGACTGAAACTTTTGGCTTACAGGTGTTAATTCATCATCTTGTATGGTTCGCACTTGGTTATCTTCATACGCTATTTTACCGCCCACCCAGCTTTTATTGAAGGAATAGGTTGTGGTGTTTGCTAAGCGTGTAAATTTACTTTCCAGTGAATCGCTTTTACTGTTCAACAAGCTTGCATTAGTTCGGCTTCGTAAATTTTTTAATTTTATTGCTGAGGTGATTACGTGCCGTACCCCACTAAAGTTTTCAGAAAAATCTAAATTTTGGAACTCATAACTTCCACCACCAATTTCAGGATGTGAAAAATCTACTCCAGACGTTATAAAGCGTTGATCCCCCATGGGGTTTATCAAGTTCCAATCCCGATTAAATTCAATGTTATACAGTCGTTCAATGGTTCTAAAATCTTTGTTGATAAAATCTACCGTACCATACCCATTTACTTGTAGAGTATCCTGCGTATTCAAAATTTGTTGTCTGGCAGTTAAACGGCCTGCAAATCCATCGTTATTGCCGTCGTCAATGTTAGAGAATAGATTAAGATCGTTTTGGCTTCCGGCTATTTCAAAACCAATGTCTGTTTTTTCCGAAGGGCGATACCGACCATTCAAGCCACCAATTTGTAATTTAGTAGGTGCGTTTAATTGTATAATGGGCTCGTAATTTCCTTGTGGGACTCCGTTTAAAGGAGCGACATATTCAAAAATACGACTGATGGCACTTTGGTCACTTACTACATAATTGCCTTGGTTATTGCCTACCAACGTAAACCGAACGCTAAACAATTCATCTTCTGGATTATTGGAGAAAACAAATACTTCCTGGCCATCGATAACTTCTTTTTTATATAAAATTTTGTTTTCTGAATAGGAATCAGGAATAGCTGAAGGAGCAATCATTTTATCCATGTCATCGCCAGCTGCCCCTAAAATAGCTACTTGCTCTTCTGATAAGTTTTGCTGCAACGGTTGATTTTTGGCATCATTTTCCGAATAGATATACGTGCCAATATCCAGTTTCTCACTGTTGTAATTTCCTCCACCATAACCAATAAATCGAGTGTAACTACGATCGGAATATTGATATTCAACCGTAATACGCATATTCGCGGTAATGGGGTACGTTGGATTAAATTTTATTTCCCCAGCGTTATAATCGATTACATAGTCATTGTTTTCTCCTCTTTGTAACAACAGGCCGTTCACATACACCCGCTCGCTACCCGAAACAATCAAGATGAACAATTCGCCATTTGGGCCTACTAATTTATAAGGCCCTTGGTTACCTTCCTGCCCAGTAAATTCACTTCGTTGAAATACTCCTCGAACAATTGCACCACTGGCAAAAGCTGAGGTTTTGGCTCCGTTTTCGTGTTCAAAAGTACCGCCAAGAGCAATTCCCTGAACTTTTTTAGTAAATCGGCCAAAATAACTATTGTTGTTTTCAAGATCTACATCACCTGCTCTTATTTTCCAATTATCGCTGTAGAGTTCAATAAAAATCTGATCAAATTCATCTAAACTTTGCGAATAACCACCTTCTTGTGTAGGTATGTTGGCATCTTGTATCGAAGCTCTAATAGAAACCTTATCACTTAATTTTCCCGTAATCTGAAGGTCTAGCTGCGAATTTAAAACTGCGTTTTGATTGTTCCCAATGGTAATGCCTCGCGAAATACTTCCCACGGTATTCAAACCGTCAAAAGGAGTAAAAGTGTTACCCGCAGTGCTTTCTTCTAAGGAATATAATTTCTCGATGGCACCGGTATTTTCAACAATTAAATTTTTATCAAACGTATAATAATCACGAGTTAAAAAAAGAGGATAACGTAGGTATTCAATGGTGATGGAGTCTTTGGATTGTTTAATTTCTTCAGAAAAAACAACAGTTCCTTTTTCATAATCCACGGTATAAGAAAGAGAATCGATAACTGCTCCTGTATTGTCTATAACTCGAAACCGGGAAGGGTTGATGCTAAAACTATCTACTACAACGGTATCGGTAACCACTGTTTTTTTTGTTCGATAATTAGACGGCGTATCCTGCGCAAAGCCAACTGCGGCTATAAGAAATGCTAAAATAAACAGGTATAATTTCATAGTATTCTCCTCTGGAGGCAGGAATCCCTTTACCTATACAACTTAACACAATGGTTTTTATTTTGTGGTTTTTTTAAGAAAAACTTTCAAAGTAGGTTTGAAAAGTTCTGTTGCAAGGTAGTAATAGGTTTAATTAGTTTATTAAAAATAAACCGAATACATGCTAAATGATATGAGTTAGAAATATAAAAATAAATAATGAAGAGGGTAACTTTTTACTCAAGAACACTGCTTGAATTTAAAAAAATTGTATTTTTGCCGTCCCTATTTGCCTTGGTGGCGGAATTGGTAGACGCG
>DEXR01000022.1:108564-108897 GCA_002364245.1 Flavobacteriaceae bacterium UBA3179
GGAGTGTGGGTTCGATTCCCACCCAAGGTACAAAGCTTCAACAGAAATGTTGGAGCTTTATTTTTTTATAAACCTTTCAATACTCGTTCCGCTTTCCGAAGTAATTTCAAGAAAATAAACACCAGAAGAGAGTTGCGAAATATCCATCACTTCAGTTTGATCAGTAAAACCTAATACTTTTTGTCCTTGCAAATTTATAATTGAGACAGATTGTATTGAGTTTGACTCACTTTTTAAAAACAACTGGTCTGTAGCAGGATTGGGATATATGGAAATGACAAAATTCTCCTGTTTCGGAACCGACAGAAGAGGCGTATCGCGGTATACAGCTTG
>DEXR01000022.1:109046-112863 GCA_002364245.1 Flavobacteriaceae bacterium UBA3179
GCGTATCGCGGTATACAGCTTGATTACCGTCTTGGTCGGTTATGTAAAGTTCAAACACTTCGCCAGACTCATCGGTAATGATAACGGTAACATATGTAAAGGTGTAAGGATCGCCTTCCCTGAAAAAGAAATCGTACAGATAAGCTTGTTCCAAGTCGCAATAAAACTCACAGCCTCCCAAGGTTATTGTTGGCATGACGGTTGTAAAGGTACCGGGCTCAAAAGTAGGGCTTGCGGAAAATGTTTCACTAGTAATATAGGTTGAAAGAAAATAACCGTCATTTGTTTCATCAAAAAATATTTGTTGGCTATAAAAGGGGTCGTTGGCAGGAATATCGTATTCCATGCCATCGTAGGTAAAGCTATGTAGATACCAATCGGTTTGAAACAAAAGCGGTTGTTGTGCCAAACCTTGCAAACTTGTCAAGATTATTAAGAGTAGTATTAATTTTTTCATACTTATCGTTTAATAAATTTTTGAATAGCTACTCCATTTTCAGAAATACCCTCCACAAAATATAACCCATTTGAAAGTGCTGAGACATTTAATTGGGTAGTGTTGCTTTTTACAGAAAGTATTAATTGCCCGTTTATGGAATACACATTCAGCTTTTCAACGGTATTGTTTTCCGAAGAGATAAAAAGCGTCTCAGAGACCGGGTTGGGATAGAGTGTAAAATTAATTTTAGAAAAATCAAAACTTTGTAATAGCGGTTCATTGCCATAGAGTGATACATTTCCATTTTCATTTGTAATTTCTAGCGTTTGAGTTTCCTCTTGGTTTGTAGTAAGATTATAGTTTAAAGGTGTTTGAACGGTGTCGAAGTAAAAATCAGCATGCATTCCATAAATTTGGCTGCAAGGTCCTTCATATTCATCAAGGCATTTTGGTTTGGTTAAACAAACTGGGTCCGCTGATAGTTGAAAAGAAGTAGGGTTTTCAGAAAAGCTAACCACATCAAATATACAGCCTACACTACTAGGGGTTTCAATACTAAAGCTGATAGATTGCCCAATTTCTTCAAAAATTATATCTGGATAAAAACCATAATCTGATGGTGAGTAATCAACATCATTAATTGTTATAGAGTGTAAATACCAAGTTTTAATTAAATCTGGGTCTGGTTCTTGGCTTACGGATGTAAAACCAATTAAAAGTGTTGCTAAAAGTAATAATTTCTTCATGAAATCTGGTTTTCAGTCAATTATAAAGTTATAAAATTTTGCCGACTTTTCCTACCTTTGGGGAATCTTAAACCCTTCCTCAATGACAGATTTTTGGCTTTATTTTAAATTAGGACTAGAGCACGTACTCGACTGGCAAGCGTATGATCATGTGCTTTTTATAATTGTACTGTGTGCAGCCTACACGTTTAATGCATGGCGAAAACTGCTTGTTTTGGTTACGCTGTTTACCGTAGGGCATACAATCTCGTTGTTGTTGGCAAATTATGGAGTGGTAAATGTTTCCAGTAGTTGGATCGAGTGCTTAATCCCTATCACTATTTTGCTCACGGCATTGTTTAATTTATTCACGGCCGGAAAAGAAAAAAGAGCCGAAAAGCTAGGGGTATTATATGTTGCGACTGTTTTTTTTGGGCTGATTCACGGTTTTGGCTTTGCTGGCTATTTTAAGATGATAAGTGGAGATAATGATATTCTACATTTACTGGAGTTTGCTTTAGGTATTGAAGCTGCACAATTAATTGTAGTGGTTCTAGTGCTAATCCTAGCGTTTTTGGTACAGACCATTTTTCGGTTTAATAAACGCGACTGGGTACTTGTTATATCTTCAATCGTTATCGGGCTTATAATTCCTATGCTAATAGAGAATTGCTTTTTTCTTTTTTCTTGAAATAACTTACATACAATTTATTTCAGTTTCAGTAAATAGTAATACTTTTATTATCTTGAAGTAGTTTTGCAAATGCTTAACAAAGTAAATTTTGCAATCATGTAACTTCCTGCTAATTTCGCTACTTATTTAACACTATGGGTATTAGTAAACAACGACAATACGATATTGCCTATTTACGTATGGCACTAGAATGGAGCAAACTCTCTTATTGCAAACGCAAACAAGTTGGCGCACTTATTGTGAAAGATAAGATGATAATTAGCGACGGATATAATGGTACCCCAAGTGGGTTTGAAAATTTTTGTGAAGATGAAGAGGGCTACACAAAATGGTATGTGCTTCATGCTGAAGCAAATGCTATTTTAAAAGTAGCATCGTCAACACAATCCTGTAATGGAGCGACATTGTACATTACACTATCACCTTGTAAAGAATGTAGCAAGTTAATTCACCAAGCGGGAATTACGCGGTTGGTTTATCATAAAGGCTATAAAGACAATAGTGGAATAAAATTTTTAGAAAAAGCTGGCGTTACCATTACGCATATTGAAGATTTACAGTAAATTACATGAAATACCATAAAAAATACCTGCCCTTGATTATTGGTACGGCACTCGCCGCAGGTGTTTTTGTGGGTTCAAAACTCAATTTTAACGATACTACCGAAAAGATTTTTGCTACCAACAGCAAAAAAGATAAGCTAAACCGCCTTATTGATTATATTGATTACGAGTACGTAGATCGCGTAAATACCGATAGTATTGTTGATGTTACCGTTAATGGTATTTTGGAAAATCTCGATCCGCATTCTGTGTATATTCCCAGTGATGAATACGAAGATAATGCCGATGATATGCGCGGTAATTTTGTAGGTATTGGCGTGAGTTATTATGTGTATAACGACAGTATTGCAGTAATACGTTCAATAAAGGGAGGACCGGCAGAGCAAGCTGGAATTAAAGGAGGTGACCGTATTTTGTATGCAGATGAGAAGAAAATTTTTGGTGATAGCATCAATAGAGATAGTATCATTTCGTATTTAAAGGGCGAAAAAAATTCTAGGATTAAGCTGAAAGTATATCGAAAAGGACAAGATGAACTGTTGGAGTTTAAATTCCGAAGAAAAGAAGTGCCGCTTGTAAGCGTTGACGCTTCATATAAACTTACAGATGATGTAGGCTATATAAAAGTAAACCGCTTTTCTGAAACCACATACGATGAATTTGAAAGAGCACTTGATGAATTAACCGACGATGGTATAAAAAGTCTGGTCCTGGATCTTCGCAACAATCCGGGTGGGTATATTTCAACGGCAGAACGTATTGTAGATGAATTCCTTGAAGATGACAAACTCGTGTTGATTACTAAAAATAAAAGTGGCGATATCAATAAAACTTATGCTACTAGGCGTGGGGATTTTGAAGACGGAAAAGTCTACGTGCTTATCAATGAAAATTCGGCTTCGGCAAGTGAAATAGTGGCTGGGGCACTTCAAGATAATGATAAAGGGACGATTATTGGCCGCCGATCTTTTGGAAAAGGATTGGTGCAGCGTGAAATGTCATTAGGGGATGGTAGTGCCGTGCGATTGACCATAGCAAGATATTACACCCCAACAGGTCGGTCTATACAACGACCTTACGGAAATGGGAATGATGCCTATTATAGCGACTATGAAAAACGCTACAAAAATGGCGAACTAGAACACAAAGAAGATATTGAGGTGGTAGACTCTTTAAAATTTGTGACCCCTAAAGGAAAGATTGTTTATGGTGGTGGCGGTATTATACCAGATATTTTTGTTCCGAAAGACACAAGTGTTGGTAGCGAAACTATTAACTATGTATCCCGAAGTGGTTTTATGAGCTATTTTATATTTGAATACCTAGAGCAAAACCGCGCTCAATTTAAAGGCGTTACCTTCAAAGATTTTTCTGAAAATTATACAGTTGATAAATA
>DEXR01000022.1:112972-115927 GCA_002364245.1 Flavobacteriaceae bacterium UBA3179
TATTGAATATGCTCGTTTTAATGAAGCAAAAATAAACTTAACAGGTTATGAGGCCCGGTTAGAAAAAGCGCTTAAGGCCAACATAGCTCAACAACTTTTTGGGCCTAAAGCCTATGAGTTTGTACTTAACCAAGGTGATCCAATGCTTAAAAAAGTGATGGAAATTGAAGAAAAAGATAAAGCTGCTGTTGTTGAACAGTAGTCAAATTCCCGTATAATTATTTCCCTTTTTTCTTTTTATTGATAGTGTGCGAAACTTGTAGTATCGCCAATAGTAAAAGCGCACAGGCTCCGGCTAAAACACTAATAACAGCTATTTTACTGTCCCCTTCAAAAAGATTATTAAAATCTAGCTTGGTTGCGTTAAAAATTATCAAGCCAGCTGCAAGAGCCATTAGTATGTAGATAAAGATTTTCATACAGCAAAATTAATTAAATAATTCCTGAATATTCGATGTAAACAGTTTTACTGAAATAGCAAGTAATATTACTCCAAAAATCTTTTCAATAATACCAATACCGTTTTTCCCCAAAAATTTCTGAAGAGAACCGGAGGTTCTTAAAACGATAAAGACAACGATTATGTTTACAAATATTGCGACAATTATGTTTTCCAATTCAAATTCTGCACGTAATGATAAAAGTGTAGTTAAACTTCCAGGACCTGCAACAATAGGAAAAGCAATAGGAAATACGGTCGCCATGCCTAGATCGTGATCCTGTTGTTTAAACAAAGTGATACCCAAAACCATCTCTAAAGCGATAAAGAAAAGCACCAAAGCACCAGCGACGGCAAATTCGTTTACATTAATTCCAATTAAGTTTAAAATTCGTTCTCCTATAAATAGAAAGACTATCAATACCACTGCTGAAATGATGGACGCACGTCCACTTTTTATTTCTTTCGATTTTTCCCGTAATGAGATAATTACAGGAATACTTCCTATAATATCAATAACGGCAAACAGTACCATCGTGGCGGTTGCAATTTGTTTAAAATTAAACTCCATATCCTAAAAATTTAAGCCGGCAAAAGTAATCAATATTACAGGGTTTTAAATCATATATTGGTGTTAAATTTTAGTAAATTTTTTCTGATAAAACTTAGAAAACCAAGTACCTTTGCGTTATGTTTCAATTAGGAAAAGCAATCATTTCAGAAGATATTATTGAGAAAGAGTTTGTGTGCAACCTTAGTGCCTGCAAAGGGGCTTGTTGCATTGAAGGAGAAGCGGGCGCACCCGTTACCGAAGATGAAACTGAGATATTAAAAGAAATCTACCCTAAAGTAAAACCCTTTTTACGTACCGAAGGTGTTCAATCTATTGAAGAACAGGGAATGTATATTAAAACTACCCAAGGGGAACTGGAAACACCATTGGTAAACGGAAAAGAATGTGCATACGTGACCTTTACCGAAAATGGTACCGCCAGTTGTGGTATTGAAGATGCCTATAATGCAGGCGAGGTTGATTTTCGAAAACCAATATCTTGCCATTTATATCCAGTCCGAATTCAGGATTACAGTGAATTTTCTGCAATTAACTATCACAGATGGCCTATTTGTGATGATGCGTGCACGTTAGGCAAAGAATTACAAGTGCCTATCTATAAATTTGTAAAAGATGCCCTTATTAGAAAGTATGGCGAAGATTGGTACGCAGAATTGGAGAAAGTAGCAGCTAATTACTGAAAACCCAATACGTTTCAAAAATAGATCTTCTCATATTTTAATAAATTTCTATATGTTACATTTATAATACCAATTGTTACATATGTTATAATGGTTTAAAATCAACGTAATTATATTTGAAATGTAACTATTTCAAGGAAAAAATTTATTCTAATTTTTTTGAGTATTAAATTATTGATTTTAATTAATTGCGAACTAACATAAATTACGATAAAATGAAAAAAGTATTATTAGGTATATGCACGATAGCGATTTGCTTTGGCTGCAAGGACAACCCCGTTTCAAAAAAAATCAAAGAAACCCGAGAAACTGTATCAAACAGCACTAATGCTGTAAAAGAAATGCGAAAAATGGGGGATGACATTAAGGAACTTCAAAAAATGGAGCCCCTTACCAATGAAGATTTCAAAGACTGGTTGCCCGATGAGGTAAACGGTATGAAACGTATTGCATATAAAGCAGGACAGGCATCGTATATGAAAATTGCATCAATAGAAGCTACTTATGCTAACGAAGATAAATCGAAGAAATTCAAATTTCAGGTTATCGATGGGGCTGGGAAAATGGGTGCTTCCGCTACTGCCGGAATGCGTATGATGTTTTCACAAGATTTTGAAGAAGAAGATGAATACAAAATACGCAGAACCGTAAAAAAGAATGGGAACAAAGCTATTGAAGAATACAAAAAGAACAACAATAGCAGTGAAATTCAACTTATGGAAAGCAACCGCTTTTACATAAAAGCCAGTGGTACTAATATGGATATTGATGAAACTTGGGATGCTATTGAAGAATTGGATGTAGATGATTTAGGGTAAAATTTTAAACAATTTTATATTTAAAACCGAATGTGAAAACGTTCGGTTTTTTTATTTTCTTAAATTTTTAAAATGACAAAATGTTAAAATTTGTAGTCTCAAGTTGCTAAAATATTAAGTAAAAAAAAGTAATGAAAAATCGGTATAGATCATAGCATATTGTCTGCTTACAACTGTTTTGTGGCTTTAAATTCTGCATTGTTAAGATAACAGGAAAAATACTTTAATATATTGATTATCAAATTTTTAAAATGTAAATTTTAAATCCTCTCTTAAGCCCAGTAAATACGTTGTGTTGAAAACTTTGTTAAAAACCCAAATGGCATTTTACCATAATTACCTTTAAATTTTTCCATATTTGTTAGTCCCAAGTGGCATCAAAATTTAACAAATATAAAAACGAAGGACAATGAGCGCAGTAGAACCCATTTTACAAGAAAACAA
>DEXR01000022.1:116004-145772 GCA_002364245.1 Flavobacteriaceae bacterium UBA3179
CCATTTTACAAGAAAACAAAGATCGATTTGTAATATTTCCTATTCAACACCACGACATTTGGGATTGGTATAAAAAAAGTGAAGCGAGTTTTTGGACTGCGGAAGAAATAGATTTGCATCAGGATCTTAGTGATTGGAATGACAAACTAAATAAGGATGAGAAATATTTCATAAAACACATTCTTGCGTTTTTTGCTGCTTCTGATGGTATTGTAAATGAAAATTTAGCTGAAAACTTTGTTAATGAAGTTCAGTATTCCGAAGCAAAATTTTTCTATGGTTTCCAGATCATGATGGAAAATATTCATAGTGAAACCTATTCGTTGCTTATTGATACCTACGTTAAAAATGAAGAGGAAAAAGACAAGCTTTTTAATGCGATAGAGAACTTTCCAGCCATTAAAAAGAAAGCAGATTGGGCCTTAAAGTGGATCGAGTCAGATTCATTTGCAGAGCGCCTTATCGCTTTTGCCGCTGTTGAAGGGATTTTCTTTTCAGGGGCATTCTGTTCAATTTTCTGGTTAAAAAAACGTGGTTTAATGCCAGGTTTAACCTTTTCTAACGAATTAATTTCCCGTGATGAAGGCGTGCACTGCGATTTTGCCGTTCATCTTCACAATCACCATTTAGTAAATAAAGTGCCAAAAGAGCGCATTCGCGAAATACTTGTAGATGCGTTAAATATAGAGCGTGAATTTATTACCGAATCCCTTCCCGCAAGTTTAATTGGTATGAATTCAAAACTAATGACGCAATATCTTGAATTCGTAACAGACCGTCTATTGGTTGAACTTGATTGCGAAAAAGAATATAACGCCACCAATCCATTCGACTTTATGGATATGATATCCCTACAAGGAAAGACAAATTTCTTCGAAAAACGTGTTTCTGAATATCAAAAAGCAGGCGTTACCAATAAAGACAAAGAATCTAACAAAATCAGCTTTGACGCAGATTTTTAACAAATAAAAGTTTCCGCTTTCTCCCCAAGGGGCGGGCTTTTTTATAATTAACTGATAATGTGCAGGGTAATTTCTGCGCACAAAGAAAGTAGTCAACTATATCGCTAACCTCAATAAATAAAGAAGTATGAATGTAATTAAAAGAGACGGCCGCAGAGAACCCATCATGTTCGATAAGATTACCGCCCGCGTACGAAAACTATGCTACGGTTTAAATGAATTGGTAGATCCCGTAAAAGTTGCCATGCGTGTAATCGAAGGATTGTATGACGGTGTAACCACTAGTGAATTAGATAATTTAGCTGCTGAAATTGCTGCGACAATGACTACTTCGCACCCGGATTATGCACGATTGGCGGCTCGGATTTCGGTCTCTAACTTACATAAAAACACAAAGAAAACTTTTTCTGAAGTAATGACCGATTTGTACGAATATGTGAACCCACGTACAGGTAAAGCAGCACCATTACTTAGTGATGAAGTGTATAAAGTAATTATGGATAATGCCGAAGAGTTAGACTCTACCATTATCTACAACCGCGACTTTGGATATGACTATTTCGGTTTTAAAACGTTGGAACGTTCCTACTTGCTAAAATTAAACGGTCAAATAGTAGAGCGTCCACAACATATGTTAATGCGTGTTTCTATTGGAATTCATTTAGAAGATTTAGCTTCAGCAAAAGAAACGTATGAGCTTATGTCTAAAAAGTTCTTTACGCACGCAACACCAACCTTATTTAACAGTGGTACGCCAAAACCACAAATGTCTTCCTGTTTCTTGTTGACTATGCAAGACGATAGTATTGACGGGATTTACGATACGTTAAAGCAAACGGCAAAAATTTCACAATCTGCTGGGGGTATTGGTTTGTCTATCCATAATGTGAGAGCGACTGGTTCATACATTGCAGGAACCAATGGAACATCAAACGGTATTGTACCGATGCTACGGGTGTATAACGATACGGCTCGGTACGTAGATCAAGGTGGCGGGAAACGTAAAGGTTCTTTTGCTATTTACGTAGAACCTTGGCATGCCGATATTTTCGATTTCCTTGACTTAAAGAAGAACCACGGTAAAGAAGAAATGCGCGCCCGCGATTTGTTTTACGCGATGTGGATACCAGATTTGTTTATGAAACGTGTTCAGGAAGATGGAGAGTGGACCTTAATGTGTCCAAACGAATGTCCAGGTCTGTTTGACTGTTACGGGGAAGAGTTTGAAGCGTTATATGCTAAATATGAAGCTGAAAATAAAGGAAGGAAAACCATTAAAGCCCGCGAGCTTTGGGAAAAAATAATGGAATCTCAAATTGAAACGGGAACACCTTACATGCTGTATAAAGATGCAGCTAACCGAAAAAGCAATCAGCAAAACCTCGGCACAATTCGTAGTTCAAATCTTTGTACCGAAATTATGGAGTACACCTCACCGGACGAGGTTGCTGTTTGTAATTTAGCGTCTATCGCATTACCTATGTTTGTGAAAAAAGGCGAATTTGATCACAAAGAATTATTCCGTGTAACAAAACGGGTAACAAAAAACTTAAACCGAGTAATTGATAGAAATTACTATCCAGTAAAAGAAGCTAAAAACTCAAATTTCCGTCACCGTCCGGTTGGATTGGGTATTCAGGGATTGGCAGATGCGTTTATTATGCTACGTATGCCCTTCACCAGCGATGAAGCTAAAAAATTGAACCAAGAAATCTTCGAAACACTTTATTTTGCAGCTGTAACGGCTTCTATGGAAGAAGCAAAAGAAGATGGGCCTTACCAAAGCTATAAAGGGTCTCCTATTTCCGAAGGGAAATTTCAGCATAACCTTTGGGGTATAAAAGATGAAGAGTTAAGCGGCCGTTGGGATTGGGGAAAACTACGTAAGCAAGTTAAAAAGAACGGCGTTCGTAACTCTTTATTAGTTGCGCCTATGCCAACTGCTTCAACCTCTCAAATTCTTGGAAATAATGAAGCTTTTGAGCCATATACGTCAAATATCTATACGCGTCGTGTCCTCTCGGGTGAGTTTATCGTAGTGAATAAGCATTTATTGGAAGACCTAGTCGAATTAGGCCTGTGGAATGACGATGTAAAAGAAGAAATTATGCGTGCCAATGGTTCTATTCAAGGAGTGGATATTATTCCACAAGACTTGAAGGAACTATATAAAACCGTTTGGGAATTGAGTATGAAAGATATTATCGATATGTCGCGCCACAGAGGGTATTTTATCGATCAGTCACAGTCGCTTAACCTGTTTATGGAAAATGCAAACTATGCAAAACTTACTTCGATGCATTTCTACGCATGGAAAAACGGACTTAAAACAGGAATGTACTACTTACGTACCAAGAGTGCGGTAGATGCCATTAAATTTACGCTGAAGAAAGAAGTAAAGAAAGAACCAGTAAAAGAAACTGCCGAAGTTGCCGAAACAGAAGTAGATGCAACCTCTGCTGTTACCAATAAACCACTATCGCCAAAAGAGTTGCGTGATATGCTTGCCAAATCGCGTACAGCAGAAGAAGATGACGACTGTTTGATGTGTGGATCTTAATTTTTTGTGTTAATTGTAGAAAAAAAGGAGTACAGATTTTGTGCTCCTTTTTTATTACGTCAATTCTCGTACTTTTTCATATACTAGATTGCTTTCCCAGCCTCTGTAGAATAAGTAGTCGGCTAGTTTTTTTCTTTTTTTCTGAAGATTGCTTTCACCGTCTAATTGTTTCACTCGTTTTTCTGCAAGTTCGTGGAAGGTTTTGTAGTATTCTGCTTCTGAAATTTCTTGCAATGCCTTCTTTATGTTGTATGCTGAAATATTCCGAAATTTTAATTCACGGATAATACGCTGTTTGCCCCATTTTTTAGATTTAAATTTTCCTCGGGCAAATGCTTGAGAAAAACGGGTCTCATTTAAAAAATCGTGCTGTAATAAATGATGAATAATATGATTAACTGCATCAGGAATCATGCGCATTTCCTTGAGCTTTTGTTCAACTTCTTTATGGCAACGCTCTTGATAGGCGCAGTAGCCTTCAAGTTTTCGTGTTGCCTCTTCAACAGTGTATGTTTTTACAGTATTCACAAGTGAAAAATAAGGATAGTTTTTCAGAAAAAAGAAATAAGGATGGATTTAAAATTAGGGCAAAAAAAAACCCTCTCAAATTGAAAGGGTTTTTTAATTGGATTTATTTAATCATTTCTCCGTCTTTATCGTAAAAATGATATTCCAGATACGTGTAAGCATCTCTTGGTTGAATTTTTACCCATTTTTTGTGCTCCATAAACCATTTGGTTCGCACAGATGGAAAGCCTTTTATTAAGAAGGCTGCTATAAAAGGATGTGTGTTTAAAGTTATCTTTTTATAGTTTTTGTTGAAGAGCTTTTTAAGGTCTTCGGTAATTTTATTTACGACTACTATAGGTGCTTCAATCTCACCATTTTCACCACCGGGCGCATCTTCGCGCGTTTTAATGTTCATCTCTGGACGAACACGTTGGCGGGTAATCTGGATCAATCCAAACTTGCTTGGGGGCAGTATTTTATGCTTTGCTCTATCTGTTTTCATTTCATCACGAAGATGATTGTAGAGCTTTTTGCGATTGCCGGCATTTCCCATATCTATGAAATCTACCACAATAATACCTCCCATATCCCGTAGGCGTAGTTGTCTGGCCACTTCGGTTGCTGCTATTAAATTTACTTCTAGCGCAGTGTCTTCTTGGTTTTTCGATTTGTTACTACGGTTACCACTGTTCACATCTATTACGTGCATGGCTTCCGTATGCTCTATAACCAAATAGGTTCCTCTGCTACTGGAAACAGTCTTTCCAAAGGACGTTTTTATTTGACGCTCAATACCAAATTTTTCATACATTGGTACTTTCGAGTCGTATAACTTGACAATATTCTCTTTGTCAGGTGCAATTTGCTGCACATAATCTTTTATTTGCAAGTAAAGGGTTTCATCATCAATATGTATGGCCGAAAAATCGTCGTTAAATACATCTCGAATAATTGAAGCGCCTCGGTTTAACTCGCTTAGCACCTTGCTGGGGTGGTGCGCTCCCCGTAGCTTTTTACACATCGCTGTCCAGCGATCCATGAGATTTTGTAAATCTCCATCCAGTTCTGCTACTTTTTTGCCTTCTGCTACAGTACGTATAATTACGCCAAATCCTTTGGGTTTTATACTGGTTACAAGGCGTTTTAGCCTTTCTTTTTCGTCTTTGCTCTCTATTTTTTGAGAAATAGAAACACGGTCTGAAAAAGGTACCAATACTATATACCGGCCTGCAATGGAAAGCTCTGAGCTTATCCGCGGACCTTTTGTGGATATAGGTTCTTTTACAATTTGTACCAGAATAGATTGATTGGACTTTAAGGCACTGTTAATGCCTCCGTTCTTATCAATCTCTTTTTCAAAAGGGAAATTCTTTAAAGAATAGTCTTTAAGTTTACCTGTGCTTACACGTTTTACGAATTTTAAAAGAGAAGTGACTTTAGGTCCCAGGTCGTGATAATGCAAAAATGCATCTTTTTCGTAGCCTACGTTAACGAAAGCTGCGTTAAGACCAGGAACTGTTTTCCGTATTTTGGCGATAAACACATCACCTACCGAAAACTTGTTGTCTTCTTCTTCCTTATGTAATTCTAATAGTTTTCCATCTTTTAAAAGGGCAAAATCAACTTCTTGTGAACTGGATCTAATAAATAATTCGTAGCTCACTTGTAATTAATTTTTATCCCGCCCCAAAGGGGTTCCGGGATGGATTAAACAATATTTTATCACAGGTTTTTTGTATTCTGAAATTAATATATTCAGAATAACCCGTCGAAATTACTTGGTTTTAAGGTAAGCAAACCTTGTAATTTCATTTTCAAAGAACGTTTTAAATTTCTTTACTTCATTTTGTTGCTCCAATTTTAGAGCAACAAAATGAAAGGTCTTTAAACGAAAAAAGTAGTTTAGAAACTACTTTTTCTTTTTGTGGCGATTAGCGCGTCTTCTTTTCTTACGCTTGTGTGTCGCTACCTTATGTCTTTTTCTTTTTTTACCACTTGGCATATTAAGCTTGTTTTTGTGTTATTATTATTTTACTTCCACATTGGTTTTTACACCTTCTACAAATACTTTTGCTGGTTTAAAAGCGGGAATGTTGTGTGCGGGAATCTTGATTGTTGTGTTTTTAGAGATGTTTCTACCTGTTTTTTCAGCTCTTTTCTTAATGATAAAACTTCCAAAACCTCTTAGATATACATTGTCGCCACCTTCAAGGGTGTTTTTAACTTCACTCATAAAAGTTTCAATCACTGCCTGTACGTCAGCTTTTTCCATTCCTTCTTTTTCTGAGATTTTCGCTACAATATCTGCTTTCGTCATTATTATAAATTTTTATTTAGGTTTATTTTTTTCAAGAGGGCAAATATAACAATTTTAAAATCAAATACTCAAACCTTAATTGGTTAAAATATAAACAGATATACCCTATTTTTGCTAGATGCTGGAAAATACAACTTTTTTTCGTAACAAACTAATATCGTGGTACTTAGAAAACAAGCGAGAATTACCTTGGCGAGAAACTAATGATCCATACTACGTTTGGCTGAGTGAAATTATCCTTCAACAAACTAGAGTTGCACAAGGATTACCCTATTATTTAGCTTTTGTTGAAGCGTTTCCTACAGTTTTTGACCTCGCTAAAGCACCACAGGAAAAAGTGTTGAAATTGTGGCAGGGACTAGGGTATTATTCCCGTGCTAGAAATCTACATACATCTGCACAATATGTATCAGAACACTTAAATGGAAGCTTTCCTGCAAACTACAAGGGTCTTTTAAAGTTAAAAGGAGTAGGGGATTATACCGCTAGTGCTATTGCGTCTATTTGTTTTAATGATCCTGAAGCGGTGGTAGATGGTAATGTATATCGGGTTTTAGCTCGTGTTTTTGGAATCGCTACACCTATTAATAGTACTGCCGGAAAAAAAGAGTTTAAAAAATTGGCGCAGCAGTTGATTGATACAGAACAGCCGGGAACCTATAATCAAGCTCTTATGGAGTTTGGTGCTAGGTATTGCGTGCCTCAAAATCCACAATGTGAAACTTGTATATTTAATGAGCGTTGCAAAGCTTATAAAAAAGATTTGGTCTCTACATTACCGGTAAAGCTAAAAAAGAGTAAGGTAAGAAAACGCTACTTTAATTATATGGTATTACTTTCTGAAAACGGTGAAACTTTACTTAATCAACGAACCGCGAAAGGAATATGGCGACAGTTATATGAGTTCCCTCTAATAGAAAGTGATAAAGAGATTTCAGAAAAAGAATTGGTAACATTAGAATCCTTTCAAAGTTTTTCTGAAAAAATAGAAATAAATTCTATTTCATTATATAATGAAACTTCAGTAGTACATAAATTATCACACCAACACCTTTTTACACGTTTTTGGATTGTTGAAGTTTCAGAAATAAAACAAAAAACCATTCCTTTTTCAGAAATAGAGCAATATGCTGTACCGGTCTTGATTGAAAATTTTATTTCAAACTTTTCGGTTTTTAAAAACTGAAAAATTCGCTATCTTTAAAACTATATATACCTTTGTAAATTAATACAATAATTATGAGTGGAACATTAAATAAAGTGATGCTAATTGGGCACACGGGCGATGAAGTGAAAATGCATTATTTTGAAGGCGGTGGAAGCATTGGGCGGTTCCCTCTTGCAACCAATGAGACGTATACAAACCGTAATACTGGTGAGCGTGTTTCTAATACCGAATGGCATAACATTGTCGTGCGAAATAAAGGTGCTGAAATTTGCGAAAAATACCTTAAAAAAGGTGACAAGGTCTATATTGAAGGACGTATAAAAACCCGTAAGTGGCAAGATGATAGCGGGAACGATCGTTATAGTACCGAAATACAATGTACCGATTTTACGTTTTTAACCCCTAAAAACGAATCTGGTGATGGGTCTATGCCGCAGGGCAATTCGAGTAATTCAAATAACCGTAATTCGGGACAACAGCGTCAAGGTAATTCACAGCAGCCTCAACAATCTCAACAGCCTCAACAACCTATTGGCGAAGAGGATGATGATCTTCCTTTTTAAAAAAATGGAGAGTAGGAGTATAAGCTTTCAAGTTTAATCTAACATATAATTTTGGATCCGGAACCCCCGAGTTTATTTATTACTGCATTACTAAGTTATACTGAAATTCCTGGTATTGTCACACTTGTGGTATTACTGCTTTGTTCGGCATTGATATCTGGAGCAGAAGTGGCTTTTTTCTCGCTTACCCCAACCGATTTTGATGCTGAAGAGAATAATGTAGCTTCAAAAAAGTTGGAGATTGTCCAAAGGTTGTTGAATCGCCCCAAGAAGCTATTGGCGACTATCTTGATAGCTAATAACCTTATAAACATAGCCATTGTTTTGTTGTTTGAGTCATTGAGCGACAACTGGTTTAGTGGAATAGATTATACAATCAATCTTTACTTTTTTCAATTAAGCTTACTGCTACTTTTGAAAATTGGAGTAGCTACTTTCTTGATTTTACTTTTTGGAGAAATCTTACCTAAAATATATGCCAGTCGTAACAAAGTGAGTTTTTCATTATTTATGGCGTATCCATTACAAGTGCTTGACAAAGTGTTTTCACCACTTAGTTTGCCCATGCGGAGTACTACTATCTACATTCATAATCGCTTTGGGAAACAAAAAGCTAACATTAGCGTAGATCAATTGTCGCAGGCTTTAGAGTTGACAAATGAAGCCGACACTACGCACGAAGAACAAAAAATTTTAAGAGGTATTGTTACCTTCGGAAATACCGATACCAAACAGGTTATGAAGCCACGAATGGATATTTTTGCGCTCAACGAAGAGTTGCCATACAAGGATATTATGCCACATATCATGGAGAATGGGTACTCCCGGATTCCCGTGTATAAAGATAGCATTGATAATATTACAGGTATTTTATATGTGAAAGATTTGATGCCGTATTTGGATAGGAAAACACTTGATTGGAAGACCCTTATTAGAGAGCCTTATTTTGTTCCTGAAAACAAAAAATTAGACGATTTATTGAACGAATTCAAGGAAATGAAAATGCACCTCGCTATTGTAGTGGATGAGTATGGAGGGACCAGTGGATTGATTTCTTTAGAAGATATTATAGAGGAAATTGTAGGTGAAATTAGCGACGAGTTTGATGATGAGGATCTTATTTTTTCAAAACTGGACGAAAACAATTATGTTTTTGAAGGAAAAACACCTTTAAAAGATTTTTATAAGGTAATTGGGTTAGAAGACCCACAAGTTTTTGAAGCTGAAAAAGGGGAGGCTGAAACTTTAGCTGGCTTCTTGTTAGAGATTTCAAAAGGATTTCCGAAGAAAAATGAAATAATAACTTTCCACAACTATTCGTTTACCATAGAAGCATTCGAAAATAAACGTATTAAACAGATTAAACTTTCCATCAATATATGAGATTTTTAGCAGCTCTTTTCCTTTGTTTTTTTATACTTGCATGCAATGAAGAGGTAGTTGTAAAGCCCGCTGCAAAATTACGGTTAGAGTATCCAAAAAAATCCTATGAAAGAGTAGCGGTTAATTGTCCTTTTTCTTTTGAAATAAATGATAACGCTGTCTTGAATACTACCAATGGCTGTAACTTAGATATTGAGTATCCAGGTATGAAGGGCACCGTTTATCTCACCTATCAATCTGTGAAAAAGTACAATATCGATTCCTTATTATACGATGCTCAAAAACTCACGTACGACCATACCATAAAAGCCAATAATATACTTGAACAACCTAGAGTGGACCCTATTAATAATGTATACGGGATGTTTTATATGATTGATGGAAATGCCGCTACGCCTTCCCAGTTTTATGTAACCGATAGTGTAAACCATTTTATAACAGGGTCTTTGTATTTTAAGGCTAAACCCAATTTCGATTCCATTTACCCAGCTATTATGTACCTTCGAGAAGACATTCGTGTTT
This sequence comes from Flavobacteriaceae bacterium UBA3179, assembly GCA_002364245.1. Classification (GTDB taxonomy): domain Bacteria; phylum Bacteroidota; class Bacteroidia; order Flavobacteriales; family Flavobacteriaceae; genus Marixanthomonas. The sequence goes on from DEXR01000022.1 coordinate 125,990, forward strand.
TGATGGAAACGATAAAATGGAAATAACTTCATCTGTTTTTTTGACCTCTTGAAGGGTTAAAATCCATCCTATTTCCCGACCTTTGCCGCTTCAATTTTTGAAGCATGAAGGGTATTGATAAAAAATGGATTTATCTTGCTATACTTTCTGTAGTATGGGGCAGTTCGTTTATTCTTATTAAAAAAGCGCTAATTGGACTTACGCCACTTCAGTTGGGCGCGCTTCGTACTTTATTTGCCGCTATTTTTTTGTTGATTATTGGTTTCAGAAAATTAAAAACTATAAAAAAACAAGAATGGAAATGGATTGCCATTTCGTCCTTTCTTGGCACGTTTATACCTGCTTTTCTCTTTGCTTTTGCCGAAACGGAAATTGACAGCGCCATTGCTTCCGTTTTAAATTCCACCACACCTATAATGACCCTTCTCTTAGGTGCTGTTGCTTTTAGTATTGGCTTTACCCGAAACCAGCTAATAGGAGTTGTTGTAGGGCTTTTAGGTAGCTTTCTGCTTATCTGGAGTGGGAGTGAGATGAACCCCAATCAGAATTATTGGTATGCGGGGTTGGTGTTGTGTGCTTCAGTTTGTTATGCGTGTAATGCAAATATTATAAAGCGGCATCTTCAAAATGTTTCTGCACTAGCTATAACAGCGGGACAATTTTCAGTAATCATTATCCCGGCTATCCTTGTTTTAATTAGTTCAGACTTTTTTACTGAGGCTACACTTCAGTCTGAAGAATTATACCCTTCCTTGGGTTATTTATTGATCTTGGCAGTTATCGGTACTGGCTTGGCAAAGGTGTTGTTTAACGGTTTGGTGCAAATGAGCACCCCGGTTTTTGCATCTTCAGTAACCTATACCATTCCTATTGTTGCTTTATGCTGGGGAGTGTTGGATGGCGAGCAATTTAGTTTATTCCAGTTGTTTGCGGCTGCAGTTATTTTGGTTGGTGTGCTACTTTCAAAGAAAAGTTAACAAACTCTTTAGAAGAATATTTTGTAACTTTCAGTAGCTTTAAAACAAAAACCATCCATTATGTTTAAAATATATTCACGATACGGTGCAATAATTGCTGTGGTATTGATAGCTTATTTTTTATTACTGAAGTTATTAGGATTACATCAATATCCTGTATTAAGTGCTGCCAATGGGGTGATTTATGGAGCAGGTATTTTACTGGCCATAAAAAAATACAAGGCTGAAGGCACTAATTTTCAGTATGAAAAAGGGTTTGAAGTTGGTTTCCTCTGCGGAGGGATAGCAACAGTGCTTTTCACCATTTTTATGTCTTTATACATATTTGAACTGGATACTGAATTCGCCCACAATATATTAGATTCATGGAATATGAATTTTAATAAAGGAACGCTTATTTTAATTATTTCAATTGCTATGATGGGAATTTCGACATCGCTAGTGCTAACCTTGGCGTTTATGCAATTACTAAAAGACTCTTGGAATACCCCTGAGGGTAAACGAAATACCATGTAAATTACTTAAAAAACACTTTGTAGATTTAAATTATTAGAATTATATTTGCACCCGCCTTAAAACTAGGCGGGCTTTTTATAATGAAAAGCCTCATAACAAATTAATTTTTAAACGATACGCTATGTATGCAATTGTAGAGATAGCAGGGCAGCAATTTAAAGTTGCGAAAGACCAAAAAGTCTTTGTTAACCGTTTAGCCACAGAAGAAGGAAAAAAAGTCGATTTTGACAACGTACTTCTTATTGGTGACGGAGACAATGTTACTGTTGGCGCCCCGGCTATAGACGGAGCTCTTGTTGGAGCAAAAGTCTTAAGACACCTTAAAGGTGACAAAGTAATAGTTTTCAAAAAGAAACGTAGAAAAGGTTACCGTGTTAAAAACGGTCACAGACAAGCCCTTTCAGAAATCGTAATTGAAAGCATTGCTTCTTCTGGAGCTAAAAAGAAATCTTCTGCTAAAAAAGAAGAGACTAAAAAAGCAGCTCCAAAAAAATCAACCAAAGCGGCTGCTCCTAAAGCAGAAACCAAAAAAGCTGAACCAAAAAAGGCAGCTCCAAAAAAATCGACTAAGGCAGATGACCTTAAGAAGATTGAAGGAGTTGGGCCAAAAGCTATGGAAGCGATGGTTAACGCAGGAATTGATACTTTTGCAAAAGTAGCAAAGGCAAAACCTGAAAAATTAACTGAAATTCTAACTGAAGCAAGTTCAAGATTAGCTCATTTAGTTACAGACACTTGGCCACAACAAGCTCAATTAGCTGCAGATGGTAAGTGGGACGAACTAGAAAAGTTACAAGACGAACTTGACGGTGGAAGAAAATAATAACATTTAAAAACCCCTGAATTATGGCACATAAAAAAGGAGTAGGTAGTTCTAAGAACGGTAGAGAGTCAGAATCGAAACGCTTAGGTGTTAAGATTTATGGTGGCCAAGCCGCTATCGCAGGAAATATCATCGTAAGACAACGTGGTATGGAGCATCACCCAGCAGATAATGTATATGCCGGTAAGGATTATACATTACACGCTCAAGTAGATGGTGTTGTGAAATTTACCAAAAAGAAAAATAACAAATCATACGTCTCTATTGTACCAAGTGCAGAAGCGTAAGTAAACGTTATTACAAATTTTAAAAACCCTTAGTTAACTTTTAACTAAGGGTTTTTTGTGTGCTAATTGGGTTCTATACTATTATATAGTGGGAAGCTGTTCAAACTCTTTTTTAGATATAGGGTTGGGCATTAAGGTCCATTTTAAATCTTCTGGATAGTGTGTTTTTGTAAAAAAACTGGGATCTGTATCAAACCAATACATGTTTGGTTTTTGGGATTTTTGTTGGCTTCTTGCCAAGGTAAGATCTAATAAACGCCACTTTCCATTAACCTTTACTGCATTCCAAGTATGGTCAACTTGCTTTCTGTAGCTAGTACTGTAATACTTTTTACTGTAGCCATGAATTACTTGGCTCTCAATCCCTACTTGCTTACAAAGCTCTTTATATAAAAACGCATACCCACCACAAAGGGCTTTTTTACGTTTAAATACGTTTTTAAGTACGTTTTCTTCTGAAGTGTAAATGGACTTCTGAAGTTTAATATTTGTGCGCAATTCATTATCGTATTCAATATTACTTGCTATCCATATAAAAATAGCTTTTGCTTTTTCGAAGTCTGTCTGGCTATATTTAGTAATCTGCTTTGCTAGGCTTTTAGTATTAATTGGCATTTCTTTTTTTGAAACCTTTACTTTTTGAAAAGAAACACGTGTATTAATTACATCGCCTATTTGTGAATACCCAACTTCTGAAAAAAGAATGGATAGTAGTATTAAAAACAACAAGTTTTGTAATGGAAGACGCATACTTTTATAACGATACTTCATTTTAAATATTTCAATAAGAGTACATTCTATGGTTTAGGAATAATTTTTGTTATTCAATTTTATACTAACTAACTATTTTGCCTATGAAATATCTGTATATTATAGCTTTCTCTTCCCTCTTTATATCGTGCATTCCATTAAGTATTGCTCCTAAAATTGATAGCGGTAAGATCTATGCTCCTAAAAAATTTAAAAAACACTTACCTTATAATTACGTGTATGTTTTTGAAGACCCTAAAGATGCAAACGAGTTTTTCAATTACATGAATGCAAAATTTCAAGTTGTATATGATGATGACTTAGGAAACATCCCAATCGAAATTGAAAATAATACCTATTATCTTACATTTTATGAAGTGGAACGCAACACCCAAACAGTGAATTTAATACCAATGATGGTAGATGCTAAGCTAGATCAAGAAGGGTATAGCCCGATGTTGGAAGATGCTCACGTGACACGAACTGGGAATTGGTATATAGCACTCACAGTAACTGATGAAAAATTAAAAGATGCCTTGAACCCTAGCTATAAAAGTCATCGAAATATTGTAGCTTATGCTGATGCCATGCGAACTGAATATCTAACAACAGCTGAGTATATAGAAATTTACCTAAAGAGTAAAAGTTCTAAATAAAAACCCCCACAATTTCTGTGAGGGTTTTCTAAAACTTATTAGCACTTGTGCTTTAGCGCAGTAATATTAATCTTTAGTAACGGTAGTATTCTGGCTTAAATGGCCCTTCTACTTCCACGCCAATGTATTTGGCTTGTTCTTCGCTCAATTCGGTTAATTCTACACCAATTTTCTCTAAGTGTAGTTTAGCTACTTTTTCATCTAAATGCTTTGGTAGCATATACACTTTGTTTTCGTATTGATCTGTGTTTTTCCACAATTCAATTTGCGCTAAAGTTTGATTGGTAAATGAGTTACTCATTACAAAACTTGGATGTCCGGTTGCACAACCTAGGTTTACCAAACGACCTTCAGCTAATAAAATAATATCTTTACCCTCAATAGTATATTTATCTACTTGTGGCTTAATCTCAACGTGTGTATTTCCGTGGTTTTCTTTTAGCCAAGAAACAGCAATTTCATTATCAAAGTGACCAATGTTACAAACGATGGTTTTGTCTTTCATCTCTTCAAAATGCTCACCGCGAACAATATCTTTATTTCCAGTTGTGGTAATTACAATATCAGCTTTACCAACAACAGTTTCTAGTTTTTTCACTTCAAAACCGTCCATTGCTGCTTGTAACGCACAAATTGGGTCAATTTCAGTAACCGTAACAATTGCTCCAGCACCTTTAAAAGAAGCAGCAGTACCTTTACCAACATCGCCATAGCCACATACCACAACACGTTTTCCGGCCATCATTACATCGGTAGCGCGACGAATAGCATCTACGGCACTTTCGCGACATCCATATTTGTTGTCAAATTTACTTTTAGTAACGCTATCGTTTACATTTATTGCTGGCATAACAAGCGTTCCGTTTTTCATACGTTCGTATAAACGGTGTACACCAGTAGTTGTTTCTTCAGAAAGACCTTTAATACCAGAAGCTAGTTCAGGATACTTATCAAAAACCATATTGGTAAGGTCTCCACCATCATCAAGAATCATATTTAATGGCTTGCGGTCTTCTCCAAAGAAAAGCGTTTGCTCAATACACCAGTTAAATTCTTCTTCGGTCATTCCTTTCCAAGCATACACTGGTACTCCAGCGTCTGCCATTGCAGCTGCAGCTTGGTCTTGTGTAGAGAAAATGTTACAAGAGCTCCAAGTTACTTCTGCACCCAATTCAATAAGGGTTTCAATTAAAACCGCAGTTTGTATGGTCATGTGCAAACATCCGGCGATACGGGCACCTTTTAACGGCTGCTCGTTTTTATATTCTTCACGTAGCGACATTAAGCCTGGCATTTCTGCTTCAGCTAGCTCAATTTCTTTACGTCCCCAGTCTGCTAGGGAAATATCTTTTACTTTATACGCCGTGTAAGGCACTGTTTTCGTTGACATATTCTTATCTTTGAATTAACAATTTTTTTTATCTGCTAACTGATTTTGCTCAGTTTTCAGGTTGCAAAAATACACAATATCTAGTAAACGTATATGCCACTTTACAAAACTATAACAGTAAATAAAACGACTAAGGTCTTGATTTGGAAGATAGAAGAATCCTACGAATTTCTTTCCGATGGGATTTCACTAACCAATCATTGCCGAAACCGTGTAGATGGTATGAAAAGTGACCTACATCGTCGCGGGTTTATGAGCGTTCGCCATTTATTGGCCGCTGCCGGTTATACAGATCACGATTTGTATTACGATGATAAAGGAAAGCCGCATTTAACTGATGATAAACATATCTCGATTACCCATTCCTTTATTTTTTCGGCGATTATAATCAGCGATCAAGAAGTGGGGATTGATATTGAAAAACAACGGCAGAAAATATTAAAAATCGCTCATAAATTCACCCCGATTGAAGAATATAGAACACTCGCTAACGATGATGCCGTGATGCGGAAACTTACTATGGTTTGGGGTGCAAAAGAATCATTATACAAAAGTTTTGCCCGAAAAGGCGTCAGCTTTTTAGAACATATTTACGTGGAAGATTTTCGCTTCGATGATTTGCAATCTACAGCCGAAGTTTCTTTTGAAGACAAAGAAGAAACCTATAAGGTTTGGTTTATAGAATTTGAAGGGTTCACTTGCGCTTATGCATTAATTTCTGAAAAAATTAGATAATGAACCAGTTTCATTATCAAAATATATTGAGTGATATTTCCGAAGGGAAAAAAAGCTTAGCAATTTTAATAGACCCTGATAAATTTTCAACGTCTGACACCGCTTCTTTTCTTCAACAACTGCCAACCGAAACCACACATTTATTTGTAGGTGGCAGTACAGATGCCAATGGCCATACCGAAGCTACAGTAAAAGCTCTAAAAAGTCATTCTCAGCTGCCTGTAATCTTGTTTCCAGGCGATCATACACAAATCACCAAGTTTGCAGATGCTATTTTATTTCTTTCTCTTTTATCAGGTCGCAATCCAGAATATTTGGTAGGCCAACAATTAAAAGCTGTTAAGAAATTAAAAGCATCAAAATTGGAAGTAATTCCCACCGGTTATATTTTGGTGGACGGTGGTACCGAAACTGCCGTAGCAAGAGTTAGCAATACAAAACCACTTTCTCAAGATGCTGTTTTAACAATTGTACATACGGCAATGGCCGGCGAATTTATGGGTGCCAAATTAATTTATTTAGAAGCTGGAAGCGGGGCGATTAACCCGGTGAGGCCAGAAATTATTTCCGAAGTAAAAAAAGCCATTAACATTCCCCTTATTGTTGGCGGCGGTATTAAAACCGAAGCCCAAAAACAAGCAGCTTATAAAGCCGGAGCAGATTTGATAGTAATGGGTACCGCTTTTGAAAAATAATGTAGTTTATTACTTCGTATTAATCCAATGCGTAACAATATCTTCAATTTCATTGTCTTCCCGCAATTGAATTATTTGTAAATCCACTTGCCTTCGTAAAGGACTGTCTAACGGAAAAATAAAACCATAATGTTGCGGTTGAATGTTTTTTTTAGTCAGTTCAAAATTTTCTTTTTCTTTATTACTGAAAACATATTCCAACGGAACTACATCATATAAAACGGCATCTACTTCTTCGTTTAAAAGCAAATCATACGCTTCATTTACATTCTTTACAGGAACAGGTGTTCCGCCTACGTTACGTACTTGATTAAGCACTTTATCATAGCTTGGCGTAGCAATTCTTTTTCCTTCTAATTGTCCCAATGATTTTATGGTTTTTTCTTTTTGGCTACTTACGGTCAAAGTGGTGGCAATCCCAGCTACAAAGGAGGTTGCCATAATTAAAGAAATAACCATCCAAGCACCCATTAAAAAGCGTCCCGGTATTGTTTTAGGTGCATAATCGCCATATCCAACTGTTGTCATGGTTACAATGGCTAGCCAGATTCCGCCACCAATTCCTTTTATAGGGTGCTTATTGTATTCTTCAGGAAACTTCCTGCCTTCTAATAACCAAAACAGTGTGCCTACAATAGTAAGGACTATGAGTAAAAATCCCACGGCATATAAAAACGTAGTTGAGAAAAAAGGCTTTAAATGATCCCAAAACGTGAGTTCTAATACGGGAGCTAAAATACCCAATTCGGTATCATAAAAGGGATGTGAAAAACTAACAGTTTCAGCCCGTAACGAGTTAATAGTAATGGGTCCGATAAGTACATCAATATCACCATCTGTAGTTGCTTGCATACCTTCTTCCACCGAGGCGTAGTTTTTATACGTGTATTGCCTATCGATATTAAAAGCGATTTCTCGCCATAAATCGGGTACAATGCCTTCAGGTTTTTCATTATTAATGTAGAAAGGAGCAGAGCCAGCAATACCCACCCGTAGTGAGGTAGAATCCTGTGCTGTTTGTCCTAAAACTGAAAAGCTAATGGCAAAAAATAAAAGGTAAATAGCATTTTTGATCATAAAAATGAATTGGGTTTATATAAGGACCATAAGGTCTGCCATAAAATATAGCGTATTTTTGTCAAAAACAATAACAGAACCCTTTTTAGTACTGAATGAGCGGAATTTACTTACATATCCCTTTTTGCAAACAGGCTTGTCATTATTGCGACTTTCATTTTTCAACTTCGATAAAGAAAAAAGGAGCAATGGTCAATGCGTTGTGTGAAGAATTAATCCTTCGGAAAAAAGAAGTAACTGAAACCGTACAAGCCATTTATTTTGGAGGCGGAACCCCGTCGTTGCTAACTTCAGAAGAATTAAAGCAGATTTTTGGAACGATATTTAAAAATTTTACGGTAGCTACCGATGCTGAAATCACCCTTGAAGCCAACCCAGACGATTTAACAAAAGACCGAATTGAAACATTGGCGAACAGTAAGATTAATCGGTTAAGTATTGGCGTCCAATCTTTTTTTGAAGCAGATTTAACACTTATGAACCGCGCCCACAATGAAAAAGAAGCTTTTTCATGTATTGAAGAAGCTAAAAAGCATTTCGACAATATAAGTATCGACCTAATTTACGGTATTCCGGGAATGACCAACGAACGCTGGAAACAGAATCTACATACCGCCATTTCACTTGATATTCCACATTTGTCGTGTTATGCCTTAACGGTTGAGCCTAGAACAGCCTTGAAAAAATTTATTGAGAAAGGGATTGTTCCGCCAGTAGAAGATGCCGTTGCTGAAACGCATTATAAAACCTTGCTCAAAGAAACCGAAACTGCCGGATTTGAAAACTACGAATTTTCAAATTTTGGAAAACCTGGGTATTATTCCCGAAACAACACTGCTTATTGGCAAGGAAAACCCTATTTGGGCATTGGTCCTTCGGCACACGGTTTTGACGGTAAAACACGCAGTTGGAATGTTGCCAACAATACCAAATACATTCAGGCAATTACCGCTGGGGAACTTCCACAAGAACAGGAAACCCTATCCGTAAAAGATCGCTACAACGAATATATTATGACCGGTTTACGAACCAAATGGGGTGTTTCGCTAGAGAAGTTAGAAGGTTCCTTCGGAAAAAAATATAAAGAGTACGCTTTAGAACAAGCGAATCAACATTTAAAAAATGAGTTGGTATTTTTAGAAGAAGACTCGCTTAAAGTTTCAAAAAAGGGAAAGTTTTTAAGTGATGGCATTGCTTCCGATTTGTTTTTAACAGATTAATCTCACAATAGAATCGTATATTACATTTTTAAAAACCAAGTATTTGCGTGCCACTTTTAACATAGACGGAACTTTAAAAACGGTCGATCTTTCAAAACCTTTAGATCTTTCAATTCCATTACGGGCTTCAGAAAAGAATCCGGAAGCTTGGTATTTAAAACCGCCTACAATTAAACCCGTTAAAATGGACAATTGGGTGGCAAAAGTAAGCGAAGGAGCTTCGGTTAATTTTAATAACATTGCTTTTAATCCCCATGCCCATGGAACGCATACGGAATGTGTTGGGCATATTTCAGAAGAATTTCATTCGGTGAATGAAGCATTGAAAACCTTCTTTTTTTCAGCGGAAGTAATTTCACTCGTTCCAGAAAAAATAGGGGATGATCAAATAATTCCGGCTTGCGAAATTAAATCAGCCCTTGAAAACAAAAACCCTGAAGCGGTTGTCATTAGAACCTTACCGAATACTTCAGAAAAAAAAGAAAGACACTATTCAAACACCAATTGGCCGTATTTACATGAAGAGGCCGCGTTATTGTTACGTGAAAAAGGAGTGAAGCATTTGTTGATAGACTTGCCTTCAGTAGATAAAGAAAAGGACGAGGGAAAACTGTTGGCACACAAAGCATTTTGGAACTATCCAGAAAAGCCAAGATACCAAGCAACCATAACCGAATTTATTTACGTGCCCAACCAAGTGAAAGACGGCAGTTACTTGCTAAACCTACAAATTGCTTCGTTTCATAACGATGCGACGCCGAGTAAACCAGTTTTATATACATTTATCTAGATGAAAACAACTTTAAAAATTGAGGAGTTTGCACAATTTATATTCGGAATCTTCTTGTTCTCGCAATTGGAATTTTCGTGGTGGATTTTTCCCGCCCTATTATTACTGCCCGATATAGGTATGTTGGGATATCTGTTTAATACAAAAGTAGGTGCGGTCACCTATAATTTGTTTCATCATAAAGCAATCGCAATCCTATTTATTATAGCAGGAATGCTTTATTTTGGTGAAATTTGTACTTTAATAGGTGTTATTCTGTTTTCCCATTCAGCAATGGATCGGATTTTTGGGTATGGCTTAAAATATCCAGACAGTTTTAAAAACACACATTTAGGAAGCATAGGAAACAATTAATATGGAATTACTTTTTATAGGTCTGGCTGTCGGAGCTGTAGTGGCGTACTTTATTTTCTCTTGGTTTGTGGGTTCTCGAAAAAAAGAGAAAGTACATTCACAATCGGTGGTATTGATGGAGCGCATTCGCAGTGTCTGTAAGTTTATTACGGTCGAAGGTGATTTTTCTGAAATTTACCACTACGAAAGCGTAAAGGACAAATGGCTCAACGTTATTTTAGGAAAGAAAAAAGCGCTTATTTTAATTGAAGCGAAAGCTCACGTAGGTTTCGACCTCACGAAAATTAACATGAATGCCGACACCAAAAATAAAACCATAACCTTGACCAATTTCCCCCAACCAGAACTCATGACAATCGAAACCGATTTTAAATATTACGATAAACGCGAAGGGTGGGCAAACCCGTTTACGTCATCCGATTTAACCGATATTAACCGCGAAGCCAAACAGCACATTATCGATAAAGTTCCAAGTAGCGGTTTGCTGCTAGAAGCATCCAATCAAGCAATGGAAACCATAAAACTGATGGAAAAATTGGTAGAAACCATCAATTGGAAATTAGATTATTCGGCTTTGGAAACCGATCGCAACGCTCAGGAAAAAATTTCAGAAAGAAGTGAGAAGTAAACGGTATCCATATGTGAACGTATTGGTTTTTTTCTTGCTTTTTGCGAATGGATTGTTTTCTGCAAAAGCTCAAAACTACGAACAAGTAGATGCCACAATTCAGTTATATCCTAAAGAGTTTGATAACCCCGAGCAGCTTTCAAAATTTATTTCGCGTGATTTTACTTCCGAAGAAGATAAAGTTCGCGCCATTTATACTTGGATTGTAAACAACGTGGCTTATGAGCCTTCGGAATACAAAAAATTCAATTATAACTTTAAAAATTTTAGAGAGCGAAACCAAAAGGAAGAAGCGACTCGAAAAAAAATAATCGAACGCACCCTGCAAGAAGGAATCGCCGTTTGCGAAGGTTATGCGATGCTTTTTGAGCGTTTGTGTGAACTTCAGGGAATAAAAAACTATTTGGTGCGTGGTGATATAAAAGCCAGTTTTAATGATATTGGCCGCCCTTTTAAAAGAACACATATGTGGAATATTGCCACCATAGATGGAAAGCAATATCTATTCGATCCTACGTGGGGAGCGGGAAAATACAATGGGAAGTTTATAAAAGAACCTACTTATTTTTATTACAAAACGCCACCTAAACTGTTTTTTAAGACTCATTATCCGGCGATGTATGAAGATGCGTTGATTGATGCTGTAATTTCAAAAGAAGTATTCGCAAATATGCCGATTATTATTCCAGAAACCTTACGAAGGGAAGATGTGGAGAAGCCGTTAACCGGTGTTATTTCTTCGGAAGATGACGATGGATATATTGATTTTCAAATCCGAAATAGTAATCCTTCAAGTATTTCATATTCCTTCGGAAAGGAGCCGATTGCCATTTCAGAAATAGAAAAAAAAGCGAATGTCATTACATTTAAAATTCCCTTGCAATTAGGTGCTTCAACACTTTTAATCTATTTTGACGACCAACCAGCATTAGGCTATAAAATTGATTAGTGATGAACATTGAAGCATTCCGAGAGTATTGTTTATCGAAAAACGGCGTGACCGAATCCCTTCCATTTGGCCCAGATGTGTTGGTGTTTAAAGTAATGGATAAAATGTTTGCGTTATGCGCTTTGGAAAAAAAGCCTGCTACTGCCAACTTAAAATGTGACCCAGAACGCGCCATAGAATTGAGAGAGGAATACGATGGACTTATCACTGCAGGTTACCATATGAGTAAAAAACACTGGAACACTGTCGAATTGGAACGCAACATTCCAGCCGATTTGCTACTAGAGTTAATTGACCATTCCTATAATTTGGTAGTGCAAGGATTGACAAAAAAAGTACAAGCTGAATTAGAAAAGCTATAAAAAGAAAAATGAAGAAACCCGAATCGTTTTATAAAGAACAGATTAGCAAACATACCGAAACCCTTAAAACCCTTAAAAAGCAGCTCGCACTTTCTGGGACGTTTAGATTGCTAGTTTTTCTGGCATTGTGCGCCGGCGTATATTTCACTTTCGGAAACACAAAATTTGTCATCGCCATTATTTTAGGGGGCATTGCATTGTTCGTGTTTTTAGTGTCCCGACATAGCAATTTGCAATACAAACGCGATGTTACAAAAGCCTTACTCGAGGCCAATAACGTGGAACTGGAAGTATTGAGCAGAGCGTTTCACCATTTACCAGACGGAGAAAAATATAAAAATCCAGAGCATTATTTTAGCCAGGATATCGATTTGTTTGGAAGAGGTTCTTTTTATCAATACATCAATAGAACGGCTTTAGAAAGTGGTTCAGACCACTTGGCACATCTGCTTACTGATAATGATATTGATAACATCACCAAGAAACAAGAGGCCATTCAAGAATTGGCTAAAAAAGCAACTTGGAGGCAGCACTTTTCGGCGGTAGCATCGTTGGTAAAAACAGAGGTTTCAGCAAACACCGTCTTAAACTGGTTGAACAGTTATAAGAGTTTTGTTCCTAATTGGATAAAAGTGGGCTCTACTGTTTTTTCAATTATTTCATTAGGGCTTTTAATCACCTATTTTTCAGGATTTATATCCGGTTACATTGTTTTTGGCTGGTTTTTAGTCGGACTCATTATTAGCGGACGCTATTTGAAAAAAGTAAACGATTTATCGCAACATACGGCTAAAATTCAGAGTACGTTTGAGCAGTTTCATAAGTTGTTATTAGAAATTGAAACGGAAGATTTCAGCAGTGGCTTACTTTCAGAAAAAAAGAAAACGGTTGTAAGTGAAACCGAAAAAGCATCTACCATATTAAAGCAATTTGCAAAACATCTCGATTCGCTGGATCAACGTAGCAACTTATTAGTGGGCGTTGTGGCGAATGGTTTTATGTTACGCGATCTTCGACAATCGTACAATATCGAAAAATGGATTTCAGAGCATGGCGAACATGTTTCAAAATGGATAGACAGCATTGTTTTCTTTGATGCCTACAACACCTTGGCAAACTATGTTTTTAACCATCCGCAGCATGTTTTTCCGGCCATCGCATCATCTACCACGCAATTACAAGCTGATGGGGCTGGGCATCCTTTGTTAGATCCTGAAAAGATGGTGCGCAATGATTTTAAGATAGCTTCGGAAGAGTTTTTCATTGTCACCGGTGCCAATATGGCCGGGAAAAGTACGTTTTTGCGTACCGTTGCCCTGCAAATTGTGATGGCGAATGTTGGGCTTCCGGTGTGTGCTACAAAATCAACCTATCAACCTATTAAGCTAATCACTAGTATGCGGACCACCGATAGTTTAACGGATGATGAATCTTATTTTTTCAGTGAGCTGAAGCGATTAAAGTTTATCGTGGAAGAAATTAAAACAGATCGTTATTTTATTATTCTAGATGAAATATTAAAAGGGACGAACAGTACCGACAAAGCCATCGGGTCTAAAAAGTTTGTCGAAAAACTGGTCGCCGGAAATGCCACGGGAATCATTGCCACGCACGATTTAAGTTTATGTGAAGTTTCTGAAAGCATTCCGAATGTAAAAAATTACTTTTTTGATGCCCGAATAGAAGACGACGAATTGTACTTCGATTATACGTTTCAACCTGGAATTTGTCAAAATATGAACGCCTCTTTTCTGCTGAAGAAAATGGAAATTGTAGATTAATGGATTCGTTAACTCAAATTGTATTAGGTGCTGCCGTTGGTGAAGCCACCCTTGGAAAAACAATGGGCAATAAAGCCATGTTGTACGGCGCTATCGCTGGAACCATTCCAGACTTGGATGTGCTGTCCAGTAATTTTGTAGATACCGTGACAGCGTTGGAAATACACCGCGGTTTTACGCATTCTATTGTATTTTCGGTAGTTTTTGGAGGTTTCTTTGCTTGGCTTACTTCGTTATACGAAAAGCGTGCTACGTTTAAACAATGGTATTGGTTGTGGTTTATGTGTTTTATAACCCATCCGTTTCTCGATGCGCATACCACTTGGGGAACACAGCTTTTTTGGCCTTTTGATCTTCGCCTTGCTTACAAAAATATTTTCGTTATCGATCCTTTATATACGTTACCGTTTTTAGTGTGCGTAATTTGGGCAGCTTTCCTAAAACGTGGCAGTGAAAAACGACGTAAAATCAATAACGCAGGCTTGCTAATCAGTAGCAGTTATATGGTGATTACGTTGATTTTAAAAGGAATTACCTATCATAAGTTTACTAACGCCTTAGACGAACAAGATATCGCCTACAACGCCATTGAAACCAAACCGAGTCCGTTTAATACTATTCTTTGGACGGCCAATGTTGAGGTGGACGATGCTTTTTTAATTGGGGACTATTCTTTTTTTGATAGTAAACCCATTCAGTTTTATAGACATCCCAAAAATCATGCGGCGTTGGGAGACTTAAAGAACGATGATAAAATACAACGCCTTATTGCAATATCTAATGGGTGGTACGCCATTTCAGAAAAAAATAATGCCACTTATTTTAACGATTTGCGTTTTGGTTTGTTAAGCGTAGATCCGCAAACCGATAAATATGCGTTTAGCTATCAGTTACAGCAAACTTCAGAAGGGTTGAATGTGATTGAAGAACCTAAAAATAGGGATGATGCTAAAAAATTATTAGCCGATCTTTGGGAAAGGATGCTGGGGAATTAAATTTCAGTATTCAGTAAGTAAGCAGAGGCAACTCATTTTAAGCCAACAACATCACCCCTTACCTCTTCTCTCCATTTTTTTCCAAACTTTTTATCTAAAAAATCAAAAACGGTACTATTATATTGTTTTACGCAGGTTTCTGCTGGTGGCGTATCTCCAAAATCCTGAAAAATAATTCCATATCTTTTAGCAAACTTACTGTCTTCAACAGACACGTAAGGCGCTATACCGCTAATTAAAAGTAACCTTGGTTTGTCATTTTGAATATCTTGTTCGGCGATCTCTTTACTAACTTCACAATTTGCATCTACAATTAAATCAAAGCTTGAAATTGAAGATGATTTGATTTCAAATTTGAATTCTTTAGGTTCTGGATTATAGTCAATAACCATTATTTTATAAGTTCCATTTTTTAGGTTGTCAAATTTATAATTTCCTGTACTATCAATTTCCGTAATGTGATTGTTAGGGAGTAGAACTATTGAGGCAAATTGTGGTGTGAGTAATTCTTTTCCAAAGTATACTTTGAGATTTCCACTTACTGAAAATTTATTCGAATTTGATTGCCCGAATAAAGGAATGCTTATTAATAATATTATTAAAGCAAGTTTCTTCATTTTCTTCATTTTATATATAACTAAGCTCTACCAACTACCCTCTTTATTTAACAACTCGTATCCGCTACAATTTTCCATGCGCCATTTATTTTTTTGAAGATGATCATAAACACCCCATTGGCATCGCCTACGTTTCGTTTTAAAAAATATTCGCCCATCACCCAATAGCTATTCTCACTGATTTTTGAAATGTCATTGATTTTAAAGTTCAACGTACCAGAATGTTCTTTCGTTGGATAACCTTTTTTATAGTTGTCTAACGTTTGTTGCCACCCTTTGGTGAGGCCGTTACTGCCATAAAATTTTAAAGAATCACTTTTCCAATAGCCTTGCATAAAACCTTCTAAGTCGTTATTGGACCAAGCTTTTTCTTGCATTTTCATGACGGTTAAAATGGCGGCTTTATCTTCGGCTTCGGTTTGGGCAATTGTTGAGGTTAGGGTGAATAGGGTGATTAAGAATAATAGCTTTTTCATTGTATAGGGTTTAATGGTAATAAATTCAGTGTTGATATTTTTTTGAGTAGTTAATTTTCGACCAAACTATCAATCCATTTGGTTAAATTACTTAAAAATTGTTTTTGTTTTCCTTTTGGTTTTTCTTCTTGAATCATTTCTATCTCAATTCTTTCACGTTTTAGTTCCGTAATAAATTCAATGATATTGCTTTTATTCGAGCTTTTATATTCTACCAATAAATCCTCAATTGAGTCAATTATACATTCGATGTCATAAAATATGTCTTCGTCAGCATTCTCTAATTCATCGTAATTATCGTGGAAAAACTCACATTGATTTTCAAATTCTATAATTTTTTTATTAAGTGATAACTCATTTGGAAAGTTTAATAAAGTTGAAATTATTTCTGAATCGCTTAAGTTTTGGAATTTAAAATTTGGTTTAAATTTCTCTGCTTTTATTAGTTCTTTTGAATCTTTAAAAACTATTTGAATTGCCGGCCCACCTTCAAAATTAGGCAGGGAGTCAGTTATGTTTGTTGTTAAATCATCATAATGCCAATCAATTTTGCTAATTACTTTTCTTTCCAGTTCAAGAGCTTCTTTCTCGCTTAAGTTTTCTTTTAATATTAATATTTTAAATTGTACAGTGAGTTTAGAGACATATTTTTTCCACTTTTCATTTCGACCAACTTTAGATGATTTTCTATTTCCTTTTCCTTTACCAACGTAAAAAATTTCATTGGTTTTCGGGTTTAGATGGATATAGACATAATATTCTTTCATAAGAATTGAAAAGAAATATAAAGATACACAATCCCCAATTTACTTTTACAATCTGTAATTTTGTACCCACAAATCCGACAAGTAGGATAGATTGCTATGGAAAAATATATTCAGATATTTAAAGATTCTTATGTTGGGTATTTCAACTATTTGTTGGATGAAATCACCCGTTTTCATTGGGAAAACTATTTCTATGGGCTTATCATAGTGTCGGTAGTTGTTTGGTTGTTGGAATTGCTATTTCCGTGGCGAAAAAACCAGAAAGTATTCCGTAAAGACTTTTGGCTGGATACGTTCTATATGTTCTTCAACTTTTTTTTATTGAACCTGATTGTACTCATCTTCCTCTCAAACACTGCTGAAGCTTTTTTTAATGACATCCTTGGCTTAATTGGGCTGCAAGTTTCAGACTTCGAATTACTAAACGTTGATGCTTTACCATACGGATTAGGATTATTGGTGTTTTTCTTGGTTTCAGATTTTGTGCAATGGAATACCCACAGATTGCTGCATAGAGTGCCTATACTTTGGAAATTCCATCAAGTACATCATTCCGTAAAGGAAATGGGTTTTGCAGCTCATTTGCGCTATCATTGGATGGAACCGGTAGTGTATAAATCCATTTTGTACATTCCATTGGCGATTATCGGTGGTTTTGATGTAACCGATGTAGCGATTGTCCATTTCACTGCTTTGACCATTGGTCATCTTAATCATGCGAACCTTGGATGGAACTACGGAGTTTTAAAATATGTGCTTAACAACCCTAAGATGCATATTTGGCATCACGCTAAAGTTTTGCCAAAACACACTAAATACGGTGTTAATTACGGCATTAGTTTAAGTATTTGGGATTATCTTTTTGGTACAAACCACATTCCGCACGACGGAAGGGATATTGAATTAGGCTTTGATGGCGATGAACACTTTCCTCAACAATTCATTCATCAAACTATATATCCTATAAAAACCAAAAATTAATTTAGCCCGTATATATGGGTATAAACACAAAAGATTATGAAATCGATACTTAAAGTCGTTACACTATTAGTCATTTCTGTTTCATTGGTGAGCTGTAACTTAACTTCAGCAGCAGGATTGACCAGTCAAGGCCAGCCCACTAAAAAAGTGGAAGGTGATTTAACTTCAACCACGGCAAATTCTGCAGTTAATTTTGATCACGCTGCTTGGGACAAATTGTTGAAAAAGCACGTAGATTCAGAAGGGATGGTCGATTACAAAGGCTTTAAAAATGATAGAGAAGCATTGAATAAATACCTGCAAAAGTTATCTTCGACGGAACCAACCGATGCTTGGAGCGTTCAAGAATTATTAGCGTTTTACATTAATTTATACAACGCTTACACGGTAGATTTAATTTTAAATAATTACCCAACTGAAAGCATTCAGGATATTGATGGAGCCTTTACTAAAGGGTTTGTACCTGTTGGAGATCGTGAATTGTCATTAGGTGGAATTGAAAATGGCATCCTTCGAAAAATGGATGAACCTCGTATTCATTTTGCCATTAACTGTGCTTCTATTTCGTGCCCAAAACTATTGGATGAGGCTTTTACTGCTTCAAAAATAAATGAACAGTTAGATGAAGTAACTCGCGAATTCATAAACAGCGATAAAAACGAAATTACGGCTAATACCCCAAAAGTGTCTTCTATTTTTAAATGGTATGCAAAAGATTATACCGTTAATGGAAATAAAGATGTTATTGGATTTATAAATAAATATAGCGATACAGAAATCAACCCTAGGGTAGCGTTACAGTACAAAGACTACAATTGGAAGCTAAACGAACAGAAGTAATTTTTTTAAGGAATATAGCCCGGATAAAACTTCCGGGTTATTTATTTCGTAAGTTTAGCGTATGATTAGTATTGTTATCCCCGTATTAAATGAAGCTTCATCTATTGAAAAGCTGCTGCAGCACTTAATAGAAAATGTTACGCCTAAAAATCTTGC
Source organism: Flavobacteriaceae bacterium UBA3179 (assembly GCA_002364245.1). Lineage (GTDB taxonomy): Bacteria > Bacteroidota > Bacteroidia > Flavobacteriales > Flavobacteriaceae > Marixanthomonas. Next base: position 144,812 of record DEXR01000022.1, read on the forward strand.
TGAAATTACCGTTGTAGATGGCGGAAGCACAGATGGTACGCGACAATTGATAAAAAATTTCGAAGCTAAACTTGAAATAGGAATACAGCTTATTTCTTCGGAAAAGGGACGTGCTAAGCAATTAAACACAGGAGCAAAAAACGCTACGGGGTCAATACTCTATTTTTTACATGCAGATTCTTTCCCACCTAAAAATTTTGATGAATTGATTATTTCCGAAGTAGAAAAAGGAAATCCTGCAGGATGTTTTAGGATGCAGTTTGACAGTAACCATTGGTGGTTGCGTTTGGCTAGTTGGCTCACAAAATTCAGTTGGCGCGCATGCCGAGGTGGTGACCAAAGCCAATTTATTACTCGTGAATTGTTTGATGAAATAGGAGGGTACGATGAAACTTACATTATTTATGAGGACAATATTCTTATAAACGAATTATACGAACGCAACACGTTTGTAGTCATCAATAAAAAACTGACTTCCTCAGCAAGATTGTACCGCGAAAAAGGCGTTTGGTATGTACAATATCATTTCTGGACCATCTACGTTAAAAAATGGTTGGGTGCCGATGCAGATCAACTGTTTGCTTACTATTGTAAACACTTACGTAACAATAAAAAGAAACAGAACGAGAATGTCACGATCGAGTCGCCAAGAGAAGCGTTTATAGAAAAGTAACTTTTCTAAAACGGCTACTTTACCCTTTCAAGCATATTCATTAAAAATTTTATGATTTTCTAAACACTGAAACATTTTAGTTGGTTGTATTTTGAGGGTGCAAAACCAAAAAAACCAACTATGAACATTTTTGAAGCAATTAGAAAAGACCACGACAAACAGCGCGAACTGTGCAGATTAGTAACATCTACATCTGGTGACAGTAAAGGCCGCAAAGAAATGTGGGAGAAATTAAAACACGAACTACAAGTCCACGCAGATGCGGAAGAGCGCACTTTTTATACCCCA
>DEXR01000022.1:145857-146270 GCA_002364245.1 Flavobacteriaceae bacterium UBA3179
CGCACTTTTTATACCCCACTTATTCAAAATGATATGATGCAAGAACATGCTCGCCACGGGATTGCAGAACATCATGAAATGGACGAATTAATTGAAAAAATCGATGATACCGATTTAGATTCGCCTGGTTGGTTGGTTCATGCCAAACAGCTTTGTGAAAAAGTAGAACACCATTTAGAAGATGAAGAGCACACCTTTTTTCAATTAGCGGGTAAAGTTTTTACAGAGAAGCAAAAAATTTCTATTGCCGAAGAATACTTAAAAGTGATGAAAGAAAAGCGGTAATATTATTCGTAAATAGAATAATAATATTGCAGCACTAATTGAGACGGTTTGTTTTGAACGGTAAATTGATTGTTCAATCCACCACCAGAATTTTCATGGTCAATAAACCATTTCCATAAAAAACCACC
>DEXR01000022.1:146348-170318 GCA_002364245.1 Flavobacteriaceae bacterium UBA3179
CATTTCCATAAAAAACCACCGGCCATCCATGGTTCTTGCCAAACCTCTTCAAAAAGGGCGGTCAGCAACGTGCCTTGGTTGTCGTGATTTATACTTTTCTGCTCTCTGCCACTGTGCCAAGGCTCTTTTCCGGCAAAGTCTGTGTTTCTGTAACCGTATTCAGTAAACAGTATTTTTTTATTGTGTTTTTCTGAAACAGTTTTCATTTCATTCTTCCACTTTTGCCATCCTTTTTTGGCTTCTTGTAAGGTTGGAGTTTTTACTTCTGAAATAGGGAAATAGGCATCTACACCAATAAAATCTAATTGATCCCAGAATGGAACCTTGGTATACTCATCCCAATTGGCGGCATAGGTCAGTTTGCCATTATAGATTTGTTTTATTTCAGAAATCAATTGATTCCAAAATGTTGGACGTTGCCTTATAAACTGTTCCAGTTCTGTGCCAATACATAAAATGGGCACATTGGTTTCTTCAGCAAGACGAGCAAAATCGAGTATAAAATTGCGGTATGAAGTTTCTAATATTTTCCAATCTTTTTCCGAAGACATAGCAAGATGCCCGGTAAACTCACCTTTTCTAATCCAAATTTGTGGCTTCAGCATGACGTTAATATTATTTTGCTGTAGCTTGTTAATGTATTGTTTGGCACCTTTAATTGTCTCGCCATACCATTGTCGGTCTTTACTGTATAATAGTTCAGGGTGGTCCAAACTTTCAATAAACCCAAAAGGCATTACCGCTGCATAATTAGCGTTTATTTGCAAAAGTGGAGCTGTGTGTTTAAGGGATACTGAATCACGAGATGCAACAAAGCTAATGCCATTAATTTTAGTGTCTTGCGCATGGCTGGCTACGACAATTAACAGAATTAGAACTAACAAGTAATTTTTCATAGAGTGATTGACAACTATTTCGAAACTGAAAATAGTTTAAAAAATTAGACCGGACTAATTACTTTTGGTTTAATTGCCAATTGTAAGGATAATAAGAGACTTTATAATTGGAAGGAATTTTTTCTTTTCGGAAGCGGTTTAAAAAGTCAATTTCTGTTTGTCCATTCTTCACAAAATCCTCTTTATACCATTTAAAAATTTCAGAAATAGCGACTTCATTTTCTGAAACTTTAATGAATGAAGGATTGTTTAAAGCTTTTACAGTTTGTTCTTGCAATTGTTCTTCTAGAATTGAAGCCTTATAGGCTTCGGCAATAATTGGCGGGCATCCTTTTGCACCACAGACCAACACAAAATGAAAGCGCGGTTCGTCAAAATTAGCGCGAAGCTTCTTGTTTTCAATCTCGTTTAAGGTTAGCGATGTTCCGCCTAGGTTGTATTTTATCCTATCAAAAAAACCGTCTTTATCTAATGGTGATTCAATAGGGTAATTGTCAATTATTCCTTTTATCACCGCAAGATTGTATGCATTAATCCAAAAAACTTGATAGTTTTTTTCTTCAGAAGTAGAAACAGAAATCTTTGCAGCTTGATTCAGTAAGCGATTTAATTTTTCAGGATTTTTTTCAATGCTTTTATAATCAACTTTTCCGTTGGAAACATAGGTTTTAAAAAACATATCAGCTTCATTGAAGAAGGTTTTTGTCGATTGTGAAAACCCAGTTGATGTATTGAAAAACAGTATAGTTGCAAAAAGGAATATAAAATGTTTCATCATAATAATTTACGCATTCTAAGTCGTCTTGGTTTCAGTAAAACTTACAAATAGCACAAGTTAATTTGTCCCTTATTTTAATTTGTAATCTGTTTTGCATGTAATTGCGTACATTTAAGTACGACATAAAAGCAATACTTCTCTTTCTATGGAACATATCGTTATTATTGGAAATGGCATTGCAGGCGTTACGGCGGCTCGACATATCCGAAAAAAATCCGATAAAAAAATCACACTTATTTCTGCTGAAGCAGACCATTTCTTTTCCCGTACTGCTCTTATGTATGTGTATATGGGGCATATGCGTTGGTGGGATATTGAACCGTATGAAGATTACTTTTGGAAAAAAAACGATTTAAACCTTAAAAATGCATACGTTTCAACAGTAGATACAGATGCTAAAACACTTCATTTTGCTGAAGGAGGTACTATGCATTACGATAAATTGATTATTGCTTCTGGTTCTACTACCAATACATTTGGGTGGGAAGGGCTCGATTTAAACGGTGTGCAAGGTTTAGTGACCAAGCAAGACTTAGAAAAATTAGAAAAAAACGCACCCAATAAAAAAGAGTGCCCCAATGCGGTTATAGTAGGCGGCGGATTAATAGGTGTAGAAATGGCTGAAATGCTTCGCACCCGGGGAATTGAAGTGACTATGTTGGTTCGCGAAGATGCTTTTTGGACTAGTGCTTTACCAAAACCTGAAGCCGAAATGCTATCACGCCACATTCAATCGCACGGTGTTGATATTCATCACGAAACTAATCTCGATAAAATTTTAGGTGATGAAAACGGAAATGTTCGTGCTGTGGTTATAAAAGAAACTGGTGAAGAAATTCCATGCAAGGTCGTTGGAATTACCACGGGTGTAAAACCGAATATCACATTTTTGAAAGATTCAGGGATTGAAACCGATAAAGGTGTTTTAGTTAACCGGAAACTGGAAACCAGTGTAAAAGACGTCTATGCAATTGGCGATTGTGCTCAACAACGTGAACCAATTGGAAACCGCCCACTAGTTGAAGCCGTTTGGTACACAGGTCGGATTATGGGGGAAACACTAGCGCAGACCATCTGTGACAATCCTTGGGAGTATAACCCTGGAAACTGGTTTAACAGTGCCAAATTTTTCGATATAGAATATCAAACCTACGGTTGGGTGCAGCCCAAACGAAGAAGAAAGGATTCTGAAGCGCAATTTCATTGGAAGTGTAAGAGCGATCTTAGGTGTATCACCGTTTCTTACCATAGAGAAAGCAAACAGTTTTTGGGAATAAACACCTTTGGAATACGAATGCGTCACGAAGTTTTTGACCGTTGGCTTAATGAAAAGAGAGACGTCGATTATGTGATAAAGCATTTAAAACAAGCCAATTTTGATCCTGAATTTTATAGAAAATATGAAAAAGAAATTCTTTCAGCTTATAAAAATCAACAACCTGTAACCGCATAACCTTATGAGTACTTTTCAACGTAATATGAGCCTAACAGGCGAACCACCAAAAACAATTAATACCCAACAAAAAATAGCAAGCTTTATAGGTTTAGCTGGTCTGTTAGTGTTATTTGTAGCATTATTTAATGTCAATTTTCCGAATAAAACGTTGTGGTTGAGTGTTTCATTATTGTCTATGGCAGTAGGTACTATATGGTTTTCTAGAGCAGAATACTTAAGTAAACACGAAGGGATAAGCAATAATGGTGTATACTTTAAATCATTATCATCACGTGGTTTTTGGGGTTGGATATTAGGTATGACATTAACCTTGTTTTATGTGGCGTTGTATTGGTTTCCGCAGTATCTAGGTTTGGTTAAAGACGGTGATAACACAGGAGTGATTTCGTTATTCGATCCTTTGAGTAAATTTCTAAGTGGCAATCCGGCCAGTCAATGGTTTTTATACGGAACGCTTTATACCTTGGCGATTTTAGCCTTCGGAATAAAGTTTATCTGGAAATACCGTCATAACCGATATGAAGTTATTAGAACCTTTTCGGTGATGTTCTTTCAGTTGAGTTTTGCATTTATTATTCCTGAAATTTTAGTTCGCCTTAATCAACCGTATTACGATTTTAAAAATATTTGGCCGCTTAACTATGAGCTTTTTGCTGGTTATAAGATAGATGAATTTTTAAGTGCTGGCGATGTTGGGTTGATTATGATCATCTTCGGAATCCTTTCCATTTTTGTAATCACACCTATTTTAACCTATAAATACGGAAAACGATGGTATTGCTCATGGGTATGTGGTTGTGGCGGTTTGGCCGAAACTGCTGGAGACCCTTTTCGTCATTTATCAGACAAACGCATGGTCGCCTGGAAGGTGGAACGCTGGGTAGTTCACAGTGTAGTGGTATTTGTTACGGTAATGACTACAGCGGTTGTGTTTAGTTATTTACAGGGGAACGAATCACAATCTATAAGTGAATGGAGCGGACTGGAAAACAAAACCGTTTTTATGAGTGATCCAGATGGAAAACCCATTAGCGAACGTATTTTGGCGGCTCAAAAAGCCAAAGCAAGTCAAGTGGTTTTTATCAATAAAGCCGATTCAAAAAAAGCACCAGTTTTAGAAACCACTGAAGGAATTAACATTCCTTTTCATGTTATTTCTGAAACTGAAAATGAAATTGCCCTTACCCGATTGAAAAACGGAATGAGCGCTTCGTTATTAGTGGATTCTGCTTCCAAAGAATACATAACAATCAATGATGGAGTAGAAACGTCTTTTTTCGATAACCTATGGATTTCAAAAGAATTTTTCATTTGGTTTGTCATCGGGTTGCTAACCTTGGTTTTTGGCGGTGTTATGCTTTTTAGAAGAGAACAATTAGCAAAAGATGCTAAATATGGTGCTATTGGATATTTTGTAGTGGTAACATCTATTTTATTGTTCACGTATTTCAGTACACCAGGAAAACTATTTTTCTTTAATGCGTATGAATTGCGCCAAAGCTATGGGTTTTTAATTGGCGCCATGTTTAGCGGTGTTATTGGCGTTGGCTTTTATCCTATCTTCGGAAGCCGTGTTTGGTGTCGCTTCGGCTGCCCAATGGCTGCGATTTTAGGCTTTCAGCAACGTTTATTTTCACGTTTTAGAATTACCACAAATGGCGGGCAATGTATCTCTTGCGGAAACTGTTCTACCTATTGCGAAATGGGAATCGATGTAAAAGCCTACGCTCAAAAAGGTGAAAACATTGTGCGAAGCTCGTGTGTGGGCTGCGGAATTTGTTCTGCAGTATGTCCACGTGGTGTTTTAAAACTGGAAGACGGTCCACGAAAAGGCCGTATTGAAGGTAATGAAGTACTGTTAGGGAACGATGTCGATTTAATGGAATATGTAAATGAGAAATAGTGTTCATTACACAGTATGGTTTGTATAACTGTTAAATTTACTCATCTTCGCAACTTCAAAAAACAGCAATGCCTCCAATTATAAAAGTTATTATTCCGGCCTTTAACGAAGCCGATTCTATTGCCAAGGTGATTGGTGATATTCCTAAAGAAGTTTCAGAAATCATTGTGGTTAGTAATAACTCTACAGATGAAACTGAAACGGTTGCAAAAAAAGCCAGCGCCACCGTTCTTTCCGAAGAAAAAAGAGGATATGGTCACGCTTGCTTGAAAGGAATGGACCACATAGCCCGACAAAACCCTAAACCTGATATTGTTGTTTTTTTGGACGGCGACTATAGTGACTATCCGGAAGAGCTTTCAAAAATTGTTGCACCTATTATTGAAGAAAATATCGATTTTGTAATCGGGGCACGCGTAAAAGAATTAAGGGAAGATGGTTCTATGACATTTCCGCAGAAGTTTGGAAATTGGTTAGCAACTTCGTTAATGCGGCTTTTCTTTAATTCAAAATTTACAGATTTAGGGCCGTTTCGCGCTATAAAGTATGAAAAGTTGATAGCGCTACACATGGAAGATAAGACCTATGGATGGACCGTAGAGATGCAGTTAAAGGCTTTAAAACGAAACTATTCCTATAGAGAGATACCCGTGAAATATAGAAATAGAATAGGAGTGTCAAAAGTTTCAGGAACCGTAAAAGGTGCTATCTTTGCCGGCGTAAAAATCCTAAGTTGGATCTTTAAATATAGTTTTAAAAAATGATATTCGAAATAAGCATTGTTGTCATCTATTCCATAGCATTACTGCTTATCTTTTTATATGCCCTTGCGCAGTTAAACTTATTTGTAAACTACTTAAAAGCCAAGAAGAAAAAAGATACCGATCCTGTTTTCGACTTTTCCAATGCTGAAGAAATTCCGTTTGTAACCATTCAATTGCCCGTGTATAACGAGCTGTATGTTATGGAGCGGTTACTGAACAATATTGCCGAATTGGAATACCCAAAAGACAAGTTAGAAATACAAGTGTTAGACGACTCTACCGATGAGTCTTTTCAAGCCACAGCCGCACATATAAAAAAGTTACAGGCTTCTGGCTTGGATATCAAACAGATGAGTAGGGAAGTTCGCTCTGGGTTTAAAGCAGGAGCATTAAAGGAAGGGTTAAAGACCGCCAAAGGGGAGTTTATTGCCATTTTTGATGCCGATTTCCTTCCGAAGAAAGATTGGTTAAAAAAAACAGTTCCTTATTTTAAAGATGAAAAAATTGGTGTGGTACAAACCCGTTGGGGACATATTAATAGAGATTATTCCTTATTAACTAAAATACAAGCTTTTGCACTTGATTTCCACTTTGTTTTGGAACAAGTAGGGCGTAATTTTGGAAACCATTTCATCAATTTTAACGGGACCGCTGGTGTTTGGCGCAAAACGTGTATTATCGATGCGGGAAATTGGGAAGGCGATACTTTAACCGAAGATTTAGACCTAAGTTACCGTGCACAGTTAAAAAAGTGGAAGTTTAAATACTTGGAAGATGTAGAAACTCCAGCCGAGCTTCCTGTGGCAATCAGCGCTGCAAAATCGCAACAATTTAGATGGAACAAAGGCGCTGCAGAAAATTTTCAGAAACTATACTTTAGGCTATTAAAGGATCCTACAGTTTCATGGAAAACAAAGTTTCATAGTTTCTTCCATTTGTTAAACAGTAGTATGTTTTTATTAATATTGACTGTGGCCATTTTAAGTGTGCCTATGTTATATATTAAAGCCGCAAACCCTGAATGGGCAGTTGTATTTTATGTGTTGGCAGGGTTTGCCTTTAGTACCGTTATCTTTTTTATGTGTTATTGGCTCACGTATTCAAAAATTCATGGCGGCGGATTTAAAAACTTCCTGAGATATATTGGGATGTTCTTTACATTCTTTTCGGTGGCGATGGGTTTTTCAGTGCATAATTCCCTTGCTGTGTTGGAAGGTCATTTTGGAAAGAAAAGTGACTTTATAAGAACTCCAAAATTTAATATTTCCACATTGAAGGAAAGTTGGAAAGGCAATAAATATTTAACTAAAAACTTTTCAGCAAATACTATTATTGAAGGCATTTTAATGCTCTATTTTGCTTTTGGAATGTACAGTGCTTTTGTGGTAGGAAAAGAAGACGGTGATTTTGGTCTTTTTCCGTTTCACTTGATGCTTTTTGTGGGCTTTGGCTTTGTGTTTTTTAAAAGCTTGTTGAGTAGGGCTTAATTTAGTGAATAGAAAGTCGAAACTGCTGCGGGGTCATCAGCTCTAATTTTTTAAACTGCCGGTTAAAATAACTCACATTATTAAATCCAGATTTAAAAGCAATTTCTGAAATAAGCATAGTCTTATTTTTTTTCATTAACCTTTTTGCAAACTTTATCTTTTCTGAATTCATAAAATCTATTGGCGAAACGCCTAAAGTATTTTTGAACTTTTTGTGAAAATTAGACGTACTCATATATGCCTTTTCGGCTAAGGTGTCCACGCTAATATTTTTGTTGGTTAAGTTATCCTTGATGTATTTTACTACAGAGCCAATACGCGTGTCACTAAAAATTTCTAAGTGGTCATTTAAAATACTGAATTTGGCTTTTGTTTGAAGCAGACGGACAATCAGCTCTTGAATCATTAAATCTAGCAACACATCTTTAGATGAAGAATTTTCAGTAAATGTATTCACCAATCTATCAATAAGGTAATTTACTTCAGTTTGATTGGTTAGGTGAGAAGCGATACCTTCTTCCAGGTTCCAGTTGTTGTTTTCGTTTTCAATTTCAACTTGTTGGTTAAACTTTAAGGCAACTTCATTTATTTTTTCAGGGTCAATCCCGAGTGCTAAACACTGTGTAGGACTGCTTTTAGTAGCAATGGGAAAGTCAATAATCATTTCCTTATTAGCCGGCATAACCACTGACTCGCCGGGAAGAAAGTCGAATTCAGGAATATCACTAAGGTGCATTATTTTTTTCCCTGTAAGCATACTGGCAATAACAGGAAAATCGAACGTAAGTGAAACACGTTCTGCTACTTTGTGTGTTTCAAAAATATTTAATTCAGAATATTCGGCATTATAAGTTGTTCTGTTTTCAACCAAGGTGAAAATTTTCCGACTCTCTTTATGTCTTGCTAAGGAATGATTCATAATCAATATTACACAAAAATATCAGTAAAAATCTTAAAAAATAGAAATGTGTTAGCCTTCAATAGAATTGTTCAATTAACTGATAATATAATAAAATATCTTTATTAAAATTAAGTAATTCATAAAATAATATCTAAAAATTTATCATTATGAGCGATATAAAAACTGAAAAAGGAAAGGCCATTGAACGACCACAATTTAAAGATACATACGATAATTTTATTGGTGGAAAATGGGAAAAACCTGTAAAGGGAGAATATTTTGAAAGTATTTCCCCCGTAGATGGAAATTCATTTACAAAAGTAGCGCGATCTACAAAAGAAGATGTGGATAAAGCGTTAGATGCTGCTTGGGAAGCCGCTAAAACCTGGAATAGAACCTCTGCAACCGAACGAAGCAATGTACTTTTAAAAATTGCTGATATAATAGAAGCAAATATTGAAACCTTAGCACGAGCCGAAACCTGGGATAACGGAAAGCCTATTCGTGAAACAACCAATGCAGATTTACCATTGGCGGTAGATCACTTTAGGTATTTTGCGGGCGTAATTAGAGCGGAAGAAGGTGGCGCCAGCGAATTGGACGCAAACACTGTTTCATTAAATATTTGGGAGCCTTTGGGTGTTGTTGGTCAAATTATCCCATGGAACTTTCCAATTTTAATGGCAGCTTGGAAGTTAGCTCCTGCTTTGGCAGCTGGTAATTGTGTAATACTAAAACCAGCCGAACAAACCCCAGTGGGGATTATGATTTTAGCAGAATTAATTCAAGATGTCGTTCCAGATGGCGTTTTAAATATTATAAATGGATTTGGTCTTGAGGCAGGAAAACCACTGGCTTCTAGTTCGCGCATTAATAAAATTGCTTTTACTGGTGAAACTACTACGGGGCAAATGATTATGCAGTATGCTTCTAAAAATATTATTCCGGTTACGTTAGAATTAGGTGGGAAATCACCAAATATTTTCTTTAAAAGCGTGATGGATGCAGATGATGATTTCCTTGATAAAGCAATTGAAGGAGCTGTTCTTTTTGCCTTTAATCAAGGTGAAGTATGTACCTGTCCATCCCGAATTTTAGTGGAAGAAAGTATTTTTGATGAATTTATGGAGCGCGTTGTAGAACGTACCAAAGCTATTAAAATTGGTCATCCTTTAGATCCAGAAACGATGATGGGAGCGCAAGCCTCTAATGATCAATACGAGAAAATTTTAAACTATTTAGATATTGGTAAAGAAGAAGGTTGTGAAGTTCTTACCGGTGGTGAGTCTGCCTATAACGAAGGCTTAGAAGGTGGGTATTATATAAAGCCTACCATCTTCAAAGGAAATAACAAGATGCGCGTATTTCAAGAAGAAATTTTCGGTCCTGTAGTATGTGTTACAAGTTTTAAAAATGAAGCAGATGCTATTGAAATTGCTAATGATACTTTATATGGCCTCGGCGCTGGTGTTTGGACACGCGACATGCATCAAGCATATCAAATTTCAAGAGAAGTGAAAGCGGGCAGAGTATGGGTAAACAACTACCATGCATATCCGGCACACGCGCCTTTTGGAGGCTATAAGAAATCTGGAATTGGTCGAGAAAACCATAAAATGATGCTCGACCATTATCGACAAACTAAAAATATGCTGATTTCCTATGATAAGAAAAAGTTAGGTTTCTTTTAGAATTTAATTGGTTTTAAAATGGCCGGAATTAACTTCCGGCCTTTATTTTTAAATTTAAACTATGGAAAACACTAGAGTAATAATAACTGATGAAGCAAAGAAAATTGTTGAACAAATGAAAGCACAGCACGGCTCGCTTATCTTTCATCAAAGTGGGGGTTGTTGTGATGGTTCGTCACCTATGTTAATTTCAAAAGAGGATTTTTATTTAGATGAAAGTGATATTCTACTGGGTGAAGTTGCTGGAGTTTCATTTTATATGAATGAAGACCAATATGAATACTGGAAACACACGCATTTAACTGTAGATATTACCAAAGGTCGCGGTTCAAGTTTTTCGGTAGAAATTCCTTTAGGCCTTCGATTTGTAATAAAATCAAGATTATTAACCGAAGCAGAGAATGAACATTTCAGAAAAATAGAAGCAGAAAAAAACGAATCGTTGTCTTAAAAAGTTACGTCGGTTTTAATTAATTTACCTTCTCTTTTAACCGTTACGGTAGCGGTTTGTCCTTTTTCAAATTTTGAAAGTGATTTCATATAGCTCATCATATCGGTTACTTCATGTTCCCCCATTTTTTTAACGATATCCCCTTTTTGTAAACCTGCTTTTTGAGCAGGACGGTCTTCACTAATGCCGTCAATCCGCATGCCTTCGCCATCAAATAAATAATCGGGTACCACGCCTAATGTCACTTTAAAATCGGGTACCACTTCGCTTTCGTTTTTGGTTTTCTTGAAAGCTAATAGACCATTGTCATTCAAATCTGAAATGATAGCAAATATATAATCTGAAATTTTCTGCATTCCTTCATAGTTCAGTTTTTCTGCATCGTCGCCGGGTTTGTGATAATCTTCGTGCTGTCCCGTAAAAAAGTGAAGCACCGGGATATCTGCCAAATAAAACGAAGTATGATCGCTTGGTCCAACGCCGCTTTCGTGTTCTACAATATTTAAATTGGAATTGTTATTTGCAAAAAGCGTTTGTTTAAAAACAGGCGATGTTCCCACGCCGTGAACTGCCAAAGTGTTTTCGTCATTCAACCTACCTACCATATCCATATTGATCATATAACTTACCTTTTTAGTATCGATGGTTGGATTTTTTACAAAGTAATTTGAACCCAATAAACCTTCCTCTTCTCCTGAAAAAGCGATAAATAAGTAATTATTTTGGTTATTAAACGGAGAGGTTGAAGCGACCAATGAGTCTGCAAGCTTTAACATCACCGCAACACCACTCGCATTATCATCTGCACCGTTATGAATGGCCTTCCCTTCACGGTGTAACGAGCCTTCACCACCCATTCCTAAATGATCGTAATGTGCGCCAATAATTACCGTAGTTTCTGCTTTATTATCTATATAACCTACTACATTGGCCCCAGTTGTGGTGCTGTCAGATTTTGAAGCAAATTCAGCTTCTTCATGAGGGTTTTTACTTCCTCGAAAACTAAAAATTTGTGTATAATTACCTTTATACCCTTTAGGTTCTAGCCCAATGTCCTTAAACCGTTCTTCAATGTATTTTGCCGCTTGGCGCTCTCCTTCAGTGCCGGTGCGTCGACCATTAAAGGCATCGGAAGCCAAGGTGGTTACATCTTCTTTCATAGAAACCGTTTTTCTTTTATCCTCTTTGCACGAAAAAAGGGTTATTGTAGAAAGAAATAATATAATAAATGCGCGCATATCCTTATTTTTGCAACAAAAGTAACTGAAATATGAGAATTTTTGCCCTTTTGTTGACTATCGTCTTAATTTTTTCCTGTAAAAACCCTTCCGAAGAAAAAAAAACTGACACTGAAAATACAGCTACCGAAACTTCTGAAAATGAAATTTCAAACCAAGCAAACAGCTTAATTTATCCTGAAGAAAAACACTTTAAATCTATCCGGCAAGTAACTTTTGGTGGTGATAACGCCGAGGCCTATTGGAGTTTTGATGATAAACAATTGGTGTTTCAATCTAATTACGAAGACTGGGGCGTTGGTTGCGATCAAATGTTTTTAATGAACAACGATGAAACTTTTAAGGATAAGCAGCCACCTATGATAAGTACTGGAAAAGGAAGAACAACCTGCTCTTATTTTATGCCGGATAACAAACATATTGTGTATGCATCTACGCATTTAAAAGATGATGCATGTCCCGAAGCTCCAATACGGAATAATGGAAAATATGTTTGGCCAGTATATGACAGTTTTGACATTTTTGCAGCTGATCTCGAAGGAAATATTACAGCTCAGTTAACCGATAGACCTGGTTATGATGCTGAACCTACCGTTTCGCCAAAAGGAGACAAAATAGTATTTACGAGCGACCGAAGTGGCGATCTAGAATTATATACCATGAATCTGGATGGATCTGAGGTAAACCAAATTACAGACGAATTAGGGTATGACGGAGGTGCTTTTTTCTCACCAGATGGTAGTAAGCTAATCTTTCGCTCATCTCGCCCAAAAACCGATGCTGAAGTTAAAGAATACAAAGATTTATTAGCAAAAGATCTTGTACAGCCCACCGAAATGGAACTTTACATTTGTAATGCTGACGGAAGTGACTTACGCCAATTAACCAATTTAGGAAACGCTAACTGGGCACCATTTTTTCATCCAAGTGGTGAGAAAGTTTTGTTTAGTAGTAATTTTGAAGCTGAACGTGGGTTTCCGTTCAATTTATATTTAATCGACATTGACGGTAAAAATTTAGAACGCGTTACCCACGGTGAAACGTTCGATGCCTTTCCAGTGTTTTCAAACGATGGAAAAAAATTGGTGTTTTCATCTAACAGAAATAACGGCGGTACCCGCGATACCAATCTCTTTATTGCGGAGTGGCAAGACTAAGCTGACAATAGTAAACCTCACAGGTTTTTAAAACCTGTGAGGTTTTGTACCTTGCATTCAAACAATTGTAAAGCGGATGTTTGATTTTCTAAAATTATATAAAATACCTTTACTTTTCGCTTTCATAAGCGTGGCTTTATACATCAGTTTTGGTTATGATTTACATCGAAGTGATTTTGCAAAGTTGCTTCCGCTTTATGGAGCACTGTTTTTTTTAGCCTACAAACTCATCCAAATAACAAAAGGAAATTTTTGGATACTTTTCGGTTTCGGAATTGTATTTCGATTGGTGTTTTTAATCGCTATTCCCAATTTGTCACAGGATTTTCACCGTTTTTTATGGGATGGGAGATTGTTGTTGAAAGGCATAAATCCATATCTATTTACTCCAGAAATGTACGCATCCGGGTTACTGAGCGGAGTCGAAGTAACACAAGCCACTGAATTAATTTCAGGAATGGGCGCTCTCAACGCCAGTCACTACAGTAATTATCCGCCTATCAATCAACTGTTTTTTGCAATAGCTGCTTTGTTTGCTAAAAACAGCATTCTCGGTTCAGTAGTGGTTTTAAGACTGATTATGATTTTAACAGATGTAGGTGTTTTTTACTTCGGAAGAAAACTATTGAAGAACCTCCATTTGAATCCCCATACTATTTTTTGGTATTTCCTGAACCCTTTTATCATTATTGAGCTCACCGGAAACTTGCATTTTGAAGGCGTAATGCTTTTCTTTTTAGTGTTGGCACTTTATTTGCTACAAAAAAGAAAATGGGTTTGGGCTGCTGTTTTGTTGGGTGTTTCTGTTTCAGTTAAATTATTACCTTTGTTGTTTTTGCCATTATTTTTTAATTACTTTTTGAAAAATAAGAAGGTTGAAAAAGACTCTTCACCGAACGTCACTTCATTAGGGATATCAAAACTCATTTTGTTTTACACAGTTTGTTTACTAACGGTAGTTGTAACATTTTTACCCTTTCTTTCTTCCGAATTTATCGGAAACTTCACTGCAACCATTGGTTTATGGTTTCAAAATTTTGAATTTAATGCGAGTGTGTATTACATCATTCGCTGGATAGGTTTTCAAACCGTTGGATGGAATGTTATTGCTACGGTTGGTAAGGTCTTGCCTCTAATTGTCATTGCTTTTATATTGATACTTACCTTTTTCCGAAGAAATGAAACACTACCCAAATTAATCACTGCGATGCTCTTTGGAGTTTCGTTTTATTTCTTGCTTTCTACCACGGTACATCCTTGGTATGTTGCTACGCCTTTACTGTTGTGCTTGTTTACCAAATACCGTTTCCCTATAGTTTGGAGTGCAGTAGTTATATTGAGTTATAGTGCTTATGGAGCTGATGGTTTTAATGAAAACCTTTGGTTAGTAGCTGGGGAATATTTGGTGGTAATTGGATATGCGATTTGGGAAATTAGAAAAAATATTTCAGAAAAGAATTCCTCTCTTAGCTCTACGTAAAAGAGGAATTAGGTTGGATTACTTCATTCGTTTAAGTGAGTAAAAATCTTTTCGTCTGTCCTTTAAATTCCGTACGGCACCGAATGTATGCAGTTCCCGTAACAAATCTAAATCTACATCGGCTACCAGAATCATCTCAGTATTTGGAGTCGTTTCAGCTTTTACACCGTTGTTAGGAAAAGCAAAATCACAAGGTGTAAACACAGCAGATTGCGCATATTGAATATCCATATTATGTACCTTCGGTAAGTTGCCCACGCTACCCGCAATGGCAACATAGCATTCGTTTTCAATCGCCCGAGCTTGTGCACACAACCGAACTCTAGAATATCCGTTTTGAGTGTCGGTTAAAAAAGGAACAAACAGAATATCCATTCCTTCGTCTGATAAAAGTCTGGAAAGCTCAGGAAATTCAGAATCGTAACAAATTAATATTCCTACTTTCCCACAATCGGTATTAAAAGTTTTTAATGTGTTACCTTGTTGCATGCCCCAAACTTTTGCTTCATCTGGTGTCACGTGTAATTTTTCGTACCGTTCTACGCTTCCGTCGCGACGGCATAAATAACCTACGTTGTATAGCTTATCATTTACCACTTCCGGCATACTTCCGGAAATGATATTGATGTTATACGAAATGGAAAGTTTGGACAACCGTTCGGTAATTTCAGCAGTGTGCGTGGCCAGTTCACGTATCGCTTCCGGTTCGCTCATATGGTTGTATTCTGCCATAAGCGGCGCGTTGAAAAACTCCGGAAATACGGCGAAATCACTTCGGTAGCCTGCGACACTATCAATAAAATATTCGACTTGCTGCATTAAATCTTCTATTCCGTTATACGAACGCATTTGCCATTGAATGAGCCCTAAGCGCACCACACTTTTGGTAGCAGTTGGTTTTTTGTCCGGTTTGGTATAATATATATTGTCCCATTCCATTAAAACGGCGTATTCACCCGAAGCGGCATCACCCTCCAAATAGCCTTTTAACACACGAAGCGGATGAAAATCGTTGGATAATTGAAAATTCAATACGGGGTCTTCAATTTCCTTGCTTCGTACTTTTTCTAAGTATTTTTTAGGTGAAATAGTATCGGCATGTTTGTGGTAATTAGGCATTCTTCCCCCAAATACAATGCTTTTCAGATTTAAGTTCTCACATAATTCTTTTCGATAGTCATATAATCTTCTACCTAAGCGAAGACCGCGGTAATCGGGGTGTATGAATACATCGATTCCGTAGAGAACATCACCATTGGGGTCATGAATTTTAAACGACGGGTCGCGCGTAATATCATCGTAGGTATGATTGTCTTCAATTTTATCATAATCTACAATAATCGATAGGGCACAACCAGCAATTTCACCATCGGCCATAATCACTACTTGACCTTCTGGAAACAGAGAAATTAAATTACCAATCTCTTCAATTTTCCAATAGGAATTTGGCAACCCTCCGTACGATTGAAGGGTCGCTTTTTTTAACGCTTCATAATCTTTAAGCGTCAAGAACTTTAATTCTATATTTTCTATTTTGTTTTCCATGGGCTACATATCTAACAGATATGCGAAAATTAAAGGGGCGACGATAGTAGCGTCACTTTCTATAATGAATTTTGGCGTATCAATGTCTAATTTACCCCACGTAATTTTTTCGTTTGGGACGGCTCCTGAGTAGCTTCCGTAGCTCGTTGTAGAGTCTGAAATTTGACAAAAATAACTCCAGAAGGGCGTATCGGTGCGTTCCATATCTTGGTACAACATCGGTACGACACAAATAGGGAAATCACCTGCAATTCCACCGCCTATTTGAAAGAAACCAATTCCTTTCTCTGAATTATCGGTGTACCAATCTGCCAAGAAAGTCATATACTCAATACCACTTTTCATAGTTGAAGCTTTCAGCTCACCTTTTAATACGTAGCTCGCAAAAATGTTCCCCATGGTGCTGTCTTCCCAACCTGGACAAACAATAGGGAGGTTTTTTTCTGCCGCAGCATACATCCACGAATCTTTCAAATCGATTTCGTAATGTTCTTCTAAAACGCCACTCAATAACAATTTGTACATATATTCGTGTGGTAAATAGCGCTCGCCATTGGCTTCGGCTTCTTTCCAGATTTTAACGATGTGTTCCTGAATTCTTCTAAACGCTTCTTCTTCTGGAATACACGTGTCTGTTACTCGGTTTAGCCCTTTTTCTAACAGCTCCCATTCTTCTTTTGGGGTTAAATCACGATAATTAGGAACTCGTTTGTAGTGACTATGTGCAACTAAATTCATAATATCTTCTTCTAGGTTTGCACCAGTACACGAAATGATATGCACTTTATCTTGGCGGATCATTTCAGCAAATATTTTACCTAATTCGGCAGTACTCATGGCTCCTGCAAGCGATACCAACATTTTTGAACCGTTGTTTAATTGGTCTTCGTATCCCTTTGCAGCATCTACCAAAGCAGCTGCGTTAAAGTGCAAATAATATTTTTGAATAAACTCTGAAATTGCTCCTTTATTAGTACTCATCTTCGTTGTTGTTAAATTTTGAAATTCCTTTTTTTGAATCTGTGAAATTGCTTTCAAATTCATCTTCTCCTTCAGTTCCTTCAAACTTGTAGCTTAGCATTTTGTAGTACAATTTAGCCGCTAAAAAGTCGGAAGATTTCTCTTCTGGATTCGGACATAATTCTACAATATCAAACCCAACTACATTTCGTTCAGTAAATACTTGCTTTAAAAACTCCAAGGTTTCGTAGAATAATAATCCGCCCGGTTCTGGTGTCCCAGTTGAGGGCAGGATAGAAGGGTCGAATGCATCCAGATCGAACGTTATAAATACGTTTTCGCCCAAAGCTTCAATTACATTGTCCATCCAATAGTCATCGGTTGCCATTTCGTGAGCGAACCACGTTTTTTCACGGTCCATCACCCTAGTTTCGGCAACGTCCATACTACGAATGCCAACTTGTATTAAATTAGTCGTTTGGCTAGCTTCATACACAGCACAAGCATGATTACAAGCGGAACCTTCATATTCTTTCCGAAGGTCGGCGTGTGCATCAATATGAAGCACAGTTAAATCGTCGAAACATTCATTAAAGGCACGGATTGTACCAATAGAAATACTGTGTTCGCCACCAAAAACCGTAACAAATTTATTCCGAAGAATATACTCTTTTGTTTTTTTATGAACCGCTTTCACCATCGTCTCTGGGGACGTGTTTTCAGTAATTGGTTCGCTTAAATAAATACCTTGTTTGTAAACTTCAGTTTCAGTTTCAATATCATACAATTCCATATTTTCTGAAGCATGTAAAAAAGCTTCCGGCCCTTTATCTGCTCCTTTTTGCCAGGTACTGGTACCATCGTAAGGAACTGGGATTAATACAATTTTTGAAGTTTCCAGAGCCGCATATTTCTGCGGGATTCCGGCGTACGTTTTAGTGCTCATAACCTAAAATGTTTAGCAATTGCTCGCTTGTTTGTTGTTGTGAAAATAATTTGGTCGAGATGTTTCCATTTTCATCCTTGTCAATTAAAATATGTTTTGGCGAAGGGATTAAACAGTGTTGTAATCCACCAAATCCACCAATGGTTTCTTGATAGGCTCCCGTGTTGAAAAAGCCGATATACAACGGTTTTTCTTTTTTAAATTTGGGTAGATAAATAGCGTTCATATGTTGCTCGCTGTTGTAATAATCATCGCTATCACAAGTTAAACCACCTAGTAACACGCGTTCGTATTCATCATTCCAACGGTTTATGGCTAGCATGATAAAACGTTTGCTAATAGCCCACGTATCGGGCAACGTAGTAATAAAAGAAGAATTAATCATATTCCACTTTTCACGATCGTTTTGTTGCTTTTGGTATAAAACCTCGTAAATAGCACCGCCACTTTCGCCTACGGTAAAGCTACCAAATTCCGTAAATATATTAGGTACAGGTACATCGGCCTCTGTACAAGTGATATTTATTTGGTTGATTATTTCGTCAATCATATATTGATAATCGTACTCAAAAGCCAATGAGTTTTTTATAGGAAATCCACCGCCAATATTTAAGCTATCTAATGTTGGGCATACCTTTTTTAGTTTGGTGTACACGTTTAAGCACTTAACCAATTCGTTCCAGTAATAGGCGTTGTCGCGAATACCGGTGTTAATGAAAAAGTGAAGCATTTTAAGTTCAACCTGCTTGTTGTCCTTAATTTGTTTTTCGTAAAAAGGAACAATGTTTTTATAGCCAATTCCTAAGCGAGAGGTGTAAAATTCAAACTTTGGTTCTTCTTCCGAAGCGATTCTAATGCCTACTTTATAGTTGCTTTCAATTTGTTCTGAAAGTAAACCGATTTCTTCATAATTATCGATTACAGGAATGCAGTTTTTATGGCCGTCATTTATCAATCGAGCAATGTTGAGAATGTATTGTTCCCGCTTAAAACCGTTACAGATCACATAGGTGTTGTCGTTTATTTTTCCTTCTGCTTTAAGGTTTTCAACAATATTAATATCGAAAGCAGATGAGGTTTCAATATGGATATCATTTTTCAACGCTTCGTGCAATACATGCTTAAAGTGAGAACTTTTTGTGCAAT
Source organism: Flavobacteriaceae bacterium UBA3179 (assembly GCA_002364245.1). Classification (GTDB taxonomy): domain Bacteria; phylum Bacteroidota; class Bacteroidia; order Flavobacteriales; family Flavobacteriaceae; genus Marixanthomonas. Next base: position 165,148 of record DEXR01000022.1, read on the forward strand.
AACAATAATTGTAATTACCTTGATACTTATGTTTTTCAATAGCATTGCCAAACCACTTTTTGGCGCGCTGTATATTATCTGAAATTTTAGGAAGATAGGTAAACTTTAAAGGTGCACCGTATTCTGAAACCAACTTCATTAAGTCAATATCGTGAAAATTAAGTGTTTTGTTTTCGTTTAAAGTAAACTCTTCTTGTGGAAAATAATAAGTTTGATCAATGAGATCAATGTATTTAGTATTCATTGTTTTTATGAAATTTGAACTTGAAAATTATAAATCAATTATTTGAAATACTCTTAAAATGAGTGATATAACAAAAAATTAACGATAATTTCAAATACGAATAGGGTTGAGCCAGTAGGCCAAACGTTGTGAGAAACCTGTTATAGGTTCTAAGGGTAGAGCGGAAGCTAGCTTTAAATTTTGGCTGGTTGCCTGGCAACCTGTTTTTGAATATGACTTCCTAATCTTCAAAAACCCAAACACAGAAACACGGTTCAATTGTTCAGCTAAATGCGCAGCAAATGTAATTTATTTTTCGATATGTAAAATTATTTCAGTAAAAATTTAACACAAAAAAACACCTCTGTAAAAAGAGGTGTTATGCTTTGATTATTAGTGATGTAATTACATCATGCTAAAAAGCTCAACTTCTCTTTTAGTTAATATTTTCCAGCGACCTCTCGGCAGGTCTTTTTTAGTTAGGTGTGCGATTGTAACACAATCTACTTTTACCACATCGTACCCTAAATGATCAAAAATATCACGGATAATACTGTTACCCATATTTTTGATTTTTAAGCCTACTTCTTTTTTAGGTGAATTTTCTACGTAGCTAATCTCTTCTACTTCAACCGTTTTACCATTAATGGTCAAGCCTTCTTCTATTTTTTGAAGATCAGAAGCCTTTAGGTTTTTATCCAACTCTATGTGAAATAACCTTGGCATTCCTTTACTATGCAATTTCTTAACCAGCTTGTCATCATTGGTAAATAACAACAGACCCGTTGCATTTCTGCCTAAACGGCCAATGGGTTTAACATCGGCAGTAGTTGCGTTCGAGATTAAATCCATCACCGTTAAGCCTTTACTTTCACTGGTTGTAGTTGCAACAGATTTAGGTTTGTTCAATAAAACATAGGTGTCTGGCTCGGGGTTGATACGGCGACCATCAAAGCGCACATCATCTGCTAATTGGACTTTATAGCCCATTTCGTTGATGATTTCCCCATTTACGGAAACTAAACCGGTTTTAATGTATGTGTCCGCTTCTCTACGAGAGCAAATACCACTGTTAGCAATGTATTTGTTTAACCGAATTCCATTTGGGTTTTCTTGGTGGTTGGTTTTGCCACCCTTGTTAGGTTTCTTAGTAGTAGGTTTTTTTCTACTTAAAGGAGCATTTCCTCGTGCATTGCTTCCTTTTCGAGTGTTACCAGCACCACGCCCAGAAGGTTTCCCTTTTCCGCTATTGTCTTTTCTGCTCATATTTATTTTCCGAACTTAATTCGGAATCTTTTTATGCTTTGTGATAAAGCAAATTTCTAAAATTTTTTGCAAAGGTAGGCAAAGCCTTTGGTTTTCAAATAGCAATAGATGAAAATCCGTTATTTATATTTTTAGAAGAAACCTGTTGACTAACAAATCAATATCAATTAGAACAATACTGAAGACACCTAAAACAATGATGAATTTTAATATGTTATGTAGTAAGATGTAATGTAGTTTCCTTTTTGATTTCCAAAGTACGAATAGGAAGACTAATAGTGCAAAAACGCTTCCGAAGAAAAAGTAATTCATATATCCAATTTGGAACTTGAATATAAGTAGTAAAGCCGGTATAAATGCAACAAAACACATAAGGGTTAACATACGTTTTGAAACCTTTTCACCATATACAACGGGAATGGTGTGATAGTCTTGCGCAAGATCCCCTTTTATGTTTTCCAAGTCTTTTACTAATTCCCGCATAGAGATTAGAAGAAATAAGAACGTAGCGTGTACAAAAATCACCAAGTCGAAATTACTGTAATAAATAAACACTGCAAAGAAGGGGATTACTGCCAGAATTGCTGCTGTGATATTCCCAATAAAAGGATACTTTTTAAGTTTATGTGAATACAGCCAAAGCACAAAAATATACACTGAAAAAAAGAGCACGGCCCTAAACGAAACATAACTAGCAAAAATGACCGAAAGGAAATTCAGGATAAAATAGACCGAAAGTTTAGTACGCTGGCTCACCAACCGATCAAGCATCGTTTTGCGAGGACGATTGATCAAATCTTTTTCGCTGTCGTAAAAACTGTTAATGATGTACCCAGACGCAATAGCAGCGGCCGAAGCTAATACCAACATTAATAAATTAACATCCAGCAAAACCTTTTTTACAGGCAAATCTGGTGCTAAAATGTATATTGAGGTTAAATACTGTGCAATGAAAATAATAAGAATATTGTACCCACGTACCACCGAAAACAAACTGAAAACCTTTAGTAGAAAATGTTTTTGTTTTCTGTTTAGCATTTTTTTGGTGTTTAAAACCTGCCCTTAAAAGTACAAACAAAAAAGGGTTATGTTTTTATAAATTTACGAATACCAACTTTACCATTTTCCGTCTTTATTTTGATAAAATAAATTCCTGTTGCTAATGTTGAGGTGTTTATAATAGGATTATTTTGTGTAAAATTAGCAGGCTTTAGAACCAACTGCCCTACATTATTATAAACGGCTATTTGTGCTATTTCATTTTGAAGGGTAATATTTAAATAGTTTGAAGAGGGGTTTGGGTGGATTGAAAAATCTAGGGTTAAGGTTTCGTTTAACCCTAATATTCGTAAATTTTCAAACCAAGAAATAGTATTGTCAAGGTAAGAAGCGGCTATAATATCATGATCCCCATCTTGATCTACATCAATAGCATGCACGGATTGAGCTGCATCGGCATTCATTTTAATGATATTTTCACTTCCGAAAGAACCTACTCCATCTAAGTTTTCATACCATATAAATTTATCATTAGATTGATCTGCCGCAATTAGATCAAAATCATTGTCCCCATCTAAATCAGAAAAAAACATATCTATTCCCAAGATATTTGTTGTTGAAATTATTTGTTCGGGACCAAATGTTCCTTTGCCTGTTAAGTTTTCAAACCATGACACAGTATTATTAACTAAAGAAGTGAAAAAAACATCGACGTCTTCATCTCCATCAATATCTACTGTGTTTATCTCTAATGGGGAATTTACACTAGAACTGATAATTTTCTCACTGCTAAATACTCCTTCACCATTTATATTTTCATACCAGACTAATTTATTTTCATTATAAATAGCAGAAACAATATCGATATGACTATCATTGTTTATATCGGCTAAATTTATATAAAAAGGGCCGTTTGGCGTTGTAGATATTAATTGAGAACCGCCAAAATTTCCGCTCCCATCTAAATTTTCAAACCAAGATATATTGCTAGTTGAAGATATAATCACATCAATATCCCCATCTTCATCTAAATCTTCAGAAAATACTGCTCCTGCATTTGATACATTTAAAGCAATTAAGTTTGCATTAAAAATTCCTTGGCCATCATTTTCAAACCAAAAAACTTTACCATCTTCAAATATACTTGCAACAATATCAATGTTACCATCCATATTTATGTCTGAAGAAGTAATAGAGTAGCCATTATTGTTAACTAATGAGATTATTTTTGGTTCACCGTAAGTACCAAAACCATCTAAGTTTTCATACCAAGAAATTTTACCGTCCCCTTTAGAAGAGGAAATAATATCAACATCACCATCACCATCTACGTCCGCAGGCAAAGCCTCAACGACAAAATCTGCATTATGAGCAATATTTTCTTTTATTTGAAAATTACTAATACCACCTAAGTTTTCAAAAGATACGATTAAATCGCTTTTATTGGATGAAGCAATCACATCTAAATCATTGTCTCCATCCATATCAAAAAGGTCAACACCTTTAGATTCATAAAAATCAGTTGTGATATATTCAATATCAAATAACCCTTCTCCATTTGTATTGTTAAACTGAATAAGAGCATTGTTATTATAATCCGAAACAATTAGGTCTGTATCACCATCGGAATCAATATCGCCTGCCTTCACATAACGTGCATCACCAATAATTGGGCTTTCTTCAATTTCTTGCACTAGTTCCAACTCTTGTGAAGCTTGAGAGTACTCATACCAAAACAATTCACTGCCGGTTAAAATAATATCAGGACTGTCATTATTATTGATATTTGTAACTATTAGTTCTCTTCTAACTGCCATTGGAGTATTGTAGGTATGTTCCGAAAACGTGCCCAGTCCATCTGTGTTTTCAAACCAAGAACTTTCATTTCCATCTATATGAGTTATAAAGATGTCCATATCTTCGTCATTATCTATATCTGTTGCATACACAGACAATGCTTGAAAAGCATCTGTAATAATTTGTTGTGGACCAAAATCGCCAAAACCATCCAAATTTTCATACCAAGCAACTTTACGATCAAGACTAGATGCTGATAGTACATCCATATCACCATCACTATCTATATCTGTAACATACAAATCTTCCGCACGAGCTATACTGGTAGTTATAATTTGTTGAGAGCCAAAACTGCCAAAACCGTCAGTGTTTTCATACCAAGCAATTTTATTGTCTTCACGGGATGCAGAAAGTACATCTAAATCTCCATCTCCATCAAGATCTGAAGCAAAAACAGTGTTTGCACTAACGGCTTGATTTGTTATTTCTTGAAGAGGACCATAATTGCCTTGTCCGGTCAAATTTTCAAACCAAATAATTCTATTCCCATCATTAGTGGCACATAAGACATCTAAGTCGCCATCATTATCTAGATCGGCAGTAAAAATATCATCTGGGCCGTCAACACCAATAACATTGTTGATTATTGAACGTTCTTCAAAATCAATTTGAGCATAGCTACTTGCATAAAATAAACAAACAAGTATGGTAAGTAATTTTATTTTCATTGTAAGTAGATTAGGGTATTGAGGTCAAATCTAAAGAAATAAAATGATTTCTTGTGGATTACAATAATAGGAAGCCTTAGTAAAGAGCATTTTACTTAAACCAAAGTTGGAAAAAGTACTGAATATTTTTAAAAATTATAAACCACTTCCAGTCTATA
>DEXR01000022.1:170346-170767 GCA_002364245.1 Flavobacteriaceae bacterium UBA3179
CCACGAACCACCGAAAACAAACTGAAAACCTTTAGTAGAAAATGTTTTTGTTTTCTGGTTAGCATAATCTATGTTGCGTTGAAAATATTTAAAAGTTATAAACCACTTCCAGTCTATAATCTTTTAAGGCTTCGCGTGCTTTATCAATATCTTCGGTAAACCCTAACATATAACCGCCACCGCCAGAACCACATAACTTTAAGTAGTAAGCGTTGGTGTCGATTCCTTTTTTCCACAAGGTGTGGAATTGTTTCGGGATCATCGGTTTAAAGTTGTCTAAAACCACTTTTGAAAGTTGTTTTACGTTTCCGAAGAGCGATTTCACATCACCTTTTAAAAAGTCGTGAACACAAGCATCGGTATGTTTAACAAACTGGTCTTTTACCATGCTTCTAAACCCTTCTTGCTTCATGTTTTCCAT
>DEXR01000035.1 GCA_002364245.1 Flavobacteriaceae bacterium UBA3179
TAGGTGGTATCAAACTCCTTCATCATTTCTTCTTCCCGAACATTATCAAAACCTTCCCACTCATCGTACATAAACGGTGTGATCCTGGTAGTTTCTTCTTTTCTGGAATCTTCTAGATTCTCTTCCAAATCTGCCTTATACTCTTCTTCCAGTTTTTTAAGGTAATCGTCGTCTATAATATTTGCCGACTTAAGCTTTTCGGCATAAATATACATTGCATTTTTATGCTTAGCGATGGCTTTATATAGTTTAGGCTGTGTAAACTTAGGTTCGTCACCTTCATTATGCCCGTATTTTCTATAACCTAATAGGTCTATAAAAACATCACGCTTAAACTTCATTCTAAAATCTAAGGCAAATAAAATTGCGTGAACTACGGCTTCAGCATCATCGGCATTTACGTGCAATACCGGAGAAAGAGTTACTTTTCCAACATCGGTACAATATGTTGAGGATCGTGCATCTAAATAGTTGGTAGTAAATCCAATTTGGTTATTTATCACCACATGAATGGTCCCGCCGGTTTGATAGCCTTCAAGCTTAGCCATTTGTACTAATTCGTAAACCACTCCCTGACCTGCAATGGCGGCATCACCGTGCACAAGTATAGGAAGCACTTTCATTTTATCACCATTATAATGCCTGTCTTGTTTGGCTCTTGCGATACCCTCTACCACAGGACCTACCGCTTCAAGGTGCGAAGGGTTTGGTGCTATATTTATATTTATTCCTTTTCCGTTATCTGTAAGTCGGCAGGATGTCCAACCCAGGTGATATTTTACATCACCGTCAAAAATATCCTGCTCGTAATCCTTTCCGTCAAATTCACTAAAAATATCTTTAGCGCTTTTTCCAAATATATTGGTAAGCGTATTTAAACGACCCCGGTGGGCCATACCCATCACGAAATCTCTTACCCCATAATCTGCTGCTTTTTCTATGAGCGCATCCAGGGCCGGAATTAAACTTTCTCCCCCTTCCAGCGAGAAACGTTTTTGTCCTACATATTTTCTATGTAAAAATGATTCAAAAGAAACGGCCTGATTTAACTTCTTCAGGATTTTCTTTTTTTCCTCATCACTAAAGTTAGGATGATTCTCATTTTTATTCAGTTTATCCTGAATCCATTGAATTTCTTCAGGTTTCCGAATAAACATATATTCTATCCCGATAGATTCACAATAAACTTTCTCTAAATGTTTTATAATATCCCGAAGCGTGCTGGGACCAATCCCCAACATTTCTCCCGCATTAAACTTGGTATCCAAATCGCTTTCTTCCAGGCCAAAATTCTCAATACCTAAGGTTGGGCGATATTTACGGCGTTCTCTTACCGGGTTTGTTTTGGTAAACAAATGGCCGCGGGTTCGGTAACCATCTATAAGTCTAATTACCTTAAATTCTTTTGTAACGTGTTCGGGAATTTCTCCATCCTGGAAATCTACCGGAGCTTCTTCCATAGTTTCCGCAGAAACTCCGTTTTGTTGCATTCCAAAGTCAAAACCTTGAAAAAAAGCCCTCCAACTGGGCTCTACACTATCGGGGTACTGAAGATATTGATCGTAAAGTTCGGCGAAATATGCCGTATGTGCAGCATTTAAAAATGAAAATCTATCCATAATTTGAAACTAATGTTTCTTTTGAGTGTAAAACACAGCAAAAATACAATTTTTAGCAAAAACAGGGGGTAGCAAACTATATATTTATCTTATGAATTATAAGAAGTTTAACATAGTAGAAACTTCAGGATGTCCCCAAAATTGTTTATTGTTTGCAAATATATTAGGTGTAACCGCCTAAAAATTAAGAATCTCTCAATTGGGATTTTGCCGTAAATTAGACTTTGCGATTCATAAGCATTTCCCCAAATTGTCTTAACGGAATTTTTTTCTCTTCAGCAATTTCAATTTTATCTAAAACATCAAAAGCTTTATTGGTATATTTTTCTATTTCCTGCCGCGTTAATTCTGCAGCGCCACTACTTTCAAATAGATTTTTTACCGCTTCTATTTTTCCTGAAGTTTCTGCCGGGTTAATCGTGTATAAATGCTCCAGTTGCTTGGCTTCACTTGCTCCTGAAGTTTCCAAAGCTTTTAAATAAAGAAAGGTTTTTTTGTTTTCAATAATATCACCACCGGGTTGTTTTCCAAATGTCTCTGGATCTCCAAAAGCATCTAAATAATCGTCCTGAAGCTGAAAAGCAATTCCCAACAAGCGCCCAAATTCGTAAACCGCTTCTTTACATTGTGTAGAAGTGCCGGCCACTATGGCTCCCATTTGCAAGGAAGCCCCAACCAAAACCGCGGTTTTAAATTCTATCATTCTTATATAATCTTCTATTGCAACATCATCCCGGGTTTCAAAATCTATGTCATATTGCTGGCCTTCACAAACCTGAATAGCTGTTTTGGTAAATAAACGCGCTAATTCTTTAAAAGTTTCTCCTTCATAATTTTCAAAAAGCTGATATGCATTTATAAGCATAGCATCACCAGAAAGAATCCCGGTATTTATATCCCAGCGTTCGTGAACAGTTTCCCGGCCCCGTCTTAAAGGCGCATCGTCCATAATATCATCATGAACCAAAGAGAAATTATGAAAAACCTCTATGGCAAGTGCGGCATCTAAAGCCTTTCTATAGTCTGCCTCAAAAATATCGGTGGCCATTAGTACCAAAACAGGCCTTAAGCGTTTACCCCCCAAACCCAGAATATACTTCATAGGTTCGTAAAGATTTTCAGGCTTTCTTACCTGCATTTTAAGATCTAAATACTCCTGGAAAGCTTCTCTATATTCAGCAACAGACTTCATACCAAAAAATTTTCCGGCTAAAATACATAATTGAGCGTACTTCAAATTCTATAAGAGAAGTTAAATTACTAAAAACTAAGGAAACTTTTGTTGTTTTTTAAGTTTCCTTGCTTTAGTTTTGCACGAAATTACAGAAAAAGTGAAAGAAGATATTTTAAAAAATGCAGCAGACCTCTTTCTAAGACTCGGTTTTAAAAGTGTAACGATGGATGACATTGCGCAACAAATGGCTATCTCAAAGAAAACCATTTATGCCCATTTTAGCACAAAAACCAAGTTAGTGAAGGCTACAGTAGAGTATTTAATTAAAGAAATTGAGCAGGGAATTAGCATTCTTAGCGCTAAAAAATTAAATCCTATTGTAGAATCTTACGAGATGAAAAAGTATGCCATGCAAATGCTGAAAAACGAAAAGAGTTCCCCTCAATTTCAGCTAAAAAAGTATTATCCCGAGGTCTATTATCCGCTTAGGGACAAACAATTTGAAATTGTACAGCGTATTGTAATAGACAACCTGGAACGAGGCATTACTACCGGTCACTATAAGGGAGACATTCCTATATCTTTTGTAAGCAGAATTTACTTTGTGGGAATGCTGGGTATAAAAGATAAAAACCTCTTCCCAGAAGACGAATACAGCAATGCAAAATTGATGGACTATTTTTTAAGATA
>DEXR01000019.1:0-47286 GCA_002364245.1 Flavobacteriaceae bacterium UBA3179
CCAGGTAGAACAGCGTCCAATATGCTTCCAGAAACCGTTATTCAATTAGCTAAAGACCATAAAAATATCATTGGTATAAAAGAAGCGGCTGGGGATTTGGTTCAAGCGATGCGAATGATTGACGGAACACCGGACGACTTTTTGGTTATTAGCGGAGACGATATGATTGCTTTGCCAATGACATTAGCAGGCGGTGCAGGAGTGATTTCAGTTATAGGCGAAGGATTCCCAAAGGAGTTTTCTACTATGATTCAATTAGGATTGGACAGAAAAGTAGATGAAGCTTATAAAATCCACTATAAAATAGCCCCTGCAATTAATTATATTTTTGAAGAAGGCAACCCAGCCGGAATTAAAGCCGTATTTAAAAAATTAGGCATTTGTGGCGATACGGTGCGCTTGCCATTGGTAAAAGCCAGCGGGTATTTACAAAATAAAATCGTTTCTTTTATCGACGAGTTATAGACTTGGTTTTCCGGAAACATCGTTAATCTTTTCTGAAATGTCCTTTTTTATAGTTTTAACACAATAATTTAACCCGATATTTAGTTTTTGTAATCCCATTTAATTCACTAATTTTGCACGATGTTTTTTAACACTATGAAGAATATTATTTTATTGCTTTTTGCCGTAATTATGTTGAGTTCCTGTAGCGAATACCAGAAGGTACTATCTTCGGATGATACAGGGAAAAAATATACTATGGCAGATTCTCTGTACAAGCAGGGGAAATATAAAAAAGCATTAAAGCTTTTTGAGCAAATTGTACCGGTATATCGTGGAAAACCACAAGCAGAACGATTGATGTTTTTATATGCCAACACTTTTTACGAATTAGAAGATTATTATTTATCCGGATATCAATTTGAACGTTTTGAAACATCCTACCCACAGAGTGATAGTGTGGAAGTTGCAGCGTACAAATCGGCCAAAAGTTATTCTCAATTGTCTCCACGTTATTCGTTGGACCAAGAGGATACGTATAAAGCTTTAGAAAAATTACAAAGCTTCATCAATAAATACCCCAATTCAGAGAAAAGACCAGAAGCCAACGCCTTGGTGGCCGAACTAAATGGGAAGTTAGAGAAAAAAGACATTGAAATTGCCAATCAAAATTTAAAAATAGCTGAATACATTGGAGATTACAGACCAGCAATCGAATCGTACGACAATTTCATTTCAGACCATCCCGGTTCGAAATACAGGAAAGATGCCTTTTTTGGAAGATTACAGGCAGCCTACGAATTGGCTGTACGGAGTGTTCCTTCGTTAGTTGAAGAGCGACTGGTTACCGCCCAAGATTATTACAATAAATTTATAAAGTATTACAGTGATACAGATTTAAAGGCCGAAGCTGATATAATTGCACAGGATATTGCTGAGCGTTTGGGCCAAACAGAAACTGAACAAAAAAGTTAAAACAAGGATTATGATCGATATTAAAAATTCTGAAGCTCCTATCAATACAACGACCATTGATAAGAACAAAATTGACGCGCCAACTGAGAACATTTACGAGGCAATTTCCATTATTTCAAAGCGAGCTACGCAAATTAATGGTGACATCAAGAAAGAATTACTTGAAAAACTAGATGAGTTTGCTACGTACAATGATAGTTTGGAGGAAATTTTTGAAAACAAGGAACAAATTGAAGTTTCTAAATTTTACGAACGTTTACCAAAACCTCACGCACTTGCAGTAGAGGAGTGGTTAAACGACAAAATTTACTACCGTAATACAAAGGAAGAAGAACTAGATAAGTAAAAACATGTCTGTTTTAAGCGGTAAAAATGTGTTGCTTGGTGTTACAGCCGGTATTGCCGCTTATAAGGCTGCTTTTTTGGTTAGGTTGTTAGTGAAAAAAAACGCTAATGTTAAAGTTGTAATGACGCCTTCAGCTAAGGATTTTGTCACTCCACTTACACTTTCCACACTTTCTAAAAACGAAGTTTTTTCCTCTTTTACCAATGAAGATGATGAAAATGCCCAATGGAATAACCACGTTGAGTTAGCCCTTTGGGCTGATTTATTTGTGATAGCGCCAGCAACAGCTAACACCCTGTCTAAAATGGCGAATGGAACCAGTGATAACTTACTGTTAGCTACCTATCTTTCAGCTAAATGTCCTGTTTATTATGCTCCTGCGATGGATTTGGATATGCACAAACATCCCAGTACTACTGAAACTTTCAATAAATTAAATTCTTTTGGGAATATTCAAATTCCCGCCGAAGAAGGTGAATTAGCAAGTGGTTTGTCAGGAAAAGGCCGTATGGCAGAACCTGAGCATATTATATCTTTTTTAGAAACCGATATTCAAAACAAATCACCTTTACACGGTAAAAAAGTATTGATTACAGCTGGTCCTACTTATGAAGCCATCGACCCCGTTCGTTTTATAGGCAATCATTCTAGCGGGAAAATGGGATATGCCATTGCTGAAACAGCTGCAAAGCTAGGTGCTAAAGTGGTATTGGTTTCTGGTCCTGTAAGTTTAAGTTTATATCATAGTCTTGTTGAGGTGATTTCAGTTACTTCAGCAGAAGAAATGTACCAAGCTGTCCATAAACATTTTGCTAGCTGTGATATTGCCATTTTAAGTGCCGCAGTAGCAGATTATAGACCGAAAGATGTTGCTTCAGAAAAAATAAAAAAGAATGATGCTACATTGACGATTCAGTTAGAAAAAACACAAGATATTTTAAAATCGTTAGGTGAAATAAAAAAACATCAATTTTTAACTGGTTTTGCACTGGAAACTCAAAACGAGCTTGAAAATGCAAAAAGCAAACTCAAAAAAAAGAATTTAGATTTAATTGTGTTAAATTCGCTCAAAGACAAAGGGGCCGGGTTTAAAGCAGACACGAACAAAGTGACTTTAATAGATAAACACAATAAAGTGCAAGCTTTTTCTGTTAAACCAAAGACCGAAGTCGCAAACGATATTTTACAATACATTATAGAACAATTAGATGCGTAAACTTATACTTATACTTTCCGTTTTTATTCTTTCACTTTCTACTCAAGCACAAGAGCTTAATTGTAGTGTAACCGTAGATGCCGAACAAACTGGACAGCCCAACTTACAGGTATTCAGGACGCTTCAACAGGAATTGACCGATTTTGTAAATAATACTAAATGGACCAATAAAGTATTTAAAAATCAAGAGCGAATCGATTGCAATATGTCAATTATCGTTTCTGGTTTTGAATCCAATTCGTTTACGGCAACTATTCAAATTCAGGCTTCTAGACCGGTTTATGGTTCAAGCTATAATTCGCCAATCTATAATTATAATGACCGTCAGTTTAGTTTTGATTATACGGAGTTTCAACCATTAAATTTTAACTTGAATACATTTAGCTCTAATTTAATATCTGTCATTGCATATCACGTGTATACCATCATCGGTTTAGATGCTGATACCTTTGAGCTGAACGGTGGAGACGAGTATTTTGAAACAGCAAAGCAAATTGTAACCACGGCTGCTTCGAGTAACTTTGCAGGTTGGAAACCAACCGATGGTACACAAACTCGCTACCGATACAATGAGGCTGCAATTTCAAATGTGTATCAAGAATTTCATACAGCTATGTATGATTACCACAGAAAAGGATTAGATTTAATGGTGCAAAGCCCAAAAGATGCCAAAAAAGGAATTACTGATGCGATTGAAACTTTGGCGCAGATTAATAATCGAAGACCAAATTCATACTTAATCCGTACTTTTTTTGATGCAAAAAGTGATGAAATACAGGCTGTTTTTAGTGGTGGCCCAAATGTGGATATTGTAAAATTGGTTGAGAACCTAAATAAATTGGCTCCGACTAAAAGAAGCAATTGGAGCGAAATTAAATATTGATCAATTTTCTTATTTTCCTTGTTGTTGTAAAAACTTCATTTTACATTTAAAATCGTTTTCAAAACCGTATTTTTAATACCGGAAAATCTTATTTTATACCAGTGATTACGACTTTAGCCATTAAAAATTATGCCCTAATCGATGATATCCGTATGGATTTCAAGGGTGGATTGACTATTATTACTGGGGAAACTGGAGCGGGAAAATCTATTTTATTGGGTGCATTATCCTTGGTGTTAGGTAAACGGGCCGATTTAAATAGCATGAAAGATGCTTCAAAAAAGTGTGTGATAGAAGCTGAATTTGCTATCGAAAAATTTAAATTACAAACTCTTTTTGAAGAAAACGACTTGGATTATGATGCGCTCACCATCATAAGAAGAGAAATTTTGCCAAGTGGTAAATCACGAGCCTTCATTAATGATACGCCAGTAACCTTATCACAATTACAAGCTGTTGGGCCTTACTTGGTCGATATTCACAGTCAACATGAAACGCTTTCTTTAGCTGAAGAAAACTACCAAATGCAAGTAATCGATGCGTTGGCAGAAAATATGTCTCTTAAAAGCACCTATTCTGAACAATTGCAATCATATAGGTTTACAGCCAAAGCATTGGAAGAAGCGAAACTTAAAAAAATCGAAGCTTCCAAAGAAATAGACTACAACACCTTTTTGTTTACCGAATTGGAAGAAGCCAATCTAGAAGGCATAGATCAAGCAGAGTTAGAAGAAACCTATGAAACGCTTAGCAACGCCGAGGAAATACAAGAAACGCTTTCAAAAGTAGTTCAATTGTATTCTGAAGAACAAATAGGCACAATGGAAACCGCCAAAGAAGCTCGTGCTGCATTAAGCCAATTAAAAAGTTATGGCTCGGTGTATCATGCACTTTGGGAACGTTTAAACAGTGTGATTATCGAATTAGATGATTTAAACGAAGAAACTGAACAAATAGCAACGTCGGTTGAAGCTGATCCGCAGGAGCTACTCAATATTAACGAGAAACTGCAAATCTTACATAAGTTACAACAAAAACATAATGTAGCGACCGTTTCAGAATTAGTAGAAATTAAAAATGCGCTTGAGGCTAACATAACCGACACCACCAACCTTGATTCCCGTATTGAAACATTGGAACAGGAGGTTATCACTTTAAATAAAGAAGTACGAAAAACCGGGAAGGCCATTCACAAGTCGCGTGAGGCGGTCATTCCTAAGTTACAAGAAAAACTAGAAGCTATTTTAGCAAAACTTGGTTTGCCAAATGCTCGTTTTGATTTTAAGCTAACAGCCACTGAAAATCTCCGTGAAAACGGCACAGACACGCTCGAGCTGTTATTTACCGCCAATAAAGGCACAACGATGGGTTCCATAAAAAAGGTGGCTTCTGGAGGCGAAATGAGCCGTATTATGCTGGCGGTAAAAGCTGTTTTGGCAGAATATCAAACGTTACCAACTCTCATTTTTGATGAAATAGACTCGGGAGTTTCGGGTGAAATTGCCAATAAAATGGCTGCTATTATGGATGTTATGAGCCGCGGAATGCAATTGGTAAGCATCACGCACTTGCCACAAATAGCCTCGAAAGGTGCACAACATATAAAGGTATACAAAGAAGATATAAATAATGTTACGGAAACTCATTTAAAAACCTTGTCGCAGGAAGAACGTATTGTGGAGATTGCACAAATGATAGGAGGAAAAAATGTAACAGATTCTGCCTTAGCACATGCAAAAGAATTACTGAATTAAAACTGTATCTTTACTGTTTAGTATTTAATATTATAGATTTCAAATTTTAAAAATATAAATCACTTGATTGTAATTGATAATCACTTAATAAATCAATAATCAAAAACCCAATAGAACATGTCATATAATTTATTAAAAGGAAAACGAGGAATTATTTTTGGCGCCTTAGATGAAAACTCCATTGCATGGAAAACTGCGGAACGCGTTCACGAAGAAGGTGGAAAATTTGTATTAACCAATGCACCAATCGCACTGCGGATGGGACAGATAAATGAATTGGCAAAAAAGACGAATTCTGAGATTATCCCTGCAGATGCAACCAATATGGAGGATTTAGAAAACTTAGTTGAGAAAGCAACCGAAATTTTAGGGGGTAAACTCGATTTTGTACTACACTCTATTGGGATGTCTGTAAACGTTCGAAAAGGCAAACATTATACGGATCAAAACTACGATTGGACTCATAAAGGTTGGGACATATCTGCTGTGTCTTTTCATAAAACTATGAACGTTTTGTACAATAAAGATGCGATGAACGAGTGGGGAAGTATTGTGGCTCTCACCTATATGGCTGCTCAGCGTGTATTTCCTGACTATAACGATATGGCCGACAATAAAGCCTATTTAGAATCTATAGCAAGAAGTTTTGGATATTTCTTCGGAAGAGATAAAAAGGTGCGCGTAAATACCATTTCGCAATCACCTACACCTACCACGGCTGGAAAAGGTGTAAAAGGGTTTGACGGGTTTATTTCATATGCGGATAAAATGTCACCATTAGGAAACGCAACAGCAATAGACTGTGCTAATTATACAATTTCATTATTTAGTGATTTAACCAAACGAGTAACCCTTCAAAATTTATATAATGACGGAGGCTTTTCTAATGTTGGTGTTAGTGATGCTGTTATAGAAGCTTTTGACGAAGAATAAGTTTATAATAATAATGCATATTAAGAAAAGACCCGTAGCTACGGGTCTTTTTTTTGTTAAAAAATTAACGGTATTGATTTATTTTATGGTTTTACTGTTGATTTTCTTGTGTTTAAGATTTATTTTAGATATTTTTAAGCTAATATTAACTAAAATCTAATTTTAATTATGAGAAAATTTACTTTTCTATGGTGTTTATTGCTATGTTTTACGACGGCATTGAATGCGCAAAATCTACCGGACAAATCGTCGATTAACGATTTGTTGAATAGGTATTCTCAATTGGAGACTCAAAGCGGATCGATTTCCGAACACTTTACAAAAGGGGAACAGCAAATTCTGCGTGCCTACTTCGCGAATCAGCAACCGGCAAAGCCTAATTCAGGAATAAAGGGTGTTAACCATGGTGCACCGGCTGCAATTAAAAGTTTAGGTGAAAACAATCCGGTTTTTAATAATGGAAAAACTAACAAACAACAGTTTACAAAACCAAATGCGATTTTAAGAGGTGCTGATCAAGATGCGCCTGCTGCAATTAAAAGTTTGGGTGAAAACAATCCGGTTTTTAATAATAAGAAAACTAAAAGCCCATTGTTTATGGCTCCCGAAGTGCTTACCGCTTTAGAGGAAGCCGAAATAGCAGCAGCTGCAAAACGTGACGCTACATTGAACATGGAAAACAATACGGCAACTCGCACCTATGCAGTACTCGCTGATATTATTCCTTCGGCTGGAGCAACTGAAACATTTACACCAGATGTAGGTGACCACTTTTTTGATCCAGGAGGACCAGGTGGGGCCAATACGGACGGAGAACCAGGAAATTACCCCAACTGTGGTTGTGACACGCAGACAACATTAGAAGGGGTTTCCGAAATTGAGTTTCTTGATTTTGGAGTAAATGGAACCTTTGACTATTTAACAATTTATGATGGTACCGATGCTACTGGTACTATATTATATGATAATAGTGATGGCGGTATAAATGACGGTGACAAAACTTTGACAGACATGATTGCTTCAAATGGATCGGCTTCTTTTACATCCACAAGTGGCAACTTCTTTTTCTTTTTCCATTCCAGCACAGTGGTAAACTGGCTTGGATGGGATGTTGAGATTATTGATGCTGCCGGCGGCGGCGGTGGAGGCGGAGGTACCGCATGTAGCCAAGACAACCCAAGCAACGCTTTTGAAAATGGAAAAAGCAACAATGCCGATTTAGGTAGGATCGTTGCGAATGATATTGAAATTGATGCCGATACAGATTACAGCTTGGAAAGCATAAGCATTAATGAGTTTATGAGCCCTGGTGTTACAGCAGCTAGTGTAGATGTTTATATCTATGAAGACAATGGAGGAGTACCGGGAGCAGAATTAGCTTCAGAATTAGGGGTTGTTCCTGCATCTCAAACCGTGATTGGATCTAATTTCGGATTTGATTTGTCAGAAGTTGTTATAGATATCACGCCAGTTGCCCTAGATGGTCAAGCTGGAGTCCCGACTACATATTGGATAGGTATTTCACTTTTAACATCTGATGCCAGTAACTGTTTTTGGGAAAACACAACAGCAAGTATAGTAGGAAACGGAGAAGCTTACGACGATGGCGTTGTAGGTTTTGTGGTTGATCCAGCATTAGACGGTGTCTATACCTTTAGCGGAACCTGTACCCCAATGGGTGGTGGAGGTCCCGGACCGCTTACTACAGTATATGGTATTAATAATGCCAACCAAGACTTGATTGGTTTTGAAACGGCAACGCCTGGCAATACTGAAGTATTTGGTACATCGCCTATTACTGTTAATTTTGAAAATGCAGGAGCAATTGATCCAGCAAACCCTACAACAGGATATGCATTAGATAACGCAGGAGAATTTTATTCTTTTGATGTAACAACAGGAATATATACTTCATTAGGAAACATACCTGGAGATTGGGTAGGGATGGAATATGATCGTGCCTCAGGTACTTTATATGCCATAGCTGGTACCGATCTTTATACAATTGATCCAGTAGGTTTATCTGCTACCTTGGTAGGTTCTTTGGGGCTTGCTACTGGTGCTCTACCAATTGCTTTGGCTATTGATGGTACAGGAATGGGTTATACTTATGATATCGTTGATGATAGTTTGTATAGTGTAGATCTTGCAACAGGAGCTACCACGTTGGTTGGTCCTATTGGTTTTGATGCTAACTTTGGTCAGGGTATGGCGTATGATCCAACTACCGATATGGTTTATATGGCAGCTTTTAACGGTGGTGCTTTTGCAGCCGAATGGCGTTCTGTAGATACAGCTACAGGAAGTACTACTTTAATAGGTAATATAGTTACTGATGATCCTAGTCCGCAAGTGGCGTGGGCATCCGTTGGAGAAACATTACCTCCTCCAGCTTGTCCTGAGCCAATAAACCTTGCGGTTACAAATGTAGAACCAACTTCTGCCGACCTTTCTTGGGATGAAGAACCCAATGCTAGTAGTGGATATATTTGGTATGTATTTGAGCAAGGTGCAAACCCTGCGACAGACACACCTATAGCAACTGGAACAACTCCAAGTGGTACTACTACTGCAACAGCAACAGGTTTGAGCGGTGGTTCAAATTATGATTTCTATGTTGTCGCAGATTGTAATGCAGATGGATTGAGTAACTTTGCAGGACCAATTACTTTTGCAACTCCACCTGCGTGTGGCGGTAAATTTTATGACAATGGTGGACCTGATGGAGATTATGCAAATGATTCAGATGATACAATTACCATTAGCCCTGAAAATGCGATGGAGCTTGTAACTGTAACATTTACCTCGTTTGATGTGGAAGAAGGTTGGGATGCATTGTATGTTTATGATGGGCCCGATACTACTTTTCCATTAATTGACAGTGGAAATCCTGCTACTAATGGAGGATTCCCAGCTGGTGGTTATTATGGAACAACACCTCCTGGACCTTTTACCTCTAGTGATGCTAGTGGAGCTCTTACGTTTGTGTTTTTGAGTGACGGTTCTGTGCCAAGAGCTGGATGGGAAGCTGATGTAGTTTGTGCTATACCACCACCACCAAATGATATGATAGCAAACTCAATTGATGTTGATGAAATAGGATTCCCATATACAGATCCTGACGTGCAGATGCAAGTAGCGACTACAGAAGATGGTAACCCTAACGGGTGTAACATTGATGGTGCCAACGGTGTTTGGTATAACTTTGTACCTAATGGAGACGGAGACGTTACAGCGAGTATCACTTCTCCAGCTGGAGTAAGTGTAGTAACTTTCTTTGAAGCAGCAGATGAAAATGCTTCAGAAACCGATCTTACCTTGGTAGATCAAGGAACTAACCAATGTTTACCAGGTACATCGACTACTATCAATACCACTGCGGGACAAGCCTATTATGTGTTTGTTGTAAACACAGGAGGTCCAACAGATATAACTATCGATGGAACTAACTTAGGAATAGAAGATAACGCTGTTGAAGGTTTCTCTTACTATCCTAACCCTGCAGATGACAAGCTTTCTTTGAAAGCAATGGATAATATTGAAAATGTAGCCATTTACAGTATTTTAGGTCAAAAAGTAATAGACCAAACTATTGGAGATGTAACTGCAGAACTTAATATTTCATCTTTAAGCACAGGAACTTATATAATGAAAGTTTCTGTAAATGGAGAAATTGGAACCTACAAAGTAATTAAAAGGTAACTTATTTCACATAAATTTTAAGAGCCATCCCTGCATACGGGATGGCTTTTTTTATTATAAACCTTTATATAAATAACAAAATAGGAATACCATAGTGTGAAAACGATGGTCTTGAACTTCAAGTAGATAAATTATCAAGACAGCTTTTTTTTCATTACTTTTAGGCTAATATTAACTAAACTTTACTTTTAATTATGAAAAAAATTACTTTATTAATCTTTGTCTTCTGTAGCATTTTTGCTACCATGGAGGCACAGTTTATTCATTCTAACCCTTCTATTTATGGATCAAGAAATATAGGAGTTAATAATAAACAACAGCCAACCGCGTCAATAGAAGAACTTTTGGTAAGACTTCGCAGCAATGAAAATCAAGCCGGAATAGATAATCAACAATTTACACCTAATGAAAAAAAGGTGTTACAGGCCTATCTTAGAGGTCAAAATGCTGGTAATAAAGCACCACAAGCAATGCTTCTTGAACAAGGATTTGATGATATCACTACCTTAATAGGAGCGGGTTACAGCTTTGTAAATGCCAGTGATGTTCTTGGTTCAACAGATTGGTTTCAAGGAAATGAAACGGTTTTTCCATCACAAACAGGTGCACCAACGTCATACATTGGCGCCAACTTTAACAACACAGCAGGTTCTGTGATAAACAACTTTATGATTACTCCTGTATTGAACTTGGAGAATGGAGATGAAATTAAATTTTGGACCCGTACAACCACAGGCAGTACATTTCCAGATAGATTGGAAGTCCGTTTAGATCCAACAGGTGCAAATACAGACCCTACTGGGCCTGCCGATGTAGGTTCTTACACCGAGTTATTGCTCGAGATAAACCCAACTCTGGTAACAGGAGTTTATCCTGATGTATGGACTGAATTTACAGTAACCGTATCGGGGCTTAGTGGTGCAACAGATACTAGAGTTGCCTTTAGGTATTGGGTTACCGATGCCGGCCCTGCTGGAAGCAACTCAGATTATATAGGAATCGATACTTTATCTATTGAAGAAGCCGGTAGTAGCGGCGGTGGTATTTCTACTGTTTATGCCAAAGATGGTGGGTTTTGTACTAATGGTGATTTTGGTTCATTTCCAATAGATGGTCCTTATAATATAAATACAGTTAATAATGACCCTGTAGCTAACTTTGCTGGTGATTTTGATGGTTCAGGTACATTGTATACAATGGATAATGACAATCTAACTTTATTAACCATCGATCCTACTACAGGTACTTCAACAACAGTAGGGCCACTTACAAATATTGTTTCCGGCCATAACACAAGGGGTTTAGCTTGGAATGAAGCTAATAGTACTATGTATATGCTTACTGGCTTGGGCGATGATGTTACGTTATATACAGTAGATTTATCAAATGGGACCTTAACTGAAATAGGTACTACTACCATTACAGGGTTAATAGGAATATGGATTGCTATTGATAATGATGGCAATGCTTATATGGCTGATATAGGTTTAGATAACTTATATTCTATGGACCTTACCACAGGAACAGCAACTGAAATAGGACCACTAGGAATTGATATAAGTTTTGCACAAGATGCTGACTTTGACCCTGACACGGGTGTCTTATATATGGGAGCATATATTGGAAGTGGTGTTAACCAGTGGGCATCTGTGGATACTGCAACTGGAATGGCAACTGGCTTAGGGCCGGTTAATGCAGATTGTGCTGAGCTGACTATTGTTGCTATTGAAGGCGGAGGAACGCCTCCACCACCACCAAATTGTACTAGTACAGCTTATGACTCTACAGCAGTACCATTGGATATTGATGGAGTAGATACTTCAACAGCAGACTGTGCTAATGCACCAAATGAAATTCCAATCACAGTAACAGATATTGGAACTATTGGTGACGGAGCTACTTTGGAAAATATAACTATTGATATTACTCATACTTTTTCATCAGATCTTGATATCTCTTTGGTCTCACCTGCAGGTACTGAATTGATAATTGCTCAAGATTTAGGTGGAAGTACAGACGATGCCTATAATGGAACTATGTTTGCAGATGGCGGAGACGATATTTCAGGAGCAACTGCTCCATTTGGCGTAGGACCTTACATGGCCATAGGAGGTACATTTGCCGATGCTTTTGATGGAGAAAGCATTACTGGTGAATGGATATTAAAGGTTTGTGATGATGCGGGTGGAGATACTGGTCAGGTATTACAGTTCTCTATGTCTATTTGCGTGCCACCAACCAATGATGAATGTGAAAACGCATACGCGCTTTCTTGTGGTGATACTTTTACTGGAGAAACAACAAGCGATACTGATTCAGGAGGTAACGCTGCACCAGATGAATTTTTCTCATATACCGGAAGCGGCGATACTGAATTGGTAACTATTTCTCTTTGTGGAGGAGGTACTGATTATGACTCAGCTGTTCGAGTATATGACTCTTGTGATCTTACAAACGAAATCGCATTTAACGATGATTCTTGCGGCTTACAATCTGAAGTTACATTTGTTTCTGATGGTTCTACTACCTATTTGATAATGGTAGAAGGTTTTGATGCTAATTCAGGTAACTTTACCTTAGATATAACATGTGAAGAGCCTTTAGAAAACGATTTCTGTGAAGGAGCTCTACCGATTGCTTGTGGTGAAACCATTACCGGTTCAACAGAAGGTGCTACTCCAGATAGTGGTGCTCCAGAATGTAGTGGTGTTTCTATTACAGCTCCAGGTGTTTGGTATTCGTTCACAGACGATTCAGGCTTAGTTACAGATTATACAGTTTCACTTTGTGATTCTGATTACGATACAAAAGTATCTGTTTATTCAGGAGATTGTGGAACATTAGTTTGTGAAGCAGGTAATGATGACGCTTGTGGAACTACTGGATTACAATCTGAAGTAGCTTTCCAAGGAGATGGTAATACTACTTACTATATATTGGTTCACGGATTTGGAGGAGCTACAGGAAATTATTCATTAAATGTAGGTTGTCTTCCTGTACCACCACCAAATGATATGATCGCAAACTCTATCGATGTGGATGAAGTAGGTTTCCCTTATACAGATCCTGCTGTGGCAATGCCTGCGGCTACAACAGAAGGTGGCAACCCTAACGGGTGCAATATTGATGGGGCCAACGGTGTTTGGTATAACTTCGTAGCAAATGGAGATGGAGAAGCTACAGCAAGTATTACCTCTCCTGCTGGAGTAAGTGTAGTAACGTTCTTTGAAGCTCCAGATGAAAATGCTTCAGAAACTGATCTTACTTTGGTAAACCAAGGGACTAATCAGTGTCTGCCAGGAACATCAACGACTATTAATACCACTGCAGGACAAACCTACTATGTGTTTGTTGTTAATACTAATGGTACAACTGATATAACTATCGATGGAACCAATTTAGGAATTGAAGATAACGTTATTGAAGGCTTCTCATACTATCCTAACCCAGCAGATAATGCTCTTACATTAAGAGCAATAGATAATATTGAAAATGTAGCCATCTATAATATTTTAGGTCAAAAAGTAATGGACCAAACTATTGGAAATGTAACTGCAGAACTTAATATTTCATCTTTAAACACAGGAACCTACATTATGAAAGTTTCTGTAAATGGAGAAATAGGAACCTATAAAGTAATTAAAAGGTAATAATTTTTTCAAATAAGTTTTTAAAAGCCATCCCGGCTAGTACGGGATGGCTTTTTTTTATTCATTACATTTGTGCGATGAATATCAATTTTTCTTTTATAATCCCTGTTTACAACCGTCCAGAAGAAGTTAAAGAACTTTTGGAAAGTTTCACATTGCTGGACTATAACAAACCCTATGAAATTGTAATAGTGGAAGATGGGTCTTCAAAATCCAGTGAGGTTGTTGTAAATCAATTTTCTGAAAAATTGAATATTTCATATTTCTATAAAGAAAATTCAGGCCCAGGATTATCACGTAATTTTGGAATGGAAAAAGCAACGGGAAACTATTTTATAATACTTGACTCAGATTGTTTACTTCCACCTCATTATTTATCCACTGTAGAAAATTTCCTTAAGAAAAATTATTATGATTGTTATGGTGGTGCAGATGCTGCCCACGAAAACTTTACAGATTTACAAAAAGCTATTAACTATGTAATGACTTCCTTTTTTACAACGGGAGGCATTCGTGGAAGTAAAAACAGTATAACCAATTTTGAGCCCAGAAGTTTTAATATGGGAATTTCAAAAAAAGCATTTCTAAAAACGGGAGGTTATGGAAAAATTCATCCAGGGGAAGACCCAGATCTTTCACACCGAATTTTACAAAATGGATTTAAAACCACGTTTATTCCCAATGCTTATGTATTTCATAAACGCCGTATTTCGTGGCAAAAATTTTACACACAAGTAAAAAAGTTTGGTTTGGTGAGACCTATACTAAGCAAATGGCACCCCAATTCGTCTAAAATTACATTTTGGTTCCCTACTTGCTTTGTGTTCTTTGTTATAATATCAATCCTTTCTACTTTTTTAATTAACTGGTTTGCTATATTACCATTGGCATTTTACACTTTATTGGTAGGTACAGGTTCAGCAATAAAAAATAAAAGCTTATTTATTGGGTTATTATCTATTGTAGCTTTGTTTATACAGTTTTTTGGATATGGTATCGCTTTTTTAAAGTCCAGTTATTATATTGGTTTGTTAAATAGAGACCCTCAAAAACAATTCCCTAAATTGTTCTTTAACTAAATATTTAAATAGAATGGCAGCAAACCCAAAAAGAAAATATAATACTGGTAAGATTAAAAAATTTGTGATCTTTCTCTTTTTGGCTGTTTTATTTTGGGTACTCACAAAGTTTTCACGGGAGTACACAGCGACTGTTGATGCATCTATACGGTACAAAAGCATTCCTAATGAAACCTTATTGGCAGAAAATAACCCTGAAGAAGTTTCTTTTGATCTTACTACAAATGGATTTGAGTTTTTTTATTATAGACTGAAACAGCCTGTAATTAACATAAACATTTCAGATTATTATACAAAAGGGCATAAAACCGTTGCCATTCCAGATGCTCAATTAATTGGGCTGATATCTGGACAGTTAAATAAAAACCTTTCAGTAAAAAATGTATCATTAGATTCTTTAAAAGTAAATCTTGAAATCTTGGTTTCAAAGAAGATACCTGTCTTTTCAAAGGCAGAAATTACTTTTAAAAGGGGTTTTATGAGCCTAGATACGCTTCAGGTCAAACCAGATTCGGTTCAAATATCAGGACCTTCTGAAGTAATAAAAAACGTTGATTCGATTACTACAAAAGGAGAGACCTATAAAAACATTGATACAGATTTTTCTGAAAACATAGAGCTTGAGGTGCCCAAAGGCACTTCGTTATCTGTGTCGCCACAAGAAGTATCAATTTCCTTAAACGTTCAAGAGTTTACTCAAAAAGAAATAACGTTACCCATTCAAGTAATTAATTTGCCGCGAGAGACTATAATCAAATTAATTCCAGAAGTCACTAAGGTGAGCTTTAATATTCCTGTAAAAGACTTTAATACAGTTTCTAAAAATGATTTTAGATTATTTTGTGATTATTCAAAAAAGAATGAAAAGGAAAATTTTATGTTGACCCAGTTCTCAAAAAAACCTGCTGGTATTCGTGACGTTGAGATAAAAGATAAGAAAATAGACTTTTTAATTTTCAAACAAGAATCTAAAGAATGAAAACAGTAGGGTTAACAGGAGGTATTGGTAGTGGTAAAACAACGATTGCAACAATGTTCAATGAGTTGGGCATCCCCATTTATATTGCAGATATTGAAGCCAAAAAGCTCACAAATAGCTCAGAAGAAATAAAAGCAGAATTACTTAAAATACTGGGTGATAAAGCATATAACGAAGATGGGTTAAACCGAAAATATGTTGCCGATCAAATTTTTAATGATGCTGAACTTCTAAAAAAAGTAAATAAAGTAATACACCTCCAAGTGGCCAAACATTTTAAAAACTGGGCAAAACAACAATCCGAAGCTTACTGCATAAAAGAAGCGGCTATATTGTTTGAAAATGGAGGTTATAAAGAATGTGATTATACTATATTAGTCACAGCTCCCAAAGAAACCAGAATAGACCGCATTTTAAAAAGGGATGATACCACCGAAGCGGAGATTAAATCCCGTATGGATAACCAATGGGCTGACGAAAAAAAGATTGAATTAGCAGATTTTGTCATTGAAAATACCGACATAGATGCTACCAAAGAACAAGTTATAAAAGTTCATGAATACCTTATAAATACTGCAAAATAGACCTGAATATTATCTTTTGTTAACATTTGGTTAAATGAAAACTGTGCTAAATGTTAAAATCTTACTTTTGGGCTATGAATAAAAAGCTATTCGCCTTACTTATAGCCTTAATGAGTTTGTCGCTGCTGGGAATTATGTTCGTGCAAGGATACTGGATTGCGAATTCATATCAAACCAAAGAAGAACAGTTTACTTTTAATGTACAGCAAACGCTTTTTTCTGTTACCAAGCAGATTAAAGACAGGGAAATAGAAGACTTTTACAATGTTTACAGCAAATATGTTGACAGTCTTGAAGTTCCTGACAATGTAAATTTCAGTGAATTAGTTTATAAAACCAAAAACGACAGGACAAACGAAATTTTTGTCTATTCCGACGGGATATTAGAAGAAGATTATAAGTTGTCTTCTAGTTTTTTGGATATGGATTTTGACAGTATCCAGTTTAAAAGATTAACCAATCGAAAAAAGACAACAAGAATAAACCCAGGGGTTGATGGGGAAAACCCTTCAGAATCCAATGAAGTGTCTTTTAATAGACTAAAAGATTTTGAACGCAACCAGTTTGAAAACGCATATTTCAATATTTCGTCGAAAGTACCATTGCATAAACGAGTGGATGGGAACGAAATTGAAAATTTAATTGCTCAAGAGTTAAACGATAGAGGGGTAGATTCGAAATTTGAATATGCTGTTTATAGTAATAATTTGGCGACAAAAGTACGTTCAAATAACTTTACATTGAATCCTGAAAGTACTTACGTAGTTCCATTGTTTAAAAACGATAATGAGCTGAATGGATACCAACTGTATGTAAATTTTTCAGAAAAAGAAAAGGTTGTGATTAATTCAATTTTAGGAATGGCAGTACTTTCTTTAATTTTTACAGCGGTAATTGTACTTGCGTATGCGAGCGCCTTATCACAAATATTTAAACAAAGACAGATATCACAAATTAAATCTGACTTTATCAATAATATGACACACGAATTTAAGACCCCTATTGCCACTATTAACCTTGCATTGGATTCTCTAAAAAATCCGAAGGTTAAAGATAATAAGGAGTTTTTACAGCGATACTTAAAAATGATACGTGATGAAAATCGCCGTATGCATGCTCAAGTAGAAAACGTGTTGCGTATTTCAAAGCTTGAAAAGAATGAACTGGACTTGCCAAAAGAGCGTATTAAACTACATGACGTAATAAATGATGCCATTACACACGTAGAGCTGATTGTAGAAGATCGTGGTGGGTATGTGGCAAGCCATTTGGGAGCTTTAAAATCCTCTGTTTTGGCCAACGAATCGCACTTGACTAATGTTGTTGTCAATATACTGGACAACGCTATAAAATACTCTGAAGAAGTACCCAAAATTGATGTTTACACTGAAAATGTAAAAGATTACATCATTTTAAAAATACGTGATCAGGGAATGGGGATGAGCAAAACAACCCAAAAGAAAATATTTGAAAAATTTTACCGGGAACACACCGGCGATATACACAATGTAAAAGGGCACGGACTTGGACTAGCTTACGTAAAACGAATACTTGATGACCATGATGCACAAGTATATGTGGAAAGTGAGAAAGGAAAGGGAAGTACCTTTATAATAAAAATACACTTAATATCTTAAATTATGGAAACTGAAAACAAAAAAATCTTATTGGTAGAGGACGATCCCAATTTTGGGACAGTTTTAAAAGACTACCTTGCTATGAACGATTATGAAGTAATCCACGCCAAAAATGGTATGGAAGGCTTTGAAAAATTTAAAAAGGACGATTTCGATTTATGTATCTTAGATGTGATGATGCCTTATAAAGATGGCTTCACCTTAGCAAAGGAAATTCGTGAGAAAAATGAAGATATTCCTATTATTTTCTTAACCGCAAAAGCGATGAAAGAAGATGTACTTAAAGGGTACAAAGTAGGGGCAGACGATTACCTAAACAAACCATTTGACAGTGAAGTACTGTTGATGAAGATAAAGGCGATCATTCAAAGAAAAGCGACCGATAGCATTGCAGACAGCAAACAATTTGAGTTTGAAATTGGTAATTTCCATTTAAACTCTAAGCTTCGCTTTTTAACCTATAATGATGAAGACCCAATAAAACTTTCCCCTAAGGAAAACGAATTACTTCGTTTACTAGCATTGCATAAAAATGATTTAATGCCACGTGAATTGGCTTTGACTAAAATATGGAGAGATGATAATTACTTCACCTCTCGAAGTATGGATGTTTACATTGCAAAGCTGCGTAAATACCTAGGAAAAGACGATGGTGTTGAAATAATCAACATTCACGGAGAAGGATTCCGTTTAGTCGTTAAAGACGAAGTTGACAATTAATTAAGATAGTGTATAAGTGAAAAAACGCCCTTTTTAAAGGGCGTTTTTTAATTTTATTGTTTTAATTATTTCTGAAGTAGCAGTTGCATAATCAAACCACAAAATGGACTCATTTTTTTTGAACCAAGTATTTTGTCGTTTTGCAAACCTGCGTGTATTTTTCTTTATTTCTGAAACAGCTTCTTCTAAGGTACTATTCCCTTTTAAATAGTCAAACAGTTCACGATAGCCAACCGTTTGGAGGGCGTTTAAGTTTTTATGGGGCTCTAGTTTTTCAACCTCTTCTAATAAACCTGCTTCCATCATGATATCAACCCGTTTATTGATACGGTCGTAAATTTTTTCACGATCAGCAGTTAACCCTACATACAGCGTTTTAAAAGAGCGCTCTTTTTTTTCTTGATTTAAGAAAGAGGAATATGGTTTCCCTGAAGTACGGATAACTTCTAAAGCACGTATAACACGATGCGGATTTTGATGATCTACTTTTTTAAAATACGAAGGATCTTTTTCTTTTAATTCTTTCTGAAGTGTCTCTAATCCCTTTTCTTCCAATTCAGAATTTAGTTGCTCTCTTGTTCCTTTAGAGATCTTGGGAAAAGTATCCAATCCTTTTGTTACGGCATCGACGTATAATCCTGAACCGCCAACCATTACAACTACATTTCTGTTTGAAAATAAACAATCTAATAACTGAAGCGCTTCTGTTTCAAAATCACCAACGCTATACGGTTCAAAAATGGTTTTATTTTGAATAAAATGATGTGGGGCCGCTGCTAATTCTTCAGAAGAAGGAACAGCGGTACCAATAGTCATTTCTTTAAAAAATTGCCGAGAATCGGCTGAAAGTATCTCAGTATTAAACGCTTTAGCAAGTTCAATGGCTAATTTGGTTTTCCCAATGGCAGTTGGGCCAACTACACAAATAAGGGTGGGTTGTTGAAAAGACATTAACTCTTTTTAATGTTTTCTGGATGAAGGTCCTCTCCACATTTATGACAAAACTTTGCATCGTCACGATGTCTGTGCGCACCACAATTTCTACAAGATTGTGTGTTTACATGTACATAATCTTTTTTGCTGGCATATTCAGCGCTCACAATACCTGTAGGGACAGCAATAATTCCGTAACCTAAAATCATAATAACAGTTGCTAAAAATTGCCCTAAGGGCGTGACTGGGGCGATATCCCCAAACCCAACAGTAGTAAGGGTTACAATACACCAATAGACGCTCACGGGTATACTGTTAAAACCACTTTCTTCCCCCTCAATTAAATACATTAGTGTACCAGAAATAACTGCTACAATCAATACGGCGAAAAGAAACACCAAGATTTTCGGCCGACTGTCGTTGAGCGCTTTTTTCAATTTATTGGCTTCGCCAATGTAACGAGTAATTTTTAATATTCTAAATACTCGAAGTAACCGTAGCGCTCTTACTGTAATCAATACATTACTTCCCACCAATATAAAAGAAAGATAAAGTGGAATAGTCGATAAAAAATCAATAATCCCATAAAAACTGAAAATATAGGTTGATGGTTTTTTTACAGTTAAAATTCGTGCAATGTACTCAAAGGTGAAGAAGATGGTTATTACCCATTCGCCTATATATAAAACGTCATAAACTTTTTCGGGCAGGCCTTTTACACTTTCTATCATCACAAAAAGAACACTGAGTAAAATCAGGATGAGCAAGATGACATCAAAAAACTTACCCATTGGGGTGTCTGCCTCTGCAATGATCTCGTGTAATTTTTGTCGCCAGTAACTTCTTTTATCCGTTTTCAATAGAAATAATCTTTAGCCATAAAAATAACTAAGTTTAATTAATTAATAGCATTGTTCGCTAGATTTACAATTTTGAGTTTTTTATTCTTCCGAAGGTAGTTTTGAATAATATGCTGTACATCCCGGTTGTTTTGCATCGGGTTGATAAGGGTTTTTAGAATATCTGGATTGGTTATTTGATGGTTTAAGCTAAAATACCCGAAGCCTTTGTACTGTCCATCTTCTATTAAAACAACCGATCGCTCCTCAACATCCCGGCCACGGTCAATAATAAGCATGTGTTGATTTTTATAGTTTTTTTCATCTATAAACTGTTGAACACGTTCATTATAATCTTTTGGCGGCTCTTCTTTTATGCAAGCCCCGTTGCATTCCTTTATACTATATTGAAAACAGTTGCCTTGTGTTTTGTGCAAACCGTTTAATTTTTGACAGAGCCTATAGTCTTCAGTAATTTTAAAAAGAACAGCTTTGGCTTGTTGGTAATTGGTAAAGGTTGTTATTGCTTTTTTTCTGCCGTCTGCCTTTTCAATTGCCAGATTAATATATCCATTGTCATCTTTAAAGGAAGTAAGCTGATTATTGAACAGCGTTTTACGCTGTGCTCGGTTATAAATGGGTTTGTTACGTTTAATTTCTTCGCTTTCTTTTAATTGGGCAATTAGGTCGCTTCCGGTTTTTTCATAGCTTACACTGGCAACTTCCAATTGTATGCGTTTCGATTTTCTGTTATCTGAAGTGAAATGCTGTGTAAGCCTTTTTTTTATGTTTTTGCTTTTCCCAATATAGATTATTTTGCCATCCTCGCGGTGCATGTAGTACACGCCAGTTTCGGTAGGTGCTTCTGCTATAAAATCGAGTAATTTGGGCTCTAACTGGCGTTTTGGGTTTTTACGAACAGCCGCCTCGATTATATTTTTGGAAGTATCCTTATTCAGCAACATTTTAAAAAGTGTAACAGTAGCTTTTGCATCGCCTTGCGCTCTATGTCTGTCGGTAAGTGGAATGCCCAATGATTTAACTAATTTTCCAAGGCTATAGGAAGGAAGGTTGGGAATTAGCTTTTTAGATAACTCTACTGTGCAGAGCGTTTTTTTTGAATAGGTGTAGCCTAATCGGTCAAACTCAGTGGTTAGTATTCGATTATCAAACTTGGCGTTGTGAGCTACTAAAATACAGTCTTCGGTGATTTCAATGATGCGTTTTGCCACTTCATAAAACTTAGGTGCATTGCGTAGCATTTGGTTGTTAATGCCGGTTAAATTTACCACAAAGGGCTGAATACTGCGCTCTGGGTTGACCAAACTACTAAATTGATCTACAATTTCATGACCATCAAAACGGTAAATTGCTATTTCAGTAATGCCTTCTTCATTGTACTTTCCACCGGTTGTTTCAATATCTAAAATAGCGTACATGTATCTTATTCTCCTTTTTTACTGAATATAAATTGTAATATGGTTATTAGTAATTCCGTTCACCAAAAATAGCACTTCCCACGCGTACCAAATTACTTCCTTTTTCAATGGCAATTTTATAATCACCACTCATACCTATAGAAAGCTTTGTGAAATTATATTCTTCTTTTATGTTGTCGTAAATGGTTTTTAGTTTCTGAAATTCTGCAGCAATTTGCTTTTCATCATCGGTAAAGGTAGCCATTCCCATTAAACCGATAACATTCACGTTTTCATACTTCTGAAAGGCTTCCGAAGCTAACAATTCTAAAGCCTCTTCTTTATCGAGGCCATACTTACTGTCCTCTTCAGCGATTTTAATCTGAAGCAGACAATCAATAACGCGTTCTTCGTTCTTTGCACGTTTATTAATTTCTTTTAATAATCGTTTGCTGTCCACCGAGTGAATTAAACTCACAAACGGTGCCATATATTTCACTTTGTTGCGTTGTACATGACCAATCATATGCCACTCAATGTCCTTAGGCATTTCCTGCCATTTGCTTTCCATTTCTTGCACCTTGTTCTCACCAAAAATACGGTGGCCGGTGTTATAGGCCTCCATAATTTCTGAAACGGGCTTTGTTTTTGAAACAGCAACCAACGTTACATCTTCGGGCAATTGTTCTTTAAATGATTTTATTTTTTCTGAAATACTCATAACGTTCTCTTTTCTTCAGTAAAATACAAATAGGAAGTTTTAGTAAAAACTAAAGTTTGTTAAACAATCTAAAACTCGTAAATAGTGACTCCGCTGCGTAATTTGGGTAATACGAAGGTGGTTTTTGGTGGCATTTTTAACCCTTCATCTGCAATTTTCTTCATTTCAGAAACACGAACTGGTAATAGACCGAAGCCTACCGTAAACTCGCCGGTGTCCACAACGGTCTGTACGTAGGCCATATCGCTTTTACCATCGGTGTATTTTATGCGTTGGTCGTTACGCAAATCTTCAATGCCTAAAATTGGCTTTAAAATAGTGGTAAACAAAATTTGGGCATCCAACGCATCGAGCGCGTTGTTGATGGTGTAGCTTTTTTTCCGAAGATACAGTGAATAGAATTCACCATCCAAATACATACTGAAATTCTGTTTTTGAGTGGGTTTATAATATTCTAAACCTCTATTTTCAATTCGGAACATCGCATCTAGCTGAATTAAAAACTCTTCTTTGCTCAGTCCGTTAAGATCCTTCACCAAACGATTGAATTCATAAATTTTTAAATCACTCTCCGGAATTAAATAACTCATAAAGTAGTTATATGGCTCGTTTCCGGTGTGATTATCATTATCTTCCTTTAAATCTTCAGCCAATAAAAAAGAAGACGCACTACGGTGATGACCATCTGCAATATAAAGACTTCCCATTTCGGAAAACACTTCTTGAATTTTTGAAACCGTAGCTTCATCATCTACATTCCATAAATAATGTGTGTCGCGATACGTAGTAGTAAACTCATACTCAGCGCGGGTTTCCATTACGTTGCTTACAATCCCCGAAAGATCTTCATTGTCAGGATGGGTGAGAAGCACCGCTTCAGCGTTAAATCCGACTGTCTTTAAGTATTCTTTAAAAACCACTTCTTTGTATTGAAGCGTTTCCTCGTGTTTTTTTATGACGTTATTCTTGTAGTCTTCCGTGCTGGCTGCAGCGACGATTCCGTTAAATTCAAGACCATCCCGGTTTACAATTTTATAGATGTAAAAACTAGCTTTTTCATCTTCCATAAAAACACCATCTTCTTTAAATTCCTGATAGCGGTTTCTAACCAACGAATAACGTTGCTCTCCAGAAATTTCTTTGTGGTATTTATAACCAGGATTTACAATGTGCAAAAACGAAAACGGATTATCCCGAAGGCGTGATTCCCTTTGTTCTGGGGTATAACTGTCGTAAGACCGTGCAGCAATAAGACTCACTTTATCACGGGTAGGACGTACAGCTTTAAAAGGGATTATTTTTGCCATGTTTTTATAAAAAAGGCTCTTCGACTCAGCTTAGAGCCCGGTTTAGGACTTCAATTTTTGGATTAGCAAGAAAAATTACTTAGCAAACTGTTTTGATACGGTTTCTGCTTTTCTGCTTTCGGCATAATCGTAAAAACCTTCTCCGCTTTTCACTCCCATTTTTCCTGCCATCACCATATTAACCAATAATGGGCACGGTGCGTATTTTGGGTTTTTAAATCCGTCGTACATTACGTTCAAAATAGAAAGACAAACGTCCAGCCCAATAAAATCAGCTAATTGTAATGGTCCCATCGGGTGTGCCATTCCCAGTTTCATTACGGTATCAATTTCTTCAACGCCAGCAACACCATTATAAAGTGTTTCAACTGCTTCGTTGATCATTGGCATTAAAATACGGTTGGCGACAAAGCCTGGGTAATCATTTACTTCTACAGGTACTTTATTCAATTTTTTTGAAAGCTCTTCAACTGTGTTGTAGGTTTCAGTACTTGTGCTGTAGCCTTTAATAATTTCAACCAACTTCATAATTGGCACAGGGTTCATAAAGTGCATCCCGATTACCATTTCTGGACGTGACGTTACCGCAGCAATTTCAGTAATAGAAATAGAAGAAGTATTACTAGCTAGGATGGTATCATCTGAACAGAATTTATCAAGATCTTTAAAAATCTTTAATTTTAAATCTAAATTTTCAGTGGCTGCTTCAACTACTAAACTGGCATACTCTACGCCATCCTCTAGGTTGGTATATGTGGTAATATTAGCAAGGGTACGTTTTTTGTCATCTTCGCTTATCTTTTCTTTAGCGACCATTCTATCCAAATTTTTGGTGATAGTAGCCATTCCTCTGTCTAAAGAGTCTTGCGAGATATCAATTAATTGTACTTTATAATCGCTTTGTGCAAACGTGTGGGCTATTCCATTTCCCATCGTTCCTGCTCCAATTACTGCTATATTTTTCATAGTATTTATAATGTTTTAAAATTTGAAATTATTTGCATCGCCACTCGCAATGCTTCGGTGCCTTGTTCTAAACTTACAATTGGGGTTGTGTTGTTGTTTATTGAATCGGCAAAGGTTTCTAATTCGTCTAAAATAGCGTTGTTGTTATCTACTTTAGGATTGTCGAAATAGATTTGTTTTTTAATCCCTTCTGCATTGGTAAGAATCATTGCAAAATCATCCGGTGTTTTTGGGGCGTCCTTCATTTTCACCACTTCACATTTCTTCTCTAGAAAATCGACAGAAATGTAAGCATCACGCTGAAAAAATCGTGCTTTTCGCATTTTTTTCATTGAAATTCGGCTAGCCGTAAGGTTGGCGACACAACCGTTTTCAAACTCGATTCGGGCATTGGCAATGTCGGGTGTTTCACTAATAACTGAAACACCACTGGCGTGAATTTCTTTTACTTTGGATTTTACAACGCTTAAAATGGCATCGATATCGTGAATCATTAAATCCAACACAACCGAAACATCTGTACCGCGCGGATTAAATTCTGCCAAGCGGTGCGATTCGATAAACATCGGGTTTTTAATCTTATGGTTTACCGACATAAACGCAGGATTAAAGCGTTCCACCTGCCCAACTTGTCCTTTGACGTTGTGAATTTTTGCTAACTCCAACAATGCTTCAGCTTCAGGAACCGTATGGGTAATCGGTTTTTCGATAAACAAATGTTTACCTGCCTCAATTACTTTTTTTGCAGCATCAAAATGATATAAAGTAGGTGTTACTACATCGACCATATCACAGGCTTCAATTAAAGCTTCCATAGAAGGGAAGCTTTTATAGCCAAATTCAGATGCTACTTTTTCTGAAGCTTCTTTGTCTTTATCGTAAAAACCTACCAGTTCATATTTAGTAGATTGCTCCAGTAATTTTAAATGAATTTTTCCAAGGTGCCCGGCACCTAACACTCCGGCTTTTAGCATCAGCTTCTTTTTTTGCAAAGGTAACGGTTTTCAAGGTAAATTACGAAGCGGGTTGTTGATTTAGGAATATTTTAATTATCGTTACCTTCAGAAGAAATGTTTTGGTTATTTCTTCTGTTTTCCGAACGGTTTGAAATATCCACACGAGTTCTGGAAAGATAAATTCCATCTTCTAATTGACAAATGTATGCGATGAGTTTTTCTCGCAGTGCACAATGTAGTTTCCACGTTGTTTTAGCATCTTTAGCACTACAGAGCGCCCTTAGTTTTACAGATTCTTCGGTCATATCGACCACTTCAACTACAGCTGGATTGTCTTCATCCCAATCTTCTTCTGCTTCGAGCATTTTTTCAAATTCCGAACGTATTTTTGCAACATCAACCCGATAATCTGCATACAAGAAAATAGGCCGTATTTGATGCGAACTGGTCATGGACCAATTCTCAAAAATATTTGATATTACAAACTTTAAAGGAACTACTAATCGTCTTAAATCCCAAGTACGGACCACCATATATGTAAAGCCAATTTCTTCAACATTGCCCCAATCGTCTTTAATAATAACAGTATCACCTACACGAACTGGTTTTGTAATAGCTATTTGTAGACCGGCGAAGATATTTCCTAAGGTGTTTTGTGCTGCAATACCTAAAATTACCGTTGCTACACCAGCTGAAGCCAACAAGGAAATACCCACTTTTTCTAATGCCCTGAATTGTGAAATGATGATATATCCACCAATAACAACAACCAAAAAGGTCACTATTCTTCTTGCTACCGAAATGTAAGTAAGCATCTTCCGGGCCTCTTCGTTTTCTTCTTCTGAAACATCACCAATTTTATTTTCAGCAATGTAAGTCATTAAATAGTCAACAAAACTGGTAATAAACCAAGTGATGGAACCTATGATGAGGATAATTAAACTGGTATAAACAATATTGGCAAACCCTCCAGAAAGAGAAATAAGGTTGTCTAAGAGTATGTAGAAAAACAGTGTTCCAAATAAGATACCGGCAGGTCTTGCGAGTTTATTCGCAATATGCCTAATCCATGTTCTCTTTGATTTACGAAGTATTTTTCGCATTAAGTAGGTGACAAACTTGCCAAAAAACCAAGCTATAAATAACAGAAGGATAATGCCGAACAATTTCCAAACTTGAAATCCTAAAAAATGAATACGAGACCACTCGGGCATCATTTTGTCCAATTTTCTAGGACCATATTCTTCGTATAAAGACTCAATGTTTTCAACTGTATTGGCCGAAATAAGCCAAAGCGCTCCATATTCTTCATATCTAATGCGCTGTACACGCATAACGATATCCCGTTC
This sequence comes from Flavobacteriaceae bacterium UBA3179, assembly GCA_002364245.1. Lineage (GTDB taxonomy): Bacteria > Bacteroidota > Bacteroidia > Flavobacteriales > Flavobacteriaceae > Marixanthomonas. The sequence continues at coordinate 27,392 of DEXR01000019.1, forward strand.
GCCCAATTCTACTTCTCCAAAAACAACGCTCCTTCTCGGTTTTCCCGCAATGGCTTGATTAGTGGTTGTGCTGATATCAATTTGCCCATCGGGACGATCGGAAAGGCCATCCCAATCGATATTAACCCGCTGATTAATGACAAAATATAGTTTTTCAGCTAAGATTGCAGCTTCTTCTTTTGTTGTGTTTTGGGGTAATAAATTTAAGTTTAAAGCATAAAGAGCTTCCTCATATTTTCCGCTGCGGGATTTTAAAATAAAATGTTCTAATGCTGCCTGTGGTGTTCTTAAATTAAATTGTCTTGGGGGCAGGCCTACTTGTTCATTAAGTCTGTTTACCCTATAATATGCTTCGTTATAGTCTGTATAAGGGTTAGATGAATAATAAGCACTATCGTCTATTACTCGCTTTTTACTTGGAAGTTTACTTTCATCAACTGGTTTTATGGAATCCTTTTCAGATTGTGCATAAACATAAGGAACACCTAATAAAAGGAAGCTGAAAAGAAGCGTAAGAAAGAGTAAAAGTTTTTTCATTGCTTTAAATTTAATGAAAAAGAACCGCACCTAAAATCATTTAACCTTTTTTAAACTCTTAAAACGCTCTAATAATGTTGGATGTGAGTAATGCATAAACACATAGGCCGGATGTGGTGTAAGGTTGCTCAAACTATTTTTAGATAGCTTTTTTAAAGCTGAAATAAGCGGTGGCGCACTAAAAGTTGTTTTTGCATAATTGTCTGCTTGGTATTCAAATTTTCGGGAAAGGTAATTCATCAATAAACCTGTTATTTCTGAAACCGGAGTATATAAAACACCAAAAGCAATTAACCCAATATGAAAAGAAGGTTGCGAAACGTTCAATGCTTCGGAAAGTAATGGACTACCAATAAAAAGAGATAATATCCACAGTGTAAAACCCGTAGTGAGAATAGAAGCAAAGAGGTTAATGATAATATGGTTCTTTTTATAGTGACCCACTTCGTGAGCCAAAACAGCGACGATTTCGTCATCTTCAAGGTCATTAATCAACGTATCATATAAGGTAATTCGCTTTTCTTTTCCGAAGCCAGAAAAATAAGCGTTTGCTTTAGTACTACGTTTAGAACCATCAATCACGAAAATTTTGTCTAATGTAAACCCAACGGTATTAGCGTAGGTTTCAATTTTTGAGCGAAGCGAACCTTCTTCCAATGGAGTTTGCTTATTGAATAACGGGACAATTAAACGTGCGTAAAACAAATTCATAAACAAAGCGAAAACAGTGATAATGCCCCAGGCCCATAACCAAAAATAACTGCCAGTAGATTGATAAAACCAAATGATGGCGCTTAACAAAGCCCCACCAATAATACCCATCATAAACCAACCTTTTAACTTATCTAAAATGAAGGTTTTTTTTGTGGTTTTATTGAAACCAAACTTTTCTTCAATTACAAAAGTGTTGTAATATCCAAAAGGCGTCATGATTATATCACTAACAAATAGAATGATCCCGAAGAAAAGCAAGGCAACTAATATTTCATTATCTGAAACAGAACGAGCAATCCCATCTACGTATGCGAAGCCATCTAAAAAGAAAAACAACAAAGTTCCTACAATGGAAATAAATGCTGTTATAAGGCCGAAACGATACTTTTCCTTTTTATAAGCTTGCGATTTTTTGTATTCTGCTTCATCATATACATCATCAATTTCAGCGGGTAAAGCATCGTTAAAGTGCTTGGCGTTTAAAGCATCAAGAACTTGATCAATGATAAAATTGATAACCAAAATAGCGATGATGATGTAAAATAAAGTTTGTGGAGTCATACGTAAGAGAATGGAAAAGAAAGAGATGATTATTTAAACTGCCTTTGCCTTTTAGCTTCAAAGATAAGGATTCCCGCAGCTACCGAAACGTTCATGCTATCTATTTCGCCTTGCATAGGAATGATAATGTTTTGTGTACTGTATTGTAGCCACTCTTTAGAAAGTCCAGTGTCTTCAGTCCCTACTACTATTGCCGAAGCCTGAGTGTAATCTTGACTGTGGTATATTTCAGAAGATTGCAGTGCTGCACAATAGATTGAAATGTTATTGGCTTTTAAAAATGAAATAATCTCTGTAGTACTTCCTGTCGCGATATTATTGGTGAACACACAACCAACGCTACTTCTAATAATATTGGGGTTGTATAAATCTGTTTTCATATCGGCGATAATAACACCGTCTAAGTTGGCTGCATCTGCAGTTCGTAACAATGCGCCAGTATTGCCTGGCTTTTCGGTCGCTTCGGCAACTAAAATTAAAGGGTTTTGCGATGTAAATATGAAGTTTTCTAATGAATGTTCTTTTGTTTCAGCAATAGCGAGAATTCCTTCGGTGGAATTTCGGTAGGCGAGTTTATCATATATATCAGTTGAAATTTCAATAAAATCCGTTTCGCTGTTGCTCAGGTCTTTAATTACGTACAAATCTTCCTCGGCGATTATTTCAGAAGAGAAAAGCACGGTTTTTATTCGGCATCCGCCTTTTATGGCCAATGAAATTTCCCGCTGTCCTTCAATGGTAAATAGCCCTCTTTTTTTACGTTCACGTGATTTTGATTGAAGTAAAGCAAACTCTTTGATTAGAGGGTTTTGAAGACTTGAAATATATTTTTCCATAGTACAAAGATACGATGTGAACAACTCAAATTATTTATAAAACTGAAAATTTCATAAAGGTTTCTCAATTTATTCCGACTACCAAAAAAGCTTTATTATATTTAATAAATTTAAAACCAATCTAATTATGAAAAGACTACTTTCAATTGCAGTGCTACTTCTTTTATTTGTCGCGTGTAAAGATGCAGTAAAAGAAACCAGTGAAGAGGTTCATGGAAAAGAAAATACTTCTGAAATGACAACAGATGCTAAAATGGATTCTTCTAAAGAAAACATGGCCATGACGTATCCTGCAGAACTTTCAAATACTTTTAAAGCCCACGGCGGAATGGATGTTTGGAACAAGATGAACAATCTTTGTTTTGAAATGGACGGAAAAAGCGGCAAAGAAGTGCATACAATTTCTTTAAAAGATCGAAAAACTAAAATAGAAACCGATGATTGGTCTATAGGATATGACGGAACAGATGTTTGGTTGCTTGAAAATGAAGAAGGTACTTATGAAGGGAACGCACATTTTTACCACAACTTAATGTTCTACTTTTATGCTATGCCTTTTGTGTTAGGTGATGAAGGAATAAACTATGAAATAATGGAACCTGCTGAATTGGACGGTACTACTTATAATGCGATTAAAATTTCATACAATGCTGGAGTAGGGGATTCACCAGAAGATGAATATATATTATACTCAAATCCAGAAACCAATACTATGGACTGGTTAGCCTATACGGTAACCTACAGGGACAATAAAAAAAGTGATAAATGGAGTTACATTAAATATGATAATTGGGAACAGGTAAATGGCTTATCGTTGCCAAAAAAGTTAACGTGGTATAATGTAAAAGACGGTAAACCCACTGATGAGCGTAACGACCTTCGCTTTAACAAAATAACGGTTACTGAAACACAATTAGAAAATTCCGTATTTGCAAAACCCGAGGGAGCAACCGTTGTTACTAAGTAAACCTAATTATAAAACAAATAAAAAAGTAGCTTTTTCAAGCTACTTTTTTATTACTTGAACTTTAAATAATTTATCCCAATATTTCCCAGTAATATATAAAATGTCTTTTTCGCCTTTATGGGCAATTCCGTTTAAAACGTTTAAGTCTGGGTGTTGCGTTACTTTTTCTTGAAGTCCGTTGAGGTCAATTACACCTTCTACCGCTCCGTTCTCTGGATTTACAATGGCAATGGAAGATTGTTCCCACACGTTGGCATAGATTTTACCTTCTACCCATTCCAACTCATTAACTTTAGGGATTCTACTCGTATGTGTGTACAATTCAATATAGTCCGTCTCAGCTAAGGTTTCTGGGTTAAGCATCCATATCCTTTCGGTACCATCACTCTTGTAAATTTTAGAGTCGCTGTGGCACAGACCCCAACCTTCTTTACTCTCTTTATAGACAAAACTACCAGTGCGTTCTAAGGTGTTTTCGTCATAGATAAACCCCTTATTTGCTTGCCATGTAAGTTGGTATATTTTGTTGTTCAAGATAGTAAGCCCTTCGCCAAAGTATTGGTTGTCCAGTTTTACTTGTTGCAACAATTCGCCTGTTTTGTAATTGGTTTTTCTTAAAGTGGATTCTCCTCGCTTACCGGTACTTTCATATAAAATATCTCCCTCAAACTCCAATCCTTGTGTAAAAGCATTAATATCGTGTGGATAGGTTTCTAATACCTTATACGTGTATAATTCTGGTTTTTTTGAAGCGAGCAGCGTAAATTCCGTATTGGCTTCATACTCTTTGTCATCTACATAAACAGTTGCTTTTAGTTGCTCTTTGCCTAGCTTTTCTTTTTGTAACGGAATGATTTGTGGGTTATTTTTAACTGAAACCGCTACTTTTTTGTTCCTAAGGGAGTAGACAACAGAATCTATTTCAAGTCTTTCTTTATTTGTTATAGAAACTGATAGCTCGTCCGAGGGTTTATATGTTTTCTTTGCATTCTTTATTTGAAGGGAAAAAGGATTTTTTTCTGGTCCTGAATTATTTCCGCAAGAGGTTATAATTAACGCTAAAATAATAGCTACGAATACCTTATGTGTTTTCATTATGTATGTTAAAATAAATTGTAAAGTAAAAGTAAAAAATCATCGTTAAAAACCATTGTTAAATATGTAAAACTACGTATCTTTGCAGCGGCAAGTCCTACACAACCAGCTCCTGTTGAATCCCCCAGGGCGGGAACGCAGCAAGGGTAAACGGTCGTAGCGGTGTGATGTAGGTAGCTTGCCATTTTTTATGCGCTAAAGTCAAGCTTTCCTAATCATTTTCATTCCTCTATTTTATTATCATTAAACGAAGACGGTAACAGTTTTGGAATAAACTTAATCAATAATGGCAATAATATTGTACCACCCGGCAGCAAAAAGATTGTTAACGACGGGATTGTCTTGCAAATATCCAGCAATTGTGTCTTTACTTTTTGTTTTTCTTTTTCAGAAAGGTCTTTCGTTGTAGATTTTCCCAATAGCAAAACCAATTCACCACTTTCTTCTAGCTCTTGTTGCAATCTTTTTTTGTTCCGAAGAATAAGAAGCTTAACAGTTTCAGACGATTGTCTATAAAACTGTTTTACGGGGTGTTCATATTCAAATAGCTTGATTTTTTTCGCGTGTGCTGCTGAAAAAGCTTTTAAACCTTCCAGACTGGTTTCAACCTCATTTTTATCAAGTTGCAATAGCGTTGCTAATTGCTGTAAAAACTGGAATTCTGAAGCGTCTACTTCACCATCATCCCATACGGCCAAACAACAAAGGTCCAATAAATATTTTTTTGTCAAATAATCATTATCTGAAAAATAACTCAAGCTTTCAACAAGGTTTGCTTTAGAGTTTTTGGTGTTTTTCTCAAGAAAATCTGAAGAAGATTCAAAAAGTTCTAATACTAAAGAGTCGTACTTGTTTTTCTTCTTTTTAGCTTTTAGCGCTAAAAAACAACACGTCACCAAGTTTTTTTCAAGCTTTTCGTACTCTTCTTTTATGGTAGTTGGGTTTTTCAAAAAAGCTTTAAAACAAAGCACATCAATAAATAATAGTGCATAAGTTAACAATGAAGCCGCATCTTTTTTTGAAAGGAAGGTGTTTTCTTGTAACCGAGAAGCAATTATTTTCTCTAATGTTGCTGTTTCAATACTAGAAATAGAAAATCGCTTTAACCAACCTTTTTTCTGTTTTTCAAGTTGTTTGTAAAAAGAAATGATTGTGTTTACAGCTTCTATATAGTTGGTACTCTTTTTTTCTACAGTATATATATACAGTAAGGAGTGCAACAAGTTTACCTTAGCATATTCCTCCTTGGTGAGGGTTAAAGAGCTAATAGGCTTTAATGTTAAGCTCTTTATGGGGACACCATATAAAAACCCAGATTGCTTTAAAGATTCATAAAATGCTTTTGAAGAACTAAAAAGCACCTTTCTCTCTTCTGAAGAAAATAGATAGATAAATTTTGGTATCCAGCCTGATGCAGAAGGGTTCATTGCTTTTAAGTGTTAGTTAGTTTTAATTTTACATTAACACAAGATTAACAGTTTTGGTAAAACCGTAAGTGTAATTTAGGCGTAAATGTAATAGAACATAAATTAATCGATAAAAAAACAAACATGAAAAAAGCAAAAATTTTTGCAGCAATTGGAGGAGTGGGATTAGCCGTTCTTTCTATATTTTTAATCGCTGCCGACCACATTGATTCACCATCTGTTGCAGGTACTACAACTGACATTGCAGACTTGTACGCTTTTGAAGGTAGTAACCCCGACAACACCGTCTTGATAGCAACACTTCAAGGACCATTAGCCCCTGGCGATCAGACCAACGATGCATCTTTTGATGAGAACGTATTATTGGAGTTTAATATTGACAACACTGGAGATTTTAAAGAAGACTTGGTAATACAAGCAATTAAAAGAGGAGATTCTATGTACTTTTTTGGCCCTGTAGCTCCAGCAACACAAGGACTTAGCAGCACAGTAGCAACTTCTGGCCCAAAACATAAAGTTAAAATATCAACATCAAGCGAAGTTGAAGTTACAGACCAAGATGGAATGAAATTTTTTGCAGGCCCAAGGAGAGACGGGTTTTTCTTCGACTTTAACCGATTTAATAAAGTAATTAAAGGCGAAGTAGCTCCTGAAGGATTCTTACCGCCAGGTGAAGCAAGCGACTTCTTTGAAAACCTTAACGTATTGGCCGTATCGGTAGAGGTACCCAATTCTATGTTGGGAACACCACCGGCACACGTTGGCGGAGCAGTAGGAATAGAAGGTCTGCCACCAGCTTATAACGTATGGGTTTCAGCAAAAAGAAGACAATAAAATAACAAAACAATAAAAACAAAACAAGATGAAAATATATAAATTAAGTATGGTATTTATTACTATGTGTGCATCCTTACTGTTTGTGCAATGTAGTGATGACGACGATAACGTTCTAGGTTTACAGACCTGTAACGATGGAATTCAAAACGGAACTGAAACAGGAGTGGATTGTGGCGGAAGCTGTGAGCCTTGTGCTGAAGAAACTTCTATTGATTTTTCAGGAACTTTCATGCAAGAAGACATTATGGGACGACCTGGAATAAATACAGTTTTTAGTGGTACAGATGAAGTTAAAAATAACTTCAACTCCACAACAGTAACAAATAGAGCTGATTTTACATCAATTTTTGAAAATACATTGGAAACTTACCACGATGTTTATGCGGAATCATTAGGATTAGACCCTGAAGATGTGAATTATGTTCCTAATATTTTAGGTTTAGATGCAACAACATTTGCAACAGTATTGTCTCAATTTGATGCCTTGCAAGTTGCACCAAATGCACAGACCACTTATTTTGACTCATCAACCGGAGTAGCATTAACCGGAAGAAATATTGATGACGATGTCATTGACATATCACTAATATTAATGTTTGGAGGAGGAGACATCAATAACCTTAATTTTGATGGTACCAATGGTTTACCACTTTTAATCAGCGATAGTGTAGGTTTTGGAGATCGTCAAGTAGGTGACTTCCCTTATTTGGAAACCCCAAACTAATAGGTGACTTTAGAGTTTTAAAAATAAGAAAAGGGCAATTTATTGCTCTTTTCTTTTACACAACAGGTTTTTATATCTTGATTTATAAAAATGTATTAAAAACAAAAACAATGAAAAAAATATTGATTGTATTTACACTTTGTGCTTTTATCTCTTGTAATGAAAAAAAAGAAAGCAAAAATGTATCAGCCAAAATAACACATAAGGAAGATTACAATAAATATCTTTCTACAAGTCATAACTCGGCTTATGAGGCTGCTTTGTCACAAAAAGATTTTTGGAATAAACGCTTAGCAGCAGATAGCAGTGGAGTTGGAGATCTTGGCCCATTGGCTGGTGGTTATTCAGCTTTATTTGCTACTACAGGTAACGTGGAAAATTTACAAAAAGCAGAGCGCCTACAAAAAAAAGCCATAGAAATATCGGCTACCAATAAAGATGAGTATACCCGGGCTTTGGCAAAAACATATATTTCACAACATAGATTTAAAGAAGCCAAACAAATTTTGGAAGAAAGTTATAAAGGGGTTTCAAATAAACATGAAACTGAACTTATGTTGTTTGATGTCTATATGGAATTGGGAGAATATGAGAAAGCTTATAAGATACTTGATAAAGTAAAAAATAATAGTGATTATAATTACTTAATAAGGGTGTCCAAGTGGAACGATCATAAAGGTGATCTCGATGCAGCTATCAAGTATATGGAAAAAGCGAAAGCTATTGCAGAGTCTGGTGGAAATAAATCATTGAAAGTTTGGAGCTATAGCAACATAGCTGATTTTTACGGCCATGCGGGTAGAATTGAAGACTCATACAAATATTACTTAAAAACGTTAGCGTTAGAACCAGACAACGCATACGCAAAGAAAGGTTTAGCATGGATAGCCTATTCCTATGAAAAAGATACAGAAGAAGCCAATCGCATTTTGGATTCGGTGATGGTAAACCATAAGTCACCAGACTATCACTTACTAAAAGCTGAAATGGCCGAATTTAATAATGACGAAACTAAACTTGAAAAGCACAACGAAAAGTTTCTTACCGCTCTTTCAGAAAATGATTATAAGGGAATGTACAATGCCTATTTAATAGAGTATTATGCAGAAGACAACCCTGAAAAAGCATTAGAACTGGCTAAAGAAGAAGTTAATAATCGAGCTACCCCCGAAACTTACAGCTTATTGGCATTGGCTCAACTAAAAGCCGGAAATAAAGAAGAAGCGCTACAATCCATTGAACAGCATGTTGAGGGTAAAACCTTTGAACCTATGGCACAATATTATTCAGCCTTGGTATATAAAGCCAATGGTAAAAAAGTTAAAGTAACCCCTTTAAAAGACGAACTTTTGGGTGCTTCTTATGAGTTAGGGCCTGTTTTGGCGAAAAAAATAGCACAATTATAAAACCGTAACTGGCTAATCCTCGTACATATATGTAGAAAGGTTGATTACCTATAGACAGTTATAGAATCAACAACTGGTTATGCCGGTTTTTTCAGAGTTTTTTTGTTAGTTAAGCACCTTCTTCATTTTGGAGAGGGTGCTTTTAGTTTTTATAATGGATATATTGAAATTATTGGTGGATGAGGTGCTGACAAAATAGAATATATTAGAATCCGTTTATAAACACTGTTAATTACAAATAAAAAAAATACTCGTCCAATTTTCGGTTGCTGAATAAACTTCATCGTATTTACTTTACAGTAAAACATACAAAGATGAAATTTAAAAATTTGCACAGTCAGGACAAACCATTGTTAATCGGAAATGTTTGGGACGTACCAAGTACAAAAACAGCCGAAAAACTAAATTTTCAAGCAATTGGAACTTCAAGTTCTGCAATCGCTACACTTTTAGGATACAATGATGGCGAAGAAATGGATTTTACCGAATTAGAATATTTCGTAAAGCGCATTGCGGCTAATACCAATTTACCATTGTCAGTAGATTTGGAAGCAGGATACAGTCGCAAACCAAAGGAAATCGCCCATCACATTAAAAGGTTAGTAAATTTAGGGGTTGTTGGTGTCAATATTGAAGATAGTGTGGTTAACAAAAAACGAATTTTATTAGATGCAATTGATTTTGCACAGACACTAAAAGAAATAAATGCACATTTAGAAAAAGAAAATATTGATGTTTTTATAAATGTAAGAACAGATACATTTATTCTGCTTCAAGAAAACGTTATTGAAGAAACTATAAATAGAATTCAATTGTATCAAAATGCTGGAGCAAATGGGATTTTCACACCTTGCATTGAAAAAGAAAATGACATTAAAACAATTGTCGATTCAACGATTTTACCAATTAATGTCATGTGTATGCCTAATCTTCCAGATTTTGGGACATTAAAAAAGTTAGATGTAAAACGAATAAGTATGGGTAATTTCCTTTTTGACAAAATGTATGCTAAATTTGAAGAAACTGTTCAAACTGTTATAGCACAAAGTTCATTTAAGTCTATCTTTTAAATGTTGATTACAGACAAAAATAAAATCGAAACATATTACCAAGCTCTGTTAGAAAGAAAACAGAACTTTGTCGGTATTTTTTTTGTTGGAGTAAAAACAACATCTGTTTTTTGTATTGCGACTTGTCGTGCAAGAAAGCCAAAACTAAAAAATGTAGAATTTTATACTTCATTTAAAGAAGCTTTGAGCAATGGATATAGGCCTTGCAAAATTTGTAAACCCACAGAAAATGCTAACCAAGCACCCGAACAAGTTGAAAAAGCAATTACTTTGGTGAAAGAAAATCCTAAAGATAAAATAACGGATTTTCAGTTAAGGCAAATGGGTATTATTCCAGAAACTGTTAGGCGATGGTTTAAAAAACATTATGGTATGACTTTTCAAGCATATCAACGAATGTACAGAATAAACAATGCTTTTCAAGAATTAAAACAAGGGAAGAATGCTACGCATGCTGCTTTTGACACAAGTTACGAATCGTTAAGTGGTTTTGGCTACACTTTTAAAAAGCTTGTAGGTACATCACCAAAACAAAGTAAGGATAAGAACATAATCCTCATAAACCGACTTACGACGCCATTGGGACCAATGTTTGTTTGTGCAACCGATAATGGGGTCTGTTTACTGGAATTTGTTGATAGGCGAATGCTCGAAACAGAATTTAAAGACTTACAAAAATTATTGAATGCAAATATCATTTCGGGTGAGAATGAACATATTAAACAGGTTAAGAAAGAGATTAAAGAATACTTTGAAGGCAATCGAAAGACTTTTAACGTAAAACTTGAAACACCTGGAACCGCTTTTCAAAATTCCGTTTGTAATCGTTTACAAGAAATTGAATATGGTAAAACGACAACTTACCAAAATCAAGCTGAAAAAATCAATAATCCCAAAGCCATAAGAGCAGTTGCCTCAGCAAATGGCTATAATCGAATTTCTATCATAGTGCCTTGTCATAGGGTAATCGGCAAAGACGGAAAAATGCTAGGATATGGTGGAGGAATAGAACGAAAAAAGTGGTTAATTGAACATGAACAAAGCAACGCCTCTTTATAATAAACCAGATACGAAATTGTCATTAAGTGATTAACTCATTGTTTTTTATGTTTTTATAAAATAAAAATTAAACAGTTTGTAAATACACAAAAAAACTCTGCACATTAGGCAGAGTTTTTAGTTTTATAGATGACTATTTTTTCATTAAGGAGTAACTTGCCCTAACGTATATAATTGATCCATTGTAGGGGTCTCGCTTCCGCCTTCAGGCTCTAAAGTAATACCAAATGCTTCAGTACTTGCCACTTGGCTCATATCTACCCTAAAGAGTCTATTTTTGGTTTCAGCAGTAGCATCGAGTAACCCAACACTTGTAGGAGTAAGTGGCTGCATGGTTAATGACCATACTTGATATACTTTGCCACGAGGAGCTTCTGGCAACCCTTTAGCATCTATGTAAGCAATTTTGTCTTTCTTATTGAAATAAACTTTAGCAAATGCTTGTGGGGCTACAGCTTGATTACCCGGTAAGGTGTAACTGTTATATTCTTTTGAGCGTATAACATCAAGTACTTCATTAGCATCTGCTAATTGGGTTTCTGCATTAGTTACTTTTTCTTCTAAAACTGTATTTTGCGTTGTGGTGTATTGTACACGATCTTGAAGGTCGTTTTTCTCTTTAAGCATCCAAAAGATACCGGCAAAAGCCAATATAGCTGCAGCCCAGCCTGTAATAGCACCCCAATTGGTTGAGGGTTTGCTGTCTGAAAGTGATTTCACTTTTCTAATGTTATCTACTATTTGTGACCAAATAAGGGCAGAAAGGGGAGGAGAAACAGCTTCGGCCAATGTAATTACACCAGCTTCTATCATTTCTACTTGTTGCTTTATTTCAGGATGTTTTTCAATGGCTTCTTCTACCTCTCTAGATTCTTCAATAGATAAAGATCCAGCGACATATAATTCCAAATTTCCTGATTCTATAAGTTCTTGTACGTTCATGTTATCCTAATACAATTGTTTTTAAATCCTGCATACATTTTCTGTTGCGGGTTTTTAATGTTCCTAATGGAATATCCATTTCTTTGGCAGCGTCTTTTTGAGTATACCCTTTAAATATTAAAAAGTCTATAATCTTAATACAAGCAGGCTTTAAGGCATCTAAATATTTCTTGATTCCAATAGCGTTAGTCTTCCTGTTTAAGTTATCAGACGTAGCTATAATATCTACGAAATTAGTTGTACTAAGGTTTTTCTTAGAGTTTTTATAGGCCTTAGAACGTGTCTTGTCAATGGCTGTATTCCTGGCAATATTGAGTATCCAAGTAAAGAACCGTCCTTTTTTTACATTGTAGGATTTTGAGTTGTCCCAAATTTTTATAAATACATCTTGCATTACTTCTTCTGCAACAGCTTCGTCTAATACGATGCTATAAATAATTCCGAATAAGGCTTCAGAATACATAGTGTAAAGTTTAGAAAAGGCTTTTTCATTTCCATCCTGCATGGAAAGGATCAATTCGTCTGGTTGTTTCATTGTCTGGTTTTGTGTTCTTGCTAAAATACTGAAATAATTTTGAAGATTAATTATATAGCAACATATTTGAAAATTAAGTAATAATTCAAGATCAAACGCATTTATTGAAAAAGTGTTAAACTTTGGGCTGTTTAGATAAAATATTTGAATAAAAAGTAAATATTGTTAGTTTTACGGAAATTAACCTATTACTTAAACTAAATTTATCTATGAAAAATTTTACGCTGAGTTTAATTATGGTGTTTTGTTGTGGTTTTTTAACCCAAGTGGATGCCCAGGATTTTACTCAAAATCTACAAGCTGAATTTCAGCAAAAGTTAGAAAACAATAAACTTACCGTACAAGATATGCAATGGGATGTAACAAGCCAGCATAGAAGTAATACTAGCGGGGTTTATCATGTATATTTTAACCAAACGCTCAACGGAATTCAGATTAAAGGCACTGAATCTAGTTTGCATATATTGTCAAATGGAAAAACACTATCTGGTTCTGTTAATTTCTTTAAAAAGGCTTCAGAAAAAGCAATAGGTGGAAAAACACCAAGTATTTCAGCGAGAACTGCTATTCAAAAAGCTGCAGGAAAACTTGGCTATTCCCTTGAGGGTTCGTTGACAGAGCTTCAGAAAAAAAACAATCCGAGCCAAGAAACAATCTTTAGTAAAGGAGGCATTTCGTTAAGCGAAATCCCTGCCAAATTAGTATATAAAATAACCAAGGATAACAAACTGGTTTTAGCTTGGGATATTTCCATTGAAGAAAAAACCCGCCAAAACTGGTGGAGCCTAAGGGTAGATGCCACCACTGGCGAAATAATTGATCAAAACAACTGGATGGTTAGTTGTACTGCAGACCATGACCACAATCACGATAAAGAAGTTTTAGATTACAATAAAAACCTATATGATATCCCAAACTATGAAGAACTTAAGGGAGAAGCAGAAGCTGGATGTACCGAGTGTTATGAGGTTTTTGAAATTCCATTAGAAAGTCCTTATTACGGAAACAGATCGATAGTCAGTAATGTTGCAGACGGCACAGCTTCCCCATTTGGATGGCATGACACCGATGGAACTACTGGAGCTGAGTTTACAACAACAAGAGGAAATAACGTAGATGCCTATGAAGCTGGAAATAACTCTGGGTACCGACCAGACGGAGGAGCCTCTTTAGAGTTTACAGGATACGATTTTGATCAAGTTTGGTCTTTTTCAAATCAATATGAAGACGCTGCTATCACTCATCTTTTTTACATTAATAATATTTTGCACGATGTAATGTACCAATATGGTTTTGATGAAGATAGTGGGAATTTTCAAGAAAATAATTATGGGAATAGCGGTTCAGGGAGTGACTCTGTTAATGCAAATGCCCAAATTTCTGAATGGTGTAACGCTACTTTCGGGACACCTCCAGATGGGTCCAACCCATCTATGAACATGTATATATGTAATGACAAGGATGGTTGCTTTGATACCCTAGTGGTAGCACACGAGTTTTCACACGGTACATCAAATAGATTGACTGGAGGAGGTAATAATACTGAATGTTTGAATAATGCTGAGCAGATGGGCGAAGGATGGAGTGATTTTTATGGAACAATGTTAAGTATGACAGCTACTGATACCGGCGCAGATCCTAGAGCTGTTGGAACCTATTTATTTGGACAAGGTCAAAATGGAGGCGGAATACGAACGTATCCATATAGTACCGATATGTCTGTAAATCCAGATACATATAATGCAATTCAAGGTAGTTCAAGTTCACATAGAATAGGCTCTGTTTGGGCAGAAATGATATGGGAAATGGCATGGGCTTTAATTGATGAACATGGTTTTGATGATGATTTTTACAACTTCACAGGCGATGTTAATCAAGATGCTGGTAACATTATGGCATTAGCGCTTGTTACCGAAGGAATGAAACTACAACCTTGTAGCCCAGGGTTTGTAGATGGTAGAGATGCAATTATAGCAGCAGATCAAGCTATCTACGGCGGTGCTAACGAATGTTTAATTTGGGAAGCTTTTGCAAAAAGAGGCTTAGGTTACAGTGCAAGTCAAGGATCTTCAAGCAGTGTAAATGATGGAACAGAGGCTTTTGACCTACCACCATCTCAAGCTAGTTTTGAAGCACCGGAGGATGTTTGTGCAAGCTCTGAAGTGCTTACCGATTTAGGTGGAGGAAGTCCTGCTGGCGGTATATATAGCGGTCCAGGTGTTACGGATGATGGTAACGGGCTTACCTATTCTTTTGATCCCGCAATAGCAGGAGTAGGAGTGCATACTATTTCATATGAAGTACCTGAAGGCCAATGTACAACAGCTTCAACAGATACCGATACTATTGAAGTACTTGCAATACCAGATGGACCTACCACACAAGGTGTATCAGATTTTTGTATAGGTGATGAGGTTACCGTTACTGCTACTCCAAGCGATCCCAATAATGTAATAGGCTGGTACGATGCCGAATTTGGTGGGAACTTATTGGCTCAAGGCCAATCGTATACGTTTACACCTTCTGGATCCACAACAGTATATGCACAAGAAAACCCAGATGGCCCACTTTCAAAATTGGTGATTTCTGAAATTACATTGGAAACACCGGATAGGTTTGAAATCCAAAATGTTGGGACGACACAAGATTATTCAGGGTATACCGTTGCAGTTAGCGAAGATCCTTATACCGATATAAATGCAATGAACTCAATTACTCAAACTTTAGGACAAATGAGTGGAAACTCAGTTGTTCAGTTTAATGACGATGGAGGTGCTGACTACTGGGGCAATAATCTTTTCTGGGATAATGATGGTACCGGTTGGATAATCATAATTGACGCAGACGGAAACGTAGTAGATTCTGTATTCTGGAACTTTACCACTGCTGAAATTTCCGGTCTCAATGTGAACATTAACGGGTTCAACATTACGGCTGCCGATTTGGATTGGTCTGGAGATGGCGCATCATTAGTAACTGAGTGTAGTGGATCTTTCAGAAGAGATGGTGATACAGATGCTGCTGCTGACTGGAATGGAGGCTGTGGAACTTCAGATTATGGGGTGCCTAATGACGACATCAACGTTTCTGCTTTTGAAGGATGTCTTGCAGAGCGTACCGCAACCGAAGTTATAGCCGATGACATTGCTCCTGAAATTACATGTCCAGATGACATTACCGAAATGATAAATGAAGGAGAGTTGTTTACATTACCAGATTATAGTGGAGATACTACGGCAACAGATAACTGTACTAATACACCTACCTTAACTCAAGACCCAGCACCAGGAACTGAAATAGGAGAAGGAGTGACAGTGGTTACCATGACGGCTTCAGATGGTGAAAATGAAACTACTTGTACTTTTAATGTTACTGTTGAAATTATACTAGGGGTAGGTGATGCAGAATTTTACAATAACGTTGTATTGTATCCTAACCCAACTAATGGACAGATAACTCTCTCTAACCATAGTAATAAGGCGCTAACAGCTGCTGTTATTACAGATGTAAATGGAAGAGTAATACAGACTATTGACCTTGAAAAGTCAAGCGTTGAAACAGTTATTTCAATGGATCAACTTGCATCAGGTATGTACTTTGTGAAAATTAAAGCAACAGATGCTAGTATTGTAAAACGAATTGTTAAGCAATAAGTAAATAACTTGTTTTAATACAAGTAAAATAGTAATAAAATATAGCCCCGTATGGAATTTCCATACGGGGCTTATTTTGGCATTATATTTGAATTACGTTAGTATGTACGTGTATATGAAACATACAGTAAACGTTAAAGTCCCTAAAAAGAAACATATATACAGCATAAAAAAAGACCCTTTTTTTAAATAAAGGGTCTTTTTAATATGTATTAGCTTATTTGGATTTATTATTCAATAATACCACCACAACTTACACGTGCACCAGCAGCACCAGATGGTTGAGAAGTAAAATCATCTGCTCCTTCGTGAACAATAATAGCTTTTCCTAAAATGTTTTTATTAGAATTATCACAGCCTATACACCATTCATCGGTTTGCATAGAAATAGACCCATCTCCATTTTCATCGGCTTCAAAGTTTCCTATGTCACCTTTATGATATCCTTCTGAATCGCCCCATTTTCCGTGGTTTTCAAAAGTAGGGTTCCAATGTCCTCCTGCCGATTTCCCATCAGGGGCAGAACAATCTGCATTTTCGTGAATATGAATTGCATGGGTTCCAGGGTTAAGCCCTACTAACTTTGCTTCCATCATTACTACGCCATCTTTTTCTCTAAAAGAAACTTTTCCCGTTGCGTTGCTTTCACTTTTAGATTCTAAATTAAAAGAGACTGTTTTTTCCTTCATCTTCTCTTCTTTTTCTTTCATCATCTCGTCTTTTTCCATATCAGACTGCTCCATCGTGTCCATCTCTTCACTATCTTTCTTTTTACCGTCGTTACAGCTTGTAAAAGCCATTACAGCAAGAGCTGAAAATAATATACTTACTTTTTTCATGGGTTATAAAATTTTATGTTTTGGTTTCAGTTAGATTAAAGGTAAGGGGAATGGCAACCATAGCCAACATTTTAAAAAAATCTTAGCATTTCATTCATTTTTAAAATAAGCTTAATAATGCTTTTTCACCAACTCCCGTTGGTCAATAATACCCATTTTAATGTTTTCAGAAATCATTAAGGCTTTATCAATACGGGTTTGTGATGTTTTAAAACGTTTAACATAATAAATGAGCGAGCGTTTTTTACCGTCAGAAAAATTTTCGAAGATTTCTAAAGCTTCTGGATCG
The DNA here is from genome assembly GCA_002364245.1 of Flavobacteriaceae bacterium UBA3179. Lineage (GTDB taxonomy): Bacteria > Bacteroidota > Bacteroidia > Flavobacteriales > Flavobacteriaceae > Marixanthomonas. The sequence continues at coordinate 44,883 of DEXR01000019.1, forward strand.
CTTTCAAAAACGGCTTCCATTTCTTTGGGCATTAATACACCGTATTTAGTGGTGTCTTCAAACAGTTCCATTTGAAAATAATCGGAAGGGAAAATGCCTAATTCTTTTTGATATCTTTTTCCAAAAGTCAACACATAACGCCCCAATCGTTTCCGTAAGGCAGCGTGAAATTCAATTTCATTTTCTTCAAAAAATGCTTTTACCTTAACACGAGTGTTGTTTCCATTTAGAAAGGGCATAACTATTTCTTCAGGAAGATAAACAGCGTGTGTACCTTCTACTGTAACTTCAAATCGTTTTGAACTTTTTAAATTCATATTACTTAATCAAAGAAGTAATTATTTGTGTTTCGCTATGCAGCGTTTTATGCACAGGGCATTTATCGGCTATTTGTAATAAACGTTTTATTTGTTTTTCATCCAACTCGCCTTCAAACTTAATCTCACGAGTAAACGTATCGATTTTGGCAGTATCGTCTTCACAGTTTTCGCAGTCAGTAGCATGTTGTTTATCGTAACTGGTATGCACTTCTACATTTTGAACGTCCCATTTTTTACGTTTGGCGTACATTTGTATGGTCATCGCTGTACAAGCTGAAAGCCCAGCCGAGACTAATTCATAAGGTGAAGGTCCAAAGTTATTACCGCCAAAACTTTCTGGCTCATCTGCAAAGGTATAATGATCTCCTATTTTCATTCGGGTGGTAAACCCCTCGTCAATATCTAAACTAGCTACTACATCGTGCTTTGAGGTGATTTTTTCTTCTGAAGGTATTTCAACATATCGAGAAACCCATCCGGCGATTACACTTCCTACATATTCAGAATCTTTTTTTTCGGTTAATAAATGATCGGCACCATCTAGCGAAATAAAGCTTTTAGGATGATGGGCAGCTATGTAAAGCTCTTCAGCATTCTTGATGCCTACTAGTTCATCTTGTGGTGAATGTAACACTAACAGTGCTTTACGCATACTTTTAGCAGTTTCTGGTAATGATTTATTTTCAAGATCGTCTAAAAATTGCTTTTTAATGGTAAAGTTGCGTCCGCTTAATTGTACTTCTGCTACTCCTTCTTTTTCAATAGTTTGTAAGTCACTTTTTAATAAATGCTTAACGTGAATAGGATTACTAGGGGCTGCAACGGTAGCAACAGCTTTTACAGAATTGAGTTCTGCTGCTGCAAAAATGATGGCTGCTCCGCCTAAAGAATGCCCTACAAGTAGGGAAGGGGCTAGATAGTGTTCTGAAAGATAATCGGCTGCCGCAACTAGATCTTGTACGTTCCCTGAAAAATTGGTATCTTCAAAATCGCCTTCGCTTTCCCCTAAACCCGTAAAATCGAAACGAAGTACGCCAAAGCCTTTGGCGGTAAGTGATCGACTAATATTCCGAACGGCAGATAAATTTTTAGTACACGTAAAGCAATGTGCAAAAAGTGCAAAATTATGCGGGTGCTGATTTGCGGGAAGTTCTAAGCGGCCTACTAATTCTTGGCCTTCTTTATTTTTAAAGGATACCTTTTCTACATTCATGGTGTACTAGTTTGTTTAGTAAAGTCGGGTGTAAACGTGATTCCTATCAAAATTCTATCAAAATCTGGTCCGTCCAAGTGTATTCTCTGGTAACCAACTCTTGATTTAATAAGGTCACTAAACTTGTATCCTAAGCCAAACCCTAACCAATTCTGGGCAAAGGTAGGCTCGTCGCCTACGTTTAACCAAACTTCGTTATATACATCTGCACTCCATCTATCGAGAAAAGGATAGCTTAATTTAACCATATATCTAAACCAATGACGTGTATCTGTATTCTGGTCTCGAACAATAAATCTATTTTCAAATCTAGCGCGATGATCAACGTTAACATTACCTACGTTATGGTCTAGATAAACATCTTCAACAATTCTATGCTCATCAAAGGAAGGTGGGGTTTCTGATAAATATGAAAAATCATTTCTGAAATAGGCATATCCAACTCCTACAGAAAGTCCTTCCATAATACGGTATTTTGCACCTGTTCTTATTTTAAACTGTTGCAATTCACTTGCAAGCTCATAAAACCTAAATTGGGTTTGTGCTTGAATACTTAGTTTTTCTGAAACTTTACTGTTGGTGGCCAAAATATACCAACTCCCTAACTCGTCTTCCGCCGTATTTTGGGCTATTGCAGAAGTAATTGATAAAAAAATAATTGAAATTGAAATAAATCTCTTAAGCATGCTAATCTTTTTTTTTAATTTTTTTTAAAATAATACTGGTGGCAAAACTCATTTTAGAATTGCACCACCAGTATACTATTTATTAATTAGAAATTGAAGCGTTTTAACTACATTCCTGTATCCATACCTTGTTGGCCTTCGCCTTTTAGGTATTTATCCAAAAAGTCTTTAATTTTTCCATAAGC
>DEXR01000019.1:47418-55799 GCA_002364245.1 Flavobacteriaceae bacterium UBA3179
TACTCTACAGGTACACCATTCTTTTTAACGCCGGCAACAATCTCGTCACTTTCCACTTGCAGCACACGAGGATCTTGCGCTCCTTGCAATACCATAAGGGGTTTTGTTACCTTATCAGTATGAAATAAAGGTGAAATTTTACGTAATCGAACCGAATCTACTGTATTTGGGTCGCCCATTTCTGTATAAAGTGCTTCTTTAAACGATTCCCACCATGGTGGTATGCTTTTTAGCGTTCGTAACCAGTTGGTCACACCAAAAATGTTTACACCTACATCAAATTGTTCTGGGGCGTATGTCAATGCTGCCATCGTCATATATCCGCCATACGAACCACCAATGATTCCAATTTTATCTCCATCAATAACGTCTTGTTCAGCTAACCAATCTTTACCAGCAATACAATCTTTTAAATCTTTATCACCATGGTTTTGATCGTCCATTTTGTAAAAAGACTTACCATAACCGCTACTTCCGCGGTTGTTTACCGCTAAAATTGCGTACCCGTGGTTTACTAAATATTGAATGGTCGAGTTAAAGCCTTGTCTTGATTGTCCGCCAGGACCACCGTGAACCCAAACCATTGCCGGAACTTTATTTTCAGCGGTAGCTTGCTTAGGTTGATAATAGATCGCAGGAATTTCCAATCCATCAAACGATTTAAAACGAACCACTTCAGCAGAGACTAGATTGTCTCCGTCTATTTCATCGTTTAATACATCAGTAAGTTGGTTCAGTTTTTTGGTTTTTAAATTATAAGAATACGAATTTGTTGGCGTATGTGATCCTCCAGCCCTAAGTAAAGCCATGGTCTCATCCCTTGAAAAATTAGCGCTATTAATACTCTGTCCTTCAATTTCAGGAAAGTCTATTACATCTCCACTAGCCACTTCTTTCACTTCCATTTTTGTTATAGCATCCTCATTGGTAAATAGAAGTTGATAGGTGCCGTTGTGGGTAAAATAAAACCCAGAAACATCCCAATCGCGTTCAGCAACTTTTTCTGAAGTTCCTTCAACTATTTTATATTTCATAAGTGTGCTATATTCACCATCGGCATCGGTTGTGTAGTACAATGATTTTCCGTCTGGTGAAAAATCCTGAGGCGAATTTCCACTTAACGAATCATTGATCTTCGTTCTTTCACCTGTTTCGGTGTTCAGAATATATAAATCACTATCATTGGTGTTAATGGCTTTTCCTAAGGCGATGTACTTTCGGTCTTCGCTCATTCCGCCAAATTCCATTCCGTCTTCATTTTTATAAATCATTTTTGGGGTAAAGCTTTCTATATCCATTTCATAATGATCCATAAATTTGGAATCGCGTTCATTACTTCCGTAGAAAAAGCTTTTTCCGTCTTTTGCCCAACCACGGAACAATGCACGAACCTTTTCAGTGGGTGTTAAAGCTTTAATCCCGGTGCTGTCTTTCATATAAATCTTAAAAATTTCATCACCATTCCCATCCATACGGAATAAAATACGATCGTCTTCCGGGAAATACGAAATACCATACACCGAAGCACTATCAGACTTTGTTAGTTGCGTCATTTCACCGCCAGTGGCTGGTACGGTGTACATATTATAAATGCCCGAACGGTTGCTGGTCATTAATACATTGGATTTGTCAGGCGAATACCCATTTGCATAGGCATTCTCGTTGTCCATAAACTGTTCAATGGAATACTGTTTGATTTCTTCCACTTGTGCGGTTTCTTCTTTTTTCTCCTCCTTACAGGAATAGAATAGAAGCAAACCGAGACTGATTACTAAGAGTTTTTTCATCATATTCGTTGTTTAATTGGTTTCGAAGGTTTTTGTTTCTTTAAATGGGGACAAGTCTATACTTTGCATATTAGACTTATATTCTGGCCATTCGGTTACAAAGAAATTATTGGTGGCTTTTAGCGCTTCGGCTAATGCATTTTTGGCGTGCTGCATTAACCGTTGTTCTGTAGCTGTCATTCCGTTAGGACGACTGCCACTATACCATCTTGCTTGACCAATGCGTTGCATTACATTAGGCTCTGTACTGCGCACAATACCTTGTCTATCGTCTTCTTTGCCTAAATAGATAGCAACGACTGAGTCTATTTTCTTAACAATCTCTTTACTGGCTTTAATTTCGTCTTTGTATTTTTTGTCTTCTGAAGCGTTTTCTTTTAATTTTTTTCTGAAATCTTCCGCCGTGTTTTTACTTTCCACCAATTGTTTTACAGCATCGGCAGCGGTTTGGGTCATTTTTTCCAATTCTTTTGAAGCGGTATATGCTTCGTTAATAGCTTTTTCTGAAACAGTAAGCCTTGGATCGCTTTTTACGGTTATCGAACTAGTTGAAGTTTCATCTTGATACGAAAGCTCCGCTCTATAAGTTCCAGGCTTTACCGAAGTACCACTCGGTTCGTTTTTTCTATCTCTAACAGAACGAGAAGGGCGGTCTACACCGGCTTCATTCATACGCCATCGCCACGTGTAAATACCTGTGCTGTCCGGTTTTTTCTGTTTTAAGGTTCTAATTAAACGGGAACCATCGTAGATTCTTAAGTATAAGCTATCCTTGTGTTTACCATCCATTTTCTCTTCGGAAGCTGTGTCGTCTGTTTCCTCTTTTTCTTCAGAATCCTCTTCATTTTCATCTTTCTCGGTTGTTTCACTATCATCCTTTTTAAAGTAGTATTTGAATAAGGCTCCGCTACTTCTATTTTCTCCATTGAATAGTGCGTCTGCCCCAAAACGACTGCCAGTGGGCTGTTGATACGAAGCTTCGTAAGCGATTGGGGCTTCAAATAGCTTGCTATTTTGATCTAAGACTGATTTGTTCCGAGCAATCTCCCGCAATGGTCGAATATCATCCAATACCCAAGCGGCTCTTCCGAACGTTCCTATAACTAAATCGTGTTCCCTCGGCTGAATTACTAAATCTTTTACTGAAACCGTAGGAAAACCGTGAGTCCATTTTTGCCAGTTGGTTCCAGCGTCAATTGAAATATACAGTCCATCATCAGTTCCTAAGAACAATAGATTCTTTTCTTTCGGGTCTTCTACGATGCTTAACGTGTAGCTTATAACATCGTCTTCATCAACGATTCGGTTCCAAGTTTTTCCATAGTTAGTCGTTCTATAGGCATATGGTGTGTAATTAAAGCGTCGGTAATCGTTAGCAACCAAAAGCGCTTCACCTTTATTTTTATTGGAAGCTTTTATTTGTACAATCCAGCTACCTTCAGGTAATCCAGGGATATTGTTTGAAACATCTGTCCAACTATTTCCTCCATTTTGAGTGTAATGTACGCGCCCGTCATCAGTTCCTGCCCAAATCATATTTTGCTCAACAGGGGAAGGCTCAATCACTAAAATAGTAGTATGGTTTTCGGCTCCAGTAGCATCTAAAGTAAGTCCGCCACTTTCACTTTGTTTTTGTTTTTCAGGGTCGTTAGTAGTAAGGTCTGGTGAAATTACTTCCCAAGTGAGCCCTTTATCGGTACTCTTATGCACAAATTGACTTCCGAAGTAAAGCGTACTTGAATCAAAAGGATCAATATTTATGGCACTATTCCAGTTAAAGCGTAAATGCATATCAGGATCGGGATGCGTAGGTTTTACGGTATAATTATTTCCAGTAATATGATCATACCGACTTACATATCCCTGCTGGCTCATCGTCCATCCGTATTGACTGTCATCGGGGTCGGGAACCACATCAAATCCATCACCAAAACTGATTTCTTGCCAATAGCTGTTTCTAATTCCTTGGTCTTTCCATACATAAGCTGGACCTCTCCAACTACCGTTATCTTGCATTCCACCATAAACATTATACGGAAACTCATTATCTACAGCGATATGGTAAAACTGCGCAACAGGAAGGTTTCCTATAAAACGCCAAGATTGACCTCCGTCGTGGGTAATGTTTAATCCACCGTCGTTCCCATCCATCATAAAACTTCCGTCCTCAGGATGAATCCACCAAGCGTGATGATCCGGATGCACGCCATTATCTACTCCGTAAGCGCCCATTAATTCTTCAAAACTTTTCCCACCATCTTGCGAAACATTCACATATGTAAACACTGAAAATACTCTATTCTCATTTTCGGGGTCTACATATATTTCAGCGTAATAAAAAGGACGGTTTCCTATTTCACGCATATCGTTATTAATCATCTTCCAGGTAAACCCACCGTCTTCACTTTTGTATAGGGCATTCTTTTTAGACTCTACCAACGCATACACAATATTGGGTTTGCTAGGTGCAATGGCAATCCCAATTCGTCCTAAATCACCTTTTGGCAAGCCGTCTTTATCGGTACGTTCTTCCCAAGTTTCTCCACCATCGTAGGTTACGTACAAGCCACTGCCTTCACCACCTGAGGTGAAAAACCATGGTTCACGCTTATGTTCCCACATAGCAACCATTAGTTTATTTGGATTGGTAGGATCCATCACCATATCGGCAACACCAGTTTTATTATTTACAAAAAGAATTTTATTCCAAGTTTTTCCACCATCGGTAGTTTTAAAAACTCCGCGTTCAGGATGTTCACCCCACGGCGAACCTATTGCTCCTACATAAATAGTATTCGGATCGGTTGGATCAATAATAATACGGTGAATATGACGGGTTTTTTCAAGTCCCATAGATTGCCAAGTCTTCCCGCCGTTGAGGGAGCGATACACTCCATACCCACCATTCAAACTGTTTCTTGGGTTTCCTTCTCCAGTCCCCACCCAAATAACAGAAGGATTGGATTGCTGAATAGCCACCGCACCAATAGAAGCGGTAGGTTGGTTGTCGAAAATAGGATTCCATTTTATTCCTCCACTGTTACTTTTCCATAAGCCTCCAGAAGCTGTTCCCACATACATAATATCGGGGTTGTCAGTTACCACATCAATGGCAGTAACACGACCGGACATGCCACCTGGACCAATATTCCGAGGTTTCATATCTTTCATGATATCCATAGAGAGTTGTTGCGAAAATGATGAGAATGAAAACAGTAAAAATGTAAAAAGGAATAGTTTTTTCATGAATTGGTTTTTTCGGAAATAAAAAATTAGCTCATAAAGTTAAGAAAATGTGAAATAGCAAGTCTTAAAAGGCTGTTAATACGCACATTTTTTTCTTTATAAAATTGGTATCTTTAAGGTATGAAGAAGAAAAATAGGCCGACGGGATTTGTTTTTACAAAACATGACCCAAAGGAACAATCTCCCTTTGAACGACTTTTCGAAATTTTTCAGGAACTAATTACGCATACATCAGGTGATTTTGATGAAGCCATTGATTGGTTGCGACAGTTAGATGAAGAGTATAACCTTACTACTTCGGAATACACCATAGACGATTTTATTGAAGACCTGAAAAAGAAAGGGTACATCCGTGAAGAATTCCGACCAGACGGAAAAGGTGGAGGTAAAGGGGAAGGCAAAAATTCGATTACGGAAAAATTGGAGCGTTCGCTTCGGAAACGTGCTTTGGAACAGATTTTCGGAAAATTAAAACGAAGTGCTGGTGGTAATCACAAAACAAAATACAGAGGCCAGGGTGATGAACAGGCTGGTGAGTTTAGAAATTACCAATTTGGTGATTCTTTAGAGCGTATTTCGATGACCGAAAGCTTTAAAAACGCTCAAATCAATCACGGAATTGATGGGTTTAACCTTACGGAAAACGATTTGGTGGTCGAAGAATCGATGCACAAATCACAAATGAGTACTGTGCTGATGATCGATATTAGCCATAGCATGATTTTATATGGTGAAGATCGCATTACACCTGCCAAAAAAGTAGCGATGGCACTTTCTGAGTTGATTACTACCCGGTATCCAAAAGATACGTTGGATATTCTAGTCTTCGGGAACGATGCTTGGCCCATAAAAATTAAAGACTTACCCTATTTAAATGTAGGGCCGTTTCATACGAATACAGTTGCAGGATTGCAGTTAGCCATGGATATGCTGCGCAGAAAACGAAACACCAACAAACAAATTTTTATGATTACCGATGGAAAACCAAGCTGTATGCAACTTCCCAATGGGGAGTATTATAAAAACAGTGTTGGGCTCGACCCAAATATTGTAAAGAAATGTTATATGATGGCACGGCAAGCACGCAAACTGCACATTCCTATTACTACATTTATGATTGCACAAGACCCTTATTTGATGCAGTTTGTAGATCAATTTACAGCCGCCAATCAAGGGAAAGCATTTTATACTGGATTAAAAGGACTGGGTGAAATGATTTTTACCGATTACGAAACCAATAGAAGAAAAAGAATAAGATAGTACTTAGAAAAAGAAAATATGAAAATTGAAAATATAAAAACCTTCGGCGACTTAAAAAAAGCCGGATTTGAATACAAAACCATAAAAGAAGAATTACGTAGAAACTTACTTCAAAAATTATTAAAAAAAGAAACTGTTTTTGAAGGAATTCACGGTTACGATTATACCGTTATACCAGAACTAGAGCGTGCTATCCTTTCTAAACACAACATAAACCTTCTTGGATTACGAGGGCAGGCCAAAACCCGTTTGGCACGACAAATGGTTTCGTTATTAGATGAATATATACCCATTGTAGCAGAAAGCGAAATAAATGACGATCCTTTTCATCCTATTTCTCGGTTTGCAAAAGAGATAGTAGAGGAGAAAGGCGATAAAACCCCAATAGAATGGCTACATCGTGATGAACGTTTTTCAGAAAAACTAGCAACACCAGATGTTACGGTGGCTGATATTATAGGCGATGTAGATCCTATTAAAGCTGCCAATTTAAAACTGACCTATGCTGATGACCGTGTGATTCATTTTGGGATGATTCCACGTGCCAACCGAAGCATTTTTGTTATTAACGAATTGCCCGATTTACAACCACGCATACAAGTAGCACTGTTCAATATTTTACAAGAAGGCGATGTACAGATTCGTGGCTTTAAATTACGAATGCCGTTGGATGTTCAGTTTGTGTTTACCGCAAACCCGGAAGATTATACCAACCGAGGAAGTATTGTAACACCATTAAAAGATAGAATTGGTTCGCAAATATTGACGCATTATCCAGAGGATATTGAAACTGCACGAACCATTACCGAACAGGAAACAGCGGAAGCTTCTGCAACCAAAGAAAAAATTTACGTCCCCGAATTGGCAAAAGATATTGTAGAACAAATAAGTTTTGAAGCCCGTAAAAGTGAGTTTATTGATGCTAAAAGTGGGGTAAGTGCTCGACTAAGTATTACCGCTTTCGAAAATTTATTAAGTACATCTGAAAGACGTGCGTTGCAAAATGGAGAAGAAAAAACTTCAGTAAGGCTAAGTGATTTTATGGGAATTATCCCAGCCATTACAGGAAAAGTAGAATTGGTGTACGAAGGCGAACAAGAAGGCGCTAGCGAGGTTGCTGAACAATTGATTAACAGTGCTGTTAAGTCGCAATTTGAAAACTATTTTCCGAAAATAGAAAAACTGCATAAAGAAAGCGATGTAGATCCTTATGCCAATGTTGTCGCTTGGTTTTTTGAAGAAAGCGGTTTTGAACTCTTGGATACGCTATCCGATACTGAATATAAACGTCAACTCAACAAGATTGAACCCTTAGAGCAATTGCTGAAAAAGCACGTACCAGATATTTCAGCAAAAGACAGACCATTTTACAAAGAGTTTGTATTATGGGCACTTTCAGAATATAAAAAATTGAGCAAGCATAATTTGGGCGATGGATTAGAGTTTAAAGATGTCTATGGCGGATATATAAGTGGGTTATAACAACTCACTAGCTGCTTTTACAATTAAAACAATTCCACTAATTACCATAATTGCGATTACCCATTTTCTAAAGGCGAGTTTGCTCATACGCTGCAACAACCATTTTCCGATAAGGTTGCCGACGATGGCACCAAGTCCCATTGCAATTCCGTAAACCCAAAGCTCATCGGTTAATAAACCAAAAAAGGCGTAGCTACCTATTTGAGCAATTCCTAAAAAGAAAGATTGTGCGGCTTTGGTTCCTACTAGAGACTCTTTATCAATACCTGCATTAAGTAGAAATGGGTTTAAAATTGGACCCATTCCGCCGGTTAGGGTTCCTATTATGGAGATGAAGAAGCCTAAGGGAATAAAATACCAGAGTTTTACTTCAAAAGACCGCTCTTTTTTTCCGAAACGGTATTGAAAAAAGGTGCTTACCAAAAACAGTCCGACGATAATTTGTACCCAATAAATTTTCACTTCTGCAAAAAGCCAAGCAGCCAGAACGGCACCAATCATAGCCGAAGGAACATAAAACCAAAACACCTTCCATACAATGTGCTTCCAGAAAATAATTATACGTGTGGGGCGACTTATAAAAGTACCCAAATTGATAACGGGAGC
>DEXR01000019.1:55970-66873 GCA_002364245.1 Flavobacteriaceae bacterium UBA3179
AAAATTGAGAATGGGTATCTGCATCAAAGCTCCGCCACCACCACTTATTGTTGATAAAGTGAAGGCTGTCGCCCCTAAAAAAAAGAGTCCGACAAGCAAATAGGGGGAAAGGGAACTAATTATTTCCATAATATAAAATTAAAGAAATTGCTTTGGTTTTAATTATGCAACAAAAAAAGCTGTCTATATTTTTATAGACAGCCTGTTTCAATTAATAATGGGAGCATTTACTTGTTTGGTATTTCAAGTTCTTGTCCAGGATGTATTACATCTGGATTATCCAATATATTACGATTAGCTTCAAAAATTTTATTGTATTTCATAGGGTCTCCGTAATATTTTTTTGAAATTTTACTGAGGGATTCGCCTTTCTCCACAGTGTGATATGCGTATGCATTTTTATCTGCTACTTTAATATCTGCTTCGAGGTCTTGCGGGTTTTCACCACCAGACTTTTTAATTTCATCCCATAAGCGGTCTTTGTCGTACTGAGTATTTGCAGTTCCCCAAATTTTCAGTTTTCCGTTTTCTTCTTTTACGTCACCATTCTGGATTTTAAGTTTTTCTCCTAAATCCAAAACATTTTGATACTTTGCTTTAACCATTTTTTTAAATTTTATTAATGTGCTTTTAAATATACAACTTTTAGAAGTTTGTCAAGTCCATTTAATAAAATAAGTGCCTATAAAATCAAGTTAGAGAAAGAATCTGTTCAATATTTAACTTAAAATTAAGGAGGTTTAATACAACCTTATGAAACTCAGCGTTATCTTTGTTTCAAACAAAACAAAAATCAACAACGTTATGAAATTCAAATCAATTATTATGTCACTTGCAGTAGCAACTATGTTGTTTACAGCATGTAATGACGGAAAAAAGAAAGAAGCTGAAGCAAAGGCCGAAGCTGAAAAAATGGAAATGGAAGCCCAGAAAAAGGCTGAAGAAGAGGCTATGTTGGCCAAAAAAGAATTTGAGGAAAATACAATTGCCTCAAAAGCTATGAACAACCAGAATATGTCTACTTTAGTTTCTGCACTTAAACAAGCAGGGCTTGCACAAACTTTTATGGAAGAAGGTGAGTACACAGTATTTGCTCCAACCAATGAAGCTTTTGAAGCTGTACCAAAGACAAACTTGGATAATTTAATGATGGATGAGAATAAAACTCAACTTCAAGGATTATTAAAATATCATGTTGTTTCTGGTGAGTGGACAGGCGATGCTCTTATGAAAGCAATAAAAGATAATGACAATAAATACCGAGTAACGACTTTACAAGGTGAAAACGTTATTTTATCTATGAAAGATGATAAAATAATGATAAAGGATGCTAAAGGTAATACTGCAACAGTATTAAATGCCAATATGGATGCATCTAATGGTGTTGTTCACAGCATTGATAAAGTATTAATGCCTAAAGGATAATTCCTTTCTCTGGAATAATCAAGAAGACCCCATTTTTGGGGTCTTTTTTTTATCCTTTTTTGAAATTTCCAGAATCGACATCATCTATAAACTGAATCAATCCTTCAAAGAAAACCTCTTGATCATCGTATTGTGATAGGTGACTTCCGTTAGGGCAGAGGTGAAACCTTCCGTTTTTAACATTATTGGCGAGCCACTTCATTTCTTCAGGATTCATAGTATCGTGTGTGGCACCAATGGAAAGCGTTGGAACTGTAATTTCTTGTACACGATCTTTTACATCCCAATCCTTTAATGTAGCATCGCCTTTTATACCAAATTCACTTGGACCTTGCATGGTCACATACACACCTGTATTCACATGTTTAAACCCTCTGTTCAAAGAGTTAGGCCATGCTTCCATAGGCATACGGATTACGTGTTTAGGATAGTAATTTTCTACAATTAAGTTAAGATACTCTTGATTTTCATAGTCTTCAGCAGCTTCATACTGCATAATTTTTTTTAAAACGGTAGAATCAAGCTGAGGTGCTAAAACCTCTTCATTATATTTCATATAATCGGGAATGGAAGGCACCATATTTGAAACGATTAATCCTTTCAGATTATCTTGATATTTTAAAGCGTATTCCAGTGCTAAAATACCGCCCCAAGATTGCCCAAATAAATAAAAGTTATCACTGTTTAGACCCAACGCTTTTCGCACTTGTTCTACTTCTTCAACAAACCGTTCGGTTTTCCAAAGGCTTTTGTCGTCTGGTTGGTCGCTGTAGTAACTACCTAATTGATCGTAGTAATAATACTCAATTCCTTCCTGAGGAAAGTAACCGTCAAAACATTCATAAATTTCGTGTGTCATTCCGGGGCCGCCGTGTAACAACAATACTTTTATCGTTGGATTGTTGCCCGTTTGCTTGGTCCAAACATTAAACGTTCCTTTTGGTGTTTCTATAGGAATCATTTTAATTCCGCCGGTAAATTGATCGTCCTTATCTGTAAAGGAAAGGTAATCAGTTTCTGAAACAACTGGTTTTGTTTCCTGTTTTGTTTTAGTTTCAGCTTCATTTTTACAATTAATAGTAATTGCCAAAATGGAACAAAGCAATAGTATTTTTTTCATCTTGATTAGTTTTTAGAAAGGTACTCGTTTTCCTTTAAATCTTCAATTGAGTTTATAGTGATGCTCTCTCCGTCTTTTAAAACAATGTTTTTAGTGGTAATATCTAAAACATCAGCGTAATAATGGTCGGTGATAATAATGCCTTTTGTTTCTGAAATTTTTACTAAAAATTCTTTTAATGCTTTTGTTTGAAGCGGTTCCAGCATGGAAAAAGGCTCGTCCAGCATAAGAAAGGGATGTGGCAAATGACTGATTAAAATGGTTTCAAAAAACTTACGTTCTCCATGTGAAAGTTCTCCAGCTTTTTTATGCGTTAGGGTAGCTACATACGGATGGTAAAAAATAGCATCTTGTTCTTTTTCTTTCTGAAAATACATCGGGATAATGTCGCGTACTGTTTGGTTTTTAGGCAAAAATGGGTGTTGTGGTAAATAGGCGATAAGCTGTTTTTTTATGACTTCGGAAGTGGAAATTTTTGTTTCGTTTATTTCAAGCTCTAAACTATCTGCGGAAAGCGTCCCAAAGAGAATTTTTAACAAGGTAGATTTTCCGCTGCCATTTCTTCCAAAGACTCCAAAGACATCTCCTGTTTCCATTGAAAAAGAAACATTCTTTAAAACTTGGGTTTTTCCGAAGCTTTTGGTTACATCATGTACTTGTAAAGTCGCCAAAGAAAAGATAAAAACAGGTTAATAGAATTGAAAACAGTGGAATTGCGATAAGTAAATTAATGAAAAAACTGATTTTTAATAAGTTCCATTTAGTAATTCCTAAGTTGTAATAAAAATAATATTCACCCTTCTTAAAAACCTGAAAACCTAAAAAACCAATCAATAAACCTATAGTACAAAAAAGGGTAAAAGCCCAAAATACATTGGTTGCAATAGCACAGACTATCCCAAATGCTGCTATAAAGGGGAAAATATCTTTATAAAAATGCCAATAGGCTCTTACATTCATAATTTATTGATGGCCTACGTGACATCCACAACCACCTCTCATAAAACTTTCGGTTTCTTGATGCCAAGGAAAAGCTTGATTGGACTTGTTGTTTTCCCACCAAAATGGTGAACGTTCTTTTGGATGGTTTCCAATTTCGTTTAAAGTATTTGCATCGTATAGGCGTCCATTCACCATTACCATTTCTATACTTTGTGTGTTTTCAATATCGTCTAATGGGTTATCTGTTAACACAATTAAATCTGCCATTTTCCCTTTTTCTAAAGAGCCTACATCATCTCCAGCTCCAATATACTCGGCTGCATTAATCGTGGCAGTTTTTAGTGCTTCTAGATTGGTCATTCCACCTTGTTTAAGCATCCATGTTTCCCAATGAGCACCCAAGCCTTGTAATTGTCCGTGAGCTCCCAAATTAACTTTTACACCAGCATCACTCAATTTTTTAGCAGTTTCTGAAACTAAAATATGTCCATTTTCATATTCTTTTTCAGGAACCATGGTACGATGGCGCGAACGACTATCAACAATTCTTCTTGGTGTAAATTGCAATAGTTTTTCATTTTCCCAAACATTATCGCGTTGGTAATAATAGTATTCACCATTTAATCCGCCATAATTTACAATTAGTGTCGGTGTGTAACCTACCTCGCTTTTACCCCAAACTTCTAAAATATCTTTATAAACAGGCGCTACAGGAATGTTGTGTTCAACACCTGTATGGCCATCAATTACCATTGAAATATTATGGAAAAAAGTAGATCCGCCCTCTGGAACTACATTAATGCCTTGTTCTCGCGCTGCTTGCAGAACTTGCTGCCTTTGCTCTCTTCTTGGTTGGTTATAACTTTTCACACTCTTAGCGCCAAATGCTTTGGTACGTCGAATGCTGCTTTTTGCATCATCCAAATTATTGATGACCGCTTTAAAATCACCATCAGCTCCGTATAGTATAAAACCGGTAGAATACAATCGTGGACCGGTTAATTTACCGGCTTTTAATAATTCAGAAATACTGAACACCGTTTCTGTGTTTGCTGAAGGATCGTGAGAAGTGGTTACTCCAAATGCAAGGTTGGCCATTAATTGCCAGTTTTGTTGCGTGGTTAAACCATACCGAAATGCACCTACGTGTGCGTGCGCATCGACCATACCCGGCATAATGGTTTTTCCATTCACATTATAGACTTTAGCGTCATTGGGAACCTTGATTTTAGAAGCTTCACCAATTGCTTCAATTTTATTTTCATTAATTACAATAGTTCCGTTTTCAATTACTTTGTCGCCGTTCATGGTGATAATTCGGGCATTGATAAAAGCAATTTTTCCTGAAGGAGTATCAACAGGTGCTGTAAGTCCTATTTTGGTTCCTTCGAGCGTCATTTCCGGAATTTCTTCAGAAGAACCCGGTAAAAATGTAAACCTATTTTTTAATTCATTTCTGAAATATTCATCACCCAACGTCCACATTATTTTTTTACTGTCTGGCGACCAATGTAAATTAATCCCTGCATCCTTTGCAATTTGAGAAACCGGAACCGACTTTGATTTATTGTCTAAATCTATGGTTTGACCATTCAATACTAACGGAGCGACGTATGCCTTATGAAGATGTGTAAAAGCAATCCACTTGTTATCTGGGCTTGGAACCAATCTATTGGCGTATTTCGATTTTATATGTTCCTTTTTATCGTTTCCTTGTAGATTAACGCTAATTAATTTTTTGGTAAGGTTTCCAAAATAAGTACCTCCCGTTTGCAAGAAAATACGATTTCCATTCTTGTTAAACATAGGGTATTCGCCCTTTTCGGTAACAAACTTTTCATTATTACCAGAAGAGTCCATTGTATAGATACCTGGTTTTTTAGTAAATGTAAAACCTTGATCTGTGTTTCCTTTTTCTTTTCTGAAAACAATGTGTTTACCATCTTGTGAATAAGAAGGTGTTCGATAAATTGCTTTTTCTTGAGTAAGTTTAATAGGAGTCCCGCCTGAGGTAGAAACTTTAAAAATGGCACCTTTTTCAAGATCGTTCCAAGTGACGAAAACAATATGCTTTCCATCTGGGGAGAATCTTGGTTCAAATTCGAAATCGGTGCCGTTTGTAATTCTCTGTGGGGAACCGTTAGGCAATTCTTTTTTATAGAGAGCGCCCAAAGCATTAAAGATAACGATTTTTCCATTAGGTGAAGTCACTGCATGACGAATTACTTTTGGGGTAAAGGTCTCTTCCTCAACTTTATTGGTAAAATGTACACGCTCTGCAATATCGATTTTCACATCGGCTGTAAATGGAATGTTAGTTAGTTGTTGGGTCTCAGTATTAAGCTTATTAATTTTTCCTTCACTCCAAAATACAAGGTCTGTGTTATTGGGCATCCAGCTAAAGTTAGGATAGACCCCAAAAATGGCCCAAGCTTCCTGTTGGTCTTTGGTAAGTTTATCGTATACAGGCCATTCTTCGCCGGTTTCTAAATTGTGAATGTACATTACGCTCTTCTCGCGTACTCGTTTAACAAAAGCCAATTTTTTTCCGTTAGGTGAAATAACGGGGCGAGCGGCACCGCCTGGTCCACCAGTAATTGTTTCGGTTTTTCCGGTTTCAAAATTATAGCGCTTGATTACATAAATTTGGCTGTTCGGGTCTTTATTGTATTGAAAATTACCGCCCGGATACATATCTTCGGAATAATATAAATACTTGCCGTCTGGTGAAACAAACGGTTCATTTACGTCTTGTTGGTCGTTTTTCCGTTTCGTTAGCTGTAAGCCTTTTCCTCCTGAAATATGGTACTGCCACATTTCGCCGGCCCCCAAACTTCTTCCTGATGTAAAGTGTTTTCTTGCGATTAAATAATCACCATCGGGCACCCAAACCGCATTGTTAAGTAAACGGAAGTCTTCGTCTGTAATTTGTTTAGCATCGCTACCATCTGTATTCATTACCCAAATATTATCGCCACCGCCGGCATCGCTCGTAAATGAAATTTTCTTTCCATCGGGGCTAAAACGAGGCTGTACTTCAAAAGGAATTCCAGTTCTAATGGCAGTTGCTTTTCCTCCTGTTATCGGCATTGTGTAAATGTCGCCTAACATATCAAAAACGATGGTTTGTCCGTCGGGACTCACATCGAGATTCATCCATGTCCCTTCGTTGGTTGTAAATGAATGGGTTTTGTAATTAAAGTCTTTTCCGGGACTGGAAACATCCCATTTTGTTTCTTCTTTCTTGTCTTTATCTTTTTTTTGAGCGTGTAGTGTTAACGTACAACTTATCAGTAATAAGGAAAGGAAATATCTCATAGCGTAATTTTTAACGAAGGCTAAAGATAGTTAATAACTATAAATCACGAAACAAAGCTTTCAGGAACTGCTACAGTTAGTTTTTCTTCACATAGTTTCACTTCTACTTTTGTGGTGTTTTCAATAAACTCTCCATCAATTTGTAACGGAACAGATTCTTGTGAATGAATAATAGCTGAAGTTGTAGTATATTCTTCAGCAAAATCTGATTGAACATTTGCTTTATCGTAGATGGTATTTATTATTTCAGCTATGTTGAGTTCTTTAAAAACCACAACTTCAAATTTTCCATCGTTAATTTTTCCATTGGGGTTTATGGTTGCGCCGGTACCAAATTTATTGGCATTGGCAATAGCGAGCATAATGCCTTTTGTTTCTATCGTTTTGGCATCTATTTGTAATGTAAAGTTAAATGGGTACTCAGAGGTAAACAGAGTAGGGATGGTTTGTAACACGTAACCTAATTTTCCACGGATATTAGATGCTTCGTAATTTTTTATCAATTCAGCATTAATACCTAAATCGGCCATATGGAAGCATACATGATTATTAACTAAAAGCTTGTCAGCATCGATGGTATGGTCTCCTAAGGCAATATCCAATTGCTTTTGCAAGGTATTGGGGATGTTAAAATTTACCGCCATTCCATTAGCTGATCCTGCTGGAATAATCCCTACAGAAACATGAAAACCTTCAACAGCTTCGGCAACCATTTTAATGGTACCGTCACCCCCAACAACCAAAACCCTGTCTATTGTGTTTTCTTGTATTAGGTTTTGAATGTTTTTAATATCCTCTTTTCCGGTGGTTTCATAAATGGTCAACGAATAATTATCTGTACCACAATACGCTATAATATTTGTTATCGTGTCTTCCTTTGCACTATTCCCCGAAATTGGGTTTACAACGGTTAATATATCCTTAATTGCCTTCATTTATTTTAAATTGTTTTTAAATTTAAGTAATTTGAAAGGATATAAAAGTTAAGGAATTTACAATACGTGAAACTAGATTTACAATTATACCGAGGATATCTCAACGAACAGGAATTGGTGGTTTCAGGCCACGTTTTTAAGTCGTGGGCACCCGACAAATACAGTATTGAAAAAAAAGGGGTGAAGCATGCTTTTTCTATATTACATATGTTTACCATCTCACCACTTGAAAATATTGAGATTACTTTACAGTTTTATGGCACCACAGTAAAAACCAAAACGTTGGAAGACGGTTTTTTCAGGTTTACTATTCCTTTTTCTGAAACTTTAAAAAACGGTTGGCATCCTTATAAAATCACGTGTGCCGTAGGTGATATTGGTATTGTAGAAACTGGCGAAATATTAAAGCCTTTTGAAAGTAAATTCGGAATTATATCAGATATTGACGATACTTTTCTAATCTCACATAGCAGCAACATTTTCAAGAAACTATATGTTATGCTGTCCAAAAATGTAAACAAACGAAAGGTTTTTGACGATGTAGTGGATCATTATCAAGCCTTGAGCATCGCAGGTCAGGACACTGACGAAGCGTCTAACTCTTTTTTTTACGTTTCTAGTAGCGAATGGAACCTATATGCATTTATTGACGAATTTGCGAGACTACATAACTTGCCCAAAGCGGTTATCAAGTTGAAAAGCATAAAAACCAAACTGACAGATTTTTTAAAATCTGGTAGAGGGGATCACGACCATAAATTTCAGAAAATAAAAGATATTATTTCGTTTTACCCAAACCTTACCTACGTATTATTGGGTGACGATTCGCAGCAAGACCCGTATTTATATGAGCGCATCTGTAAAATATTTCCTGAAAACATACGTGCTGTTTACATTCGGAAGACCTCAAAAAAACCAAAAGGAGAAGTACAGGAAGTTTTAACAAATATTGAAACGCTATCGGTTAGAACACTCTATTTTAAAGATAGCCACAGAGCAATAGAACATTCAAAAGAAATAGGTATTATATCATAATATTTTTGAAATTTTATTTCTTCGGAAAAAGGAAATAAAACACAGAATTCCCTATTTTTGCACTTCATTTAAAAACAGACCCATGCAAGACGGTATTTACGCTAAAATTACTACAGAAAAAGGAGAAATTTTAGGCCAGCTTACCTATAAAAAAACACCGGGAACGGTAGGAAACTTTGTAGCTTTAGCTGAAGGAAATTTAGAAAACGAAGCAAAAGTACAAGGAAAACCCTATTATGACGGATTGAAATTTCACCGTGTAATTCCAGACTTCATGGTACAAGGAGGTGATCCCACAGGGACTGGAGCTGGTGGCCCAGGATATAAGTTTGATGATGAATTTCACCCAGATTTAAAACACAACAAGCCGGGAGTATTCTCTATGGCAAATGCTGGTCCTGCAACTAACGGAAGCCAATTTTTCATTACGCACGTTGAAACCCCTTGGTTAGATAACAAACACACTGTTTTTGGTTATGTAACCGAAGGACAAGATGTTGTAGATAGCATTGCGCAAGGCGATACCATGCAAGAGGTTGAAATCATTAGAGTAGGAGAGGAAGCTGAAAACTGGAATGCCGTTGAAGCCTTTAGACAGTTTACCGGAGCGAAAGCAGAACGAGAAGCAAAAGCGAAGCAAGAACAAGAAGCGTTGGTAGATGAAATTTCAGCAGGTTTTGATAAAACCGAAAGCGGTCTTCGATATAAAATCATTCAAAAAGGAGACGGTACCAAAGCTGAAAAAGGAAAAACCGTAGCGGTACATTACAAAGGCATGTTTGCCGATGGAACTGAGTTTGATAATTCATACAAACGCGGCAACCCAATTGAATTCCCAGTAGGAATGGGCAATGTTATCGGCGGATGGGATGAAGGTATCCAATTGCTTCAAGTTGGTGATAAGGCTCGTTTTGTAATTCCATCACATTTGGCTTATGGAGATCAAGGTGCTGGCGGGGTTATTCCACCAAATGCAACTTTGGTATTTGATGTAGAGTTGATGAAAGTAAAGTCATCTTAACTATATATAAAAACGCCTCTATTTTTAGGGGCGTTTTTTTGTGCAATGATTTTAATTATTCTTTCGAAATCACTAATTTGTCAACTGAAAGAGGTTTACCATTATCATAAGTTTCAACAAAATAGATGCCATCTGCGTATTGTAACACATCAAAATACAGTATGTTTTGAGGCAATTTAATTTCTCTTTGCGTAACTATTTTACCATTTACATCAGTTATGGTATATGATGTTATCATCGACCCAGTACTTTGCAATGTCACGGTTTTATCTGCAGGGTTTGGAAATAAAGTTATGTTACTTTCTGTACCTTGAGGGTTATTGGTGCTCAATGTTGCATCGTAGGCATCTTGTAAGGCATCAATAGGTTCAAATACTTCAGAGGTTATCCAAACATTAAGGTCCAATGAAAGGCTTCCATAGCTACTGTCGGTGTCGCTAGGGTCTGCCACTCGTAAAAATGCCGATGCAGAGCTAATACCAAAATCTAAACACCTGGAATCTGCTCCTGGGCGTTTCGCACCTTGCAACGCTGCCATAAGCTTGTCAGCTAATGTTCCTTCTGTTTCAAGAAAAGCGGTTTCCATATCGGTCACCACATCTTCAGAAATTAAAATATTTCCCTGAATAGAATAATTAGGGCCAGTGATATCGATAAACTCTTCAAAACAGTTTGCTCCAGTAAAAGCAGCACTTCTTGGGTTGCTGTTATTTAAATCGACCACTCCATATTGTCGCTGCGAAGGGTCTCCTTGTGCGTCGTTTGCAATTAGCCAATCAATAATTTCTTGAGGGGAATCACCAGCTTCCATACGGGCACGCGCATTGTCTTGATTGGCTGGTAGGTAAAAAGATTGTGTATGGATGGCACCAACCCCCAAAACGATGTCACTAATAGCAAGGGCACCATCTTCAGCAGATATGCATGTTGCTCCAGCACTACCAATCTCACCCGTATTTGGGTCTACTGCTACTATTGAAAAAGTATGTTGTGAAAAAACAGATACGGACAATAGGAATAAACAAATAAAATAAATTTGTTTCATATTAGGTTTGTATTAAATTTCAGTAAAAATATCTATTTCCACTTTATATTACAACCCATACT
>DEXR01000019.1:67040-67334 GCA_002364245.1 Flavobacteriaceae bacterium UBA3179
CACTTTATATTACAACCCATACTTGGTTTTTGATCTTTTCTTTGTGGGTTGTTGTTCAGAACATTATCCAATGCTTCCCTAAGGTCACGGCCATTTACCGGAATACTATTTCCAGGACGCGAGTTATCCAATTGTCCACGGTAAATAAGCTTTAATTCGTCATCAAATAAATAAAAATCTGGGGTACAGGCTGCATCATAAGCTTTTGCTACCTCTTGTGTTTCATCGTATAAATAGGGAAAAGGGTAGTTGTGTTTTCGAGCGGTTTTCCACATTTCCTTAGGGGAATCTTGT
>DEXR01000019.1:67424-72723 GCA_002364245.1 Flavobacteriaceae bacterium UBA3179
TAGGGGAATCTTGTGGATAGTTCTCAACATCGTTGCTGCTTATAGCAACAAAGCCAAAACCTGTTACACGATAATCATTGCAAAGCCTTACAATCTCTTCGTTTATATGCTTTACAAAAGGGCAGTGGTTGCATATAAACATAACTACTGTTCCTTTTTCACCTTGAATTTGTTTTAGTGAAACGGGTTTCATGGTAACGGCATCCAACAAAGTAAAATCGGTTGCTTTGGTGCCAAGGGGCATCATATTGGATGGGGTAAGAGACATATCTTTTTCTTTTCTGAATTAGTGCGATTATTTTCAATAAAGTTACAATTATTAAACATTTTATAAAGTTTTGCCAGTCTCTTTTAATGACTGTAACTTTATAAAAAAGCAAAAAACATGGAAAATTCATACAATTCACTTTCAGTAGCAGTAGAAGATTTACAAAAGAAAGGATATACAGAAGATTTTAACTTGGTTGAAGAGGGTGTTAAATCCAAATCACTTAAAAAAGAATGGAAAGCCGGTGAGCTAGATGTTATTAAGTTTTATCGATTTGAAGGGATGACAAACCCCGGTGATAATTCAATTTTATATGTGATTGAAACACACGATAATACAAAGGGTTTGTTAGTTGATAACTACAGTGCAAAAGGTGATTATATTTCCCCGGAAATGGTAAAAAAACTTAATATCACCCATGAAGAATAATTTATCGTGGAGCGACTTTGAAAAAGTTGATATGCGTGTAGGAACGGTAATTGAGGTAAATGACTTTCCAGAAGCTCATAATCCTTCTTATAAACTTCAAATAAACTTCGGTGAGGAAATAGGGGTTTTAAAAACGTCGGCTCAAATTACTGCATTATACAAAAAAGAAGAAATTATAGGTAAGCAAGTAATCGCTGTCGTTAATTTTCCGAAGAAACAGATCGCCAACTTTATGAGCGAATGCCTAGTTATTGGTGCAGTTGATGACAAAAATGTAACCCTTTTAGAACCTGATAAAAAAGTTAAAAACGGTTTACGAATTTCGTAAACCGTTTATTTTTTATACTTCGCTATCCATTACATCAGTCACAACGTAATATCGTGGGTCGTCTATGTTGTCTTCAATAATGGTTTCAAATTCTGGATTTCTTTTAATTAATAAGGCTTTACAGTCCTTACTTAAGTGTGTGAATTTAACTTGCTTTCCGTTCGCTACGTATTTATTGGCGAGGTTTCGTAACGCTTCTACACCACTGTGATCGCTTACTTTAGATTCTATAAAATCAATTTCAACTTTTTCTGGGTCGTTTTTAACATCAAATTTCGTGTTGAAAGCCGTTGTGGAGCCAAAGAATAACGGACCCCAAATCTCATATACTTTGGTGCCATCTTCTTTAAATCGTTTTCGGGCTCTAATTTTAGTTGCATTTTTCCATGCAAACACTAATGCACTCATAATAACTCCGGCGATTACTGCAATTGCCAAATCTTGCCATACGGTAATGGCTGAGACGGCTATTAAAACAATAGCATCACTCAATGGGATTTTATTCAGAATAC
This sequence comes from Flavobacteriaceae bacterium UBA3179, assembly GCA_002364245.1. Lineage (GTDB taxonomy): Bacteria > Bacteroidota > Bacteroidia > Flavobacteriales > Flavobacteriaceae > Marixanthomonas. The sequence goes on from DEXR01000019.1 coordinate 68,962, forward strand.
GGAAACTACTCCACGCAAACGTGCCAATAACCACCATAAACATAACCCCTACTAATGCTGCGATGGGAATCTGTTCAATTAAAGGGGCGCCAAACAATACAAAACATAACAAGGCAATGGCAGCTACCGTACCAGATAATCTGCCTCTACCACCAGAATTTATATTGATAATGGATTGACCGATCATAGCGCAACCACCCATTCCGCCAAATAAGCCATTTAAAATGTTGGCGCCACCCTGTGCAACACATTCACGGTTTCCGCTTCCACGGGTTTCGGTCATTTCATCTACAAGGTTAAGGGTCATTAAAGATTCAATAAGTCCAACTGCAGCTAGTATAAACGCAGTGGAAATTACAAGCCCCCAGTGCCCTTGCAACGTATCAAAAAGACCGAATATTTGAGCTTGAAAGGTAGGCAACCCACCTTCTAAACCTGTTCCTCCTCCATCACGGATAAAAGATCCAACAGTACTGGCATCGATATTTCCAAAAATGGTAACACACGCTACCACTACAATAGCCGTAAGGGCTGCAGGTATTTTTTTTGTGAGTTTTGGAAGCCCAAACATAATGGCCATCGTTAAAAAAACAAGGCCTAACATGACAAATAGGTCAATTCCGGTCATCCAAGTAGGAACACCGGTTGAGCTTTCTTTAAAAAAGCCTAATTGCGATAAAAAGATTACGATTGCCAAACCATTTACAAACCCCATCATTACTGGATGCGGTATTAATCGCACGAACTTACCTAAACGAAACACTCCTGCTAATATTTGTATTCCGCCCATAATTAGAAGAGTAATAAAAAGCCATTGCAGCCCTAAGTTGTCAATAGGGGCAGCCAAGGAATCACCTACTTCGTTTCCTTTCTGTATTAAGTGAACCATTACTATAGCTGTTGCACCGGTAGCTCCAGAAATCATTCCTGGTCGACCTCCAAAAAGTGCGGTAACTATTCCCATCATAAAAGCTCCGTAAAGCCCAATAAGAGGATCAATGCCAGCTACAAAGGCAAAAGCAACAGCCTCAGGGACTAATGCTAATGCTACGGTTAAACCTGAAAGGATATCATTCTTAGGGTTCTGGGTGAAATTTTTGATGGTTTTCTGTAACATGTTTTTCCACTTAAAAAGGCGGCAAAGATACAGGAATTAAACAGAGTTAAAAATTAAATAAGTAGGTTAAATTAAGAAATATAATTCCAAATATTTTTAAACTTTACCAACTGTGAATACGTGTGTTTTATGGGTTTGTTTTCTTCGGAAGCTAAAGCAGGGTCGGTTTTGAGCGTTTGCATAGCATAACTTCGTGCTATTTTTAAAATGGCTGAATCTTTCACTATATCTGCGATGCGAAGGTTTAACACCCCACTTTGTTGCGTTCCCATAATATCACCAGGGCCTCTTAGTTTTAAATCTACTTCGCTTATTTCAAAACCATCATTGGTTTGAGTCATGGTCTGCAAACGTGTTTTGGCATCGCTACTCAGTTTATGGCTAGTCATTAAAATACAATAACTCTGTTCGGCACCGCGGCCTACACGACCTCGTAGTTGGTGCAGTTGTGAGAGGCCGAACCGTTCGGCACTTTCAATCACCATAACCGAAGCATTAGGAACATTCACCCCCACTTCAATTACGGTTGTTGCCACCATTATTTGTGTTTCACCACGTACAAACCGATCCATTTCAAAATCTTTATCGGCTGGTTTCATTTGTCCGTGGACAATTGAAATTTGATAGGTAGGCTGCGGAAATTCTCGAACGATACTTTCATATCCATCCATTAAATCTTTATAGTCTAATGCTTCACTTTCCTGTATCAATGGGTAGACAATATATACTTGTCTGCCTTTTGAAATTTCATCTTTCAAAAACCTAAAAACTTTCAGCCTATTCGAGTCAAAACGATGTACGGTTTTTATACTTTTTCTACCGGGTGGAAGTTCATCAATTACACTAATATCAAGGTCACCATAAACGCTCATGGCAAGGGTGCGTGGAATAGGGGTAGCGGTCATGACAAGCACGTGTGGTGGAAGCTCATTTTTATGCCATAATTTGCTTCGTTGGGCTACTCCAAAACGATGTTGCTCGTCAATTATAGCGAGCCCTAAATTATTGAATTGTACCTTGTCTTCAAGCAGTGCATGGGTGCCAATTAGTATGTCTATTTCGCCATTTTTCAGTTTTTCATGAATTTTTTTTCTTTTTGAAGTTTTAGTTGAACCTGTGAGTATTTCTATACTGGTGTTCAGTTTCTTACATAATTCTAATAATCCGTTATAGTGCTGGACTGACAGAATTTCAGTAGGAGCCATTAAACAGGCTTGAAAACCGTTGTCAATAGCTATTAACATTGACATGAGCGCTACAATGGTTTTTCCGCTTCCTACATCTCCTTGTAACAACCGGTTCATTTGTGCATTGCTGCCTAAATCGTTCCTAATTTCTTTGATGACTCGCTTTTGCGCATTGGTTAATTCGAAGGGTAAATGATGGTTGTAAAACGTGTTAAAATTCTCTCCTATTTCTTCAAAAGGATAGCCTTTAATTTTACTTTTATGTTGTAAATTTTTCCGAAGTAATTGTAGTTGAATATAAAATAATTCTTCAAATTTTAATCGATATTGAGACCGTGCTAAAAGCTCTGAACTTTGTGGAAAATGTATGTTTAAAAGTGCGGTACTTTTTGATACTAATTTTAAAGAATCGAGAATGATTTTTGAAAGCGTTTCAGAGAAATTTCCTTTCAGTTCTGTGAATAATTGTTGCAACAACCCGATGATAACTTTATTGGTAATTCCGCTTTTTGATAGTTTTTCGGTAGAAGGATAAATGGGTTGCATGGCAGAGCGAACCCCTTCTTTATGTTTTGAAACTAATTCCATTTCTGGATGTGGCATGGAAAACGTACCGTTGTACCAATTTGTTTTCCCAAAAACCACATACGGAACATTGATTTTTACATTTTCCCGAATCCATTTGTGTCCTCGAAACCAAACCAATTCCATTTTTGAATTTCCATCTGTAAACGTAGCGACTAATCGTTTGCCTCGTTTTTGCTCAACAGTTTTTAAATGAATTACTTTTCCTACCACTTGCACTTCGGCGCTGTTGCGTTGTAACTCTGCTATTTTGTAGTATTTGGTTCGGTCTAAATAGCGATTGGGGAAAAGGTTTAATAAATCTTGAAAGGTATGAATACCTAACTCCTTTTTAAGCAAATCGGCGCGATTAGGTCCTACGCCTTTTAAATAATCGATTGGAGTTTGTAGAAAGCCACCGTTCATATCACGAAAATACAATATTCCTGTTAAGAGGTGTAAGAGTGGAAGATTTTTTAAAGTTATTTGGTTAATTTGTGAGCCTATTGAAAAGTTACGTATGAATAAATTTTGTGCTTATATATTAGTCTTAATTAGCTTCTTCGGAAATGCGCAACAAACACATCTGGTTGATTTTGTATCAGTTAAGGCTGTAGTAATTCCGAATGCCTCTGAAGAGAGTGTAAAAGGAACAGTTTCATATCAATTTAAAATACTTCAGAAAACAGATTCAGTGTATTTAGATGCGGTAAATATGAATGTAAGCAATGTAAAATCTAATAAAGTCTCAATTTCTTCGGAAGGAAATAAGATTTGGCTCACTGGAAATTTCAGAAAAGATAAAACCTACGATGTTTCCTTTTCATACACTGCCACCCCAAAACAGACACTATACTTCACAGGAAATCAGATCTGGACACAAGGCCAAGGAAA
>DEXR01000019.1:72832-73195 GCA_002364245.1 Flavobacteriaceae bacterium UBA3179
CATTGGTTGCCAAGTATTGATGATATGAACGATAAGCTAGAGTTTGACCTTACGATTGCGGCATCAAAAAATAAGGCAGTGATTGCCAACGGGAAACTTCTAGAGAAGAAGCAAAAAGATAGTTTAGACTATTGGCATTTTGATATGCAACAACCTATGGCGAGCTATTTAGCAGCTTTTGCTATTGGTGATTTTAATAAGAAAACGATTAATTCACAATCCGGTATTCCAATTGAACTGTATTATCAACCGGAAGATGCTGATAAAGTAGAGCCGACGTATCGCTACACCCAACAGATTTTTGATTTTCTGGAATCTGAAATTAGCGTGCCGTATCCGTGGCAAAATTATAAGCAAGTTCCG
>DEXR01000045.1 GCA_002364245.1 Flavobacteriaceae bacterium UBA3179
TTGTGGATAGATCTGGTTTGTACGCAGGATTTAAGGATATGAACGAATGGCTCATTTCGGGATCAAAGGATTTAGGAGGGCAGCAAATTCAAGATGTGTTTTTGTTGCCACAAAAACGATCTTGCTTTGCTCCCGATGGTCGCAAAGAAACAAAAAATGAAAAGGACCTACATCAAATTCCGATGTTCCCTCTTCGAGAAGAAACTACTTAGAATCAAGGCCAAAAAGAGTGGTCTGAGCCTAAGTGAATATTGTCGTCGTGCCGCCTTGGGGGACAAGATCGTCGAGCGGCTGAACGAGGAGCAGATAGATATCTATAAGATGCTGATCAAGTATTCGACCAACTTTAAACTGATCGGGAACATGTTCCGAAAACGAAATCCCAAACTGACCGAAGAGGTAACAAAGCTGGCAGAGGAAATACGGGAACACATTAAAAATTTCAAAAAATGATAGGCAAGGGCAGATCCATATCGCACACTAGGGCCTCCATGTCCTATGGCTGGAACCAGGAGAAGGATGCGGAGGTGGTATACTCCAAACATCTGGCCGGGGAAACCCCCGAGCAGATTACGGAGGAATTCAAGATCATCCAAGGTCAGAATGCCAGGTGCACCAACAATACCCTGAGCTTTGTCCTCAGTCCGACCATAGAGGAGGGAAAGGAACTTGATGCCAAAGCGCTCAACGAGATCACGGAAAAATTCCTCAAGGAAATGAAACTACAGGAACACCAGGCCATTGCCTTTGTTCACAGGGACAGGGCGCACACCCATGTCCATGTGTACGTGAACCGTATCGACTTTAACGGTAGGGCCTATAACGACAGTTTTATCGGAAAGAGGAGCCAGCAGGCCGCGGAAAATGTAGCCAAGGAAATGGGGCTTACCACGGCAAGGGAGGTGCAACAGGAAAAATTGGACCGAATCAAACTTATACGATTTGAGATCAAACAGGTACATGTAAAGGTCATGGCCCAACACCGCCCTAAGGATCTGGACCGGTATATCAGATTAATGGGGGAAAAGGATATAGATGTTGTGCCCAGCATCAACAAGTCGAACCGATTACAGGGGTTTAGGTTTGAATTTAAGGGACACAGCCTAAAGGGGAGCGAGGTGCACCGTTCCATGTCCGGCAGCAGATTGTTGATGGGGATAGGGGAACATGCTGGAAAGGACCTCGTCAAAAACAAGGAAAATACAATTAGCCTCATGGGAAAGGCCGTACAGCTCAGTGGTAATATTGCCATGAAGGTAGCGAAACGGGTCATCAAACAGGCGATCCAAAAAAGTGCTGGATTCGAGATAGGATATTAATATTAAAATGTAAAAGCTATGGCAAAGTTGGACGAGATTACGGAACTATTGACCGACGAACTGGAAGGATTGAAACAGATGTTGGTGAAATTGGAACAGCTGAGCGAGGAATTGACCAGTTCGGAAACGGTACAGGACATTTCCCTAATAAGAAATGAACTGAAGGAACTCAAGAGAACGCAGGAACATCATTTCCAAGGGCAGGATACTAGAACCATCCACATAGGGGAGCAATTGAAAGAGTCGCAGATTATCCCTGAATGGTTATTGTTCATGGTCTGTCTGGTACTGATCCTATCCCTGTCAGTTTCCATTTATTTGGGCTATCAAGTGACACAGTTCGGGGAAGAAAAGGAGAAAGCCTTTAATGAGGGCAGGACCACTATTTCAACCGAATTGAAGAATTACTTTGGAGAATATCCAGAGGCTTATAGGACGTTCTTGAAGTGGTCCGAAAAAGAAATAAATCCAAACCCATAGTAGGTTGCGCCCTATGCTGTTTTTGCTTGACGCTTATCTGCCTGAACACTACAAAAACAGCACAGGATCCGTGCGCAAAAGTTTTTGTAAGATTTGGGTTTGAAAAAGTTGGAAATAATTAGTTCGAATTTTATACTGTCCTATTTTTAGAGAAGCCTACATATTTGCCGGTGTATATAGTCCCACTATTAGTTTCGTCAAAAGATTCAATTACTTCAATTTCAAACGTGTGATTGTCCAAATTCACACTTAAAACTTCGCCAACAAAAATGCATTCAGAGTTTTCGTATTCATATTCCTGAATTTTATTTAAATCCTTTACAATCGGACAATTGCAACTATAAACAATAGCAAAACCAAGTAAGAAAAATGATAAGGAGAGGACTATATTTTTAAATGTGTTCATACTTGTTGCTAACGGTTTGCAGCTAAGAAACGTGGGGCTTTCGAAGCTCTCAGTCCGACCGTGACAAATTTAGCCACGAAGAACGAACCTGGCGTTTACCACTGTCCGCCCCATGTTTTCTTAGGTGCTGTGTGTGCCCAGCATGGGCATCTTTTTAACTACAGAAATGTAGTTAATTAATCTAGAGGGTGCAAGTCCCTTATGGGCAGGGGTAACGCCTTGAACCATTAGTAAGCCGCAAGGTCGTTGTCCGCGAGGACTTGACTGAAGGAAGCGGGACTACAAAACTCGGTACTGACGAACAGAAATCGTATACAGAGGCATATTTACTTGGGTAAGCAAGCACATCATTGTAACGCCCCAAGAATACCAAAAAGGTAAGTATGTAGATACGGCAGTTATTGAGTAAAAGAAGATGTTCTTACCTGGGGAGGTCTCTATAACCACGAGTTGGTATAGTAGAGAAGTCAGCCGATGTCATAGTACTTACAGGAAACGAGCTAGGGCAGAACCCTAGAGGTCTCACGAGTAAGGAAGGACAGAACGTTAAATCACGTCCGGATTCGTATAGGAATCAGTTTACCCGATAGCCTATACCTAGAAAGACAAGAACAGAACAAATGATAGCAAAAGTAGTAGCGGCTGGAAACTTGAGCGACGCCTGTAAAAAGGTGGTCGGCAATAAAGGGTCAGCAGGAGTAGATGGAATGACCGTACAAGAGCTAAAGGCGTTTATAGATGCCCATCGCTCAAAAGTGGTACACCAACTTATTTCAAAAAGTTACATACCAGAGGCCATCAAAGGGGTTGAGATACCCAAGGCGAATGGCAAGACCAGATTACTGGGAGTGCCTACGGTACTGGATAGATGGCTTCAACAAGCGGTAAGCCAACAACTGGTGATTTATTTCGAACTGGATTTCGAGATGGAGAGTTACGGTTTCCGCCCAAGGAAGAACCTTCAACAGGCAGTATTAAAAAGTCAAGAGTACATCAATGATGGCTACCAAGACTTAGTAGATATCGACCTTAAAAGTTTCTTTGATGAAGTCCAACACTATAAACTACTTCAGCTTATTTATAACAAGGTTAAATGCCCGACCACCTTATGGCTGATCCGCAAATGGTTACGAGCGCCTATTTTAATGAATGGGCAACTGTGTAAGCGCAGAAAAGGATTACCACAAGGCAGCCCATTAAGTCCGTTATTGTCTAACATCATGTTAGACCAATTGGACAGACATCTAAAAGTACGAGGGTTCAGGTTTATTCGCTATGCCGATGATTTCAGTATTTACACAAAATCAAAAGCAGCGGCACGAGCGATAGGGAACGAGGTTTATCTGTATTTAAAAGAGAAACTGGATTTACCTGTCAACCGAGCAAAGAGTGGTATCCGTAGACCCTCTACATTCAAGGTGTTGGGTTATAGATTTGCGCCAGTTTATAAGAAAGGCGTAAAAGGGAAGTATCAGTTAATAGTAAGTGAATCGGCTTGGCAAACACTCAAACGTAAGCTCAAGTACCTTACCAAGAAAACGCTACCATTGTCATTAGCAGAAAGGCTACAACGCTTAAAACTCATCTATAGAGGGTGGTTGAACAATTTCCGATTAGGAAATATAGAGACCAAACTTAAAAAGCTGGATGAATGGTTACGTAACCGACTACGCTACTGCATATGGCACGATTGGAAGAAACCAGAGCGCAAACGCAAGAATCTCATTGGCTTAGGCATAAAACAGGGACAAGCGTATGCTTGGAGTAGAACAAGAATGGGAGGCTGGGCAGTAGCTCAAAGCCCTATACTCAGAACTACTATTACTGAAAAGCGCTTAAGAAAAAGAGGTTATGAAAGTATGCTAACGTACTACCTCGTAGTAAAGTTCTGATTTAACGAACCGCCGTATACGAGACCCGTACGTACGGTGGTGTGAGAGGCGCACTCCGTTCCTATTTAGGGGCGGAGCCGTCTACTCGATTATGCACAGGTTTTCGTCCATTTATTAACATATTTGAAGTCAAACTGAAGACAGGTTGGCCATGTAATGCTCAACTTAATTCATCTGAATTCAAAATTTCTTTGATATCTTGTTTCGAAAGCGGCTTGTGATAAAGCTTCTTAACTACAGGATAAGAATGTGCTTTTACCTTGTCGCTTTCATCTGTGGAGGAAGTGACAATGTATAGTCGAAATCTGTTAAACGAATCAAGATTTATTTTTGGTAGGCTATCCAAAAATCCCCATCCATTCAACACGGGCATATTAATGTCTAAAAGCACAACAACAGTATGGGTTGAGCTTTGCAGGGTTTCTAATACCGTCAAACCCTCTTCCCCGTTATCACATTGAAAACAATTAACAGAACTATCCAAGTTATGAATCATTGTTTGGATAATGAACCTGACTATCGGATCATCATCGACTATAAGTACTGTTTTGTTCATTTCTTCATTTTAAATGTTGAGCCTTATCAACCATGTCCTTTATTATCTCGTCCAATTCATTTGCGGAATTTCTCAAATGTTTCAACCACATTAAAGTTTCATCGAGACTTTTTTCCCCATCCTCAATAACATTCATAATACCCAACATTCTTGCAAGAGGAGCCCGTACAATATGCGACTGTGTCCATGCAATATTATTGAGTTTTTCATTCTGTATTTCAATTTGTCTCACATAATTACTTCTGCTTATTTCAAAATTCTTTCGCTCCGTGATATCGGTTAATGCAAGCACGAGACCAAATATACCTTTATCGTCTTTGGGTATAGGAAAGAGTCTTACATGATACCATAATGATTCATTTTTCAGGACATAATTGGTTTCATAGTTGATTTGTTCTCCTTTGAGGGCTCTCTGTACTCTGTCTGTAAAAAGGACTTGCCTTTCACCCGTAAGAAAATCATGAACATTATCTCCTGTTTTCAACAGCCAGGAAAATACCTTTCGAATAATATCTGTAGCTCGATGGTTAAAAAGAAGTATTGTCAAGTCGTATTCGAGTAACAGGTACGCAGTATCCGTAGCTTCAAATACGGTAAGAAGTTTGGCCTCAGTTTTTAATAGCGCATCCTGTGTAAGTTTGTGTTGGTCAATTTCCTTCTTTAACCGTTTATTCATTGTGGTTAGCTCCTTCGTACGTTTGGCTACTTCATCTTCCAATTCCTTTTTATGCCTGGCAAGTTGTGATTTAGTTAGTTTAATTGCCGGCACTTCGATAAATTCCCAATTGCCTTTTCTTTTTGTCAGAGCCATCTCGTGTACTTGAGATACATCAAATACTGCATGGGCATCACATTTGTCAAGCGGGTATGTACAAAGGACAATCATATTATGATCTTTGAGGCTATTATTCAAGGTTCGCTCATAGTCTATAAAATTTTTCCAAACATCCCGTTCCAACCAGGCTTCATTACCGCTAACACGCATTCCATCAAAACCTTTCTTCAATGATTCTTTTAGTTTTTGATACCAGCCATTGATCACAATATCCGGCATAAATTTTTTATCTCTCAAGTACCAATCAACATGCGGAAGTATTATGATTTGCTCCTTTTTTTCATATTGATCAAAATTGGAAATTTCATTTCGCAATGCTTCGTAAGCGATTTCCACTGTTATCGGATCGGATGTTATCCAGAGACAAAATTCATTATTTATTAACCCGGCTTTGAAATATGGAACAAGTATTTGCAGCAGGTCTTCTGTCGATTCAAAAAAATTACAGAAATGAGAACCCCATGCCAGATCTCCAAGAATTTCTATTCCGGAATCTCTAAGTTTAGTTTGAATGCTGTGACTGGACATATGCGTAGTGTTTCTCTAAATTTAATCATTTTTATGAAAGATGGTCTTGCATATCTATGTATTTCTTGATGAAAATTATGGAGCCCACTACTTGAACTCGTAAAACTCGTTGTGGTAAACGTTTACTTTTCTGATATTAAAGCCGATTAAAGCAAGATTCTACGAAACTTATTAAGCCTCAGTTTCAATACAATTTTGTCAAACCTCATTTACCATTGACCGAAAGAATTCCCTTTAAAAAACTAAGACTTGTTTTTAAATCAGTATGAAAGTTTTCGGGTTTGTTTCGTGGAGTTCGTGTACCATTTCTGACCAGTAAACCTTTTCACCGGGCACATCAACTTCCCAACTTCCAATCCTAGCCAGTTTGGATACTTGTCGGTAAAAAAAACTATTGGGAGTCTTACTCATTCTTTTTTATTTATTTGCCGTGTTCTTTTATACTTGTGCATAACGGTTGGGCTAAGAACAGTACGGTGGTAAACATGCGTTTGCTTTCCGTTTATCACTTAGCCAAAACCTTTTGTTTTGGTTTTAACTTTTTCTTTTAAAATCCCAAAATCCAATTGTTTTGGCGGACTTCATAAAAATACACAAACCATTCGTTAAAGCCCGCAGCCCGTATTGTTTTTAGGCTTTGTTGGGCACAGTTTTTATTCTTCTTTTACTCTAATTATATTGCAATCCAATGCCATTTGTTCTAACATTAAAAATGTCTCAACATCCTTTTGATTGTTGTAACTAGGATTTATTTCTTTTACAAAATCAATTAACCAACTGACAAAATATAAAGTCACATATGCGCTCCTGTCATAGCATATAATTGCTGATTTTTTATAAGACGGAAATAAACTTGGTCCCTTTTTCCCGTCCTTTGATTCAAACGAAAGAAACTCACTAACTCGAGGATGACTAAAATGGGCTGTCTCTGAAAGTTCAGGGTAAATACCTTTACCAGCTTCTCCAAATAGATTCAAAACATTTGGTGTTTTCCGTAGTAGTTTTCCGATTGGTTTACTGTCTAATTCATTTAATCTGGTAAGTTTTTCTAGTTGTTTTCTAATGAGAGTATAAGCTTCAATTATATCACCATTTAAAACAAGGTCGTTTATTATAAAATGAGTTCTAACATAAGAAACAGTTAAATTTAGTTGATATAGAAATTTTTCGGAAGGCTCATCGTACTTTCCAAAAACATTATCCATTATGAGTATGATTAATCCGTCAATTGTTTTTCTAAAAGCGTGATGTATTTCGGATTCATTTTTCTCATACTCCTCTTTAACTTTTTTACGTGATTCGTTATACTGGAAAGCGAATGTTTCTGTAGCACCTATGATTTTCTTTGTTCTGTCTTCCATTAAATTCTGATGCTTTTTTCAAATTGTGCCCAACAATTGTATATAGTCACTAGTGTGTATATTCCTATTTTGTCTACACCACTAATCTAGTGGATTTTTTATATTTTTAAAAGTATTTGTTGCTACATGGGTATATATTTCCGTCGTCTTGCTGGATCCATGTCCCAACAGCACTTGTATTTGTCTGAGATCCACCCCAGACTCCAATAGATGGGTGGCGAAACTATGTCGTAAAACATGTGGGGTCACGGATTGTTTTATTTTAGCTTTTAATGCTGCCTCTTTAACAATTTTAAGTACACTTTGAGCACTGTACCTACCGCCTCTCTGGCCTTCGAACAAATATTCGCGAGGCTTCCATTCCCTAAAATATAAACGCAGATCTTCCAAAACAGTCTGTGATAAAAGGGTATGTCGGTCTTTATTGCCTTTCGAACCCTGTACTCTGATCAACATACGTTTACTGTCTACATCTTCCAGTTTTAGGTTTAACAATTCGCTGCGACGGAGACCTGTACTGTACAATAATTCAATGATACACTTATGTTTTATATTATTGGCACTGCCAATTATGGACAGCACTTCTTCCTTAGAAATAATGGTAGGCAGTTTATATTCTTTTCTTGGACGCTCTATCTCATAAAAACGATTGGGCATACCTAAAACAACCTCATAGTAAAATTTAATAGCGTTTATACATTGATTGAGATAGGAATTGGAAACATTCCTATGGACAAGTTTTTGAAGGAATGCCCTTATATCACTTTCGTTTATTGCATTTAGTTCTTTGTCCTTGTAATGATTTATGAACATTTCGAAAAAGGAAACGTAGGTCCGAACTGTACTATTGGCGTACCTTTTAAGTTCCAGTTTCAATAGTTATTCTTCAGGACATAGTCTGTATTGCGGTATAGGGTTTCTTTTCCTGAACCACTCGACATCTACGGCATCATTATGGGTGTTTATAGGTTTATTCGACAAAAACCTATTATAATTGATCCATACGATTCCTTTAAAAGTATTGAAAATTATACCGAGATTGTTCTTGTTATTGGGGATATAGGCCATATTATGTTCCTTGCTCCATTTTGGATCAGGAAGGCCCCTGACCAGTCCTTGTATGAGCTTATCCGGCAAAAATTTAATGCCGATCATTTTTTCATTCCTGATCATCAAATGGTAAAGCGTTATGGATTTAACCGGATTCATATAACAAGTTTAGTGAAGAATTCGATTTAAAACGGTATATTATACCTATAATATACGTTTACAAATGAATAATGATAGAACGTGTCCCGTATGTGGTA
>DEXR01000048.1:0-12325 GCA_002364245.1 Flavobacteriaceae bacterium UBA3179
TTACAATTGTTGTGTTGTCTTTATCGATTGTTACGTTTTCAGCAGAACCTAACATATCAACTGTAGCGTTTTCAAGTGTGAAACCACGTTCTTCGCTAATTACAGTTCCTCCAGTTAAGATTGCGATATCTTCTAACATTGCTTTTCTGCGGTCTCCAAATCCTGGTGCTTTAACAGCAGCGATTTTAAGACTTCCGCGCAATTTGTTAACTACTAAAGTAGCTAATGCTTCGCCTTCTACATCTTCAGCAATAATCAATAATGGTTTTCCTTGTTGCGCAACGGGTTCCAATACAGGAAGTAAATCCTTCATGTTTGTGATCTTCTTATCGAAAAGAAGAATCATTGGATTTTCCAATTCCGTTTGCATTTTTTCGCTGTCTGTTACAAAGTAAGGTGATAAGAAACCACGGTCAAATTGCATTCCTTCTACAACATCAACATATGTTTCAGTTCCTTTTGCTTCTTCAACAGTGATTACACCTTCTTTGCCAACTTTACCGAACGCTTTGGCGATTAAATCACCAATTTGCTCATCGTTGTTAGCCGAAATAGATGCAACTTGCTTTATTTTATCTGAAGAATTACCCACTTTAGTGGTTTGTTTCTCAAGGTCTGCAACAATTGCTTCAACTGCTTTGTCAATTCCTTTTTTAAGTTCCATTGGGTTTGCACCGGCAGCAACGTTTTTAAGTCCTTCTTTTACGATTGCTTGTGCTAAAACAGTTGCTGTTGTTGTTCCGTCACCAGCTAAATCGTTAGTTTTTGAAGCTACTTCTTTTACCATTTGAGCTCCCATGTTTTCAAGGGCATCCTCTAGCTCAATTTCTTTAGCTACTGATACACCATCTTTAGTTACTTGTGGTGCGCCAAATGATTTGCTTATTATTACGTTACGACCTTTTGGCCCTAATGTTACTTTTACTGCGTTTGCTAATGCATCTACACCACGCTTGATTGCGTCACGTGCTTCTACATCAAATTTTATATCTTTTGCCATGTTAAAAATCTTTGATTTTTAAACTTCCTTAATAGGAAGCCATATTTGTTAAACTTATTTTTTCTAAAAAAATATCTTTAAATAATTGCAAGAATATCATCCTCACGCATAATTAGGTAATCTTTACCTTCATACTTTAAATCTGTACCAGAGTATTTTCCGTAAAGAACGGTATCTCCGTTTTTTACAGTCATTTCATGGTCTTTTTTACCTTTTCCTACCGCTACCACAGTTCCTTTTTGTGGCTTTTCTTTAGCTGAGTCTGGAATGATAATTCCGCTTGCGGTTTTAGTTTCTGCTTCTTGTGGGGCTACCAAAACGCGATCTGAAAGTGGTTGAATCTTTACTGCCATTTTCAATTATATTTTATATTGTTAATATTGTGTTTTAAAGTCACTTTTTAATAGGCAGAAATTGTGCCACTGCCTTTAAACTGACACATTGAAACAAAAAATGCCAGCTTATGACAAGCTGGCATTTAGAATGTTTTAAAAAGGAACGTTTTTAGTTTCCTTGTCCTGTAGTATCTGTACTACTATCTGTATCTGTTGGGTCTAACATTGGAGTTTCAATGGCTTCATCACCAAAGGTGTCTGTTGGTACAGCGCCACTTCCTCCCATAATTGGGATGTTACTTAATAGGATTAAAGCTAACAATACAATGGCCAAGGTCCATGTGCTTTTATCCAAGAAGTCGGTTGTTTTTTTAACACCACCCATTTGCTGGCCTCCGCCACCTCCAAAGGTAGAAGACAATCCGCCTCCTTTAGGATTTTGTACCATTACTACTACCACCAATAAAAAGGCGACAAAAATGATTAAAACTAAGAATATTGTAAACGTACTCATATTATTGTGTATCTATTATTTTTTCGATTGCACGAATTTGGTCTGCAAAGAAACCACTTTTTTCGGGATTTTTCAAAATTAATATTTTATATGCTTGAATGGCTTTTTTATAATTTTTTTGTTGCAAATAAACTTTCGCCAATGTCTCTGTCATTAAAGCGTCTGGCGTCTGGGTATAGGGTTTTGCTAGGTTTGCTTTAGTAGTTTGTTGTTCGGCAGGTTTAATTTTTGGTTTTTCCTGAATGAACTTTTCAATCATTTTAAACTTGCGTTCTTGATCTGAAGAACGATTTTCTTGATCAATTTCTTCTGAAAAAGCCTCTTCATCTTCTTTTGAACGAACTGGTCTTTCTTCAGTTTTAGACCTATCAATTGGGTTTGCTTTAGTCAGTTTTAACCATTCACTGAAAGAATGTGTATCCTTTTTAGTAAAATCAAGGGGCTTGTCTATTTCCAGCGTTTCTTCTGCTTCAGTTTTTTCAGTTTTAGAATCTACTTTTCCTCGTTCTGAAGTTGAACCTGCCAGTTGTTCTACAGACCCTTGTTTCCGTTCAAAAAGATCTGGGTTTAAAATTGCTTCGGCCTTTTTCATTTCGGCCTTCATCTGGTTGTCCAGCTCAATGGCTGTTTGTTCCGAAATATTTTCTGAAACTACTTCAATTTCATTTACAGAAGAGTCGTGTTGTTGAATTAACTGCGAAATTTCATTTTGAGCAAATGTTTCCGAAGTAATAAATTCGAACAAAATATCGCGGTCTGTGGTATAAGCGGCAGTAACCTTTAAAGCATCGTTGTATAAAAAACTGTTCTGACTTTTAAGGGCCTTTAATTGCAATGCCCGAGCGCTCTGAAAATAAGGGTGTTTTTTGATTACCATATCTAATTGCTCCATAGCCTCTTTATCTAAATGTTGAGGTTTTGAAAGTAAATCGGTATAGTTTTTTGTGTTCAAAATATTACCAGTTTGCGAGCGATTTATTAAAAATATCTTGGGTAATGCGCTCAAAAATTACGTTGAGGGCATCGTCAAGTGCTGTTCCCGTTAATTGAGCGGCACCATCGTAATCAAAGTAAAAAGAAAACCGCTGTTCAAAATCTTTTTCTTCGTCATTAGAGTTGTAGAAACGAACATTAACGGCAACTGTCAATCGGTTTTGTGCAGCAGTACTTTGCGAAGTCGCTGTGATAGGGGCGATGTAATATTCTACAATTTCACCTTCATACGCCAAATCGCCGTTGCTGTTTACTAGGTCTAGACTTGTTTGGTTTAATAATAGGTCTTGCAGCTGAATGGTAAAATCACGAGCAATTCCCGGCTCTACAATTGGTGCGTTATTTTGAAATAAGTTTACCTGAAAGGTTTTGGTTTGCGAATAGTCAATATCAGCACCAGTAAACGAATATGCACCGCAACCTTGCAACAAGACTGCAACTACTATAATCAATAAGAATTGCTTCAATTTTTTCATGTTAAAAGGGGCTACTTTGATTATAAGTTATACTGCTTAATTTTTCTGTAAAGTGTACGTTCTGAAATTCCTAATTCTTCAGCAGCATCTTTTCGTTTTCCGCCGTATTTTTCTAAAGATTTTTTAATGAGCTCTAACTCTTTATCTTGAAGGGAAAGA
The DNA here is from genome assembly GCA_002364245.1 of Flavobacteriaceae bacterium UBA3179. GTDB lineage: Bacteria > Bacteroidota > Bacteroidia > Flavobacteriales > Flavobacteriaceae > Marixanthomonas. The sequence continues at coordinate 3,478 of DEXR01000048.1, forward strand.
CTTTCTTCTTCCTGAATTTCTTCGGCAAAATCATACTTATCACTTCGTTTGCTTTCTTCAGAGTCATTTTCAGAAGCTTTTGAGGGAATACCCAATACTTCTACATCTGAAGCGTCTTCATCGTCATCTTCTACAATGGAAGCTAAATGTTCTTCGTGGTTGTTGTCTTCATCATAAATTTTATTGATTAATGATGAGTTTTCTTCTTTTACTTTGCTGGCATTACCACTTTTCATCAGTTCCAACGTCAATTTTTTAAGGTCGTTCACATCGCGCTGCATATCGAACAATACTTTGTATAATATTTCGCGCTCATTGCTGAAACTGCTTTCCTGTTTTTTATTGCTGATAATGGCAGGTAGATTGCTACCCACATCGGGCAGATAGTTTTTTAATGTTTCATGCGTAATAGAACGTTCCTGCTCCAATACTGAAATTTGCTCGGCAATATTACGAAGCTGTCTAATGTTTCCGCCCCATCTATATTTTAATAACAACTGTACGGCATCATTATCTAAACGAACTGTTGGCATTTTATATTTTTGAGCAAAATCTGAAGCAAATTTTCTAAATAACAAATGAATGTCTTCTTTTCGTTCGCGGAGTGGCGGAATATTGATTTCTACAGTGCTTAAACGATAATAAAGATCTTCTCTGAACTTTTCTTTTTGAATGGCTTCAACCATTTTTACGTTGGTGGCAGCTACAATACGAACATCTGTTTTTTGTATTTTGGAAGACCCAACTTTTAAAAACTCTCCGTTTTCCAATACTCGTAACAATCGTACTTGTGTAGGTAGGGGAAGTTCGCCAACTTCATCTAAAAAAATGGTTCCGCCATCGGCAACTTCAAAATAACCGCTACGGGTTGCTGTTGCTCCGGTAAATGCTCCTTTTTCGTGACCAAATAATTCGCTGTCTATCGTCCCTTCTGGGATGGCGCCACAGTTTACAGCAATGTATTTTCCGTGTTTTCTGTGTGAAAGGGCATGAATTATTTTCGGGATACTTTCCTTTCCCACACCACTTTCACCAGTTACTAAAACTGAAATATCGGTTGGAGCTACTTGAATGGCTTTTTCTATGGCGCGGTTTAGTTTTGGGTCATCCCCAATAATCCCGAACCGCTGTTTTGTTGCTTGTATACTTTCCATAGATGCTCTTAATTATTTTCTGAATACCCCACAGCTTCTCCAATTAAGGTAGCCGTAGTACAATCATTAACTTTTACGTTTACAAAATCACCTACGTTATAGTGTTCCTTTGGGAAAACAGCTACCGTATTATGTTGCGTACGTCCACTCCATTCTTTATCGCTTTTTTTGGATTCCTTTTCAATCAATACTTCTACTATTTTACCTAAAAATTGTTTCGTCCGGTAGGCGCTGTGTTGTTGTTGTAAGTTCACAATTTCGGTCAACCTGCGTTTTTTTGTTTCCTCAGGTACATCGTCTTCCAGTTTGCGAGCAGCCATGGTACCTGGGCGTTCGGAATATTTAAACATATAACCAAAATTATATTTTACATATTCCATTAATGTTAACGTGTCTTGATGGTCTTGTTCCGTTTCAGTAGGAAAACCGATTATCATATCTTGCGATATATAACAATCTGGAATAATTTCACGGATGGTATCTATTAACTCAATATACTCTTCACGGGTATGCTGACGATTCATTTCCTTTAAAATACGGGTACTTCCACTTTGTACGGGTAAGTGAATATGGTTACAGATATTTTTATGTTTTACCATACTGTGCAATACATCTTCAGTCATATCTTGCGGGTTGCTAGTTGAAAAGCGCACACGCATTTTAGGCTGTGCCGTTGCGACCAGTTCTAATAAACCAGCAAAGTTGGTGGCTGTTGCTTTTTGCATCTCGGTTGCATCTTTGAAATCTTTTTTCAATCCACCGCCGTACCATAGGTAACTATCTACGTTTTGACCTAACAATGTAATTTCTTTGTAGCCTTTTTCAGCTAAATCGTTTACTTCAGCTACAATGCTTTGTGGGTCACGGCTACGTTCGCGTCCTCGAGTAAAGGGAACAACGCAGAACGTACACATATTGTCACACCCTCTGGTAATGCTCACTAAAGCTGTAACGCCATTACTGCCCAAACGTACTGGGGCAACATCGCCATAGGTTTCTTCTTTACTTAAAATTACGTTTACAGCATCACGACCTGCCTCTACTTCTTCAATTAAATTAGGAAGGTCTTTGTAGGCATCAGGGCCTACCACCATATCCACAATTTTTTCTTCTTCCAGAAATTTACTTTTAAGACGTTCGGCCATACAGCCTAATACACCCACTTTCATGCCTGGGTTTTCGCGTTTTACGGCGTTGTATTTTTCCAGGCGTTTTCTAACAGTTTGTTCTGCCTTATCACGAATGGAGCAGGTGTTCACCAAAACCAAGTCGGCTTCTTCCATTTTCTGAGTTGTATTAAACCCTTCTTTGGCAAGAATAGAAGCTACAATTTCACTGTCACTGAAATTCATTTGACAACCGTAGCTTTCAATATATAGCTTACGGCCGTTTTCTTTTTTTGGTTCTAATATTAGTGTTTCGCCTTGTTTATTTTCGTCAATAATTTTCTCTTCCATAGTTCAGTCTAAATAATATGAATTGTTGTAAGAAACAATTGGATTGGCAAAGATACAATTAAAAACCTGTTCGTGCCAAAATGGCAGATTTCTTTTTCATAAATTTACAGTGTAATTAACTAAACCAATCAAAAAAAATGGAGCATTCTATATTTCAAAAAATTGCACAAGCCCCTAACTTGGATTTTGGCGATATATTATCGAAAAGTTTTGACCTTTTTAAAAAGGTCTGGGTAGAAGGTACCGTCCATGTTTTAATTACACTTGCCGTATCGATCCCAGTGATGATTTTAGCATATGTGCCATTGGTTCCTGTAATGATAAAGTCTGAGCAAATGCCATATGGGCAAGAATTTAATCCTTTTACTGAATATTCAATTCCGGTAATTGTTGGATATTTCCTGCTTTTATTTGTGTTGGTATTTGTTTCACAAGTGTTTGCCTACTGTATTTCTGCACACTTTTATAAAGTGGTTCAAAAAGCAGACACAGGTAAACCTCTGGATATAGGTGGCTATTTTGTTTTTTTGAAACGTAATTTTGGTAAACTATTCATTCTGTCTTTAGCGGCAATGGGAATAGCTTTGTTAGCAGCACTTCTGTGTTATCTCCCTATATTTTATGTAATGGTGCCTTTACAGTTGTTTATTGTTGTGTTTGCGTTTAACCCAGAGTTATCAGTTTCTGAAATAGTTAGGGCAAGCTTTAAGTTAGGGAATAAATTCTGGCTTATTATTTTTGGATTGATAATTATTTCGGGCCTCATTGCGCAACTAGGGATTTTACTCTGTTTTGTTGGAATATTTGTAACCGCCTCTTTTGTACACTTGCCCATGTATTATGTGTATAAAGATGCAATAGGTTTTGATGATGCCCCTTTGCCTTCCGAAACTACAACTATATAAGAGTGCTACTTTTTTAAAGTTTTATTTATTTCAGCAAGCGCTTCTTTTTCATCGCCCCAATCTTCAATCGTGACGGTGTCGGTAGTATCATAGTTTGAAAACCAAAGTTCAATTATTTTAAGGGCGTCGGGATATTTTTCTTTAAATTCAGCAAACGTGCTGGCAGCGACAGTTTGTAGCTTTTTTTCTGAAGGAATACAGATTACTTTATAATCCTGTTCACCATTATCTATTAACTTCACTATTCCAATTGGGGTAGTTTCCACTACTGAACCGGAAAGCAAACTTGAAGAAATAACCAGTGCATCCAATGGGTCTCCGTCACCACCTTTTGAAGGGTCGGAATAGGTAGAAGGTATAAAACCATAATTAACGGGATAGGGCAGGTATTCAATAATCCTGTCTTTGCCGTCCTGTTGGTCTACTTTTAATTTTTTGAGTTCTTTATTATATTCAACTTTAGCATTTGTTCCAGCAGGGATTTCGACCACAACATTAACTGTATTGTTGGTTGAAAAGGTTGGGACGTCTGCCAACGATTGGCAGCTTTGAAATAGAAAGAAAATCGTTGCCATCAATATAAGCCTTAAAACTAAACACTTTCGAAGTTTAAAAAATTGAATCATATAGTGTAAGGGCATTAAAATTTAGAGTTGTAATCTCTTGATTTTTTGATTTATACCGTGTTAATGGAAACCTAAATTTTACAAGGGAAACAACGGAGTAAAAAAAATCACATACTTTTGTACCCCAAACAAAAATCAATATGGCAAAGAATTTAGTGATAGTAGAGTCGCCCGCGAAGGCTAAAACCATTGAAAAATTTCTTGGTAAAGATTTCAAGGTTGCCTCCAGTTTTGGGCACATTGCAGATCTGCCGTCCAAAGAAATAGGAGTAGATACCGAAGGGGATTTTACACCTAAATATATAGTACCAAGTGATAAAAAAAGCTTGGTAAGAGATTTAAAGAAATTAGCTAAAAATGCCGAAACTGTATGGTTAGCGAGTGATGAGGACCGGGAAGGAGAAGCGATAGCATGGCATTTGGCCGAAGAACTAGACCTTAAAGACGAAAAAACAAAACGGATTGTTTTTCACGAGATTACCAAAACGGCCATCTTAAAAGCAATTGAAAACCCTCGAAAAATAGATTTTAACCTTGTTAACGCCCAGCAGGCGCGTCGAATTTTAGACCGTTTGGTTGGGTATGAGCTTTCGCCTGTTTTATGGCGAAAAGTAAAAGGTGGGCTTTCTGCAGGACGAGTGCAAAGTGTTGCCGTTCGATTGATTGTAGAGCGTGAACGCGATATTGAAGCGTTCAGTCCAGTTGCTTCGTATCGAGTGGATGCCGAATTTAAAACGGAAGATGGTAGTTCGTTTAAAGCAAAAATTCCGAAGAACTTTGAAACGGAAAAAGAAGCGAGAGCGTTTCTTCAGAAAAACGTAGGGGCAAACTATAAAATAGCTGATCTTACTAAAAAACCAGCTAAAAAATCACCTGCACCACCGTTTACAACATCCACGCTTCAACAAGAAGCAGCGAGAAAATTATATTTTTCTGTAGGAAAGACGATGACCATTGCGCAACGTCTGTACGAAGCTGGTTTAATAACCTATATGCGTACCGACAGCGTTAATCTTTCCAACGATGCTAAAAAAGCAGCCGAAAAGGAAATTGGTTCTGCATATGGCGATAAATACAGCAAACCACGTAACTATAAAGGAAAGTCTAAAGGGGCACAAGAAGCACACGAAGCCATTCGTCCTACTGAAATGGCTAAGCATTCTATTAATAGAGATCGCGATCAAGAACGTCTGTACGATTTAATTTGGAAACGTACCATTGCTTCACAGATGAGTGATGCGCAATTGGAGCGTACCAATGTAAAAATTGACGTACTTGGGAAGGAAAAAGTTTCAGAGCAATTCACTGCTAATGGTGAAATGATAAAATTTGATGGTTTCCTTAAAGTATATCTAGAAGGGACAGATGCCGAAGATGAAGAAAAAGACGGTATGTTGCCTAACCTGACAAAAGGTGATGCACTTGACAATAAATTTATAACCGCTACCGAACGTTTTACAAGACCTCCTTATCGATTTACCGAAGCTTCTTTGGTAAAACGATTAGAGGAATTAGGTATTGGTCGTCCATCCACATACGCGCCTACTATTTCGACCATTATAAGTAGAAATTATATTGAAAAAGGAACAGTTGAAGGTGTAGAGCGAAAATACATTCAGTTGACGCTTGAAAAAGAAGCTGTTAAAGATAAGACCTTGACCGAAACCGTTGGAAGTGATAAAGGAAAATTAGTGCCAACTGATATTGGAATGATTGTAAACGATTTCCTGGTGGATCACTTCGGAAATATTCTTGATTACAACTTTACAGCAAAAGTAGAAGAAGATTTTGATGACATTGCCGAAGGGAAAGAGCAGTGGAAAGAAATGCTTCAGGATTTTTATAAAAAGTTCCATCCGCATGTAGAAGATGTGCAGGAAAACGCCGAACGCGAAAGCGGGGAGCGTATTTTAGGCGAACATCCTGAAACTGGAAGAACAATTTTAGTGCGATTAGGTAAATATGGACCAATGGCACAAATTGGAGCGCCAGATGACGAAGAAAAACAGTTTGCAAGTTTACGTCCCGATCAACAATTGCATTTAGTAACGCTTGAAGAAGTATTAGATTTATTTAAACTTCCAAAAGACTTAGGGGTTTACGATGGGGAAGAAGTAGAAGCAAATAATGGTCGATATGGACCGTATGTTCGTTGGGGTAAAAAGTTTATTTCCTTACCAAAAGGCTTGGATCCTTTAGATGTCGATATGGAAAAGGCCAAAGAGCTGATTGAAGAAAAGAAAAAAGCCGATGCTCCTATATATGAGTATGAAGACCTTCCAGTTCAAAAAGGTGTGGGTCGCTTCGGTCCATTTATAAAATGGAACGGGATGTTTATTAATGTAAATAAAAAGTATGATTTCGATAACCTTTCCGAAGAAGATATAATTGAGTTAATCGAAACGAAGAAACAAAAAGAAATAGATAAGCTTATAAACGAATGGCCAGATGAGGGCATCCGTTTGGAAAAAGCACGTTGGGGGCGTTTCAATTTAATTAAAGGGAAAACAAAAGTTGAGTTGCCAAAATCCACAAAGGCAGATAAAATAACCCTAGATGAAGCTAAAGATATTTTAGAAAAGAAAGCCCCAAAAAGGAAAACACGAAAAAAAGCAACTAAGAAGAAGTCAACCAAGAAAAAAACGACAGCTAAGAAAAAATAATGATAGAATTTCTCTCGCCGGTTTCAAAAAAAGTAATCGCACACAAAGAAGTTTTGCCGGAAGGTGTTTTAGGGAAGCACATTGATATCCATGCTCATGCAGGTCAACTTCCAGATTTAAAAAACGTAAAATTCGCTGTTTTAGGAATCCTTGAAAACAGGAATGACGTAAATTATATTGGCGAAACAATTTCTCTAGACGCTTTTAGAAAGGCTTTTTATTCGTTGTACCCCGGAAATTGGTCGCACTCAATCATTGATATTGGTGATATTGATAAAGGTGAAACTATTCAAGATACTTATTTTGCAGTAAAAACTGTTGTGGAAGCTCTTTTGAAAAAGGGTATTATCCCACTTATTCTTGGCGGAAGTCAAGATCTTTTATATGCTCATTACAGGGCCTACGATAGTCACGGAAGCATGATAAATTTAGTGAACGTAGATACTAATTTTGATCTTGGTGATGCAGAAAAACCAATCAACAACAAATCTTATGTAGGAAAAGTCATTGTTGATAAGCCTTATAACTTATTTAATTATAGCCTCTTGGGGTATCAGTCATATTTTAACCCTCCAGAAGAGATTGCTTTAATGGAAAAGTTGTATTTTGACGCCTATAGATTAGGGGAAGTGACTCAGGATATAACAGTGGTAGAACCTATTTTAAGAGATGCAGATTTGGTGGCTTTGGATATTTCTGCAATAAAAAGTGCGGAAATGAGTTATAACAATACAGCAAGCCCAAATGGGTTTGGTGGAAGGGAAATATGTGCTATTTCACGCTATGCAGGCATAAGCAACCGGGTAAGTTCTTTTGGTGTTTATGAGCTGAAAGACTTTAAAAATGCTGAAACTGGAGCCATGTTGGTGGCTCAAATACTTTGGTATTTTGTAGAAGGTGTAAACTTTAGAATTCATGAAGGTGATTTTGATAATGAAAAGCAGTACACTACCTATAAAGTGCCAATAGATGATGATGTCTTGTTATTCAAAAAGAGTAATAAAACAGGAAGATGGTGGATAGAATTACCATTTATTTCAAATGTTAATAATAAATTAAAATCACCAACGTTATTACCTTGCACTTATGGCGATTATTTGAGTGCAACCAATCAAGAAATTCCAGAAAGGTGGATTAAAGCCCGCCGCAAGAATGAAGTATAATCTAACAAACTAAGAATAACGAGAGTTAAGGTTTTTTTAAGAAATATGTTGCTTTTTAAAAATTTTATAAATAGGTTTACGCCCTTAAATCTCGAAAATTTAACCTGATACCTATGAAGAAGTTTATTGCATTAACTGCGATTGTTGCCTTTCTATACAGTTGTAACTCCGGAGATCGGGGCGAATTGGTAGGGGCAGAAGGTAAAAAGTGGCACCCAGAAAAACCATACGGGATGACGCTCATCCCAGGTGGATCTTTCATCATGGGAAAAGCAGATGACGATTTTGTGGCCGTTAATGATGCGCCCACTAAAACGGTTACCGTCCGCTCTTTTTATATGGACGAAACCGAAATTACAAATGCTGAATACCGTCAATTTGTGGAATGGGTACGTGACTCCACTGTACGTCTTAAATTAGCTATTTTAGCTGATGAAATGGGTGAAACACCAGGAAATGGTGGTATTGGCGAATTTGCTTTTGTAGATCAAGAAAGCGAAGAAATGACTCCATGGGAACAATATAACTACGATAATTATTATGGTATGGGAGAGGATTTCTATGCCGGAAGAAAAATAAATAATGATATTGACTTAATTTGGGATACGTCAGAATTTCCTGACGAATACTATTCCGAAGTAATGGACACCATGTATATTGCTGCTGAAGAAGCATATAATGGACAACGTACTATTGATGTAGATAAATTAAAATTTCAATATACCTATATGGATATTGGTGCCGCGGCAAAAGCACAAGGGAAAGAAAGAAAAGATTTTATTAAGAAAGAAGAAATAAAAATTTACCCAGATACTACCGTTTGGATTAAAGACTTCAATTATTCTTATAACGAGCCAATGCACAATGATTACTTCTGGCA
>DEXR01000048.1:12423-12722 GCA_002364245.1 Flavobacteriaceae bacterium UBA3179
ATGCACAATGATTACTTCTGGCATGAGGCCTATGGAGACTATCCTGTAGTAGGCGTAAGTTGGAAACAAGCGAAAGCTTTTTGCGCATGGAGAACTTTATATAAAAACGCATACCAAAAATCTAGAGATCGTCAGCATGTAAATTCATTCCGTCTTCCAGGCGAAGCTGAATGGGAGTATGCGGCTAGAGGAGGTCTGGAATCTGCAACATTCCCTTGGGGAGGGCCTTATGCCAAAAATGACAGAGGCTGTTTTATGGCTAACTTTAAGCCATTACGTGGAGATTATGCGGCAGATCA
>DEXR01000004.1:0-680 GCA_002364245.1 Flavobacteriaceae bacterium UBA3179
TCTTTAAAGTGTAAGTATAAGAAAGAGGCATCTATTTGGAAATGATCCCCTACATTTACAGTTAAACCAGCTGTATAGCCACTACTATCATTTCTTGGTGTTTCTGGCGCGAAATATCCTTCACGAACAGGGGTTTCGTCAAAATAGTACCCAGCACGCAGTGTAAACATGTTAGTTACATCATACTGAAGCCCAAATCGATACGTGGAAGCGTTTTTATAATTACGTAAGTTTTCTGAATCTGGTACTTGTGCATTGGCAAAATCAATGCTTAATGATTCATATACATCCCAAAAAGCTCGGTTATAGTCAAAAGCAAAAGTCCATTTTTCACAGAATTCATAACTTAAGCCAACTGTTAATTCAGCCGGTAACGGTAACGATGCATCAAATTGTGTGTCAACAAATGGGGTTAGCGGTGAGTTTGGAACATTTTGAAAGTCGGCATCACCATCTTCAGCATCTAAAATAATTTCAGAACGGTAGTTTGCACCAATTCGTAAGTTATCGGTTGGGTTAAACATAAACCCTGCTGTCCATCCCCAATTGGTAACTCCCGAGGCATCGATTGTCACTTCAGAACGGTTTCCTTCTAAATCGGTTAAAGATCTTGAAAGGTTTCGGTTAAAGTTTACTGAACCTGTTACATATATTGGACCACCACCAACACTAAATTTATC
>DEXR01000004.1:849-1265 GCA_002364245.1 Flavobacteriaceae bacterium UBA3179
TGAGAACCTGCCCAATCATCTTCATATTCAACAGTACTTCCATAAGGAGTGTATATACCTAATCCAAATGCCAACCAATCGGTTGCTTGATAAGAAGCATATAAATACAAAGGTGTACTTATTGGGTTGTCGGTTTCTGCATACGTACCAAAAGTTTCGTTTTGATAAGCAACGCTAGAGAACACGCCACTAACACCTGCTGAAATACTTAATTTGTTTTCTAAATAGACTAACCCTGCTGGGTTAAAGAACACACTTTCTGCACTATTTACTACAGCAACACCTGTGTGCCCCATAGCAAGTGCTTTGTTACCTTGCAAACTAACGCGATAACCGCCGGCATAGGTTACTGCCGTAATAAGTGCAAATACAGCCAGTAGAACTACTTTCTTCATAATTGATTTGAGTTAAATTAA
>DEXR01000004.1:1397-2188 GCA_002364245.1 Flavobacteriaceae bacterium UBA3179
ATAATTGATTTGAGTTAAATTAAATTTATTGTTGATATGGATTTGTATCAAATTTACAATTTATTATGCATACATAGCAAATTGCCATTACAATACTATAAAAATTTCATAACATTTTCATAAAATTCTTCAGGATTTTCTGCGTGAAGCCAATGACCCGCATTTTTTATAGTCTCAATTTTAGCTTTCGGGAAGTGCTTTTTTATTATTATTTCATCCATTTGTTGGATGTATCCAGATTTTCCGCCTGCTAAAAACAAGGTGTCGCCCTTAAAAAGGGTTTCTTTACCTAAGGGTTCGCCTACCTCATCAATATTTTTAGTCAATACAGGAAGGTTCATCCGTAATGCTAGCTCCCCTTTGTTTTTCCAGTATAAGTTTTTTAACAGAAATTGACGTACTCCTTTTTCCTTTACATATTCGGCCAGTTTTTTATCAGCTTGTGAACGGCTTTCTATTTCAGAAAAATTTAATGAAGCCAAGCCTTTTAGTATATCTTGATGGTGTTGCGGATATTGTTTTGGTGCAATATCTGCAACAATAAGTTTTGAAACCAGCCCAGGATATTCTGTTGCGCATTGCATCGCTGTTTTTCCGCCCATAGAATGACCCAATAGGACAATATCTTCAAGATCGTGATGATCACAGTAAGTTTTCACATCTTCTGCCATCACCTTATAGTTATGTTCATCATCATGAAAACTTCTTCCATGGTTACGTTGGTCAATAAGATGGACTTGAAAGCCTACTTCTGAAAAACGGTTTCCGAGAGTTTTCCAGTTATCGCTCAT
>DEXR01000004.1:2353-3131 GCA_002364245.1 Flavobacteriaceae bacterium UBA3179
AGAGTTTTCCAGTTATCGCTCATCCCCAAAAACCCATGAAGAATTAAAAAAGGGGGTCCTTCGCCTAAAATTTGTGAGTGTAGTACTTCCATTACTTTAGTTTTTCTAAATATTGTTTAATTACAGGCTCTAAACCTTGGTAAATAGCTTCACAAATTAAAGCATGGCCAATAGACACCTCTTGTAGATGCGGTACATTTTCTTTAAAAAACCTGATGTTTTCGAGTGAAAGATCGTGACCGGCATTAATTCCTAAATCCAGTTGGTGCGCGAGATGTGCACAATCCACATAGGGTTTTACAGCCTTTCTGTTGTCTTTTGAAAAGGCTTCGGCAAACGCTTCGGTATAAAGTTCAATCCTATCGGTACCGGTTTTTGCAGCTCCTTCAATCATATCTAAATTTGGATCTACAAAAATTGAAGTTCGAATGCCGTTGCTTTTAAATTCTGAAATGAGTTCAGCTAAATAATCTTTATGTTTTACGGTATCCCAACCCGCATTTGAAGTTATAGCATCTACCGCATCTGGCACCAATGTTACTTGAGTAGGCTTAATTTGCAAAACCATATCCATAAATTTTTTGATAGGGTTTCCTTCAATATTATATTCGGTTGTTACAATTGATTTTAGATCGTACGCGTCTTGATATCGAATATGGCGTTCATCGGGCCTAGGATGAATTGTTACACCTTGTGCCCCAAACGCCTGCACATCTTTTGCTACTTGTACTACATTGGGCATATTACCGCCCCGTGCATTTCTAAGGGTGGCAATCTT
>DEXR01000016.1:0-389 GCA_002364245.1 Flavobacteriaceae bacterium UBA3179
GATTTATGGAGCAAAAATAATGAAAAATATTGTATGCTACTGTAAAAATTGAAAAGGCTTGATGTGTTGCAATCAATCAAATAAAATAAAATTGATGATGACATTTTATAATTGTTTCGATGTACAAGTACATGTATAATTAACGACTAAAATTTCCTTATTATGAAAAATCAACTACTCGTTTTCTTTTGTCTTATTGGCATAGGTGCCTTAGCACAAGTAAACTTAATGCAGCCCAGTAATTTTACCCCAGCGGAATTTGAAAAGACCGAATGTATAACAGACGCTGATAGACAAGCCGTGCGCAAAACCATTGCTGAAAATAAACAGCAAATATTGGCAGAAAATCCAAAAGCGTTTCAAAACAGGGGCGGTTCGCCTTTATTTGT
>DEXR01000016.1:507-1485 GCA_002364245.1 Flavobacteriaceae bacterium UBA3179
AGGGGCGGTTCGCCTTTATTTGTGTTGCCAATTAGGGCTAAAGCTGAGTTTGATGAATATGGTTACTATATAATTAACAATCAAGTAGATCACGATTTAACCCCTAATGGAAGCTTGTTAGATTATGAATGTAACGAGCGAACTTACGATTGGACAACTGGCAACCATGAGGGTACCGACTATGTACTATGGCCCTATCCTTGGAAGCGTATGCAAGAAGAAATCATGGAAGTGATAGCGGCTGCACCAGGAACCATTATCGACAAACGGGATGGCAATTTTGATTTAAACTGTGATAATAATGGGAATCCAAATTGGAACGGGATTATCATTGAGCATAGTGATGGCTCACAAGCTTGGTATTGGCATTTTAAAGATGGAGCCATTACAACAAAAGAAGTTGGGGATACTGTTGAAGCAGGAGAGTATCTGGGAGCCGCTGGAAGTTCGGGAAGTAGTACTATTCCGCATTTACATTTTGAAGTGTATGATGCCAATGATAATTTAATTGATCCTTATGAAGGACCTTGTAATGATATGAACCCTTCTAGTTGGTGGGCAGAACAACCTAATTATTATGTGCCTGAAATTAATCACATTTCAACTCACAACTCGCCTAATTTTGATACAGAGTGTGGAGTAGTGGAAAACACCTATGAAGAATTGAATTTTGAACCCGGAGAAGACATAGTTTTTCGTATATTCTTTAGAGATATAAGCACAGATGACAACACTCATATAACGGTAACCAAACCAGATGGTTCTATCTTATACGATTATGATTTTACTTCACCTTGGCCAAATTACACAGGAGCCTATGCAGAATGGATTTTCCCTACAGATAATACATGGCAAGATGGTGTTTATACCATAACTGCGGAATTTTACGGGAGTATGTATGAAACTATTTTTGGAATAAATACCAGCTTAGGAACTGAAAATGCTATTGCTGAAAATTTTAGTATTTATCCAAACCCT
>DEXR01000016.1:1585-2044 GCA_002364245.1 Flavobacteriaceae bacterium UBA3179
ATTTTAGTATTTATCCAAACCCTGCTTCAGAAAGCGTTTTTATTGAAAGCGATGCTATTGTGGATAAAGTTGAAATATATGATATGTTAGGAAGAAACGTTTTGCAGCAAATTTCAGGAGAAAGAAAGATAGAAATCAACACCGAAGCATTAAAAAGCGGGTTGTATTTAGCTTTTATTACTTCGGAAGGAAAAACTGTTTCTAGAAAGATTGTGAAGAAGTAATGTTTGGTTAATATAAAAAAAAGAGGTTTCAACAGTTCGCTGAAACCTCTTTTTAATTGTTTTGTGTATTTGCTTAGTCTAAAGAAACACGCTCAAAAGCTACAACTTCTACATCACCCAATGTTTTTACATATTGTGCAACGCTTTGTTTGCTGTCCTTAATAAACGCTTGGTTTACTAAGGTGTTATCTTTAAAGAAACGCTTAATTTTTCCTTTAGCAATGTTGTCTAACAT
>DEXR01000016.1:2178-2569 GCA_002364245.1 Flavobacteriaceae bacterium UBA3179
CCTTCTTGACGTAATTGATCTTTAGCAATCTCGATTTCTTTATCAATCGTAGATTGATTAACACCTTCTTCGTTTAAAGCAACTGGGTTCATTGCTGCAGCTTGCATAGAAACATCTTTAGCAACTTCTTCCGCGCCATCAGCATTTTTAGAAAGACCTGTTAAAACAGCAATCTTGTTACCAGCGTGAATGTAAGAGCCTACAAATGGAGCTTCTAATGTTTTATATGCACCAATCTCGATTTTCTCACCAATTACACCAGTTTGCTCTGTCAATTTTTCTTGAACGGTTATTCCGTTGTGATCTGCAGCTAAAAATTCATCTTTAGATGAAGTGTTTAAAGCTAACTCAGCAAAATCGTTTGCTAATTTTACGAAATCATCGTTTTTAG
>DEXR01000011.1 GCA_002364245.1 Flavobacteriaceae bacterium UBA3179
GAAGCTGAAAAAGAGCATCAACACATTGTTGATGCTCTTTTTCAGCTTCATCACCCATTTCAAACATATCGCCGAGAATTAAAATTTTTTGGTTTCCTTCAGCTTGTTTAAAATTTTCTAAAGCGGCCATCATGCTTGTAGGGTTGGCGTTATAGGCATCTAATATTATTTTATGCCCAGATTTTTCAATACGCTGTGAGCGGTTGTTCTGCGGAATGTAGCTTTCAATAGCTGTTTTGATATCTTCTTCGGAAATATTAAAATAATCGCCTATGGCAATGGCTGCTGCAATATTGCTAAAGTTATATAGACCAATTAGGTTGCTTTGTATTTCTGTGTTTTTAAATTTTACTTTTACTTCATTTGAAGCATCTATCAACTTAATTATAGCGTCGTCAAAGACAACACGGTTTATATTTTTAGTAAGTTCTAGTTGTTTCGTGTCATTTCCATTTACAAAAACTGTCTTATTTTCGTTTTCTAGATAGTGGTACAATTCAGATTTACCTTTTACAACGCCTTCCAAGCTTCCGAAGCCTTCTAAATGTGCTTTTCCAAAATTTGTGATGTATCCGTAATCAGGCTGCGCAATTTTACATAGGCTTTCTATTTCGTGTAAATGATTGGCGCCCATTTCAACAATCCCCAGTTCTGTTTCAGGTGTCATCGAAAGCAAGGTAAGCGGCACACCAATATGGTTGTTTAAATTGCCTTTGGTTGCTATCGTGTTGAATTTTTTTGAAAGAACAGCATTGATTAACTCTTTAGTGGTTGTTTTGCCATTGCTTCCCGTTAAAGAAAGTATGGGTAAACCAAGATGCTTTTTATGAAAAGCAGCTAATTGCTGAAGGGCAGTTAAGCTGTCTTTAACCAGGATAGTTTGGTCATTTTGAAACTCACTTTCATCAATTATTACTTTGTAAGCCCCTTTTTTTAATGCTTCTCTGGCAAAAGTATTTCCATTAAAATTATCACCTTTTAGGGCTACAAAGAGACATTTTTTAGTGATTTTTCGGGTATCGGTACAAATGCCGCTACTGGACAAAAATTCTTGATGAAGCTTTTTAATGGTCATAAAATAAAAGTACTAAAAGCTTTTGTGAATGGTGAAAGACGTTTGGTTTTTTAAGGAAACATTAATGCTTAGCGCGTTTATTCTTCTTTTTAAATTTAGAACCTACCCGTGACATAGCACATCTAAACCCGATATAGTTTGTGGCCATATATTGTGAAAGGTACCTTCTTTGAGAAGGGTCCAGCCAATAATCACGATCTTTCCAAGAGCCTCCCTTATAAACTCGAACTTTGTCATCTATCAAAGTTCTTCTTTGTGGGGAATGGTCGTATTCTGGTTTTATGGATCCATCATCCATAACTTGTAGTTTATAAATAGGGGAGTTGTACATACGTCTTTCATTACCTTCAGAATCTGTATCGGAAAATGCTGGGTTGTAGCGTAATGAAAGCTTATCACCATCCCTATAATTTATATTGTCACTTTTGGAAAAATTTATGCGTAAAAAAGTTTCTTTTTTGTCCACTGGAACCTTTACTAATTCTCCTGGATATTTTCTGGCAATGACTTTACCATTTGGGAGTGTATCATATTTCATTGTTTCAGGAGTAATCACTTGAACATTTCTGTTTTCGTCCAATGCATTTTTGGTGTAGACATTTCCGCGGAAATAATTAAAATCGTTATAATTATCATCGACAATGGGGCGATATACGTCGGCTACCCATTCGGCTACATTTCCGGCCATATCGTACAGTCCGTAATCATTTGCCTTGTATGATTTCACTTGAGCCGTAACGTCGGCGCCATCATCACTCCAGCCGGCAATACCGCCATAATCACCATCTCCTTGCTTAAAATTGGCAAGTTGATCCCCTCTATTTTTACGTTTTATAGATCGGGTATATTGACTGTTCCAAGGATATTTTTTTCTGCCTTTATAGCTGTTTTTATGTCTAAGTCCAACAAGGCCAAGAGCAGCATACTCCCATTCTGCTTCCGTGGGAAGACGATAGGCCGGAAGCAAAATGCCGTCTTTTCTTCTTGCGAATATTTGTGTGCTATCACCTCGTTGTGCTATTTTTTGCGAACGCTCACTTTTGCCAGTTATGCTATCGTTACCTCCATAAGTAAGGGTTGGTGCTTTTAAATAAGTTTCTGTTGTGAAAACTGAATTTGGTGTGCTGTTGTATCGAGCATTCTTTTGAATAAAGCCTTCTTCTTCTAATATAAGTTCATTGACCCTATCGGTACGCCATTTTGAAAACTCGACTGCTTGAACCCAGCTAACACCAACTACCGGATATTCAGCAAAAGCGGGATGTCTTAAATATTGATTGGCCATTACCTCGTTGTAACCTAATCTGTTTTTCCATACCAATGTGTCGGGTAATGCACCTTCGTATATTTTTCTAAAATTTTCTTGCTCTGGAGGAAATACTTTTTTTAGCCAGTTTAAGTATTCTAAATACATGAGGTTGGTCACTTCTGTCTCATCCATATAGAATGACTGCACATGCTGTTGATTAGGGGTGTTGTTCCAGTCGCCTAATGGGTCGTCTTGCACGCGACCCATTGTAAAGGTTCCTCCTTCTATGAAAACAAGTCCGGGGCCAGTTTCTTGTTCTTTAACTTGTATTTTCCTATTCTTTTTGGGACCATCTTTTCTTCCAAAAGCACTCCATCCTGTAGCACGGGAGCTTTTATCGTAATTTATAGAATTACTACAGTTTGTAAATAACAAAACTAAAAATAGGAATAATAGGGAGCTTTGTAACTTTTTTATCATAGGGAGCTTCTCACTGCTTTTTCAAGTAGCAAGTTAAAAAAAAATTGAATTCGGAAAAGAAAATAAATAAAAAAAGCCCTGAACTATTAATTCAGGGCTTTTTTAAGAACTTAAAATTATTTTAATTTCTAGGACGTTTTCCTTTTTTTGATTTTGAACCTACACGCGACATCGCACATCTAAATCCAATATAATCGGTTGCCATGTCTTGAGGGAAATAGCGCCTTTGAGCCGGATCTAACCAATAATTCCTATCTCGCCAAGAACCACCTTTGTAAACTCTTACTTCGTTGTCAATTAAAGTAGTACGTTTGTTAGATTGGTCGTATTGCATTTCAACCTGACCGGTACTGTCAGTAAATATTTTGTTTCTTGGCGAATTATACATGCGCTCTTCGTCGTTTTCTCCGTCTGTGTTAAATTCATCTGCAAAGGATTGATATCTGCGAGAAGATCGTTTGTCTCCATCCCTGAAATCACGGTTGTCACTTTCTGAATAATTAATCCTTTGATAGGTTTGTTCTTCTCCAACAGGTACTTGTAGTATTTCGCCTGGTAAATTTCTGGCAACTATATTGCCATTACTTAAGGTATCATATACTATTGAGTCTGAAGTAACTATTTTAACTTTCCCGTCTTCGCCTATAGCATTTTTTGTATAGACATTTCCACGATAGTAGTTAAAGTCATTAAATTCATCATCAACAATTGGGCGATAAACATCGGCAACCCATTCAGCTACATTTCCTGCCATATCATACAGGCCAAAATCATTTGGTTCGTATGATTTTACTTCAGCAGTAATATCGGCACCATCATCGCTCCATCCTGCAATTCCGCCATAATCGCCATCACCTTGTTTAAAGTTTGCTAATTGATCTCCACGGCTTCTTCTTTTATCAGATCGTGTATATTGACCATCCCATGGGTATTTTTTTCTTCCTCTATAAACATTGTAATTACGTAGCCCCACTAATGCAACAGCTGCGTATTCCCACTCTGCTTCGGTAGGCAGGCGGTAGCCTGGCAACAAGAGTCCGTCTTTACGTTGTACGTATAAGTTGGTACTGTCTTCGCTTCGTTCTACAATCCGCTCAGAAGCTCTACCTCCTCTTGTAATAGAGTCCTTCCCTCCATAGGTTTGCGTTGGAGCGTTAAGATATGTTTGTGTACTAAAGGTTTCACCGGGCTCAACATCGTAACGCGCTCCCCGTGCTGTATAACCTTCTTCTTCTAATATTAATTCGTTAACACGATCTGTTCTCCATTTGCTAAATTCCACAGCTTGAACCCAACTTACACCTACTACTGGATAATTTGCATACGCAGGGTGGCGTAGGTAGTTGTTGGTCATAACCTCATTGTACCCTAATCGGTTTCTCCAAACTAAAGTGTCTGGTAGGGCACCTTCATAGATGTGACGGTAATTTTCTTCAGAAGGAGGAAAAACACTTTTTAACCAATCTAAATACTCAAGGTACATTAGGTTGGTTACTTCGGTTTCATCCATATAAAAGGACTGAACGTGTTGTTGGTTTGGTGTGTTGTTCCAGTCGTGCATAGGGTCGTCTTGTACCCTACCCATGGTAAAGGTACCCCCTTCAATAAAAATAAGGCCAGGGCCTGTTTCTTGTTCTTTGGCTTTAGGGTTGTATTTAAAACCACCTTCTTTGGCGTTCATCTTCCAACCAGTTGCACGGGAACTGTCTTTATAGTCCCTAGAGTTGTTACAACTTATAAGTAAACCAGTTGTAACCAATGCTATAAATAGACGTAATGCTAAGGTTTTGTTTATGTTCATAGTTAGATTTATGAATAAAATTGGGTTTGCAATATAATAATTAACGGGATAATACCAATAATATTTTATTAATATTGATTCGTTAGTTTTTTGGATTCCTGCCTACTAACTTGAGTACAAACGTAGTTTTTCAATTATTATTACGTAAACTGCAAAATACTGAAAACTTTAAAAAAGAAACAATACTAAGTGTATATTTGATGCGTTATTGATTATGATGAAAAAAACAATACTTCTTATTTCATTTGCTTTACTGCCTTTTTTATTATTGGCACAAACTAAAAACATTACCATACAATGGAGCGGTGCTTCCAAAAAAGCATCAGCTGTATCGGGTATAAAAACAACAAGTGCCCAAAGAGAACAAGTGTTTGCTGATCCTCATCTTGCTATAGATGAGAACAACTTAAGCTATTCAAGCCAATGGGAAGACACTGGTTTTGCCGATGAAAGCTCTCTTGAGATATCCAATGTTTCCTATGGTTCATTGTCCTCTCAGGAACTTGAAAAGATTAATAAAGAGCTTGTTCCGGATAAACTCAACTTTTCAATAAGCAGCAGCAAGTCCCGTGATATAATTTATACTTCGGTTTCCATATCGCCAGTTGTGCGAGTTAATGGAATATTACGAAAGGTGCAGTCATTCTCTATTTCATATAAAAAAGGAGGTCAACAAAATAGGCCGAGCGGCAGTAGAATGCCCATTACAAATTCGGTTTTGGCAACCGGTGATTGGTTTAAGTTTAAAGTTGAAGAAACCGGCATTCATCGCATTGAAAAATCTTTTTTAGATGATTTAGGGATGGATACCAATAATATTAACCCGCAAAACCTGAAAATATATAGTTATGGTGGTAAACCGTTGCCTTTGTATAATGCATTGAATACTGAATTTGACCTTCCAGAAACTTCTATAAAAGTAATTGGAGGAGAAGACGGCTCTTTTGATAGTGGCGATTATATTATTTTTTACGGAACAAGTACTAAGGGGTATGATCCCGAAAACCAAACAAATTTAAACCCATATAGTGACGATTCTTATTATTATATCACTGCTGATGGGGGTCCCGGAAAACGGGTGCAAGAAATGGTAGAGCCCTCTGGGGCACCTACGACAACCATTAATACATTCCAAGATTATCAATTTCATGAAGTGGATGAATATTCACCTGGAAAAGTTGGGAGGCGTTGGTTTGGAAACCGATTTGATATTGAAAGCGAACAAACCTATGAGTTTACCTTTCCTAATATAGTTTCATCTTCAATCATGCAAGTGGTTGTAAAAGCGGCAGCTGTTTCAGAAACGAATACTTCAATGGCAGTTTCGGTTAACGGAGCAAGTCTGAACCCTTTAACTTTCCGTGCATTGACTAATGAAGGCACTGTATTGTCTATTGATGAGATATCGGGTATAAATGGAGAAGTGCCAACAGGTGGGGAAACGGTTACCGTAGACCTTGCTTATAACAATGGAGGTAACCCTTCTAGTGTGGGGTATTTAGATTATGTAAGCGTTGAAGCCACTCGCCAACTGGCTGTTACAGATAAACAATTGGCTTTTCAATACAAAGCAGCTTCTAACTTAAGTGGAATAGGAGAGTATCAAGTGAGCAATACAACGCAAATAAGTGAAATATGGGATGTTACCGATCCAGATTTTATTTCGGCTAAACAAAACGAAAACAATGCATCAACACTTGTTTTTAAAGCGGTATTGGGTTCTGCACGAAAATACATCGCGGTGCATACGGGAGATTTTCGTTCCCCGGTTAAAATAAACAATCCAAGGGTGGTTAACCAAAACCTGAAAGGGTCTGTGTTTAAAGGAGAATCAGGAGACTTTCAAGACGTTGACTATCTTATTGTAACAGCACCTTTTTTGTTGCAACCTGCTTTGCGTCTTGCCAATTATCATAAAAATAATAACGGGCTTAATGTAAAAGTTGTTACCACCGATAAAATTTATCAAGAATTTAGTTCCGGAAAACAGGATATTGGTGCAATCAGGAATTTTGTCAGGTATATTTATAACAACGCATCGTCTTCAGATAACCGTATAAAATACCTTTGTCTTTTTGGTGATGCCTCGGTAGATTATAAAAACAGGTTATCTGGTAATAATAATATTGTGCCCACTTTTCATACACTGTCAAGCACTAGCGAGTCCAGTTCTTTTATGAGTGATGATTTCTTCGGAAATATGGATCCAGATGAAGGGACCATAGGAGGGAATACGTTAAATGCTTTAGGTGAAATACTAAGTGATACTGACTTGCTTGATGTTGCAGTAGGCAGGATTTTAGCCGATAATGTTGGTTTGGCAAATTCATTAGTAGATAAAATTATAGCGTATTCTTCAAAAGAATCCTATGGAAATTGGCGTAATAACTTTATGTTAATTTCGGACGATGTGGATAAACCTGGTGAACAAAACCTTGAAATTGAATTAGATGCTTTAGGTGATGAAATTTCAGAAGAAAAACCCTTTATTAATGTAAAGAAAATTCATATAGATGCCTATCAACAACAGACCTCTTCGGGAGGGGAGCGGTACCCGCAGGTAAACGAAGACATTAAAAACAATATTGAAGTAGGAGCTTTAATTGTAAACTACTTTGGTCATGGTGGGGAAGATGGGCTGGCACATGAATTTATCTACACGAAAGATTTAGGCAGTAACTTAAAAAATAAAAATAGATACACGTGTATTGTAACCATTACATGCCAATTTACCAAGTTTGATAATCCGCAGCGAATTACAGCCGGAGAACTCACCTATTGGAACAAAGAAGGTGGGGCCATATCATTGGTAAC
>DEXR01000018.1 GCA_002364245.1 Flavobacteriaceae bacterium UBA3179
GCAATAATCTTCTGAATCAATTCTATTTTTAGAGCTTCTTTATCCATTATTTCAGGCTTTCTAACAAAGATAGGGATTTATGAATTTTTCTTCAGCAGAAATATCAGGAGGTTTTAGGCTTTAATTTTAATCTCATTTCCCGGTTTAAAAAATAGGCAGTAACCACTGTTGAAAGTAAATCTGCAATAGGAAAGGAGATCCACACCCCTATTTCACCAAAATAATTAGGTAAAATTAAAATTAACGGAATAAAAAAGAAACCCTGCCTGGACAAAGTAAGCAACAATGCCGGTACGGCTTTACCCACGGCTTGAAAATAAGCAGCACCAATAAGCTGAATTGCAACAATAGGAGTCGCTGCAAAAACCCAACGCATCGCAGCGGGAGTTTCAGCAATTATCGTTGGATTTTTAGTGAAAATGCGAACAATTTCTTCAGAAAAAAACATTATCCCCCCAAATACCAGCAAACCCAAACCACAAGCATATAAGATAGCAGTATTTATACTTTTGCGAACCCTTTGATATTTTTCAGCACCATAATTAAATCCGGCAATTGGCAAAAATCCCTGCGTAACCCCCAATACCGGAAAGAGCGCAAACATGAGCATTCGGGCTATAATTGCATAAATCGCCACAGCATCTTCCCCGCCCAGGTCGAACAAAATATTATTCATAAGCAGGTAGATTACACTTACTACCGCCTGCCGGGATAAGGTAACAAAGCCAAGGGAACCAATTTCTCTAAGAATGCGTTTATTAAGACCAAAATCTGGTAAACTAATTTTAAGTTCAGAATTTTTGGAAAGGAAAAACCAAAAAACATAGCCAAAACAAAAAAGATAAGAAGCCGTGGTAGCCCAGGCCGCACCCCACATACCTAGCTCCATTTGATTTATAAAAATATAATCTAGAACTAAGTTTGCCACAGAGGGAATTATCATGGCAATCATGGCGAATTTTGGTTTCCCTTCGGCCCGAATTACCGTATTGCCCATCATACAAAGCGCCAGGAAAGGCACTCCATAAAGTACAATGGTATAGTAAACTTTTGCCGGTTCAAAAATATCGCCTTTTCCGCCAAAAGCAGGAATAAGCGAATCCACAAAAAGAAGACCTATAATTACTAACCCAATAGTAAGAATTAGCGTAAGACTTATCTGGTTTCCAAAAGTTTTAAGTGCCTTTTTACGATCATCGGCACCCAGCGCTCTTGATATTATGGAAGAACCACCAATGCCTATGGCCATTCCCAGCGCGGCGATAAAAAACGAAACCGGAAGCACTACATTTATCGCTGCAATAGCGGTAGAACCAATCCAGTTTCCTACAAAAATAGTATCGACAAGAATGTTTAACGACATTACCAATATACCTATTGAAGCAGGAACAGACTGCTTTACCAATAGTTTACTAATCGGCTCTGTGCCTAAGCTGGCCGAACGGTTTTGTAATGCCATTAAGTGTGTAAGTTAAATTTATGCTATTGCCTTGTCCACATCGACAATGCGCCATTCGTCGATCCAGCCGGCTAATAATTCAGCAAAATCATCTCGATCATTCAAACAGGGAATGGTCGTAAATTCTTTTCCTCCGGTTTCGTGGAAAATTTCTTCTCCCTCCATAGCGATTTCTTCTAAAGTTTCAAGACAATCGCTTACAAAAGCCGGTGTTACAATTGCTAATTTTTTAATCCCAGCTTTGCCCATACGTTCTATCGTTCTATCTGTATAGGGCTGCAACCATGGATCAAAACCTAAACGGGATTGAAAGGAAACGGAATAGCTATTCTCTTTTAAACCCAGTTTTTCAGCAACCAATCGTGTAGTTTCATAACATTGATGACGATAGCAATATTGATGCGCTTTTGAAGGTGTTATACAGCAAGAGCCATCAATTTTACAGTGGCTATTTGTTATGTCGCTCTTTCTTATGTGTCGTTCCGGAACACCGTGATAACTGAACAGCAAATGCTCGTAATCTAACTCTTTTATATGCTCTTGAATGCTTTTAGAAAGCACTTCAATATACTCTGGCCTGTTGTAAAATGCTGGTAATGATGAAATTTTTAACTGCGAAAAAAATTCTTCTCTAAGTTCTTCTACTTTCACATTTATCGTTTCGGTAGTTGCCATGGCAAATTGCGGATACAAAGGAATTACCAAAACCTCATCCACATTTTGATCAACGAGTTCTTGTAACCCTTTTTTCAAAGTCATACTCCCATAGCGCATAGACAAAACAACGGGAATCGTAGTTTTCTCCTGAACTTTTTTCTGAAGGCGTTCTGAAAGAACAATTAAAGGCGACCCTTCATCCCACCAAATTTTTTGATACGCTTCAGCACTTTTTTTGGGTCGGGTGTTTAATATAATACCCCGAACCAATAAAATACGCGCCCATTTTGGCACATCAATCACTCGTGGATCCATTAAAAACTCGTCAAGATATTTTTTAACATCCTTAGGGTTAGTGCTATCTGGTGACCCAAGATTAACAAGGAGAACTCCTTTTTTCATATCAAATTTTTCTTTTGTAAAATTACTCGTATTAAAATGATTTTTCAAACCCCTAAAACATATAATAACTATGAAGTTATTGGTGTTCCTTATGCTGAAAGACTCATTAAATATTTTTTAGGTGTGGTACCGTATTTTTTCTTAAAAGCTGCAATAAAATGACTGGCAGTACTGTACCCAACTCTTAAACCAACCTCGTTAACATTGTGAGAACCGCTAGCCAATAACTGCCGCGCCACTTCCATTTTATAATCAAATAAAAAACTAAAAACCGAATCTCCATAAATTTGCTTAAACCCTTCTTTCAGCTTATTGATAGGCAAATTAATCTCATCAGCGAGCTCTTGCAGCGTAGGGGGTTCTGTCATTTTTGAAATAACAATCTGTTTAGCTCTTTTTATTTTGGTCACGTTATCTTCATCGGCTAAAAAAGGACATTGCTCAACATCCAAATCAGCCGGCCTATTAAAATAAAGGCTTAACAGCTCATAAGCTTTCCCCTTAAAATATAGGGGTTTTACCGAAGGGTGCAAGTTGTAATTCATTAATTGATTAAGTACAATTGCCATCGATGGCGATATACTTGCATCTTTGTAGTACTTTCTGTCCTTATTTTCATCACTTAAAAAAGTTATGTAATTGGCTTCGGTTGAAAACAACGCATGAAACTTTTCAATGGGAAGCAGGACCGAAAGCAACCAAGAATGCGGCGGAACATTTATATGTAAAGGCAAATCGCGCTGTGGATTATATAACAATAATGAGTTTTCTTCGCTAAGTGGCAATTTGTAATTTCCTTCATTAAAAAGAAAGCTTGCCGATCCCTTTATGCAAAAATGAAACTGAATATAATTAGATCCAATTTCTCGTTTAAAAGTCTGGCTCTCATCAGTTTCATTATTAAATTTTAAAATAAAAAATC
Source organism: Flavobacteriaceae bacterium UBA3179 (assembly GCA_002364245.1). GTDB lineage: Bacteria > Bacteroidota > Bacteroidia > Flavobacteriales > Flavobacteriaceae > Marixanthomonas. The sequence continues at coordinate 3,441 of DEXR01000018.1, forward strand.
CTTCAGAAATAAGGGTTTCATCATAAAATCCTTCAGCGACATTTTTTTCAGAAATCATAATACGTTTTTAACTCTTTATTTAGAATTATTCTAAACAGCACAATATAATTACTGCTCGAACGATGCGAAATTAGGGCATTTATATGACAAATGTCATATTTTAATAGAAATTAACACCGTTCGATATAATTGATACCGCAAGCGTTATTTTTTGACTATTATTGCCCTTACATTTGCGCCGTTAGGTATGAAAAGAATTAATAATACACCTTTATCAACTTCTGAAGGGAATTTTTATGCTATTGGTCTTAATTATAAAAAGGCCGATGCTGAAATCCGTGGTCATTTCAGTATTAATGACACAGCACAGACCAACATTCTAAAGCAAGCAAAACAAGATGGTGTTCCGTCTTTAACGGTTATTTCAACGTGTAACCGGACCGAATTGTATGGCTTTGCGCAACATCCTTTTCAGCTTATTAAATTATTGTGCGAACATACACATGGTACTGTTGAAGAGTTTGAAAAAGTAGCTTACATCCATAAAAATAGTGAGGCTGTTTCGCACTTATTTAATGTAGGCACAGGATTGGATAGTCAGATTTTAGGTGATTTTGAGATTATAAGCCAATTACGCACCGGGTTTCGCCGTTCAAAAAAACACGGATTGCTTAATGCGTATATGGAACGGTTAATCAATGCCGTGATTCAAGCAAGTAAACGTATTAAAAATGAAACCGAAATATCAACGGGTGCTACGTCGGTGAGTTTTGCTGCCGTTCAATATATAATGGCACACGTTCCATATGTTTCAGAAAAAAACATTTTACTCTTCGGAACCGGAAAAATAGGTAGAAACACTTGCGAAAATTTAATTAAGCACACCAAAAACGAGCATATTACGCTCATTAACCGAACCAAAGAACGCGCCGAAAAAATTGCAGGTAAGTTCAATCTTATCGTCAAAGATTACGCCGATATACAAAGTGAATTGGCTCAGACCGATGTCTTGGTCGTCGCTACAGGGGCGCAACAGCCTACTATTTCAAAAGAGTTATTATTTATAAAAAAACCACTGTTAATTTTAGATCTTTCCATTCCGCGAAATGTTTCAGAAGATGTAAAAGAAAATGAATTGGTTACGTTGGTGCACTTGGATGAATTATCTTCCGTTACCAACCAAACGTTGCAACACCGTGCTGAGCAGATACCGGTTGCAAAAGAAATAATCCAAGAGATAGAATCTGAATTTATCACTTGGGTACGTAACCGTCATTTTATACCAACCGTTAAGGCGTTAAAATCGAAACTTACTGAAATCAAGGCTGGTGAAATTGATTACCACCGCAAAAAACTGGAAGGCTTTAATGAGGAACAAGCTGAAATTATCAGTGACCGAATCATTCAAAAAATAACGACCCAAGTTGTAAACCACCTGAAACAAGCAAATGGATCTACCGAACATCATTTGCAAATGCTTGAAACCATGTTTCAGTTAGAAGAAAGTGAACGTGAATAAAACAATCCGTATTGGTACTCGCGATAGTGAATTGGCACTATGGCAAGCCAAGACCGTCCAAAATCAACTTGAAAAATTAGGTTATAAAACTGAATTGGTCCCTGTAAAATCAACAGGAGACTTAATATTAGACCAACCACTATATGAAATGGGAATCACGGGTATTTTTACAAAAACCCTAGACGTTGCCATGCTCAACGGAACGGTTGATATTGCCGTACATAGCATGAAAGACGTCCCCACACATTTACCTAAAGGAATTGTGCAAACTGCTGTGTTACCAAGAGCAACAGCTACTGATATTTTAGCAACAAAAGGCAGCTTTAATCCCGAGCACCCTTGTACAATAGCAACCGGTAGTCTTCGCCGAAAAGCACAATGGCTTAACCGTTATCCAAACCATACCGTGGTTGATTTACGCGGAAATGTAAACACTCGATTACAAAAACTTCAAGACAACAATTGGCAAGGTGCCATTTTTGCAAAAGCTGGCTTGGAACGTATAAACGTATTGCCCAATAACTTTGAATCTTTAGATTGGATGATACCTGCTCCCGCGCAAGGTGCTATGGTGATTGTAGCCCTAGAAAAAGACGAATTTAGCAAAGAAGCCACTTCAAAGTTAAATAACACCGAAGCCGATATTTGCACATACATTGAACGTTCTTTTCTTCAGAAATTAGAAGGCGGTTGTACTGCTCCTATTGGTGCATTGGCTACTTGTATTGATGATACCATTCAGTTTAAAGGGGCATTATTTTCTTTAGATGGGCAAACAAAGTTAGAAGTCGCCAAGCAATGTTCAAAAAGTGATTACAAATCTTTAGGAATTAATTGCGCTGAAGAAATTTTAGCTAATGGTGGGAAAGAATTAATGGAAGTAATAAAGTCTGAAATAGAAAAATAGGCGCTTTATGAAATCCATTCTCGCTACAAAAAAGTTTACCCTTGCTCAAAAAGAGCTGCTTCTAAACTCAGGTTTAACTTTTGTAGAATACAATGCCATTTCTATTGAGTTTATACCATTTAATACTCCGAAACAGGTTGAAAATGCCATTTTTACGAGTAAAAATGCTGTAAAAGCGCTTTTTTCAGATAAAAAGAAAACTCCTGAAATTAAAAACTGTTTTTGTGTAGGTGAAATAACAAAGGCACTTTTAGAGGAAAATGGTCAAAAAGTAGTGAAAACCACTCTATATGGTTCAGAATTGGCTAATTACTTGACTAAAAACCACAAAAATGACACATTTTACTTTTTCTGCGGAAATAAACGACTCGATACCATTCCAAAGGCTTTAAAAGAAGAAAACATCACGTTTTCAGAAATTGAAACTTATGAAACAGTATTAAATCCGAAACATTTTCAACGTCAATTCGATGGTGTTTTGTTTTTCAGTCCAAGTGCGGTGCAAAGTTTTGTTTCAGAAAATAAACTAAAAAACTCAATTGCTTTCTGCATTGGTACAACTACGGCGGCAGAGGCAAAAAAATATACCGAAAATGTAGTGATTGCTAATTCAACTTCGGTTGAAAGTGTAATTGCTAAAGCGGTTAAAACATTAAAAAACTATGATTAAAAACGATTTATTTCTACGGGCTTTAAAAGGGGAAACGGTTGAGCGGCCACCCGTTTGGATGATGCGACAAGCAGGGCGTTACCTTCCTGAATTTATGGAAATTAAAGCCAAATACGACTTTTTCACACGCTGTCAAACCCCTGAGCTTGCTAGTGAAATTACCGTACAACCCATTCGTAGATATGGAATGGACGCCGCGATTTTATTTTGTGATATTTTGGTGATTCCGCAAGCGATGAATATTGAAGTGGAAATGAAACCGGGCGTTGGACCGTGGCTTCCAAACCCGATTCGTAGCGAAAAAGACCTAGATAGTGTTATTGTTCCCGACATTGAAGATACATTAGGCTACGTAATGGACGCCATTAAAAT
>DEXR01000043.1:0-202 GCA_002364245.1 Flavobacteriaceae bacterium UBA3179
ACACTTTGATTGGGTTGCTGTAAACTATGCGTAACATCTAAAACAGTAGAAGCATATTGTTTCATAGTGGGAATACCTCTAAAATCCACCACCATATCTTGATAGCCAAACATGGTGCCACGGTCCGTAATCATCACTTTGTTATTTCCGCTATCGGTAACTTTTTTAGCGGCATGTTGCATGCTCTCCGGACTCATAAACT
>DEXR01000043.1:307-38611 GCA_002364245.1 Flavobacteriaceae bacterium UBA3179
ATGCTCTCCGGACTCATAAACTGCCCTTTTTTTAAGTTGACTACTTTTCCGGTTTTTGCCGCGGCTACTACTAAGTCGGTTTGACGAACCAAAAAAGCTGGTATTTGTAAAACATCAACAAATTCTGCAGCCATAGCTGCATCACTACTTTCATGGATATCCGTAACAGTAGGAACATCGAATGTCTCTGATACTTTCTGAAGAATTTTCAATGCCTTTTCATCGCCAATCCCCGTAAAACTATCAATTCTGCTTCGGTTTGCTTTTTTAAAACTGCCTTTAAAAATGTAGGGAATTTCAAGCTTATTGGTTATTGAAACTACCTTCTCAGCAATTCGCATTGCCATATCTTCACCTTCTATAGCACAAGGTCCTGCTAGAAGGAAGAAGTTGTTGGAGTTGGTATGTTTTAGTCTTGGGGTTTCGTTGAGATTCATAGCTTTCATTTGTTATGCAAAGATAGCTAAAAGTGTATCAAATTTCAGAAAACCTAATTTTATAGTAAGGAAAGATAGGAAGTTTTACTTCTTAATAATTTTATGTGTTTGAGATTTTCCTGTTTCAGTTTTTAACTGTAAAAAATAAATGCCCGACTCAAAACTTGATAAATCTATACTATTTGATTGCCGAGCCGTTTTAATTTTTTGTCCCAATAAGTTGAAAACTACTATGGTTTCGACTGTTTGGTTTGATGTTATTTTAACTTTGCCAGTTGTAGGGTTTGGGTGTAAAAAAAATGATAATGGATAGTTTTCTTCAATGCCCAAGCCTGTATTTTTATACCAAGCTACTTTATTGTCACTAATGGAGGCAGAAATTACATCAAGTTGTCCGTCCCCGTCAATATCGCCTGCAGTTGCATCGGCAGGGAAATCAATATTTGTTGTTATTGTTCTTTCAGTGGTAAAGTTTCCTTCGCCATCACTGTTTTCCAACCAAGAAAAATTATTGGTATATCTATTCCAAAGTAATATATCAATGTCTTCGTCATTATCTAGATCGAAAAACCGGTATTGGTTGTTGGATATATTTGGAAGAGATTGTAGTGAACCGAAACTACCTTGGTCTTTCAGGTTGTCCAGCCAATAGACAAATGTTCCCGTATCATCATTATGACTTGTAATAACAATATCTTTTTTACCGTTGGTATTAACATCTACATACTGGATATAAGTAATGCTTGTTAAATCAGATACAAGAAAATCAAACTGATAAATCTCTTGTTCTGGACCAAAGGTTCCATCTGTTTCACCTTTATACCACACTAATTTTGCAGGCCCTTCATTTTCGTGTGCCGTTAAAATATCTATAGTGCCGTCATTATCGATGTCTTTTAATACGGGAGGGTAGATTTCCATAACATTCTCCATCAATAGAATTTCTGGTCCAAAATTTCCCAAACCGTTTGTGTTTTCATACCAACTAATTTTATCTGTAAAGGTGTCTGTTGTTGAAGTCATCAAGTCTAAATCCCCATCGTTATCTATGTCTATTACTGAAACACTAGTAATAAAATCTTGTTGCTCGGCAATAATAATTTGTTCTGAACTAAAATTTCCTAAACCATCTAAGTTTTCAAGCCAAACTATATTTCGGGGGTTATTTTCTAAAAATAAAATGTCTTTGTCTCCATCGTTATCTAAATCTACAAAATCGATAGATAGATAAAACACTGGATTTTCATTAAGTATAGCTTCAGTTTCAAAATTACCTGCTCCGTCATTGTTTTTAAACCATCTAAGTTTAAAATCTTGGTTGGAGGCAGTCACCACATCCAATGTTCCATCGTTATCAATATCAAAAGGAATAGAAATGTAAGGAGATTCAACTTCGGTTGATATTACTTGTTGCGGTTCAAATTGAGCTTGTGCAGTTGTGATTCCTAGAATAATAGATATACTGTAAAAAAGAGCCTTTTTTGAAATCATTTTTTCTGAAAAATTGGTTAGTTCTTTAAATTTAATCAAAATATTCGATACTTTAAGAGATAGAATGAAAATCATACTATATAATTAGTTGATATTTCATTAATAAACAGTACTTTTGCACGCCTAAAAATTGGTAACATTATGAACATTAAAAACATCGCCATTATTGCGCACGTTGACCACGGTAAAACTACCTTGGTAGACAAAATTATGCACCACTGTAGTTTGTTTCGTGAAAACGAACAGACCGGGGAGCTAATTCTTGATAATAATGACCTAGAGCGTGAGCGTGGTATTACCATTACCTCTAAAAACGTTTCGGTTACGTATAAAGACACAAAGATTAATATTATTGATACTCCTGGTCACGCCGATTTTGGAGGTGAAGTAGAGCGGGTATTGAATATGGCAGATGGTGTTTTGTTGTTGGTGGATGCTTTTGAAGGCCCCATGCCGCAAACTCGATTTGTACTTCAAAAAGCAATTTCATTGGGCTTAAAACCTTGTGTGGTTGTAAATAAAGTAGATAAAGATAACTGTACGCCAGATGAGGTGCACGAAGCTGTTTTCGATTTAATGTTCGAATTAGGTGCCGAAGAGTGGCAATTGGATTTCCCAACTGTATACGGTTCAGCAAAAAATAACTGGATGAGCGATGATTGGAAAAACCCAACCGACTCGATTGAGCCAGTTTTAGATATGGTTTTAGAGCACATTCCTTCTCCAAAAATTGAAGAAGGCACTACACAGTTGTTAATTACATCTTTAGATTACTCTTCTTTTACCGGTAGAATTGCAATTGGACGGCTACAGCGTGGTACGTTGAAAGAAAATATGCAAGTAACGCTTGTAAAACGTGATGGCTCTAAAGTAAAAAGTAGAATAAAAGAATTACATACGTTTGAAGGATTAGGCCGTATAAAAGTTCAAGAAGTTCAAGCGGGTGATATTTGTGCATTGGTTGGATTGGAAGGATTTGAAATTGGTGATACCATTGCCGATTTTGAAAATCCCGAAGCATTAAAAACGATCGCGATTGATGAACCAACCATGAGTATGTTGTTCACCATTAACGATTCTCCTTTCTTCGGAAAAGATGGGAAATTTGTTACTTCCCGTCACATTAAAGAACGTTTGGAGCGTGAGTTAGAAAAGAACTTAGCTTTGCGCGTGCAGCCAACTGATAGTGCTGATAAATTTATGGTATTTGGTCGTGGTGTATTGCACCTTTCAGTTTTAATTGAAACAATGCGCCGTGAAGGATACGAACTTCAAATTGGACAACCACAAGTTATCATTAAGGAAATTGATGGTAAAAAATGTGAGCCGGTTGAAGAATTGACAATAGACCTTCCTGAAGCGGTAAGTGGTAAAGCCATTGAAATGGTAAGCTTACGTAAAGGTGAAATGTTAAGCATGGAAGCCAAAGGTGAGCGTATGGTTTGTAAATTCAATATTCCTTCAAGAGGAATTATTGGTCTGCGTAACCAACTGTTGACTGCTACTGCAGGTGAAGCTATTATGACGCACCGTTTTTTAGAGTACCAACCTTTAAAAGGAGGTATTCCTGAACGTCAAAATGGTAGTTTGGTTTCTATGGAAAAAGGGAAAGCAATACCTTATTCTATCGATAAACTACAAGATCGTGGTCGCTTTTTCGTGGATCCGGGAGAAGATATTTACGAAGGTCAAGTTATTGGAGAAAACAGCCGTCAAGATGATATGACTGTTAACATAACAAAAACTAAGAAACTAAGTAACGTACGTTCTTCAGGAGCTGATGATAAAGCCAAAATTGTACCGGCTATTAAATTCTCATTAGAAGAAGCGTTGGAATATATTCAGAAGGATGAATACGTTGAGGTTACACCAAACCACCTCCGTTTGAGAAAAGTTTACTTAAAAGAAGTAGATAGAAAAAGAAATAAGATAATGTAATTTATTTCTGAAATTTTATAGAAAGAACCACTGTCATTTTGATGGTGGTTTTTTTATTTGTGTGCTTTTCTTTGGGTGATATAATGAGTGCTTATACTGTTCAAGAGAATAAAAATCACAAAAAACAGCACCCAATCATTATAAAATGTAAACCGTTTTAAGGTGTGCATTCCAACGGCTACCAAAGCCATGTTGCTTAATGTAATACAAGTTAGAAACGCAATAGCTTTAAATCGATTGGCATTTGAGCCGTTTATTTTACTGATTCCGAAGAGAAATAAAATAACAAATAGCAACACGTATTTTGAGTTTTCAAATCCGTAACTGAAATTTTTAATATAGAGCGAAATCCACTTTTTGAAATTATCCTTTATCAATGGAAGAGCCATAGCTGATGTTGTTTCATCAATTTTAATTAAGGCGTCATTTTCCGAAAGTTCTTTCTCGTACCGCTCTTTACCGATAGGATATATAGTACTATTGGCGATTTTCGCAAAATTGGCTATATAATGTGAAATAACATCTTGACCTTCAGAAATAGCAGCAGCTTCATTATACTTGTTTTCTTCAATTTCAGCATAAATAGCATTGAAATACGCCTTTTCTTCTTCCGAAGTGTAAATGGCAATATCCTCTTTATCCGCAACGTACATTGCAGGTGCTAATAGATGGATTCCGGTCCAAGGGGTATTGGTAAAATGACCGTGCACGATTTTATGGTAGGTGCTATCCGTTAGTGAAACCAAAAACGGCAGCAATACCAAAACAAAAAAATGTGGAATGTGGTTTTTAAACGTTTTTGATTTGTAACTTATCCAAAATAGAATCACCAAACCAATAGGCACGAAATACAAAAACTGTTTTCGCGTTAATAGAAGGATGAACAAGAAGATGAGCGCATAGGTTAAGTGTTTTGTACGTTCCTTAAAAAAGAACAGTAAAAAATGAATTGTGGTCAATAAATATAACGGATAAGCAATCGCTTCTGTAAGAATGTTGTTTGCTATTTTATGATTGTATATGTAAGGAACTAAAATAATTAAGGTTAACAGCAAATACCAAAAAGCTTGTAAAGAGATGTGTTTTCGTAGCTGATTGATAAAAAACCAAACCGATACCAGACCTAAAAGTAATTGTAGAACCTTTAAAGCAGGTTTGTAATAATCACCAAAAATAGCTTCTACAGCATTTACAAAAAGAGGATACATTGGCGTTCGGTTAAACCAAATATCAATATAACCTAAGGAGTCGGGTTGTAATGCAATGGGAGTAGTTAATACAAGAATAGCAACCACACAAAATAGGGCGCTCACACAAAGTTTAAAGTGCTTATCAAAAAAAGTAAACAACGCCATATAGTATATACTTGTAAAACCGTTGCTAAAAGTAAAAATAATTTTAGTTTTACATGGCGTAACCAATATTAGTTTCTTGAATACACCGAAAAATAAAAACAAACCTGAATTCCAGGTACAAAAATATACTGCTTTGCATAAAGCGGAATGGAACGATTTTATCGCTTCGGCAAAAAACGCCACTTTTTTATTCAACCGAAACTTTATGGATTATCACAGTGATCGGTTTGAAGATTTTTCATTGATGGTGTATAAAGATGAAAAGCTCTACGCGGTTTTACCAGCAAATAAAAAAGGAGACACGGTTATTTCACACCAGGGATTGACGTATGGAAGTTTTGTGTTACAGAAAAAAGGGAAACTATTGGCTGCTTTTGAAGCTTTTAAAGCTGCGCTCGAATTTTTATATACTGAAGGAATTAAAACGCTTGATATTCGGGTAATCCCAACGTTTTATAACATCCTTCCGGCGGATGAGTTATCGTATTTTCTTTTTAAAGCGAATGCAACCTTGGTGAAACGGGATGTGTTGATGGTAATCGATTATGCAAATAAATTACGATTTCAGAAAAACAGAAGAGAAGGTATTAATAAAGCAGTCAGGAATGGATTAACCGTACAAGTTGATGATAATTACGAAGGATTTTGGAATGAAATTTTAATCCCGAATCTACAGAGAAAACACGGAGTAAAACCTGTTCATACACTCGAAGAAATTAAATTATTGGCTTCCCGTTTTCCGAAGAATATCAAACAAGTAAATGTCTATAAAGATGAGAAAATTGTCGCTGGAACAACGGTTTTCTTGACGAAGACAACTATTCATCCACAATATGTTTCAGGGAATGTAGATAAAAACACTTACGGAAGTTTAGATTTAGCGTACGACTTTATTATTAATCAGCTTCAAACTGATAAGCGGTATTTCGACTTTAATATTTCAAGCGAAGAAAACGGTAAACATTTAAACCAAGGGCTTATTTTTTGGAAAGAAAGCTGTGGCGCACGTACGTCTACGGCAGATAATTACGTTGTAGAGACTGCTGCGTATAAAACTTTAGACCTATCATTGATATGATTCCATTTTTAGATTTACATAAAATCAATGCCCGTTTTGAAGCTGAATTTCAGTTGCGGTTTAAGGCATTTTTAGATTCTGGTTATTATATTCTGGGAAACAACGTAAAAGCTTTTGAGACCAGCTTTGCTGAATACTGCGGAACAAAACATTGTATCGGGGTTGCAAATGGGCTAGAAGCCTTGCGATTGATTTTAGAAGGCTATAAGGTATTAGGAAAGCTACAAGAAGGCGATGAAGTTTTGGTAGCTTCAAACACCTACATCGCTACTATTTTAGCCATTAAACAAGCGGGAATGACGCCAGTTTTGGTAGAAGCTGACATGGAAACTTTTAATTTTAATATTGAAGCAATACAAGAAGCAATTTCTGAAAAAACAAAAGCCATTATGCCCGTTCATTTATATGGACAGTTGGCACCGATGACCAATATTTCAAAAGTGGCAAAAGAAAATAATCTATTAGTGATTGAAGATGGCGCACAAGCGCACGGAGCAAAAGATGCAAATGGCAAATTAGCTGGAAACTTGGGTGATGCTGCTGGTTTTAGTTTTTACCCCACCAAAAATCTAGGTGCTTTGGGCGATGGTGGAGCGGTTACAACAAACGATGATGAATTGGCTTCCGTATTGCGAAAACTTCGCAACTACGGTGCTTCTTCAAAATATGTAAATGAATTGACCGGTTTTAATTCACGATTGGATGAAGTACAAGCAACCTTTTTAAATATAAAACTACCCAAACTTGATGCTGATAATGAACGCCGACGCGAGTTGGCAAGAAAGTATATTTCTGAAATAAATAATAAAAAAATCACGCTTCCAACTTGGGATGACAGTGATAACCATATTTTTCATTTGTTTGTAGTCCGAGTAAAGAATCGTACTGATTTTATGGAATACTTAAAGGAAAGTGAAATAGGTACGCTGATTCATTATCCTATTCCGCCTCATCAACAAGAAGCATTACCGGAGTTTAATGATTTATCATTTCCAGTAACAGAGCAAATTCATAATGAAGTAGTGAGTATTCCAATAAGTCCGGTGATGAGTGAGGAAGAAGTGGATGAGGTTATTTTAGCAATCAATAACTACTAATTGAAAATTCCGAAATTTATACGCGATAACCTGCTTTTAAAGATGACTTCTTTAAATGCTGGGGTTATTGTAATACGGTTGTTTGTCGCTTTTTTTCTACAGCGAGAGTTGACTGATATTGTTGGAAAAGCCGGATACGCAAAAATAGGTTCGTTACGCAATTTGTTGCAAATGTTAACGTCTATAACCTCGTTTGGTGTTTTTAATGGAGTTGTAAAATACGTAGCCGATTTCAAAGAAGATAGCGAACAACTTCAGAAACTATTTTCGACTGCCTTTGTGCTTACTGTTTTGGGAAGCATCACTTCATTTTTAATGTTATTTTTCGGTGCCGAGTTTATTAGTGAATATTTCTTTTATACTACTGACTTTGCCTACATCGTAAAAATTGTAGCCGTGGTAGCCCCATTTATTGCGATACAACGAGTGTTCAATGGCATTGTAAATGGGTTGTCCGATTATAAAAAATTCGCAAAAATAGAATTAGTTGCTTATTTGTTAGGAGCCACTCTAACATTGGTTATGTTGTATAACTATAACATAGACGGGGCATTGCTCGCTATTGCTCTTATACCGGTTATCCAAGTAGCAGTCATGCTTTTTATTTTTATAAAGGTACTGCGGCGCTATGTTCGGTTTTCTGAAATTTCCTTCAAAGCACCTTACGCTAAAAGTCTATTAGCCTTTTCTTTAATGTCTTTTGTCGCTACTGTTTTAGTAAATTATGTTGAGATAGATATTCGTTCTATGTTAGCCAAGCGAATGAGTGAAGACGATGCAGGAATTTGGACTGGTATGACCACGCTTTCCAAAAACTATATGGTATTTTCTGGAGCCATTTTCACGTTGTATGTAATTCCGAAATTTACCGGAATAAAAACCGAAACGGGTTTTAAAAAAGAGCTTTTTAACATTTATAAAACACTATTACCGTTATTCGGCATTGGGATGTTGATCATTTATTTTCTACGATTTCAGTTTATAGAATATATTTTTATCGATTTTGATGAAATGGCGCCACTGTTTAAATGGCAGTTATTAGGCGATTTTATTAAATTGGCTGCTTTGGTATTGTTACACCAATTTATTGCGAAGAAAATGGTACGTAATTTTATTTTTACTGAATTGTTTTCATTAGTCTTGTTTTACGTGTTTTCGTATGCATTGGTCGATGAGTACGGTGTCGAAGGCGTGGTGTTTGCCCATTTTATTCGGTATGTGTTATACTTTTTCTTAGTATTTTTCTTGGTGCTACGCTATTTCAAGAAACAAAAAAACAATCCTGAAAATTTAACGCCTTAACCATGCAGCCGTATAGAAATTCATTTAGGCACGTTATGAAAGCCACTTCACTATTTGGCGGAGTGCAGGTTTTCAATATTCTTATTTCTATTGTACGGTCAAAGTTTATTGCGTTGTTTATTGGCCCCACGGGAATGGGGATTGCCAGTTTATTTAACACGACACTTAATGTGGTGGACGCGGTTACCAATCTTGGATTAAATAGAAGTGCGGTCAAAGATATTTCGTATGCGAAAGAAAATTATGAGGCCAATAAGATAGCCCGGACCATTCACATTTTAAAACGCTTGGTTTGGTTTACAGCAGTGATTGGAGCGGTTTTAATGATGATAACATCACCTTGGTTAAGCGAAATAGCTTTTGAAAGTAAAGAATATACCGTTTCGTTTATTTGGCTTTCATTAGCATTACTTTTTAAACAATTTACGCATAGTAATTTGGCTGTTTTACAAGGCTTGCAAAAGCTTGGAAACCTGGCGAAGGCTAACTTAGTAGGAAATACGGTTGGACTTCTTATAACCGTGCCGTTGTATTACTTTTTTCGAATAGATGCCATTGTGCCGGCTATTATTATTGCGTCGCTTATCAGTTTTGCGATTACGTTATATTATACGAATAAGACAAAAGTTGAAAAAGTTCCGCTTACCAATAAAGAAGCCTTTTCTGAAGGTAAAGATATGATTCAACTAGGGGTTACGCTTAGTGTGAGCAGTGTAATTACCTTACTTGCGGCATATATTATTCAAATATATATTAGTAATGAAGGAGGAGTAGATGTGGTGGGGTTTTACAATGCAGGAATGGTCATTTTAAATACCTATGTGGGCTTGGTTTTTAACGCGATGAGTACGGATTATTTTCCACGTCTTTCAGCAGTTTCCAATGCCATCGAAAAAATACGAAACATAGTTTTTGAGCAAGCATACATTGCGGTATTATTGATTGTACCAATCATTGTGGTTTTTGTTGCTTTTGCACCCTTTTTTATAACATTGCTGTATAGTCAAGAGTTTACACCAACTGTACAATTTGTAAGTTGGGGTATTTTAGGAATGCTTTTTAAAGCCGTTTCTTTTTCATTAGGATACATTATTATTGCCAAAGGCGACTCTAAAGTATTCATTAAAACAGCTATTGGGTTTAATAGTATTTTAGTTTTTATGAATATTATTGGTTATACCTATTGGGGACTTGAAGGATTGGGAATTAGTTATTTTATCTATTTTATTATTCATTTTATAGTGGTTTGGATCATAACCTATTACCGTTATAATTTTACATTTAAAAAAGAGTTTTATTATATTTTCGGAATTTCTATCGTACTTTGTGGCGTGTCATTTTTACTGTCGTATCTAGAAGACGATGTATTAAAATATGTTTCGTTAAGTGTGATGATACTAATTTCAAGTATTTTTTCAGTCTATTATATTGACAAAAAAATAGTGATACGGGATTTGATTCAAAACTTTTTCAGAAGAAAAAAATAATGGCCGGATTAAGGACAACATATAGAAAGCTTAAAAAAAAGCTGAAGCTAGCCCTTTCGATAAACTGGTTTGCTACGTGGTATTTTAATTTAAAAATGTTTGCTTTTTCCACAGCAATAAAGCTTCCTGTTTTTTTCTACGGAAAAATCCGTTTTTCGAATTTAGATGGAGAAATGATAATTGATGCACCTATAACCAAAGGAATGATAGGTTTTGGACAGCATTTTGAATTTCCTACTACATACAAAGGAACAGCTGAACTTTTTTTACAAGGGAAAATGGTGTGCAAAGGAAATGTGCAGATAGGTAAAGATGTGTGTATAAAGATAGCAGAAAACGCTTATTTTGAAATGGGTTATATGGCTTGTTTGGGATCAGACTGTAGGGTGTTGTGTACAGATAAAGTTATTTTAGGAAGCAATGCACGAGTAGGATATCAAACACAATTTATTGATACTACTATTCATCAGTTAATTGATTTAAAAACGAATACAAAACTACCTATGTCAGCACCTATTTTTGTAAACAAGAATAATTGGATAGGGAATAGAACAACAGTGATGAAAGGGGCAAAAACACCTGAAAACTGTATTACAGCATCAAACTCATTGCTTAATAAAGATTATACTTCTTTTGGTCAAGATGTTATTATTGGTGGAATTCCAGCAAAACTGTTAAAAGAAAAAATTAGACGCGATTGGGAAGGGGAGCGTAAAATGATGGAGCATTATTTAATTGTAAATTAAAGTTAAGCTGTCCAGGTTTCTACATACTTCTCAGCAACTTTAATATAGTGATGCTCTTTTTCAATAAACTCCCGCGCATTTTTAGATATTTCAGTGAGCTGCAATGGATTTAAAATAAGTTGCTCCAAATCGTTGTAAATAGTTCGCGCATCGGGTAACGCATTAATCGCAACTGTTTTTTCTAAGTTATAGTATTCAACAAACTCCTTTTCGGCACCGGTAAAGACTACTTTTCCTTTCGCCATTGCTTCCAGCGCATTGTAACCTTGATCAAAACCTAATACTTGATCTAAAACAATGTGAGCTTTATTGTAGAGCTCAATATATTCAGCGTAAGGAACACTTTCTACGGTAATGATTTCAACTTTATCAGCGTACTTTTCTTTTAATTTAGAAAGTGCTGTATCAAAATAATCGCTTCCTTTTTTGTAATAATTGCTCCGATTAATACCGTGAAATATCACAATTTTCTCTTCAACTGAAAAAGGAATGTATTGTAACTTTTCAGTATTGACAGGGTTTGGAATCAACCCTAAATACAACGGATGCCCTTTCATAGGAATATGATAATCCATATCGGTAGCAATCACTCCTGAAATATGCTGAAATACAAATTCGTGCAACGATTTAAATTCCGGCTGAATGTATTTTAAAACGGGATCGAATTCTTTTTGAGAAACTTTACCGTCAAACAACGGGCTTAAAATAGAGTAGCGGAACTTTTTGTCGTACGCATATTTTACACTAATGTAATCCGTTCCGCAGGACAATAAAAACAATTTTTTATTGTGTTTTGCTAAAAATGAAATCACTTCTTTTTCAATCTTTGGAGTAACGCCAAACGGACTTTCATTGATAAGCTGCACTACATCGTAGCCTTTTAATTTTTCAGAATGACTAAAAAATTGTTTTTTAATATCTTCTGCAGCTAGGTCAATATTGAACAATTTATAGAGCAATACTTTCCATTTTTTAGCTATTCCCGAAGTATATTTTCTATTCAGTTTAATATCAACCGGATAGTTTTTAAAATAATCGCCACAGCCAATAATAGTAACATCGTGACTCAGCGCAGTTAACCCTTCTTTTAAAGAGTTGTGCAATCGACTGTATTCGCCTACGAGGAGTATCTTCATAAATGCGTTATATTTGCTGAAACGACCCACCAAAAGTACAATTATTTATGACCAGTAAACAACCGTCAACACAAATTAAAGTCTGTTTGGTGGCTATTTCATTGGGAGGAGGAGGAGCAGAGCGTGCCACAGGGTTACTTTCCAGAATGCTTCATAAAAAAGGTTTTAATGTCTCCATTGTCATCTTGAACGATGTGATGGATTATCCCTACAAAGGGAAACTGTTTAATTTAGGAGCTTTGAAAACCGAACCAGATACGCTCTCAAAACGGTTGGCACGGTTTAAAAAACTAAAGACATTTTTTAAGGAAGAGGAGTTTGATTATATAATTGACACTCGCAGCAGAGGCTCAGCTGCAAAAGAGCTATTTTACCTTCACTACTTGTATAAAAAACAACGTATTATATATGTAGTGCATAGTTTTAATATTTCGCAGTATTTTCCAAAACAGCAATGGCTTGCAGAGAAAATGATTGATAAGGCGGAAACTGTGGTTGGGGTTTCAAAAGCTATTTCAGAAAAAATAAATACAACATATAATACCCAAAAAGGGGTACCTATTTATAACCCTTCTGAGCCTTTTACTGAAGCGGAAGTAAACAGTGCTTTTTCAGAAAAATACATCTTGTATTTGGGGCGTATAGAAGAGAAAGTTAAAAATTTTACTTTACTATTAGAAGGCTATAAGACCTCAAAGCTTTCGGGAAGTAATATCCATTTAAAGATTGTAGGCGATGGTCCAGATGTAGATTTTGTACAACAAAAAATAGATGAAATGAGCCTTAACGAAACAGTAACCTTATATCCTTTTACCTCTACTATACTTCCATATGTAAAAAACGCTTTATATTTAACCTTAACAAGCAGGTACGAAGGTTTTCCTATGGTTTTAATTGAAGCGCTTTCAGTAGGTACTCCAGTGCTTTCTGTACATTGCGAAAGTGGGCCAGACGAAATTATCAGTAACGAGAAAAACGGTTTATTGATTGAAAATCATTCGGTTGAAGCCTTAGCAGAAGCTATGAATAGGTTAGCTTTTGATGAAGAACTATATAAAACCTGTAAAGAGAATGCCCCCAAAAGTATTTCGCATCTAACCATGGATGCTATTGCTGAAAAATGGGCAACGGTATTAAAAAATAAACAACCTTAATTTTGAAAAGTAGAATAATTGACATCCCAAAAATAGTAGATAAAGAAGGAAGGGGAAATCTTTCCGTAATAGAAAAAGATGTATTGCCGTATTCGGTTAAACGGGTCTATTATTTGTATGATGTTCCTAGTGATTCTAGTCGCGGCGGACATGCACATAAAGAACAATTGGAGTTTCTAATTGCGGTAAGCGGTAGTTTTGACGTTGTCCTTGACGACGGAACCGAAACAAAAAAGGTAACCCTTAACAAACCTAACAAAGGGTTGTTAATTGATACTAAAACTTGGCGGGAACTTGAAAACTTTTCCTCGGGTTCGGTATGTATTGTATTGTCTTCTGGCGAATTTGATGAAGCTGATTATATTAGGGAGTATGAGGACTTCAAATTATTTGTAAGCCGTTAGTCGAAGACCAAATTTTTCGAACAACACTTTGCTTTTAACTAGTAGTTTTAATACAGTTGCAGGCTGTTTTAAAAGTTTCTGTTGTTTGGCGTTTAAATTGTTTAAGTCAATCCCCGAAACGTATTTTTTAAAAGCTGTAGTATCTCCGGCCAATTTATATTGAATGGCCAACGAATAACGGTTTAGGTCTAAATACTGTTTAAGAAAAGTATTTTTTAAGGCCTCTGCTTCGTATTTCTCCAGATCCATATACGTACGTTTTAACGTATTGGTGTTCGAAATTCGATTACTCCCGTCTAGATTATGAGTAGCAGAAATTTTAGTAGAAAAAGCCAATGGAGAAGCTAATGCTGCTCGTATCCAAAGATCCGTATCTTCCCCAGCTCCGTGTGTAATGGTCGTGTCGAAGCCATTCAACGTTTCAAAAAAATCTTTCTTCATGCCAACTGCGGAAGTCCAAGCTAGAGCATCGGCTAAACTGTTTTTGAAGTAATCGTCAACTAAGCCTATCCAACCTTCTCCTTTTTTTAAAATAGGAGAAATCATAGAAGTGGTTAAGTTTTTATTATGCTTTTTATTATAAGCGGTAGCAAACCACTTGGCTTTTGGGAATTTTTCAGTAATCGTATGTATGTTTTCTAGATGAAACGGATACCAATAATCGTCTGCATCTAAAAAAACAATGTTTTCTGAAGTTGCTTTTTCTACTCCGTAATTTCTAGTGGGACCTACACCTTCATTTTTTTTACTGAAATAGTTGATTTTATCATCATCAACAGCTTTTACTACGTCTTCACTTTTATCGGTCGAGCCATCGTTTACAATAATCACTTCAAAATCGGGAAACGTTTGAGACAAGAGACTATCCAATGTCTTTTGGATATCTTTTTCTTTATTGTAGAGTGGTATAATTACTGAAAACTTAGGCATTTCTTTTCAATTTATCATAATAATACAAGCGATACAAATCAAATAAAAACAACGATGGGTTTTTGGAATTGAAATTTGAAATCATTTGCTTTTCAAAAAGGGTTATAATTTTTCTGAAAAGAGGTAACATTCTGTACTTTTTACCTTTTAAGTATGTTTTTTGAATGGGTCTTAAATCTGGTTGTATCAAACCTTTTTCTTCTAATAAAACGGTGGTCTCTACAGATTCTAACGATTTTTTGATAAAAATGGTGTTTTTTTCTAACCCTAAATGATACACAGGGTTATCAATATGTAGAACACGTACTTCTTTCGTTTCTAATAGCTGTTTAAATAAATTATCAAGTCCGTATGTGTTAAAAGCAAGGTGTTTGTTTACAGAAATAAAGAGTTCCTTTTCAATTAAAAAACATCCAGAATTAATCGATAAAAAAGGAGTTTTATCCCTTTGCAAAACGGTTAAAGACTCTCTGGAATGTCCATATTTCCAGCGTAGCATGAGATCTATATCGGGCTTTGTTTCAGCATAGTTTATCCCTCCAAATATAAGTTGAGCTTTATTCAAATTTTCAATAAAACGGCTTATAAAATCCTTATATTTTGGCATTACATCGGCATCTAAAAACAACAACCAATTATACGTAGCTTCTTTTGCTAAATGGTCTCTTGAAGCAGTGCGTCCCTTGTTTTCCTTGCTTTCAATATACCGACACTTATCCAGATTGTTTATAGTTCGGTTTTGGATTTTAATTTCTTTATTTGAAGAACAATCATCCAAAACAAGGATTTCATAATCGATGGGTTGTTCGGTACATTGCCCATGCAAGTTGGTAACCAACTTTATTATGTTATAATTATATGTGGGAATGAGTATCGAAATCATCGTTTCTTTCAGAAGAAAAGTATAATTTTAAGGTTTTAAAAACATCTTTTTAACCATTTAATGGTAACTTAAACACTTAAACTGTTTTGTTATTGACTATGAAAACACAAGACATTGCAAATATAATCTATAACCGCATCTTAGAAGATAAATCCGAGCTTATTTCCAATTTTGAAAAAAGTAAAGAGGCGATAGGTTATTTCTATATCGATAATTTATTGCCTGAAGAACTTGCTCTACAAATAAGCAATGCTTTTCCTAAGAAGGAAGCTATGGTTTTAAAGAAAAGTTTGCGGGAATACAAGTATGTTGCTGCACAAATGGATCAATATAACCCATTATTAGAACAAGTTATTTACGCATTTCAAGATGAGCGTATTGTTAAATTAGTAGGAGAAATATGCAGTATTGAAAATCCGGAACCGGATGAAAATTTATATGCTGGAGGTATTTCTTTAATGGCTGAAGGTAATTTTTTAAATCCCCATTTAGATAACTCACACGATAAAAACCGCAACAAATGGCGAGTGTTGAACTTGCTGTACTATGTTACACCAAATTGGGAAGATAGCTATGGCGGGCATTTAGAAGTATGGCCAAAAGGATTGGATAACGAACCAATAACCATTTACAGCCGGTTTAATAGATTGGCCGTGATGGCAACACATCAAAAATCTTGGCATAGTGTAAGTCCAGTTACACATAACGGAGAACGTTGCTGTGTTTCCAATTACTACTTTTCAGACACTCCTTTAACTAATGAAGATCAGTTTCATGTAACTTCTTTTAGAGCTAGACCTGGTCAAAAGATTAAAGATGTAATTCTTCAAACTGATGCTTTCTTACGAATGGGTGTTCGGAAAGTATTTAAAAAAGGAATTACTGAAAATCCACATGTTTATAAAAAAGATAAGGAAGAATAAGTATGAGGAATATAATTTTTCTGTGTTTTTGTTTTGTAACCCTCTCTTCTTTGTCACAAGAAAAAGCTTGGATGTATTTGCGGGCACATGATAGTTTGTTTGCTCCAGAATTTTCAAAAGTTGGTGATCATTTAATTTACAATGGAAATGATACAAAACTTAAAAATATACTTCAGAAATATAAAGTATTTGAATTCAAAAAAACCTATAAAAAAGCTACCTATAAAAACCTAAAAAAAACCTTTTTTGTAATTGCAGATAAGGAAAGTTTGTTGAACGATTTGTTAAAAAAAACGGATCATCTTTTTGAATCTGGTGAGTTGATAGCTTCAGCAGACAAAAAAATATTCGAACCCAATGATTACGGGTTAACTAGTACCATAGGAGCTAATAAAGGGGTGCAAGCAAATTTGGATTATTTTGACTTTTTAAAAGTGCCTAAGGCATGGTACTACACAACAGGCTCACGGAATGTTGCAGTGGGCATATCTGATGCATCCGTAGATACAACAAATGCTGAATTTAAAGGGAAAACCAAGGTGCTTAGTCCTTCACCTCTTGCTAAGGGACACGGGAATGGAGTAGCAGGAATTACTGCGGCTCAAGGGAATAACGGTTATGGCGTGGCTGGAATTTGTTATGACTGCTCTATTTATGCCACTGGATTTGGTAAATTTGAAGAATTAAGCCAATTGGTAGAGCTCTCTCGTGCTGGGGCTAAGGTGGTAAATTGCAGTTGGGTAGGAAGGACCTATCATCAAACTGCACAAGATGCTATTGACAAAATGTATAAAAACGGAACTATTATTGTCGCAGCAGCTGGAAATGACGACTGGTCCAAAACCAAAGGTAAAAAACTCTTTTATCCTGCTTCGTACGATCATGTGATTTCTGTGGCTTCTATGAGTTATAAATATGAAACTGTTGAAGATCATACATTAGTAAGTAAAAAGGGAAATTATTATGGTGAAAACATTCGGGGTTATTTAGGTAGGACCTTGGGTTTTAAAGATAAAGAAACGCTTACAGGCCCATTTAATTATCCAGTTTCATTAACTACATTAAATCCTGAGGTAGATCTGGTAGCACCCTCTTCTGGACAGTTCCGTATTTCAAAATGGATGCTGGAAGATGAAATAGAATATATTTGGGAAGCCAGTTCGCCTACGGCACCTTTGGTAACCGGCACTATCGGGCTTATGTTTTCACTCTACCCATGTTTGCCACCAGACGAAGTAGAAAGTATTTTAAAACTTACTGCGTGGAATATAGATTCTATAGGAGATAATATGAAATATAAAGGAAATTATGGAGCGGGAGCTTTGCAAACAGGAGATGCTGTAGAAATGGTATATCAAATGGTTGCTGAAGGTGAAACAGTAACGATTGATAATCAAAACTTCTCACGATGGGATTTTAAGTTGACTACATATTCTGAAAAAACCATCCTGAAAAATCAACAATTTACAGATGCTGCAACTCTTAATCTAACGTCGAAAAACCAAATAGTCCTTTCTGAAAACACGGTCCTTAAACCCAATAAACAAGGAAATATCCGCCTTAAAATTAATCCGTCACTACAAAAAGAATGTGAATTAGAACTTAGAGAAGGATTTCCAAAAAATTAGACTGTTTTCTGCACCACCTCAAAGATTTGATTTTCATCACACTTCAAGGTTTTGGAAGGGTACTTTAGCAATAACGCATAATCGTGTGTGGCCATTAAAATGGTGTTGCCGTTTTTATTAATTTCTTGTAGCACCTCCATTACTTCCACACTGGTTTGTGGGTCTAAGTTCCCGGTAGGTTCATCCGCTAAAATTAACTCTGGATCGTTTAATAACGCTCTTGCAATGGCTACTCGCTGTTGTTCTCCACCAGACAATTGATACGGATATTTAAACGCTTTGGTTTTCATATCTACTTTTCCTAAAACTTGGTCAATTTTAGCATCCATTTCTTTTTTGTCTTTCCAGCCAGTAGCGGTCAATACAAAAAGAAGGTTGTCTTTTACGGTACGGTCGTTCAGTAATTTAAAATCTTGAAAAACAACACCAAGTTTTCTTCGTAAAAAAGGGATGTCCTTTTCTTTAAGCGTTGGTAAATCGTAACCTACAATTTCGCCTTTTCCTTCTTGCAAGGGCAGATCGCCGTAAAGTGTTTTCATAAAACTACTCTTTCCGGTTCCGGTTTTTCCAATTAAATACACAAATTCCCCTTTTTCAACCCGAACGGAAACATCAGATAAGATAAGGTTTTCCCGTTGGTAGATAGCGGCGTCTTTTAATTCTAAAACCGGTTGCGACATAATAATGTGTTGTGTTTATTTAGGTTGAGACTTCAAATGTAATTTGAAATATAACGAACTGCAATAGTTAAGTAAGTAATGTTTAAAACGTAAGATTATTGCTGTGTATTTACTTTTTCTTTCAACTTTTCAATCTCTTTTTGTTGTTGAAGCGTATAAATAGTAAGCTCTTCAATCTTTTTCAACAATAACAAGTTCATTTCTTTCAACGACATTCCTTCATTTTCCATTGTTTCAGCAGAAGGAATTTCTGGTAAATGGTTATGTTTTTTTAAATAGGCTTCCAATTCAGGTAACGAGATAAGTTTATAGTTTGGCATTTTTTCCGAAGTACCAGTAAAATAATGTTCAAACACATAATCGGGAGCAACGGCGCCTTGTAAATCGACCAAAACCTCTTGGGTGTGTATTTTGCCTTTAACGGTTAATAATTCGTCCGGTTGTTCGGTGCCAATGCCTATTTTTCCATTTTTTTCGGTCAAATTTTTAAACGGGTTACGTTGCGCACTTAAACTAAACGTTATGAATAGCATTAGGAGTGCAAAAACTGTTTTTTTCATCTTATTATAAATTCTGAAATGAAACATAAATGTACTTGATTTTTTTGAGAGGTTGCTAAAGGTTTCTTAAAAACATAATTATCGCATCCATCTTTCGTTACAGATTAAGACAATAATGTAATTTTGTTATCAAAAACCTCAAGCCCATGCGCAAAACCTTGTTTGCATTTACTGTTTTTCTATTTATTTCCACATATGCTTTTTCTCAGCAAACTGCTGCGTTAACCAATGATTTAGTGGATTATAACAAAGCGATTGAACTCTACAACAACAACCAGTTTTTAGCAGCTCAAACGTTGTTTTCTAAAGTAAAATCAACTGCTGAAGAAGAAACCATTGAAGGTGATTGTGCGTATTACATTGCCAATTGTGCCGTGCGGTTAAATCAGCAGAATGCCGATCAATTAATGGAAGAGTTTGTAGAAGACTACCCAACCAGCATTAAGCGTAACGATGCCTATATTAACGTAGCAAACTACTATTTTGAAAACGGAAAATATTCGTATGCACGCAAATGGTACGATAAAGTGGATGAAAGCAGCTTGAGCCGAGGTGAAATGGAAAAGTATAATTTCAATAACGGCTATGCATACTTTAAAAGTAAGCGGTATAACGAAGCAAAAAAATACTTAAATCGGGTTTCCACTTCTCAAAAGTATGGTTCGCAAGCTAAATATTACTTAGGGTATATTGCTTACGAAGGTGATGATTATGAGCAAGCAAATCAGCAGTTTGAAGAAATTAAAGGCGATGAACGCTACTCGGAAGACTTATCCTACTATCAAGCTGATATGAACTTCAAACTAGGGGATTTTCAAAAAGCAATCGATTTAGGAAAAGAACAGTACGATTCTTCCAGTCCGAAGGAACGCAGCGAACTTTCCAAAATCATCGGCGAAAGTTATTTCAACTTAGGGCAATATGCTGAGGCGATTCCTTATTTAAAGGAATACAAAGGAAAACGTGGCAAGTGGAACAATACCGATTATTACCAATTGGGATATGCGTATTACAAGCAAGGGGATTACCAGAGCGCGATTAACGAATTCAATAAAATCATCGACGGAAATAATTCTGTAGCGCAAAATGCGTATTACCATTTAGCGGAAAGCTATTTAAAGCTGGACCAAAAACAGCAAGCGTTGAATGCGTTTAAAAATGCTTCGGAAATGAATTTTTCCGCAGAAATTAAAGAAGACGCTTTCCTGAACTACGCAAAACTAAGTTACCAAATAGGGAACAGTTACCAAAGCGCACCAGAAGTTTTGTTATCGTTTATTGAAGCCTATCCAGACAATAAAAACAATGAAACGTTACAAAATTTGTTGATTGATTCATACATCACATCAAAAAATTACAAAGGCGCGATGGAATTGTTAGAAAACAACAAAGCGTTTGAAAATAAATTAGCCTACCAAAAAGTGGCTTTTTTCCGTGGTGTAGAATTATATAATGAAGGGAATTATACCGAAGCGAAAGCATTGTTTAATAAATCGTTACAGGAGCCTCGAGATACAAAATATACTGCAAGAGCAACCTACTGGAAAGCCGAAAGCGATTACCAATTGTCCGATTTTGACGAAGCATTAATTGGTTATAAACAATATCTACAACTACCGGAAGCAGCTTCCACACCAGAATATGACAATGCTCGGTACAACTTAGCGTATAACCAATTCAAGTTGAAAAACTATTCCGAAGCCATTACCAATTTTAAAGGATATTTGGAAAGCTCATCGGCAAACGGCGCTCGAAAACAGGACGCGTATTTACGATTAGGAGATAGTTATTTTGTGACGAGTCAATACTGGCCAGCAATGGAAAATTATAACAAAGCCATTGAAGTTGGTGCTGCGGATGAAGATTATGCCGCGTTTCAAAAAGCAATTAGTTATGGTTTTGTCGATAGAACTGATCAGAAAATTGAAGGGTTACAAAACTTCTTGCGTACATACGTAAAATCCGTGTACCGCGATGATGCTTTATATGAATTAGGAAACACCTACGTATCTCAAAATAAAAACAACGAAGCGTTAAGAATCTACGATAACTTGATTCAAAACATCCCGAAGAGTATTTATAAACCAAGGGCGTTAATGAAAAAAGCGTTGATTTTGGACAATACAGGAAATAGTAATGAAGCGTTGGCTATTTTTAAGCAGGTAGCCAGTGAGTATCCTTCGACACCTGAAGCTGTGCAAGCTGTTTCTTCAGCAAAAATTATTTACATAGATCAAGGGCAAGTAGATCAATATGCCAATTGGGTGAATACGTTAGATTATGTATCAGTAGAAGATAGCGAGTTGGACGATGCTACTTATCAAGCTGCTGAAAAACCGTATTTAGAGAATAAAATCAGTCAAGCGATTAGCCGTTTTGAAGCCTATTTAAAAGAATTTCCAAACGGGAAAAATGCGTTAGATGCACACTTTTATTTAGGTCAGTTATATTTTGCTGAAACAGAAAAAGAGAAAGCCATTCCGCATTATGAATATGTGGTGTCTAGAGAGCAAAATGAATTTACAGAGCCAGCTTTGGCCCGAGTTTCAGAACTGTATTTAGGAAAGAATAATTACGAGAAAGCTCTCAGTTATTTGAAGCGCTTGGAAACTAGTGCCAATTCACAACAGAATATCATCTTTGCACAGACCAACAGCATGAAAGCCAGTTACGAGTTGAAACAATATGCTGAAGCGGTTGGGTATGCTGAAAAAGTACTTCAGAATTCTAAAATAGATAACAGTATTAAAAGTGATGCGCAAGTAATTATTGCCCGTTCGGCCATGAAAACCAATGACGAAGCAAAAGCCAAGAAAGCATATGTTGAGGTTGGTAAAATAGCAACAGGAGAATTGGCTGCTGAAGCATTGTATTACGATGCTTATTTTAAAAGAAAAGAAGGAAGTTTGAAAGCTTCGAATGAATCGGTACAGCGATTGGCCAAAGATTATCCGGGCTACAAATTATACGGTGCAAAAGGATTGTTGCTAATGGCGAAGAACTTTTACGACTTAAAAGATGCCTACCAAGCCACCTATATTTTGGATAGCTTGATTAAAAACTTTAGCGATTACACAGAGATTGTAAACGAAGCCAAAGCAGAACTTTCTAAAATTAAAGCTGCTGAAGCAAAAACAAACGCTTCGGTAGAAACTGAAGAAAACTAAACGTTTAGCTACAAAAAATTAAAGAATCAAACCTCTCAATATAACTTATGACTTTATTGAAAAATTATAAGAGTCCGTTTTCAGAAACACACAGAAACCTACTTTTTTTAGCCGCATTAGTGTGTTCTTCATTATCTGCCGTTGCCCAAGATAAAGACGGGGAAGAGCAAGAAGATGATTTAGATACCGAAGTGGTGAACATTGTAAAACCATACACGCCCACCATTTCCGATGCGTTTAAGGTAAAAGAAACACCAATGCTGAATGATTCGGTCACTACACAGAAAAAAGAAGTGAAATACGAGATTTTTTCTGTTCCCGTAGCTTCCACTTTTACACCTGCTAAAGGAAAAGCGGAAACGGTTGAAAAAGCAAAACCAATTAAGTTGTATGACAATTACGCAACTTTAGGGTTTGGTAATTACACGTCTATTTTGGGTGAATTGTATAGTAACTTCCAAATAAGCCGTACTGATAACGCCGGTTTTTATTTTCGACATAATTCCTCACAAGGTGATATTGATGGTGTTTTATTGGAAAACAAATACTATGACACCAAGTTAGATGCCAATTACAGTAGCCGACAGCGTTATACAAGTTATAAGCTAGATGCTGGAGTAGAGCATCAACTGTTTAATTGGTATGGTTTAAATGATTTTTATACACAAAACTTCGAAACAATTGGTTCTGAAATAGATCCGCAACAGCAATATTATAGCGGGTATGTTGGAGGAAGCATTTCGGTAGACGATTCTTTTTTTGAAAAAGCCACAGCTAATATTCGATATACTGGCGATGCGTTTTCTTCTTCTGAAATCAATATTAATGCACAACCAGAGTTTTCATTTCCATTAACTGATTTAACTTTGAAAGTAGATGGAGATGTCGACTACCTTACAGGAAGTTTTGATAAAGGCTATCTTTCTTCGGAAGGTATAAATTATAGCTATTTAAACGCAGGAGTGATTCCTTCGTTAGTGTATGTAAATGAAGATTTATCGGTTTCCTTAGGGGCAGCGGCTTATGTAAGTTTAGATACTGAAAACAGTGAAACGGACTTCTTTTTGTATCCACGAATTAACGCTTCGTATCGTTTAGTAGATGAATTATTAATTGTCTATGGCGGGGCAGAAGGCGATTTAAAACAAAATACGTATTACGATTTCAAGGAGATTAATCCGTATGTGTCGCCTACGTTATTCATAGCACCAACAAGTCAGTTGTACGAAGGGTTTGCCGGATTAAAAGGAAAGTTATCCAATTCAGTAGGATATAACATTCGCGCTTCCTACGGAAAAGATGAAAATAAAGCATTGTTTAAAGCCAACCAGTTTTCAACGGGAGCAACCACAGGGGAAGGCTACGAATATGGAAACTCTTTTAATGTAGTTTATGATGATGTGAACACGCTGTCCGTTTTTGGAGAATTAAAAGTAGATGTAAGTAATGCGTTTACATTAGGGGTAACAGGAGAATACTTTAGTTACGATACAACGAATGAGGCCGAGCCTTGGAACCTTCCAGAATTAAAAGCTTCCTTATTTTCAAACTTCAAAATTACCGAACAGTTATATGGAGGCGCCTCATTATTTTACGTAGGGGAGCGTAAAGATTTGTATTCAAACATTTCGTTACCATTTGAACCTATTATTTTAGAAGAACGAACCTTAGATGGGTATCTTGATGCAAACATTCATTTAGGATATAATATCAACGAACGTTTATCGGTTTTTGCCAAAGGAAGCAATTTGTTAAGCGATAATTACGAAAAATGGCTCAATTACCCTGTACAAGGAATTCAAGCCTTAGTTGGTGCTACGTACAAGTTTGACTGGTAAAACCTGCATGAAACAGCCTCAAAATTTACAAGAAATACAACAGGTAATTCAATCTGGTAAACCTGTCTTACTCTACTTTTCAGGAGAACGGTGTAGTGTCTGCAAAGCGTTAAAACCTAAAGTTGAAACAACGATTACTTCAAACTTTGAGGATATTCTTCTTTTTGAAATCATACTGGAACAACACCCTGATATTGCAGCTAATTATATGGTATTTACAAATCCTACTACGTTGGTTTTTTTCGATGGGAAAGAAGCGATACGAGAAGGGAAAAACATGAGTATTCCTGAGTTTGAAAAAGCTGTAGATAGAATCTACCAGTTATATAATTAACGATGATTTTTTATTTTATAAGAGTATAAATTATCACAATTAAAAAAGCAACTGTATTTACGGTTGCTTTCTTTATTTTTGCATCACATTTTAAAAATAGGTTATGAAAAAATTATTCCCTCTCTTTCTTCTAAGTCTCTTAATTTCGTGTGCCCCAGAAAAAATACCGGCAGACCTTTTGGTAAAAAATGCCATTATTTATACAGTGAATGAAAATTTTGATACTGAAAATGCTTTTGTAGTCAAAGATGGAAAAATTTTAGAAATAGGTGTAAAGCCGGAGCTAGAATTAAAATACAATATTGCTGAAACCTACGATGCAAAAGGAAAAACAATTGTACCTGGATTGATCGATGCGCATGCTCATTTATATGGGTTGGGCTTAAACTTACAAGATGTAGACTTAACCGAAACAACTAGTTATGATGAGGTGTTGGCACGGGTAATAACATTTCAGAAAGAAAAAAACAAAGACTACATTATAGGTCGTGGTTGGGACCAAAACGATTGGGAGGTAAAAGAATTTCCTACTAAAAAAGAATTAGATTCTCTTTTTCCCGAAACACCTGTTGCTTTAACCAGAATAGATGGTCATGCGATGATCGTAAATAGTGAAGCACTAAAACGAGCTGGAATTACAGCTGAAACTAAAATGGATGGTGGCGTAATTGGCGTAGAAGATGGAAAACTTACTGGAATTTTAGTAGATAGCCCAATGAGTTTGGTTGAAGAGTCTTTCCCTAAGCAGAATAGAAGTTATAACAAGCAGGCTTTACTGGATGCAGAGCGTATTTGTTTAGAGATGGGTTTAACTACAATCAACGACGCGGGACTAGATAAAGAAATAATAGGATTAATAGATAATTTACAACAACAAGATAGTATGGCATTGCGTGTATATGCAATGGTAAGCAACAAACCTAAAAACTTAGATTACTATTTAAATAACGGAATAATTAAAACCGACCGATTGAACGTACGTTCGGTGAAGGTGTATGCCGATGGGGCTTTAGGATCTCGGGGGGCTGCTATGCGTGAATCGTATAGTGATATGCTTGGACATTTTGGCGCTATGATCACACCAGCAGATAGTTTACAAACGCTTGCCGATAAAATTGCTGCAGCCGACTTTCAAATGAATACTCATGCGATTGGCGATTCGGCTAATATTTCAGTTTTAAGAGCTTATGAAACTGCATTAAAAGGAAAAACAGACGCTCGGTGGAAAATAGAACACGCTCAAATTGTAACTGAAAAAGATTTTGATAAATTTTCAAAAAATATAATTCCGTCTGTACAACCTACACACGCCACCAGCGATATGTATTGGGCAGAAGACAGAGTAGGCTCAGAAAGAATAAAAGGCGCATACGCATATAAAACGCTACTGGAAAACGCAGGGATTGTTGTGTTGGGAACAGATTTTCCCGTTGAAAAAGTAAACCCGATGTACACGTTTTATGCTGCCGTAGCCCGTAAAGATTTAAAACACTACCCTGAAGATGGATTTCAGAAAAAAGATGCTTTATCTAGGGAAGAAGCTTTAAAAGGGATGACCATTTGGGCAGCCTACTCGAACTTTGAAGAAGATGAAAAAGGAAGCATTGAAGAAGGTAAGTTTGCAGATTTTACAGTTTTAGACAGAGATATTATGCAAATAGCCGAAGATAGTATCCCGAATACAAAAGTGTTAGCTACGTTTATAAGTGGTAAAAAAGAATTTAGTATAGAAAAAGAATAGGTTTAAAGGATAGAGCGGGTTATAAGTATTGAAAAAAATATAGCATATTGAGTTATAAAAAATAGGAAAAGGTTATGTAAAGGAGTGTTTATTGGTACTCTAAAGACTGATTTTTTTTAGTTCTTATTTTCACCTTTATAATATTACCTAAAGCCTAAAGCTATTTCCCTCCCTTAGCTTGTAAGTCGGCAATGCAAAGTAGGTCTAATTCAGGTACCGATCCTCTGCGCTGTAAAAAACGCGCTACTTCCCTTCGTTCTGTATTGGTAGCCTGAAAATACATCAAACAGTTTTCAACCACGCAGTGGCGGGAGTTATTTGTGTCTTCGTGGCCTTCAGGGTGAATGTCGTCTTCCGTAATGTTTACCAGTCCCAAAATATGCCCAAATTCATGTTCAAGGGTTGTGGTTTCCAATGTTGGCAAATCCGATCCTTGATTATTGTCAATCAATTCTTGTAATGTTTTTTTATAAATAACAATAGAGGTGTTGCGATAAGCTGTTCCCAAGGTAACCGTTTTATCGGTGTCTTTATTGGAGTTTCCATTAGAAAAGAAAACATATACGGCCAAATCATCATCTTTTGTATAAGCGGTTCTATTGTTCTCTTCAATTTCCTTTATTTCATCAATATCAAAAGGAGCTCCTGTTGGTGCTTCGATAACGGTTTCTTTGATTATAATACCGTTG
The DNA here is from genome assembly GCA_002364245.1 of Flavobacteriaceae bacterium UBA3179. Lineage (GTDB taxonomy): Bacteria > Bacteroidota > Bacteroidia > Flavobacteriales > Flavobacteriaceae > Marixanthomonas. The sequence continues at coordinate 27,306 of DEXR01000043.1, forward strand.
GGTTTTGTAGTGCGTTCATTTAAAAAAGTGTCTATAGCAAGTTTGGTTTCTTCTGTGGGTTTAAAACCAGCTGCATAAACAAATTCAATGGTCATGCTATTGTAAATATCGTTGGAAAGAATATCCTCTGCAGAAGTTCCCAAAGATTTTTTGTTTTCAGCCGTTGGGTCGTTTATTGCATCATCAGAATCGTCGTCTTTACAACCGGTAACCAATAAAATTGAAAATAATAAGAAAAGTAGGGAAGCAGGAGAAAATTTCATAGTGCAATCATTATATTTTTAGCAAACATACCCTTTACAAGGATAATTTAAAAATGGGTAGCTTTATTTTAACGCTTTTTACGTGGTTTCAGTATATAGCCGAAATATATTGGTAAACCTTTCAATATATTTATCTGTTTTTAATTGTGAGTTTTGCTAAATAGTCGTGATGGTCCCCTTCACAGACTACCTCAAAATCAAATCCGTTTTTATAGCAATATTTTTTAAAAATGGTTTTATCTAAATAAATCCAGTTAAAGGGCTCGCTTTTTACTCCTATGTAGTTCATGATAAATTCCAACTCACCATAATAGTGTTCTTCGGGAGGGAAAATATTTTCTTCTTTAGCTGAATCCCAAAGGTATTTTAAATCACTGCTGTCTATTAAAACTTGTCCGTTTGGGGTAAGCAATGATTTTAATTTCTGAAGGTATTTTGAAACAAATTCCAGTTTCTGAAAAATACCGGTGCCGTTCATCAACAATAATATGGTGTCAAATTTTTTATCTTCCAGGCACAGTAAATCAATATGCTCTGCATGATTGACACCTCGTAATTTACAAACCTCTATAGCTCCTTTTGAAGTATCTATGGCCGTAACCTGTAAGCCTTTTTCCTGAAGATACAACGAATGACTCCCCGCACCACAACCAACATCTAACACTTTTCCATATGACAAATCGAGTGCTTTTTGTTCAACTTGTGGCATTTCAGAATAACTTCGGAATAAATAAGGAAGGGGCATCTCATCTTCTTCGGTAACATTGGTTTCGGTTAGGATATCCTCTGTATAATTTCCGTGGTAATAATCAAGTAAAGCGTTGCCTAAAATATCGGTCATTGTTTTAATAGTAGAAGATGCTAGTGTTAATAATTGTACTTTTGCGTTGCTATGGAAGAGATTCTAAAACAACTACCACAACGTGCCAAAGATACGCATAACGAGAACAAAAAGTTCTTTAAAAAACTAAAGCGCAAACCACCCAAAAATTTAGATTCTTTGATGCAAGAGTTGCATACTGAAGAGTTTGAACGTACCGATTGCTTAACGTGTGCCAATTGCTGTAAAACCACTGGGCCGCTTTTTACCCAAAAAGATATTGAGCGTATTGCGAAGCATTTTAAGATGAAGCCCAGTAAGTTTATTGAAGCGTATTTACAGTTAGATGAAGAAAATGATTACGTGCTGCAAAGTGTTCCGTGCACTTTTTTAGGCGCAGATAATTATTGTAGCATCTACGATGTGCGTCCAAAAGCCTGCAAGGAATTTCCCCATACAGACAGAAGGAAGTTTCAGCAAATTTCAAATTTAACTTTGAAAAATGTAGCTATTTGCCCTGCGGCCTTCAATATTGTTGAAGAAATGAAAAAACGGTTGCCTTAATTATATTTATATTACTCATAAAGCATATACTTCTGCCGCATAGTATCATATTTTTCTAAATCACGTAACCAAGTAGCTCTTATTTCAGGATATGTATAACCGTTTTCTATTTGTTCTTGCAGTTTTGTTGTACCGGCAAGGTTGATAAAGAAATTGTTGAAAAACCCCTTTTTCTTACCATACCCTACGTAGGCTTCAATAAGCCATTCCAGATTTAGTTTATCTAGGTTTTTATGCTCCCGAAGATCTAATCCATTACAAGTTTCACCTTTAAATTTTGGGTATTTAGCTCCTTCGTTGGCTTGCGGTGTAAATGTAAAGGGATAGAATTTAGAAGGTAACGATGGCGCTCCAAAAACTTGAAACTGCATATCTGTACCACGACCTGCACTAACGATAGTCCCTTCAAAAAAACAAAGACTGGGGTAGAGGTTAATAGCAGTATCGTTAGGTAAGTTAGGCGATGGTTTTACAGGTAATGAATAGGCTGTTTGGTGGTTGTAGTTTTTAACCTTAATTACTTTAATGTCTGCTTTTATATTATTTTTTAACCAACCTTGTCCGTTAATCATTTGAGCGTATTCGCCAATGGTCATTCCGTGTACAATCGGTACAGGGTGCATCCCGACAAAGCTAGAATGTTCTGGTTCAAGAACAGGACCGTCAATATAATGCCCATTTGGATTTGGGCGGTCTAAAATAAGCACTGGAATATTTGCTTCGGCACAGGATTCCATTACGTAATGTAAAGTGGAAATATAGGTATAGAACCGCGCGCCTACATCTTGTATGTCGAAAATCATAATTTCAATTCCATCTAATTGTTCTGTCGATGGCTTTTTGTTTTTTCCGTAAAGCGAAATAATAGGCAAACCTGTTTTGGTATCAAAACCATCTTTAACTACTTCGCCGGCATCTGCTTTTCCACGAAACCCGTGTTCTGGTGCAAATACTTTTTTTAAATTGATGTTTTCAGAAACTAAAAAATCAACTAAGTGTTTTGAATTGTCATCAACTCTCGAAGTTTGATTGGCAACCACACCGACTGATTTGTTTTGTAATAATTCAGAATACAATGAAAATTGATCTGCACCAACTTCGATAGATTTTTCTTTTACAATTCCATCTTCTGTTTTTAGGCTTCCAACTTCTACTTCATACTTCTTATTATTTTCAGCTCTTTTTCTCTTTCGTTCTAAATCTCGATCGTTATCTTCTTTTATATCGGCTCCCGCTTCAATATATTGATCAAGCGTACTTTGTTTTACAGGTTCTTTTTCGGTAACCGAAGTTCCACAGGAAAAAAAACTGAAAAGCAGAATGAAAACTGTATTTTTGAAGATAAGTAACTGCATAAACAAATTTGTGAATTTCGAATTTTTCATCGCCCGGCGCATAATTGCCTCCAAGGACTATAAAAGTAGCATTTCGGCACCAATAATAAAAATTGCTATTACAGCTATTGCTATTGGTATTATTATGATGTTGGTTTCGATAGCTACGGGGGTTGGGCTTCAGAAAAAAATTAGAGATAAAGTTTCAGCTTTTAACGGGGATATTATAATCACCAATTTTGACACAAATTTCTCTAATGATTCGCAAATCCCTATTTCAAAAGAACAAGATTTCTATCCTAACTTTTCAAGTGTTAAAGGTGTTAACCATATTCAAGTGACTGCATTAAAAGGTGGTGTTATACGTACGGCAGAAGATTTTGAAGGGATTGTGGTAAAAGGCGTTGGGGACGATTATAACTGGGAAACTTTCAGTGATTTTTTAATTGAAGGTAGGTTGCCCGATTATTCTGAAAATTTAAATGACGAGGTTTTAATTTCGCAATATCTCGCCAACCGCCTGCAATTTAAAGTAGAAGATCGCGTAAACACCTTTTTTTTACAGGATGCTGAAAATAAAAAAACGAGAAGTCTTGGTTTAAAAATCGTAGGGATTTATAATAGTGGTTTTCAGCAATTTGATGAACAATATTTAATAGCGGATATCCGTCATATTCAACGTCTAAACAAATGGGACGATGACCAAATAGGCGCTTTTGAATTATTTGTTGACGATTTTGATAACATTCAAGCGGTCGGCAATGCGGTCTATAATGAAACTCCCAGCACACTGGATACCCAGACCATTCGTCAAAAATATGGGGCTATTTTTGAATGGCTCGATTTGTTCGATTTTAACATTGCGCTTATCATTGGGATTATGATTTTAGTCGCAGGTATTAATATGATTACCGCTTTATTGGTTTTAATTTTAGAGCGTACGCAAATGATTGGGATACTCAAAGCTTTGGGTAGCAACGATTGGAGCGTCCGGAAAGTGTTTATTTATAACGCTATGTACTTAATTGGCGTAGGTTTGTTTTGGGGAAATGTAATAGGGCTAGGGCTTTTATTTCTTCAGAAATATTTCAAACTTTTCCCATTAAACCCAGATACGTATTATGTAACCGAGGCACCAGTATATATTGATATAGGATATATTTTACTGCTCAATGCCGGAACGTTTATTTTATGTTTATTAATGTTACTTATTCCGTCCTACATAATTGCCAAAATTTCCCCAGTGAAGGCCATTCGGTTTGAATAATAGAAAACCTTGTAGTTTTTTAGGCTAAACCGTACCTTTGCCCCGCATAAAAAATAGCTATGAAATACGCAAAAAACATGTTAGAGACCATCGGTAATACGCCGTTGGTTAAAATAAATAAACTAGCCGAAGAAATCCCAGCTTTGGTACTAGCCAAATACGAAACTTTTAATCCTGGTAACTCGGTAAAAGACCGAATGGCAGTAAAAATGATCGAAGAGGCTGAAGCTGACGGAAGATTAAAGCCCGGAGGGACTATTATTGAAGGTACTAGTGGTAACACAGGTATGGGACTGGCGCTTGGCGCAATCGTTAAAGGCTATAAAATGGTTTGCGTAATAAGCGACAAGCAGAGTAAAGAAAAAATGGATATTTTACGTGCCGTAGGTAGTGAAGTAGTGGTATGCCCAAACGATGTAGAACCAGATGATCCGCGCTCGTATTATTCAACCTCAAAACGTCTGGCAGAAGAAACCCCGAACAGTTGGTATGTAAACCAATATGATAACCCCAGTAATGCAAAAGCACATTACGAAAGTACAGGCCCTGAAATTTGGGAACAAACAGAAGGGAAAATCACACACTTTGTAGTTGGAGTTGGAACTGGAGGAACCATTAGTGGAGTTGGAAAATACTTAAAAGAAAAGAATCCTGACATTAAAATCTGGGGTATCGATACCTACGGAAGTGTTTTTAAAAAATACCATGAAACAGGTGAGTTTGATGAAAACGAAATCTACCCATACATCACCGAAGGAATTGGCGAAGATATTCTTCCTGCCAATGTAGATTTTGATATTATTGATGGCTTTACCAAAGTGACCGATAAAGATGCAGCGGTTTATACACGAAAATTGGCCGAAGTAGAAGGAATGTTTTTAGGTAACTCAGCTGGGGCAGCTATGAAGGGTTTACTTCAGTTAAAAGAACACTTTACCAAAGATGATGTGGTGGTTGTTTTATTTCACGACCACGGAAGCCGTTACGTGGCCAAAATTTATAATGACGATTGGATGCGTGAGCAAGGGTTTATTGATTAATTCTTCAGAAATAATATTTATTAAATCCCGTTCCATTGCATTTGGAGCGGGATTTTTCTATTTTTAGAGTGTCATGAAGCGCGAAGCACAAAAACTGTTCAAATATTTACGCACCAAACCAGTGCCTGTTAATACACGGGAAATATTGGCCTTGGAACGAACCAAACTGGCAAACGAACGAACCTTGTTAGCTTACATTAAGGCATCTTTATATTTATTATTAGGTGGTTTAGCGCTATTAGGGTTGGAAGATTTTCAAAGAATACGCTGGTTGGGTTATGTAGCTTTAGTGGTCTGTATCGTTTTTTTAGGCGTCGGGATTATGCGGTATATTGTTTTAAATAGGAGGTTATATAAATGGCACAGGGTATTGTTTACCGACACCATACCTGAAGATAATGAGAAAAATACAGACACTACGACTTCAAAATAAAATGTATCTTCGTTACTGAAACTCCCCGTAACTTTTTCTAAAAATGAAAGAAGATTTTCTGCATTACGTGTGGAAGTTTCAAAAATTTACCACAACCCAATTAAAAACTACAGATGGTCAATCTATTAAAGTTGTTTCTGTTGGACAGCATAATCACGATTCTGGTCCTGACTTCTTTAATGCGAAAGTATCTATAGATGAACAATTATGGGCCGGAAATGTAGAGATTCATCTAAAATCTTCAGATTGGTATGCGCATCATCATGAAGAAGATACCGCTTACGATTCAGTGATATTACATGTGGTCTGGGAACATGATGCTGAGGTTTTTACGCAAGACAATTCGCGCATTCCTACAGTAGAAGTAAAAAAAATAATAAATACAGCAACCCTGAACACGTACCGCAAGCTGTTTTCTAAAAAACAAAAGTGGATACCGTGTGAACAAGAATTTTCGAATGTTGATGAGTTTACTATACACAATTGGTTAGAACGTCTATATTTTGAAAGACTTCAGCAAAAATCTAAACTTATTTTAAAAGAACTGGAAACCTCTAATAACCATTGGGAAGCAGTTTTGTTTAACCTATTGGCCAAGAACTTTGGTTTAAAAGTAAATGGAGATGCTTTTTATAGTTTGGCACAATCATTAGAATTTTCAACAGTGAAAAAATGTGCTGAAAAACCAATTGAACTAGAAGCTTTGCTTTTGGGACAGTCAGGTTTATTAGATGGGAAAAATGAAGACGTTTATTTTCAGGAGCTCCAAAAAACATATAGGTATTTATTACATAAATTTCAGCTTTCAAACGATGCGGTAGTTGCACCCAAATACTTTAGGTTACGGCCACCAAATTTCCCGACAATCCGGTTATCACAGTTGGCAATGCTGTATCGAGAACAAAAGCAATTGTTTTCTAAAATTATTTCAACTAATGAAAAAGAAGCTTTCTACGACCTCTTTAATGTTAATGCATCAGAATATTGGGATACACATTATAATTTTGGCGTGGTTTCAGCAAAACGGAAAAAGAAATTGACCAAAGCGTTTATCGATTTATTGCTTATCAATACGGTCATTCCTTTAAAGTTTTGCTATGCTAATTTTATTAAAAGTGACATTTCAGAAGAACTTACCCTGCTTACTTCTTCGATTGATAAAGAAGAAAACAGTATTATCAGAAAATTCAATCAATTAAAACCAGTTGTCAATACTGCGTTGCATTCGCAGGGATTCCTTCAGCTTAAAAATGAATACTGTGATAATAAACAATGTTTGCATTGTGCAATTGGCAATGCTGTTTTAAAGGGAAACTGACTGTTATTTACTTTGATTTATACCCATCTTAAATTTGTTGTGAAAAAATAGTAATTTGCAAGTATGTTACAATTGGTGTACAACATCCGGTATTTTTTTGAAAAAAGAGGCTTTTATGTGAGTTCGCGCTTGGCAGATCGCTTAGGGATGCGAGTAAAAAATGTTCGTCTTTTTTTTATCTACCTGTCTTTTGCAACATTGGGCGTGGGGTTTGCCATATACGTAACACTTGCTTTTTGGTTGCGGTTAAAAGATTTGGTGTATGCTAAACGGACTTCGGTTTTCGATTTATGAATAGGTTTATCACTTCAAAAATATACGGAGCGATCTTTTTGTTGATCCTTGTTTTTTCAATAGGGATTTTAGCATATAGGTTTTTCTCTGGTTATACGTGGATTGATGCTATTTACATGACAGTAATTAGCATCACTACGGTAGGGTTTCAAGAAGTGCGTCCGTTGGGGCCTTTCGAAAAAATGTTTACCTCTCTTCTCATACTTTCGAGTATATTTATAGTGGGTTATGCCATTTCAGTAATAACAGAGTATATTTTAAGTAAAAATAACATCGGAAATTTAAAACAAAAAAGAGTGCAAAAAAGAGTAGATTTATTGCAAAACCATGTCATAGTTTGTGGTTATGGTCGCAATGGACAGCAAGCTGTTGAGAAGTTAGTAGATTACAAAAAAGATTTTGTAGTTATCGAAATTGACGAACAAGTAGTAGAACGTTTTTCTGAAACCGATATTTTATATGTCACAGGAAATGCCAATGAAGATGAAGTTTTATCGCGTGCTGGTATAAAAAAAGCTGCTACGGTAATATGTGCTTTACCCAGTGATGCTGATAATCTTTTTATAGTACTTTCAGCGAGACAGATGAACCCAAAATTAAAAATAATAAGTCGGGCTAGTGAAGAAACGACCTACCAAAAACTGAAACTAGCAGGAGCAGATAATGTAATTATGCCAGATAAAATAGGAGGTGACCATATGGCAAACTTGGTGGTAACTCCAGACTTGGTTGAATTTCTCGATAACCTTTCCGTTTCTGGAGAAAAAGACAGTATTAATGTAGAACAAATCCCTTTTGAAAATGTGTGTCCCGATGGAATTGAAAAAGCAATTTTAGATTTAGATATCCGGAAAAAAACAGGCTGTTCGGTAATTGGCTATAAATCCTCAAAGGGTAACTATGTAGTCAACCCCGAGCCTTCCATGAAACTTGAAAAGGGTTCTAGTTTAATACTTATTGGAAGACCAGATCAAATTAAAAACCTAAAAAAGTTATACAACGTTTAAGAAACTGTTAATTTTTTAACGTATAAATGTTTGAAATACCCTAATTTTTTTAGCATATTGCCAAAACAAATTTTTTCAAGCGAATAGTAATTAACTAAAAACTATAATGAAGAAGCTACTTCTTTCCCTATTTTCAATTCTAACACCTTTATTAACATATGCCCAAGACGCTAGTACATCAGCGAACATAGATGCTACTTTTAAAAAATATACTGGGTGGTTTGTAGATTTTATTTTTTATGAAATCCCATTTTCTGAAGAGTTTCAAATTCCATGGGTATTAATCGTACTTATAGGTGGAGCAACTTATTTTACAATTTATTTTAAGTTAATAAACTTTACAGGCTTTTGGACAGCAATTAAAGTTGTTCGGGGGAAATATGAAGATATAGAAAAACACGGTGCCGATACCTTATATGGTGATTCTACACCAAATGAGGGTGAAAATATAATTGAGACCATTAGAGATGATAGTGCTGAAGGAGAGGTTTCGCACTTTCAGGCACTTACTGCAGCACTCTCTGCTACAGTAGGTTTAGGTAATATTGCCGGTGTAGCTGTAGCATTGTCCATAGGAGGACCAGGGGCAACATTCTGGATGATATTAGCCGGTCTTTTAGGGATGGCTTCAAAATTTGCTGAATGTACACTTGGTGTAAAATATAGAGATGTAGGGCCAGACGGGACTGTGTATGGAGGACCTATGTATTACTTGAAAAAAGGGTTAGGTGAAAAAGGAATGGGAGGACTAGGAAAAGTGCTTGCCGTCATTTTTTCAATTTTTGTAATTGGTGGCTCTTTCGGAGGTGGAAATATGTTCCAGGCCAATCAAGCAGCTGCACAGTTTGTAAAGCTTTTTGAATTTTCAAACCCTAATGCAGGTTTGTATTTTGGATTAGGAATGGCAGTTTTAGTTGCCATTGTGATTATAGGAGGAATTAAAAGGATAGCATCTGTAACTGAAAAGATTGTTCCATTTATGGCCGGTGTATACGTATTGGCTGCAATTATAATATTAGTTGCAAATTATAATCACATAGGGGATGCTTTCGGACTTATTTATGAAGGTGCCTTCTCTGGCTTAGGAATAGCTGGTGGATTAATTGGTGTTATGATTCAAGGTATTCGTCGTGGAGCTTTCTCAAACGAAGCCGGAGTAGGGTCAGCTGCGATTGCACACTCTGCAGTTAGAACAAAATATCCTGCCAGTGAAGGTATTGTGGCACTTTTAGAACCTTTTGTAGATACAGTGGTAATTTGCACTATGACAGCCTTAGTAATTATTATTACAAATTATGAAGCAGGCTTCATGGAATACGGAACTGAAATTACCGAAGGTGTTGAAATAACCGCAACAGCATTCGATACGGTAATACCACACTTCTCTATTGTGTTAACTATTGCTGTTATATTATTTGCATTCTCTACAATGATCTCTTGGTCATACTACGGTATGCAAGGTTGGAAGTACCTATTCGGGAAAGGAAAAATCACAGACATGGTTTACAAATTCTTATTCTTAATATTTGTAGTAGTAGGAGCATCAATAAGTCTTGGTTCTGTAATCGATTTTTCAGATGCGATGATATTTGCAATGGTGGTTCCTAATATTATTGGTGTAATGCTATTAACACCTATCGTAAGAAAAGAACTTAAAAAGTATATGAAAGCAATAAACAAAAAGGAAGATGCATTAGATAGTGGGGCAGAAGATCTCACAAATAAAATGTAATTTCCTCAATTTATAATTGGAGGAATGAAATTCACAAAATCCCACTTCACGTTCAATAGGACTCAACGGAGTGGGATTTTATTATTAGTATTACTTATACTTGGTTTATTTTGTATATATTATTTTGTAGATTTTTCTGAAAAGTCTACATTCGATACTTCTTCAGAAGAAATTACAGCGTTACAACAAGAGTTAGATTCGTTACGTGTTTCTGAAATAGCAGCTAAGAAGCCAAAAATCTATCCCTTTAACCCTAATTTTATAACCGATTATAAAGCGTACACACTCGGGCTTTCTGCTGAAGAATACGACCGTCTACAAAATTTCCGAAGTAAAGATCAATGGATTAATTCTACAGCAGATTTTAAAAAAGTCACGAAAGTTTCCGATTCGTTGTTAGCTGAAATAAGCCCGTACTTTAAGTTTCCTGATTGGGTCACAAACCCTAAACCCAAAAAGAAAAGCTATTCTAATTATGATACCGAAAAGTCTTTCGCTCAAAAAATAGACTTAAATAAAGCAACAAGAGAAGAGTTGCAACAAGTAAGCGGAATAGGGGAGGCCTATAGCGGCCGGATTATAAAATATAGGGAAACGCTTGGCGGATTCACAGCCGACCTACAGTTGTATAATGTATATGGCCTTGATGCCGCTGTAGTAAAAAGAGCTTTGCTTCAGTTTACTGTTAAAACCCCTAAACAGATTGATAAAATGAATATCAATACTGCTTCGGCATCTGATATTGCAACCATTCCTAATATTTCATTTGAATTGGCAAAAAACATTTGGGAATTTAGAAAATTACGGGAAACAATACAGGATATTTCAGAATTACAGAAAATTGAAGGGCTCTCAAAAAGTAAGTTACAGCTAATTCAGTTATATTTGTATGCTGACTAATCAATGATTTCTACAACTTGAAGTGCTGTGTTGTTACACATTTCAAAAAAAAATAATAAAAACCGAAACCACTATTTATGAATAGCATGTATTTTACAGAAGAACACGATTTTTTTAGAAAAAGCTTTCAGGACTTTTTGCAAAAGGAAGTCGTACCACACATTGATAAGTGGGAAAAAACCGGAGATATAGAACGCTTTATTTGGAAAAAATTTGGTGAAATGGGCTATTTCGGTATTAACTACCCTGAAAAATATGGTGGATTGGACCTCGATCTTTTTTATACGGTAATTTTCCTGGAAGAGCTTCAGAAAATAAATTCTGGTGGTTTTGC
>DEXR01000043.1:38703-39066 GCA_002364245.1 Flavobacteriaceae bacterium UBA3179
AAAATAAATTCTGGTGGTTTTGCAGCAGCGATGTGGGCCCACGCTTACTTGGCTCAAACGCACCTAAACAAAGAAGGAAACCACGAACAAAAAGAAAAATACCTTGCGCCAAGTATTGCTGGTGAAAAGATAGGTTGTCTCTGTATAACAGAACCCTTTGGGGGAAGTGATGTTGGCGGAATGCGAACCACAGCAGTGAAAAAAGGAGATAAGTATGTTATCAACGGTTCTAAAACATTCATTACTAACGGCGTGTATAGTGATTACCTGGTAGTTGCTGCGAAAACATCACCAGAGCTTGGTAATAAAGGCATCAGTATTTTTGTAATGGACCGGGATACCAAAGGAATATCATCAACAAAA
>DEXR01000043.1:39199-39431 GCA_002364245.1 Flavobacteriaceae bacterium UBA3179
GAAAACCTAATGGGCGAAGAGAATAAAGGTTTCCCTTATATTATGCAGCATTTCGCATTGGAACGTTTGATAATGGGTGTAAATGCTCACGCACGTAGTGAATTTGCCCTAGAATATACCAAACAGTACATGAAAGACCGTGTTGCTTTTGGTAAATCTATTTCAAAGTTTCAGGCGCTCCGTCATAGAGTAGCGCAATTAACAAGTGAAGTTGAGGTGTGTAAAACCTTTA
>DEXR01000043.1:39548-48652 GCA_002364245.1 Flavobacteriaceae bacterium UBA3179
TTGAGGTGTGTAAAACCTTTAACTATGTAACTACCAAACGACTTAATGATGGTGAATATGTAGTAAAAGAAGCCACGATGTCCAAATTGATTTCCACAAAAGTTTCAGATGAGGTGATGTACGACTGTCTTCAATTTTTAGGAGGTTATGGTTATATGGAAGACTATCCATTGGCACGTTTAGCACGAGATAGTAGATTAGGGCCTATTGGTGGGGGAACTTCAGAGATACTGCGTGAAATTATTGCCAAAATGGTGATGGACGGAGTAGAATACAAACCGGCGACTTAACCTTTACTGAAACATCAATCATGCGTTTATCATTTCTAAAATATTTTTTTAGTGCAACTTTGTGTTTATTAAGCTTACAGCTTTTTTCCCAAACAGAAATTAAAGGAAAAGTAGTTGATTTTACACAGCTATTACCCATTGAAAGTGCCAGTGTCTATGTGCAAAATTCAACCATTGGAACTATTACCAATACCGATGGGAAATTTTCATTGACTGTTCCTGAAAAGTATGTAAATGATACGCTCGTAATTTCATCCATAGGTTTTAAGAGCTATAAAACCCCAGTTAAGGATTTTGATGGTTCTATGGATGTTTTCTTGGAAGAAGACATCGCTTCGTTAGATGAAGTAATGATCATTGCTGAAACTAGACCCAAAACAGGAAACGATATTGTGTTGCGAGCTATCGAGGAATTACCTGATAACTTACCAGAACAGCCTTATTTGCAGAAAGGATTTTTAAGACATAAAGAGCGCAACAAAAAAGAGTTTAAATGGCTTATTGAAGCAGCATTGACCTTATACGATTCCAGTTATGCTTCCGGCGCTAAGGATAACCTGAAAGTGAACATAGACGAAATTAGAAAAAGTTATGACCTTAGAGATGTGGATAGCCTGTTCGCTTATACATCATATTTAAAGTACCACGAACATAAGGTAAATATAAGATCAAAGACACTTCGAAGAGATACTATTGAAACAGCCTCTTTGGTCAAAGCCATTAAATGGAACGACGAACGGGTAAACGGCTTGGATAACTTGTTTAAAGGAAAGCTCAGTTTAATTAGAAATGCAAATGCCACTGGAGCACTTTTTGGAGAAGACGTGTTAAAAACACATCAATTTACGCTTGATACGGTTTTAGTGGATAATGACAGAAAGCTATATAAAATTAAAATTTTAAAAGGTGAAGATTATGTTGGCCTGAACACCAAAAATATCTATAATGAAGGGTTTGAACCTAAAGGATGGCTCTATATTTATTGGGACAATTACGCTTTTAAGAAGGTGGAGTATGAATTGGTAGCTGCTTCTACCGCACAAAAACGTAGAAGTAAAAGCCTTTTTGACACGTTGGTAAACCATAAACTGGAACTCACCTATAAAGAATACAACGATAAAATGTACCCTAGTTACATATACTATGAAACTCCTAAATTAGTACAGGTTGGAAACCGCTCATCTGACAAGATAGATGAAGAAAAAGCTCAAGCTGATAAAGAAGAACAGTTTTACTACACCGTACAAGAAATACTTTTTACTGAAATTGTTGAAGACCCATTGCTAGTTCAACAGGCAAAACAAAACGATTCGTCTTCTGATATTTTTGTGTCCAGGCCTTACAACGCAACATTCTGGAAAAACTACAATGTATTGTTAGAGAGTAATGAGGAAGAGCAGCTCATCAAAGATCTAAGCAAACGAGCTTCGTTGTTTAAGCAGTAAAAAAATCGTAATTTGTAATTCGTCAATTTAAAATTTAATAGTATCTTTGCCGACCTAAAGAGAGGAGGTGATGACACTATGTTAATAATACCAGTAAAAGACGGCGAAAATATAGATAGAGCGTTAAAGCGTTTCAAGCGTAAGTTTGATCGTACAGGAACGATGCGTCAGCTACGTAAAAGACAACAATTTACGAAGCCATCTGTTAAGCGCAGAGCGCAAATTCAAAAAGCCGAATACATTCAGCACTTAAGAGATCAGGAAGAAATTTAATAAATTCCTTTCGATCAATAGTTATATATCCGTTGGAAACATTTTCCAGCGGATTTTTTTATGAAATAAATTCTCATTTTGGTTCTTTAAATCGAATTTCAGTATCTTCATAATCTACAATTCTGAACTTAAAATTAAAATGCCTTTTTCAGCCTTCATCGATTACCTTTCTTTGGAAAAAAAATATTCGCCTCATACCGTTACAGCGTATAAAAAAGATTTGGAAAGTTTTTTGGAATTTGCCTTAGCTGAATTTGAATACACTGAAATTGCTACGGTAAATTATTCCGTTATCCGTAGTTGGATTATTGCGCAGGTAAACAATGGTGTTTCTAATAGAAGTGTTAACCGTAAGATATCTTCCTTAAAAACCTATTACAAGTTTTTGCTGAAAACAAAACAAATAGAAGTAAGTCCGTTGGTTAAGCATAGAGCTTTGAAAACTGCAAAAAAAGTACAAGTTCCTTTTTCAGAAAAAGAAATAAACGAAGTGTTGGAGTTGCTTCAAGTGGCCGAAGGGTTTGAGGGTGTTCGCAATAAACTCATTGTTGAGCTTTTTTACACAACCGGAATGCGCCGTGCCGAACTGGTAAATTTAAAAGTAAGTTCTGTTTCTGAAACATTAAAAACTATTAAGGTTTTAGGAAAACGAAATAAGGAACGTATAATACCTTTGTTGCCGACAGTTTTCAACACAATAAAAGAATATAAAGCTGAACGTTCAAAGCTAGAAGAGATTGAAGATCGCGATTATTTATTATTGACCAAGAAGGGCGTTAAAATATATGAAACGCTTGTCTATCGGGTGATAAATTCTTATTTTAGTACAGCGTCTGAAAAGGTGAAGAAAAGTCCGCATATTCTGCGGCACTCCTTCGCCACGCATCTTTTAAATGAAGGTGCAGATTTAAACGCAGTAAAAGAGTTGTTGGGGCATTCCAGCTTAGCTTCTACGCAAGTTTATACGCACAGTAGTATAGCAAGGCTAAAGGAAGTGTACCAAAACTCACATCCTCGCAACTCAAAATAAGTATTAACTTTAAAACTTCGCTTATGAAAGTAAATGTGCAAACTCCAAATTTTGTCGCAGATGGTAAGCTTATCAACTTTATTGAAAAGAAACTTTCCAAATTAGAACAATTTTATGACCGTATTATTTATGCCGATGTATTTTTAAAGGTTCAAAAAACCAGCGAAAAAGAAAATAAAAATGTAGAAATACTCCTGAGTATTCCCGGTGACGACCTCATTGCCAAAAAGGAAGCTAAATCCTTTGAAGAGGGGACAGATGAGTGTGTGCATGCTTTGCAAAGGCAATTAAAGAAGCGAAAACAAAAACAAAGAGCATTTTCTTAAACTTTTTTAGTAAAATATTTTTTTAAATAATAAATTTATATAAATTTGCAGTCCGTTAGAAATAGCGGACTTTTTTATGCTGAATTTTTGGTGTAAAAAAAGGCTTCAAAGCCGATGTAGCTCAGCTGGCTAGAGCAGCTGATTTGTAATCAGCAGGTCGTGGGTTCGAGTCCCTCCATCGGCTCTTTGAAAAGCAAAAGAAATTAGTTCTTTTAAAATTGGGGAGATACTCAAGCGGCCAACGAGGGCAGACTGTAAATCTGCTGTCTTTCGACTTCGCAGGTTCGAATCCTGCTCTCCCCACAAGAATTGTTTGAAGTTCCAGATTCAGGGATGTGAAAATCCGGGAACTTTAAAATTATAAGCCCTGAATCGCTAATGCGGGAGTAGCTCAGTTGGTAGAGCGTCAGCCTTCCAAGCTGAATGTCGCCGGTTCGAACCCGGTCTCCCGCTCTTAATTAGAAAACAGGAAAGTATATTCTTGTTTTCTAGATTTATTTTTCCGGTTTAAGTAAAGTTAAACATCCGTAAACCAGTATTGGTTTATGGTTATTCTTGTTTGAACCGGTGAACCTTGAAAGTGGAGACTTTCGGCTTGCCGACGTAGCTCAGGGGTAGAGCGTTTCCTTGGTAAGGAAGAGGTCACGAGTTCAATTCTCGTCGTTGGCTCTAGATTGTATTAAATTGAACACTAATATATAACTAAGATTAAATAAGTATTAATTATGGCAAAGGAAACTTATGATCGTTCCAAACCGCACCTTAACATAGGTACAATTGGACACGTAGATCACGGAAAAACGACTTTAACAGCAGCGATTACTAAAGTAATGGCTGATGCTGGATATTCAGAAGCTAGTGCTTTTGATCAAATTGATAATGCTCCTGAAGAAAAAGAAAGAGGTATTACAATTAACTCTTCTCACGTAGAGTATCAAACTGCTAACCGTCACTACGCACACGTTGACTGTCCTGGTCACGCCGATTATGTAAAAAACATGGTTACTGGTGCTGCTCAAATGGACGGTGCAATTCTTGTAGTTGCTGCAACTGATGGGCCTATGCCACAAACTCGTGAGCACATCCTTCTTGGACGCCAGGTTGGTATTCCAAGAATCGTTGTATTCTTAAATAAAGTTGACCTTGTTGATGATGAGGAGCTTTTGGAATTAGTAGAAATGGAAGTTAGAGATCTTCTTTCTTTCTATGAGTATGATGGTGATAACGGTCCTGTAATTTCAGGTTCTGCACTTGGAGCTCTTGAAGGTGATGAGAAGTGGTCTAAAACCGTTCTTGATTTAATGGAAGCTGTAGATAGCTGGATTGAATTGCCAGAGCGTGATGTAGATAAGCCTTTCTTGATGCCTATTGAAGATGTATTCTCTATTACAGGTCGTGGTACTGTTGCAACTGGTCGTATTGAGACTGGTGTTGCAAACACTGGAGATCCTGTAGAGATTATTGGTATGGGAGCTGAAAAACTTACTTCTACTATTACTGGTGTTGAGATGTTCCGTAAGATCCTTGATAGAGGTGAAGCTGGAGATAACGTTGGTATCTTATTAAGAGGTATTGAAAAGTCTCAGATATCAAGAGGTATGGTGATTACCAAGCCTGGATCTGTAACTCCTCACGCTAAGTTTAAAGCAGAGGTTTATATCCTTAAAAAAGAAGAAGGTGGACGTCACACTCCATTCCACAACAACTACCGTCCTCAGTTCTACGTACGTACAACTGATGTTACAGGAACAATTAACCTTCCTGATGGAGTTGAAATGGTAATGCCTGGTGATAACCTTACAATTACTGTAGAGCTTATCCAGACTATTGCAATGAATGTTGGTCTACGTTTCGCTATCCGTGAGGGTGGTAGAACTGTAGGTGCTGGACAGGTTACTGAAATTTTAGACTAATTACAGTTTAAATATAAAAAGGTTTCCCGCTCGGGCGGGAAACCTTCATTTATATTATATTTACGGGTTTAGCTCAGTTGGTAGAGCACTGGTCTCCAAAACCAGGTGTCGGGAGTTCGAGCCTCTCAACCCGTGCAAATACCTTAAGAATCACATGGCAGGAATTGGCAATTATATATCAGAATCTTATAACGAATTAAAAAACCACGTTACCTGGACAAGCTGGCCCGAAGCACAGAGGCTAACCATCCTTGTAGCCGTTTTTTCTATTATTTTTTCACTGGCTATATGGGGTGTAGATACCGTATTTAGTTCGGCTATCGAAGAATATTTCAAATGGATTAAATCTTAAAGATAGTAGGATGGCAGAAGGAAAGGAAAAAAAGTGGTATGTAGTTCGTGCCGTTAGCGGTCAGGAAAACAAGGTTAAAGACTATATTGAGAAAGAGGTTAACCATCTTGGGATGGAAGATTATCTGGATCAGGTTTTAGTTCCTACCGAAAAAGTTATCCAAATTAGAAATGGTAAGAAAGTAAACAAAGAACGTGTTTATTTTCCTGGGTATGTAATGATTCAGGCTAGTCTTGAAGGTGAAATGCCACACGTGATTAAAAATATTAATGGCGTTATTGGGTTTTTAGGCGAAACAAAAGGAGGAGATCCTGTTCCGCTTAGAAAATCTGAAGTTAACAGAATGCTTGGTAAAGTAGATGAACTTTCAGTAAAAACTGATAACGTAGCAATACCTTTTACTATTGGAGAAACCATAAAAGTTATAGACGGACCGTTTAATGGCTTTAATGGTACAGTAGAAAAGATAAATGAAGAAAAGCGTAAGCTTGAGGTAATGGTTAAGATTTTCGGAAGAAAAACACCATTGGAATTAAGCTATATGCAAGTAGAAAAAGTATAAAGATTTTAGTTACATATTTTTTGATGGTTTTTTAAAGCTTCCACTCTAACAAACTATCACCTTAAAAATTAAGAAAATGGCAAAAGAAGTAAGTAAAGTTGTAAAACTACAAGTTCGCGGAGGTGCTGCTAACCCATCACCACCAGTTGGACCTGCTTTGGGTGCTGCCGGGGTAAATATCATGGAATTCTGTAAGCAATTCAATGGTAGAACCCAGGATAAACAAGGTAAAGTATTGCCGGTTGCGATTACGGTTTATTCAGATAAGTCTTTTGACTTTGTGATTAAAACTCCTCCAGCTGCAGTACAATTGTTGGAAGCATCTAAGAACAAAAAAGGTTCAGGAGAACCAAACAGAAAGAAAATAGCAAGTGTTTCTTGGGATCAGGTTAGAACTATTGCAGAAGATAAGATGCAGGATTTAAATGCCTTCACCGTAGAATCTGCAATGAAAATGGTTGCTGGAACAGCTCGTTCAATGGGAATAACTGTAAAAGGTGATGCACCGTTTTAATCCAAAAAGAAATTAAAAATGGCAAAATTAACTAAAAAGCAAAAGGAAGCCCAATCTAAGATCGAGAGCAATAAAGCTTACTCGGTTGCAGAAGCTTCAGCTTTAATTAAAGAAGTTGCTAACGAAAACTTCGATGCATCTGTGGATTTAGCGGTTCGTTTGAATGTAGATCCAAGAAAGGCCAACCAAATGGTAAGAGGTGTTGTAACCCTTCCACACGGTACAGGTAAAGATGTAAAAGTACTTGCGTTAGTTACTCCAGATAAGGAAGAAGAGGCTAAAGAAGCCGGAGCCGATTATGTTGGTCTTGATGAATATCTTGACAAAATAAAAGGTGGATGGACAGATGTTGATGTAATTATCACTATGCCTAGCGTAATGGGTAAATTAGGACCTTTGGGACGAGTACTTGGACCAAGAGGATTAATGCCAAACCCAAAAACAGGAACAGTAACTATGGATGTTGCAAAAGCAGTATCTGATGTTAAAGCTGGTAAAATTGACTTTAAAGTTGATAAAACCGGTATTGTTCACGCTGGAATTGGAAAAGCATCTTTTGAAGCTGAAAAAATTGCTGGAAACGCGAGAGAATTATTAACTACTTTAGTGAAGTTGAAACCTCAGGCATCTAAGGGTGTGTATATTAAGAGTATACACATGTCTTCTACAATGAGCCCGAGCGTTCAGGTTGATACTAAAAGGTTCACTGAGCAATAATAGTATAGATTATGACAAGAGAAGAAAAATCAATAGTAATTGAAGATTTAACTGCCCAGTTAACAGATAATTCTGTGGTTTATTTAGCAGATATATCTGGCCTTGATGCCGGAACAACTTCAAACTTGCGTAGAGCTTGTTTTAAAGCTAACGTAAAGCTGGCTGTAGTTAAAAATACGTTGCTTGCTAAAGCTATGGAAGCTTCAGATAAAGAATTTGGAGACCTTCCTTCAGTATTAAAAGGCAACACTTCCATAATGTTTTCTGAAACCGGTAATGCACCGGCCAAAGTAATTAAAGAATTCAGAAAGAAAAACGAAAAACCACTTCTTAAAGGAGCTTTTGTTGAAGAAGCTGTTTATGTAGGAGATGAATACCTTGACGCACTTGTAAATATCAAGTCTAAAGAAGAGGTTATTGGAGATATCGTTGGACTATTACAATCACCTGCTAAGAATGTTATTTCAGCACTGAAGTCTGGTGGCGGTAAAATCTCTGGAATCCTTAAGACACTTTCAGAAAAGGAAGGATAAATTAGTACGCACTTTTTAACAAATATAAATTAAAGAACTTTTTAAAAACGATAGAAAATGGCAGATTTAAAAGAATTCGCAGAACAATTGGTTAACTTAACCGTAAAAGAAGTAAACGAGTTAGCTGATATTTTAAAAGAAGAATATGGTATAGAGCCTGCAGCTGCTGCAGTAGCTGTTGCTGGTGGCGGTGCTGCTGGTGGTGGTGAAGAAGCTGAAGAACAGTCTGAATTTGACGTAATTCTTAAGGCTCCAGGTGGATCTAAACTAGCAGTTGTAAAACTTGTAAAAGAACTTACAGGTCTTGGTCTTAAAGATGCTAAAGCATTAGTAGATGGCGCACCAGCTCCAGTTAAAGAAGGAGTAGCTAAAGACGAAGCAGAAGCACTTAAAGCACAGCTAGAAGAAGCAGGAGCTGAGGTTGAGCTTAAATAAGCTTGCCAGCAGCAATATTATTTAGGTTTAGACCTCAGGAATTCGTTCCTGAAGGTCTAAACCCTTTTGCGTATATAGGGGATTAACTCCTTGCGCGCCCGTTTTTTTATAAATTATAATCCGTCCATTGATGTTAGCAAAGCAAACTGAAAGAGTGAGTTTCTCTTCTGTAAAGAACAGACCTGATTACCCGGACTTCCTGGATATCCAGATCAAGTCTTTTCAGGATTTCTTTCAACTAGAAACCAAATCAGAAGAGCGGGGAAATGAAGGTCTCTATAATACCTTCCTGGAAAACTTCCCAATTACGGACACCCGTAACCAATTTGTACTAGAATTTTTAGATTATTTTGTGGCCCCGCCAAGATATTCCATTCAGGAGTGTATAGAGCGTGGTTTAACATATAGTGTGCCTCTTAAAGCAAGATTAAAACTATATTGTACCGACCCTGAACACGAAGATTTTGAAACCATCGTACAGGACGTTTACTTAGGAACTATACCTTATATGACTCCAAGTGGTACTTTTTGTATCAACGGGGCAGAACGTGTGGTAGTTTCTCAGCTTCACCGTTCACCAGGAGTTTTCTTTGGACAATCGTTCCACGCAAATGGAACAAAACTTTATTCTGCCCGTGTAATTCCTTTTAAAGGATCATGGATAGAATTTGCTACCGATATCAACAGCGTTATGTACGCGTATATCGATAGAAA
>DEXR01000046.1:0-299 GCA_002364245.1 Flavobacteriaceae bacterium UBA3179
TAAATGCTATTTTTTTCATTGTTGCTTACTGAGCTATTAATTTGATACAAACGTACTCTGTAAGAAAAATAGTACCAAAACTTTTAGTTGAACGTACCTAGAAACTCGTTTAAAAACACATCATTTTTCAAGTTTCGATTAAGTGTAAAATTCATCGTTTTGTAACACAAAAAATAGATGAGAAAAGAAAGTTAACGGTTTAAAGAAAGGAGTTCTTCTATATAACCTCTGGAGTTTGAAAGCCGGGGAACTTTATGTTGTCCACCCAATTTATTTTTTTCTTTTAACCAATCGTAGAA
>DEXR01000046.1:462-716 GCA_002364245.1 Flavobacteriaceae bacterium UBA3179
TTTTCTTTTAACCAATCGTAGAACAACCGCTCACGCCCACAATGGATAGTAGGAGCTCTAAGGGTTGTGTTGTTATTTCGCTTTGCCTCGTAGTCGCTATTTACTTCTTGAAGTGCTTTATCTAATAGTTGTGAGAAAAACTCAAAGTCTTCTGGAGGGGTTTTAAACTCAATTATCCATTCGTGAGCACCTTTTTCTTTTCCTTCCATAAAAATAGGTGCAGCGGTGTAATCTACAATTTCAGTTTGGGTTAA
>DEXR01000046.1:829-1212 GCA_002364245.1 Flavobacteriaceae bacterium UBA3179
TCTACAATTTCAGTTTGGGTTAAATTAGTAGCTTTTCGAAGAGCGGCTTCTGCGTTTTCAATAATCAATTCTTCCCCAAAAGCATTTATGTGGTGTTTGGTACGCCCCGTTACTTTAATGCGGTATGGATTAATAGAAGTAAACCGAACGGTGTCCCCAATTTTATAACGCCATAACCCAGCATTAGTAGTAATGATAATAGCGTAATTTTGGTCTTTTTCTACTTCGCATAGAGGGATTACTTTTTCTTCAGGAGTTCCATAACTGTCCATCGGGATAAATTCATAAAAAATTCCGTAGTCCAGCATTAACAATAACTCATTACTGCTGTTTTGATCTTGAATGGCAAAAAATCCTTCCGAAGCATTATAAATTTCATAATA
>DEXR01000046.1:1339-1644 GCA_002364245.1 Flavobacteriaceae bacterium UBA3179
GAAGCATTATAAATTTCATAATATCGAAATGTATCGCGGGGCAATAGTTTTTTATATTGATCTACATAAGGTTCAAAGCTTACACCCCCGTGAAAATATACTTCTAGGCTGGGCCAGATTTCAAAAAGGTTTTCTTTTCCAGTTTTTTCGGCCACAGCATTAAGCAAAACAAGCATCCAGGAAGGCACACCAGCTAAGCTAGTTACCTTTTCATTTATTGTTTGGCTTACAATAGCGTCTAGTTTGGTTTCCCAATCGCCCATTAATGAAACTTCATTACTTGGCGTGCTGCTAAACTCTGCCCA
>DEXR01000046.1:1774-2742 GCA_002364245.1 Flavobacteriaceae bacterium UBA3179
ACTCTGCCCAAAATGGCATGTTGTCTATTAAAATAGCTGAAAGGTCGCCATATACCGTGCCATTGTCTTTGTAGAGCTCTTTACTCCCCCCAAGCCGTAACCCTTTTCCTAAAAATAATTGTGAATCGGGGTTGTTGTTCAAGTACATGCACAAGAGGTCTTTACTTGCTGCGTAATGACAATTTTCCAACGATTCATCACTTACTGGAATAAACTTACTTTTTGAGTTGGTTGTCCCGCTACTTTTAGCAAACCACTTAATGGGCTTGGGCCAAAATATATTTGTTTCCCCTCTTCGGGCACGTTCAATTCGGGCTTCGTTGTCTTCATATGTCGTAACAGGAATTCGGTCTGCAAATTCACGGTAAGTATTAATAGAACTGAAGTTGTACGCTCTGCCAATCTCAGTGTTTTTAGCCTTGTCCAACAAGCTGTGTAACAGTTCTTCTTGAACCTCTACGGGGTATTTCAGAAACAGATCAATTTGATGAAACCGTTTCTTTAAAAACCAGGAAGCAATAGAGTTTACTATGGGGATTGGCATATTTTAACCTATCTTTAAAGCATAAAAATAACAATTTTCTTTTTATGAATTACGAAGGTGTGCTAACAAAAATGAAGACCGAAAATGGGTCGCCTATACAATATTACTTGGTGTTTGAAAATGACTTCCTCAATGTCAATCAATTATTGGATAAAAAGGTGTCTATAAACTTTCTGAAATTTCAATGCCTTAACTGTGGATTAGAAAAAAAAATATACCGTCAAGGCTTTTGTTATGATTGTTTTTATGAAATTCCACAGGCAGCAGACTGGATTATGAAGCCTGAATTAAGCACTGCACATTTAGACAAAGAAGATCGTGATTTGGAATACGAGAAAAGCGTTCAATTAAAACCACATATTGTTTATTTGGCCAACAGCAGTAATGTGAAAGTAGGGGTGACCCGAAAAACGCAAGTACCAAC
>DEXR01000046.1:2821-4932 GCA_002364245.1 Flavobacteriaceae bacterium UBA3179
ACCCGAAAAACGCAAGTACCAACCCGATGGATAGACCAAGGCGCACACGAAGCTATTGAAATTGTTGAGGTTCCTAACCGTTATCTTGCTGGTATTACCGAGGTGGCTTTAAAAGAGCATGTAGCCGATAAAACCAATTGGCGAAATATGCTTAAAAATGATATTAAGGATGAAAACTTAGTAGAGTGGCGCAATAACTTAAAACAATACATTCCTGAGGAAGCCAAAGAATATTACATTGCAAATAATGCTGAAACCAATTTAGAATTTCCAGTATTACAGTATCCTACCAAATTAAAAAGTTTGAATTTACAAAAAACACCTTTTTATGATGGGGTTTTAAAGGGTATAAAAGCACAATACTTAATTTTTGAAGATAATACTGTTTTTAATGTTAGGGGCAATGAAGGCTATGTAGTTTCAATAAAAGTAAACTAATTTAGTAACATCCTAACAAACTGAACCACCGATCCAGCAACCAAAGCTGTGCCAATAATATTATAAACCAAAGGATTTTTTTTCTGCTTCCGTTCCTTAAGTTTATCACTCATTCTTCCGTAGTAATACAAGGTGATAACTTTTCCGAAGAAAATACCGGTGAAGAAAAGGATTAGGTTTAGTATAGGACTGAATTTTGAAAGGGAAAATAAATACGTGTTGGCAACTGTTATTAACAAAATCCAAAAAATTAATGCGGGGGGATTGATGAGAGCAAGTAAAAACCCTTTCCAAAAGTTACCTACTTGCCAATTTTCAGATAATGGGTTTTGAAAATCTACTTTAAAACGTTCTCGAAGTAAAACTAACGTCCCAATCACAAAAAAGATAAAAACAATAGCATATTGTAACCAGCGGTTTTCTTCAAAAAAATCAGTAAATATCCGGCTGTAATTCAGGGCGATAAATGATAAAAAAACGCTGCCAAGGCCAGCGCCAAGAGCGATACGAAATCCTTTTTTAAACGATTGATCAATGGTAGTTGTTACTACAGCAACATTTGATGAACTTGCGGGAATAGCGCCTAAGCCGGAAGCTAAAAAGCCGGTTAGGAGAAAAATTAGTAACATAAGGATATCATAAATCATGAGAAGATTTTTGATTACATTAAATATAAAGCAAAACTTTAGAGTAGCAATTAAAAAGGATACTTATAAAAATTACTTTTAGTCAATAGCCTAGAAGCGTTTATAGTTTCTAGTTAAGCTGATTTTTAAATTATTGGCACTAATGGATGAGGTGTTTGTTACTAATTCCCGTTATTAATTTTTAACGTACTTAGTTCGAAAAATGGAGTCTTTCGGGCTTTTTAAATAAAGCGTGTCATTTTTATTACTGAATTTATAATCTAAAGTAGATGTCGTTTGTGGACTAATGCTTTTGCCATCGGTTCTTTTAATGTGCAGTTTACCATTTACCATTTTCCAAGCATTAACAGAATGTAGTCCAAACTTATCAATTATAAGAGAATCTTTGTAAAAGTGCATTGCTGTTTTATTGTGCATTGTGATAGATTTCCATTTTCCTAAAACAGTTTCTTGATCGTTATTCATAGAACAACTTGTCAACAAAATCAAAAAAAGTGCTATTGTTGTGAGTACTTTCATAATCCTTCTAAATAATTAATTTTATTGGTTTGTGGTATCTTTTTTCTTGCCACCAAAAATACCACCTAAAATATCTTTTACAACTTTACCGGTGTTTTTTTCCGTTTCGGCATCTGTTTTTGTTGTGTCTTTATCTTTATTTCCTCCTGAAATTAAATCTCCTAAAATATCTTTCCCTTTATCTTTTAACTCTTGTTTTTGTTTCTCGATTAAACGTTGAGTGAGCTCACTCACTGCTGCCTTGGTATTTACTGAAACAGACGGACTGGTGAGGGTTCCGTTAATTCCCACGGGGATGCTAACCGATACATTTTCAGCATCA
Source organism: Flavobacteriaceae bacterium UBA3179 (assembly GCA_002364245.1). GTDB lineage: Bacteria > Bacteroidota > Bacteroidia > Flavobacteriales > Flavobacteriaceae > Marixanthomonas. Next base: position 4,748 of record DEXR01000046.1, read on the forward strand.
GATGGATTTAGTTTTGCTAATAGATTAGAAACCTCGCCTCCTAGATATTTTCCGGGAACATCTAGGTTAGCTGTATAATTAATACTTTTATCAAGCCCGTGACTTCCGCTTACGGCAACATTAATTCCTTTTACATCAAAATCGAACGGTTGCACTTCAATATTTCCGTTATTGAATTTTAAAAC
>DEXR01000046.1:5105-5227 GCA_002364245.1 Flavobacteriaceae bacterium UBA3179
CGTAAGCTCAATCTATCTATATTGAGAAAAGAAACTTTTTCACCTAATTTAGATAGCAGCGGCATTTGCTGTTTGTCGACTTCTGCAGTTAAAATTTGTGCCACGGCGTTACCTGCTAAAGT
>DEXR01000028.1 GCA_002364245.1 Flavobacteriaceae bacterium UBA3179
TCTTGCTTCATGTTTTCCATAAAAATATGAACCATCGGCGCTGTTTCTCCAGTACTACCACTATCTAATAAGAATACTGCTCCTTTTCCATCTTCAGTTTGCGAAGGGATTCCCGCAGGTTCAATATTGTCTTTGCTATTGATTAAAATAGGTAAGCTTAAGTAACTGTTCAATGGATCTAAACCTGAAGATTTTCCGTGGAAAAAAGATTCCATTTCGGCAAAAATAGCTTTTAATTGAAGCAGTTTTTCACGGGTTAAATTTTCAAGAACCGTAATTTTTTGAGTGGCGTACTTATCATAAATAGCTGCGACCAAAGCACCACTACTACCTACACCGTACCCTTGTGGAATACTACTGTCAAAATACAATCCTTTATCAACATCAGCTTTTAAGGCATCGATATCGAAAGTTACCAATTCTGGCTTTTCGCTTTGAAGCGTAGCTAAATACTTTGCAAAACGCAATAAGCTATCATTACTTTTTTTGGTATTGATGGTTTTGTGCTCATCAATCTTTAACGCTCCGTTATAGAAGTTATACGGAATCGATAATCCTTTGGAATCTTTTATAATTCCATATTCACCAAACAATAGGATTTTTGAATAAAATAAAGGGCCGCGCATAAAGTAATGGTTAATGGTTTTTTAAATGTACTGATTTTCCTTCAGTACTGCAAAGATAGTATTACAACTCTAATTTTTTCTGAAATTTCTTATAAAATATGCTTTTTCAACACTTTACACGGTATCAAACCGATACAGCCCAAACAAACTCTTTCAATATTTATTTGTAAATTTGATAGGAAACGGTCATACCTATAATGAAATTTTACTTATTTTTCGTATTTATATCCCTTAGTTTTCAGCAAACTGTACGTGCGCAAACTTATACGTGGACGGGTGATGGAGACGGTTATTTTTGGTATGATCCACAAAATTGGGATCAAGGTACTACACCTCTTCAAAACGGTATAGGAACGGTAGTTATACCATCTGGCGTAGAGGTACATTCAACATCCATTATTAATTTTAAGGCAGGAGAATTTACTGGCGGCGGTACCTTGATCAATAATGGAAGTATCAATGTAATTCATGATAGCGAGACAAACTCGACCAAAACTTTTTCAAATATTTATATTGAGAATAACGGTCCAATAAACTTTTTTAAAACGGAGGGCATTACAAACAATGAGCCCGTATTCTTGAATGAAGGAGCTATTATAAAAACCAATAGCCAACAAAACACCCTTTTACTTGATGACATGAACATTTCTTTTTCATCATCAACTCCTGGAAAACTTGAAATTTTTAGCCCTTTTAACAAAACAGGCCAAGAAGATGTGTTTATTGATGTAGAAACGGTTATTTGTTGTTATGAATTTAGAGTTGAAGGGGGATCTTTGCTACTGGAACCTTCTACCGAAAATAGTATTTATGGACCAGATTTATTTATTTCTGGAAATGCCAGTCTTATTTTCAGTGGCAAAAATAAATTTACAAGTAGCAACGGTGTTGATACACGAATGGAAGGAATTAATGACGGTTATCTTGAAATAAAAAACAATGGTAATGAGCATCCTTCTATTGACGTAACAGTGTTTTTTGAAGTAGAAGGCATTACAACATTAAAGGACGTAACTTTTGATGGAGGTGGTACGTTTCGAGTTCAAAAAAATAATTTGGTGATTACCGGAGAAGAAGATATTACATTAGACAATGTAGATATATGGGTTCAATCCGTAACCGGAACCGCCATGTTGGGTGTAGGTAATGCGTTTAACATTCACTTATTAAATGGCAGTCGTATTTCGGGCTCAGGTGATTTCTTTTTGGATGGTGCAAGTATTTTGGGAAGTGGCTCAGGAGAAGAAAGATTTATCGTTACTGGAAACCTAAGCGTTTTAAATTCTACAATAGAACACCAATTTAACGGAATTAATTTTCGTAATTATGGAATTACACAATTAAATAATGGAAGGATTGTTATGGATGACAATTCTATTTTTTACAATCACTATTTTCAAGATCTTGAATTTCCCGAATTGGTAGAGTTTGGTGAGGTCTTAGGCTCAGGAACTTTAAGGTTTCCCAGTTTTTCCTCTGCTGCAGATTTAAATAATGGTATCTTCAATCCATCTCCGGGTACTGCGAAATTAAGCACAGTTAATTATAACCAATCTGCAACAGCCAAACTACTTATTGATATTAATGGATTAAATCCTATTACTGATTTTGACGTAATCGAAAATGCGGGTGAAACCAATTTTGAAGGCAGTATTGAGGTAAACTTAACGTATGCACCTAGTATTGGTAATGAATTTATGGTACTAACCTCAAATACGGCTTTAAACAATTGCGATCCGGTAAGCACAACTTCGGCAAATTATGATGGATTTGAGTATGTTTTTGATGTTATTTGCAACACCGATAACATTACCCTAAAAGTATCTGAAATTGTACTATCCGTTTCAGAACTTGAGTTGAATGATACGTTTAGCTATACCTTAACACCTAATCCAGCCAATGCAGAACTAACCCTTAGTATTGATGCTGTTCCAGGAGATTTAGAAAACCTAAAATTACAAATATACTCTCTATTAGGACAAAAAGTAAAACAGGTTTCAGTATCGGCTAATGGTAAGAAAACTATAAGTATTTCTAATCTTCAATCAGGAATTTACCTAACCCAATTGCGTAATGGTGAAGGGGTATTGTCCTACACAAAATTTATAAAGAAGTAGCTCCAAGTCCGCAACCATCGTGAATATATTCACCGTTTTTACAAAACGGCTTTAATTCAGCTTCAATAAAGGTTGAAACAGTTTCTTTTTCGGCTTCAGGGTACAACACATGCACATTGGCACCAGCATCCAGCGTAAAGCAAACGTTACTTTTAGTCTCTTTTCTGAAATTCCAAATACGATTAATAATTTCCAGCGTGTTAGGCTTCATTAATATAAAATAAGGCATTGAGGTCATCATCATGGCATGCAATGACAAGGCTTCGCTTTCGATGATTTTTATGAATTCTGAAATATTCCCTTCTTTTAAAACTGGTATTAGTTTTGAAAGATTATCATTGGCTTGCTGAAATCGTTGTTCGGAAAAAGGATGGTCGTGCATTAAATTATGTCCAATCGTGCTGCTCACTTGTTTTTCACCTTTATCGACTAACAAAATAGTGTCTTGGTAGTTTTTGAAATTATCGTGAACTTCATACGAATATCCTGTTCCAAATAAATTACTGCTTCCTTCAATATCTTCATGTCTCCCCCAAACAATAAGTGGGCCTTCAATACTTCTACAGGCACTTCCAGAACCCAAACGTGCTAAAAAAGAAGCTTTTTTATTAAAAAACTCTTCTGATATTTCTTCTGAAGCTAATTGCTTTTCAATTGAAAGTAAGCATAACGCCAATGCGCTCATCCCGCTAGCCGAAGAAGCAATCCCGCTACTGTGTGGAAAACTATTACTGGTTTCAATTTTAAATTTGTAATCCCTCAAGAAAGGAACGTATGTTTCAATCCGTTCAAAGAATTTCTGGATTTTTGGCTCAAAACCTTTTTCTCTTTTTCCGTCCAAATACACTTCAAATTGAAAATCTTCAGTAGAAGTTGCTTTTTCAAAAGAAAGAGTTGTTTTTGTATAACAATTACTCAACGTAAAACTAATAGAAGCATTTTTAGGCAGTTGCTCGCCATATTTTCCCCAATATTTTACCAAAGCAATATTGCTAGGGCTTTGCCAAGATACGCTACCGTTTTCAAGGGTTTTGGAGTAGGGTTTAGGGATGAAATTTGCTTCCGTCATGAGTTGGATTTTCAATGGAGCAAATATAGGGAATTGCTATATGCGATAAAAGATTTAAAAAACATGAGGACATATTTTAAACAAACCGATGTTTCAATAATAAGTAAAAAATCAATTCCTGTTTTGAGGAGGATTGGAGTGGTTTGTTTAACGCCCTAGTGTAGGGCGTTTTTTTATTTAAAAAGGGGTGAAGGTTTTTATGATGACATTTCAAATAAATTACGATGAAGCAATAGATAAGAAACTTAAATACTTTTTTTATGAAAACGATACTACTGGTTTCCGTAACTATATTTCTTACATCTTGTGTGATGGGTACTTCTAAACTTGAAGAACCTATTGATGAGGTTGCTTATGATAAAAAAGATATATCCGATAAAACTACATTGAGTAGAAAAATAGGCGTAAAAACACAACAAGAAAAAATAATTAAATTTCAATATGTAAAAGATGCAAAATCAGGAATGGTGCAATATAGAATGCCTTTACCAGCAGATTGGCTAATACATCAAGAACCCAATGCTCAATACTTTATTACGGCACCCAATAATATAAAGGTTAACAAAACGGAAAGCGTGACTTTTGCGTATTCCAATGACCCTTATACACAACAAACCCTACAGATGACAGGTCAACAAATCGCACCAGTATACACATTGGAGCAAGTCGTGCAACAATTTATTCAACCTGCTGCCCAAGCAGAAGGCTTTAGTTTTATAAAGTCGTATCCATTACCAAAGGTGGAAGCCTTCTGGCAACGTTTTTCTGCCGGAATGCCACAAACCGGCTCGCAACGGCAGTATAAAACCTTGGGAACCGAATGGAAAGACAGCAAAGGCAACCGGTCGTTTATTATCATTTTGCAGAATATTATAACCAAAAACCAAATTGTCCATTGGACGTTGCAAACAACGGAATTAGAAGCGCCGCAAGCTTATTTTGAAAAGGCGACAAAAGCATATTTGTATGGCGCCGCCAATATTGAAATAAACCCACAATGGCAACAGATGATGAATGGAAAGTTAATGGGGCAAATACAACAAAACGAACAATTTTGGGCCATGAGAACTGCTGAAAGTGCTCAAGCTCACCAACAACGTATGGCGGCCATTCAAGCCCGTGGCAAAACGTCACGCTCTATTGCCAAAACATATAGTGAAATTTTAGATATTAGTCATGCAGGCTATTTAAAACGGAATGACATTAACAATGCAGGACATTCAAAAAGTGTAAATATGATTGGCGAACGCACTGTGATTGCCAATCATGAAACCAATGAACATTACAATGTGCAATCTGGAAATAAGTATTATTGGGTAAACAACAATGGTGAATATTTTGGCACGGACAATTCGTTATACGATCCTCGAATAGACAATAAAATTAATGGAAGCGAATGGGTGAAGTTTGAAAAAGAAAATTAAAAAATTAAAAAAATGTGTAACTTTCCTTTATCTACAAGATGGGGGAAATCAGACACATAGAAAGGCAGTTTGAATTAGTAACTGCCATAAAAGCCAATAATGAACGGGCTTTGCATAAACTATACACCGAAAATTTTTATAAAACCGAACAGTATATTTTAAAAAATAACGGTACGATGCCCCAAGCAAAAGATATATACCAGGAGGCATTTATTACGGTTTGGCGAAATATAAAAGATGGGAAATTTGTTCCTGAAAATGAAACGGCCGTGCAAGGTTATTTATATAAAATAGCGAAATATAAGTGGCTGGATTTTTTACGTTCGTCACGATTTAAAAAGACAACTTCTTTTGAACCTATAGAAAATAACTTAGAAGTAGATATTTCAAAAGAGATAGATGTAGAAACTGAAAAGAAACAAAAACAAACCATGAAAGCCTTTGAAAGATTAGGTGTGGAATGTAAAAAACTGTTAACCGACTTTTATTACAACAAAAAATCTATGCGAGAGATTGCTTCGGAATTTGAAATTGAAGAGACTTCAGCTCGAAACAAAAAATACCGATGCATCAATAAATTAAGAGAACTGACTTTATCCCCAACAAAATCATGAAAGAGAAACAGAGCATAACAAAAGAGGAATTTGAAATCATAGAAAAGTATATCAATAATGCTATGACTGCTGAAGAACAGAAAGCGTTTATTGATAAAATTTCCAGTGACCCATCATTACAACAAAAAGTAAACAAGGTGAGGACGCTTATAGACGGAGTCGAAGCTTCGGCTTTAAAAAATAAATTGGACGATTTTCATAAAGAGCTTCCACAGACGCATTCAAAAGTGGTGAACAAAGCGAAGCTAATACAAAAGCCTAAACGATCTAAAATATCTTTATATGCTATTGCTGCAGTTCTGGTTGTGGTGTTCGGTATATTGTGGTTTTTTAATTCAGCTGATTCCAACCAGAGGTTGTTTGCCGAACATTTTAAGCCTGACCCTGGTTTACCCACCACCATGAGTACAACCAATAACTATACTTTTTTTGATGGAATGGTGGATTATAAGCAGGAAAACTATCAAACAGCCATTGAAAAATGGAAACCTTTGCTAAGTGAAAAACCAGAAAATGATACGGTGAATTATTTTTTGGGTGTAGCCTACCTTGCTGAAAAAAAAGAAAGAGAAGCCATTGATTACCTTACTGAAGTGTCAAATACCCAATCTAGTATGTTTCTTCAAGAAAGCTATTATTATTTAGGTCTAGCACTTTTAAAGAGCGGTGAAATAGAAAAAGCAAAAGCAAATTTCGAAAACAGTAACAATGACGAAAGTCAAGCAATATTAAAAGAACTAAACAAATAAGATGAAACCTTTTGTCGTACCATTCATCGTTTTCGTGATTTTTATATCGCAATTCGGATTGGCACAACAAAAGATTGGAACATCCCTTCTGGATAGTTTACTTTCAGAAAAAAAATATAAAACGGCACAAACCGAGCTGTATGCTCAAGTTGAGCGTTATAAAACCAATAAAAGATACGATTCCCTCTCTGGTTACCCCTATTATGTAGGTAAAATAATGTTGGAAAACTCCAACAAGCAACAGGCGATTAAAGAAATGAATGCCTTTGTAAGTGATTTTAAAGAACACACTTCAAACCCTATTTACTTACAAGATTTATATGCCGAAATAGCTTCTTTTTATCAATCTATTGGTCTTCATAAAGAAGAAACCAAAAGCCATAAAACGGCATTGGAATATGCTCTGAAAATTCCTGGAAAGCCTGGAAAAAAAATAGGGAAAGGATACTATAATTTAGGAACCGGGCAATTACGAGAAGGAAACGTAAGCCAAGCTATTGATAATTACAAAAAAGCATTACAATCTTACAAAAGTGACCCTGAAACCAATTTTTTGGATTATTATTTCAGTTACTCAGGTATGGGTACTTCAATGTATTATGCTTCAAAAATTGATAGTGCTATTTATTTTTATGAAAAAGCGGTTGATAATGTGGCACAATTGGAAGACTCGCCCATGAACTCTTATTACCGTCCCGCTTTGTTGCTTAATAATATTGCAGGCCTTTATAGTTTTCAAGGTGAAACTACACAAAGCCTCGGAGCGATGAAGAAATGTATAGAATACAATAAAAAATTTCTGGAATCTGATGCTGAAGCCTATAAAAAGGATGATGCCCAACGAGCTCATTTTCAATACATAGATAATTTGGCTGGTATTTATGAAAAACTAGGTAATTATAACAAAACATTGGACTTACTGATTTATTCTAACCGAGGAAAACAGCAAACCTTTGAAGCTGGACACCCTGAATTGTTTAAGTCTAAAGTCCTGTTAGGGAATGCTTATTTAAACCTTTTAAATTTTGAAGATGCTGAGAAAAACTTTACTCAAAGCATTGCTGCTATAAAAAAACTGCCCGGTACTTTTTACGATTGGAATGCAAGTGCTCATTATGGATTAGCAAAGGTGTACGCAGAGCATAAGCATATGGAAAAGGCACAACAATTTTATGAAAAAGCAGCAGCGAATTTCAGTCTTTCATCTCAAGAGTACTACGACCCCATAATACTTGCTTTTTTTGAAGACGCCTCTCAGTTTTATGTCAAAAATAACCAAAGAGAAAAAGCCTTACAATTGGCTGAAAAGGCATATAGCTATGTTGTGAAACACCAAGGGGAGAATACCCTTCCAGCCTTTTTACAAACCGTTAATTTAGCAAGTGTTTATTTTGAAATAGGGGAAACAGAAAAAGCTTTAGAGTACAGTGCCAATGCATTAAAAACGTTTCAAGACCAAGCTTTTCAAAGGGAAAATGCACTAGATTCTATTCAGGTAGAATTTAACAAGCCAGCAGCTATTTTGTTACAAACCCGTTCTCAATATTTGTTAAAAAAAGAAAAGGATACTGCTTTTTTAAAAGAACTTCTTGCCAAATTGCAAGAAGCTATCTTCATATTAAATCGAAGAAAACAATTTGTTGCTGATACCGAAAATGTGAAAGCACTTATTAAGGAAAACAACCAATTATACGGTTTTGCGAAGCAATTAAATGTGGAGCTTTATGAAAAAACCAGAAATGAAATTTATTTAACAAACGTACTTTCGCTGCACGAAACAGCACTGTATAATAGAATACGTTCCCGACTGAATCTTCGAAGTGAAATAGAGGTGCCTAATGTCCCGAAGTCTGTTTTAATGCGGGAGAAAAAGTTGAAAGAAAGATTGTCAACAGCCCTTTCAAAAGAAGGATTGAACAATTATTTTGAAATTTCAGATCAATGGAAGGTATTTAAAGATTCCCTAAGAGCAAACTATCCTAAATATTACCGAATGCGCTATGCAAAAATAGCCCCTTCCTTAAAGAATTTAAAAGACTACATCCCTGCCAATACAACGGTTGTCCGTTATGTGTTTATAGAAGATAATTTGTACGCCTTAATTTTAACAGAAACTAAAAAAATCCTTCACAGATTATCCTTTAAAAACGTGCAACAAGACATTGCTCAAATAAATGAAAACCCTTTCAATGTTGACAAAGTAGCCCCTAAACTTGAAAAGCTATATAATTGGTTATGGAAGCCTTTTGAAAATGAAATAGACACCGAAAAAGTAATTATTATTCCAGATGGCGAATTATACAATGTTAGTTTTGAAACCTTAACACCAAAACGTATTACTTCTTTTAAAGAGTTAACAACAAACAGTCTATTGGCAAAGTATACTATTTCGTATAATTTCAGTTTTTTAATTCTGAAAAATCAAAACACAGAATCTAATTTTACTGAAAATTTTATAGCGTTCGCACCAGAGTTTTCTTCAGAAATGAAAACCACTTATAAAACTGCTTTAAAGGACTCACTTTTATTGGACCAAGAATACCTAACCCTGTTACCACAACCCTTCAGTGTTGGCTTGGTTGATGCTTATTCGAAAAAATTTAAGGGCATTTCGTACCTTAATGAAAATGCTTCTAAACATGCATTTATAAACCATGCTAAAAACCATAAAATAATTCACATTGGTACGCACGCAGAGTCAAATAATATAAGCCCAGAACTGTCCCGACTGATTTTTGCTAAAAACGCTTCGGAAGAAAAGAGAGATGAAAACTTTTTATATACGTACCAAATTTATAATTGCGATCTGTCATCAGATCTAGCCATTCTAACCGCTTGCGAAACAGGTAAACCTTCGTATCAAGCTGGTGAAGGGATGATCTCCTTGGCTCATGCTTTTGCTTATGCCGGTAGTGAAAGTATTTTGACGAGTCTTTGGAAAATTGACGAACAATCAAGTGTCGAAATTATTGTGGCTTTTTATGATAATTTACAAGACGGTTTGCCAAAAGATCAAGCTTTAAAAGAAGCAAAACTCACCTACCTTTCTAATGCAGAGGGGCGAACTTTAGCTCCCCTTTACTGGGGCGGTCTGGCAATTATGGGTGATCAGGCGCCTATTGACCTTTCACAAGATAGTTTTCCGTGGTACGTATATGCCATCATCTTTTTATTGGTAAGTAGCTTGGTTTATTTCTTTATTAGAAGAAAAACTTTTCTGAAAGGTTGATTATAAGGTAGTGCTCAATTCAAGTAGTTTGGTCATAGTCCTATAATTTCGGGAGGTAGCTTTTACGTTTAGTTTCTTTTCAAAAGTATCCATATTAAATTTGGTACGCCCGTATCCCTTGGAAGCATAAAAGTAGATACAATTATCTATTATGATAATTTCTTCGTTAGGATATTGTATGGAACTTACTTCTTTAAGTAAACGATCACTAGGTTTTTCTGAAAGGATTACAAAATAGCTTTTTACTTTTTTTTCTTCTGAAAAAGGACAATTCTGAAGAATCCTCTCAATTTCTAAAGGTGTTAAAACTAGTATGGGTAGCTCCCAACCAAATTTAATTTGTATGGCTTCCGAAATAGTTTGAGTTATCTTTTCTTTGTTTTCCGAAGTTTTAAAAATCCAATTTCCTGTATGTAAGTAGACATTAGTATTCTCATAGCCTAAACTTGATAACACCTCAAGCTGTTGAGCTTTGGTAAATTTTTTATGTCCGCCAACATTTATGCCTCTTAGTAAAGCAATGTATTTTGTCATATTATTTCGCAATAGATTGTGCCACTAAATATCCTCCGGTCCAGGCATTTTGAAAGTTAAAGCCGCCAGTAATGGCATCAATATTTAGCACTTCGCCTGCAAAATAGAGGTTTTTGTGTTTTTTGCTTTCAAAAGTTTTAAAATCTACTTCTTTCAGTTTAACACCTCCGGCAGTGACAAACTCTTCTTTAAAGGTGCTTTTCCCATGGACATCAAAAATCCCTTCGGTAAGTTGAGATGCCAAAGCCACTATTTGTTCTTTTGAAATATCTGCCCAAGTAGTAGTTTCAGAAATATTTGAAGCTTCAACCAAACTTTTCCATAACCGTTTTGGAAGGTCAAATTGTGCGTTTTTTGTAACTAACTTTTTTGCAAGCTCAATTTTAAGGTTTTTAAATTTTTCAATTATTTCAGAAGAAGAAAAGTCTAACAACCAATTAACCTGAATGCTAAAATGATACTTGGTAGGTTCAAGTAATCTAGCGCCCCAAGCTGATAATTTTAAAATAGCGGGACCGCTCATGCCCCAATGGGTAATGAGTAGCGGACCTTCGCTTTCAAGTATTGTTTTTCTGTTTTCATTTAAAACTTTTACCGAAGCTTCGGTGCTAAGACCAGGTAGATCTTTTATTCGTTTATCATCAATGTTAAACGTAAATAAAGAGGGAACAGGCGGGATGATGGTGTGATCTAACTTTTCTAACAGCTTCCAAATTTTAGGGTTACTGCCCGTTGCAATCACCAGTTTTTCTGCTGAAAACTCTTCAGAAGTAGTTTTTATTTTCCAAAATTCATCTTCCTTTTTAATGGTTTTTACAGACTGACTTTTTAAAACGTCAACCCCCAACCGTTCGGTTTCAGAAACAAAACAATCTATAATGGTTTGTGAGCTATCCGTTATTGGGAACATCCGGCCGTCTTCTTCAATTTTCAGTTCTACACCACGTTTTGAAAACCACTCGATGGTATCGCCCGTCATAAAACTATGGAAAGGCCCGAGCAGTTCTTTTTCGCCTCGCGGATAGTTTTGGGTAAGCTCTTTTGGTAAAAACTCAGCGTGGGTTACATTGCAGCGTCCGCCACCGGAAACCTTTACTTTTGTTAGTACTTCTTTACCTCGTTCTAAAAGGATAATTTTTAACTGCGGGTTTTTTTCTGCTGTATTGATTGCAGTAAAAAAGCCGGCAGCTCCGCCGCCGATGATTAGGATGTCACAATTATCTGGCATTCAAAGATGGTTTGGTGTTCAAACCCATAAAAGTAAGAAATAGGAAGGATACCGCTATATAAAACCTACTTTTTAATAAACCTTTTACGTACCCGCTTTCCAGCTTCATTTTCAAAAATTATAAAATATAGACCTGCGCGTAATGTTTTTACTTCAATAGTTGATAGGCTGTTTTTGAGAGTGTGGCTTTGTAGCTTTTTACCACTTACATCATAGATGGTTGCTGTCGCTGTTTGGTTTGAGGGGTTGTTTATGTTTAGGGTCTCTTTAACGGGATTAGGGTACATACTAAAATTTGTGTCATTAAAATCTGTGGTGGATAAAAACACACTGTTATATACCGCCCAATCGCCTTCGCCATTTATTATGGTAAGCTGTTGATAGTTGTCAACAGGTTCTATGGTGTAGGTAAAGGGATTGTTGATAACACCTGTTTGAGGGGTATAGAATATAGAAAAATAAAGATCCCTATAGAAGTATAGCTCTTGGCTTTCTGCTGTACATTCTCCTGTAAGAACACAGGTGTCATATTCTGATAAGTTCATGATGTTTTCTTCTGTGTCAAAGGAACAAGTAGCCCAAAAACACATAAACTCACATAAGGAACTATGCATGGAAGAATTTTGTTCGTCAAATTCTGTAATTGAAGTTTCAGCCGTATAATAGTCTGTTAAAATATACTCTTCGCCCTCAACGTTCACTTTTTCTAAGTACCAAGTATGTTCAAAAAGTTCGGGGTCTTGAGCGTAAAGCGTGCTTGATTGCTGGTTTGTGACTGTAGCTTGTAGATTAAATATAAATACAAAGCCCAGTAATAATTTTAAATTTATTGTTGTCTTCATAACCTTGAATTTCAGAATTATATCTTAATATAATAATTTTTTAATTAGGATATTTTTCTTTAGCAAATTCATTACAAAGCAAAATAGTCTCTTTTGCATCTTCCAACGTAGTTCGAGGATTAATTAAGCACATGCGCAAAACGGTTTGTCCGTTTAAAATAGTGGTAACCAATAAGGCTTCGCGCGATCCCACTACTTTTTCTGAAATGTACTGGTTTAATTCATCCAATTCTTTTTCAGAAAGCTTGTTACCAATTGGATTATACCGAAAATTGATTACAGCAAGTGTTGCGGGCGAAATGATTTCCCAGTTAGCACTTTTCCGAAGTAAATCTTCTACTTTTTCTGCTAACTGAATGTTGTATGTTATCGCATCCCGAAATGCTTTTAAGCCGAACGTTTTAATGGACATATAAAATTTCAATGCTCTAAAACGACGTGTTAATTGCACCCCGTGATCATAAAAATTAATTTCACTTTCATTTCCTTCAACATCTCGAAGGTACTCGGGTGTTTCGGTAAAGGTATTTTTAAGCCATTTACTATTGCGCACCAATAAACAGCCCATTTCGTAAGGCTGGAAAAACCATTTATGTGGGTCTACGGTTAGCGAATCGGCTTTTTCAATTCCTTTAAGCAGTTTTTTGCCATTTTTAGCAAGAATGGCCGCACCGCCGTAAGCCCCATCAATATGAAACCATATTTTTTCCTTTTTACAGATTTTTGAAAGTTCAGAAAGTGGATCTACGGTTCCTGTGTTCGTTGTTCCTGCCGTAGCGACCATACAAAAAGGTTGTAATCCTTCTAAGCGGTCTTTTGCAATGGCGTTTCGAAGTTTATTTAAAGATAATTTGAACTCAATATCAGTTGGGATAATGCGTATTTGTTCTTTTTTAAAACCTAAAATGCGAATGGCTTTAATGTTAGAAGAATGCGCTTGGTCTGACAAGTAGATGACAGCTCTAGAAAAATCATCTCCGCATTTAATTCGTCTTGCGGTGACTATTGCCGTTAAGTTAGCCATAGAACCACCACTAGTGAAAATACCACCTCCTTTTTTCTCAGGAAAACCGAATATTTTTAACAGCCAGTTTAAGGTTACAATTTCAAGTTCTGCTGCAGCAGGAGAAGCCGCCCAGCCACCTGAAAAAACATTGAAACCAGTTGCCAATGTATCGGCCATAGCACTTATGTAATTGCTGGGGCCCGGAACGAAGGAAAAGGATTTTGGATGCGAAACAATGTTACTTTTTGTCATCACATTTTCCAATACAAAGTCTAATACTTTATGAGCATCTTCAGGATTTTCAGGGGCTTTCTCAAGAAATAGACTATCCATTTCTTTTCTAGAGGCTAAAGCCACCGGACTTTTTACATTCTGTGTGTCAAAATGATCAATTACGGCATCTACAACTTCGTAGCCGTATTTTTTCATTTCGGCTTTATTCAACTCTAATTTTGCATTTTTATCCAGCTTCACTTCTTTTTAGTTTGGAGGTTTTTAAAAGCCTATCCAAAAATGGCAGGCAGGTGCAAAATTACGGTTTTAGCAATAGATAAAGAACATTAAACAAAAAAACACGCTGTTAGATAAACAACGTGTTTTTTTAAATTATAAAAAGTGAAATATTACTTTATGATTAATTTTTCAACAGTTGAGGAATTTTCATTGCTGAAACGAGCAAAATATACGCCTGAAGGCAAATTAGTTTGTACAGTGTTTTCTCCTTCGATAAGCGATTTTTTAGAAACCAATTTTCCGTTTACGTTGTATATATTTAATTCGGTAAAAGAAAAACGGTTGTTAAAATTAATTTGATTGTTTGTTGGGTTTGGGTAAAAACTGAAGCTTTCGATTGTGTTATCTTCAATGCTTAAAACTGCACACAAGAACGGGTTGAAAATCACTTCACCTAAAGTAGAATCGTCTACAACGTGAAAAATCACATCCTCTACTTGTTGTTCGTCACTTTCTTGTCCTTCAATCCAGCAGTTATCCTTAGCTTGTAATGTGTTAGCGGTATTGTTATACAAAGCATAGATTTCGCCACCATTTCCGTTTTCGGAAAAAACGTTTTCACCTGGGTTATCTTCATCATCACCTAAGTTAATGGAAGCTTCTCCAATAACGGTTATGCCCCAAAGGTTTCGTCTAAATTCATTGCCAGAAGCGATAACCTCCATTCCCGCAGATCCGCTATTGAGGGAAATTCCACTTCCACCTAAATTGGGTAAGCCTTGGGTATCGTTGTCTTCAATAATATTGTTGCTTACGTAAGCAAAGGAGTTAGGGCCAACAATGGTCATTCCATAGCGGTTGTCCACGATGATGTTGTCATCTATTCGAGCCAATATGTTTCCTGCTTCTCCAAGGAAGTTAGCGATTGCAATTCCGCCTACCATATCGAGACTTCGGTCACCAATAATAGTATTTTGAATAATTTTTAAGGTATCTGCTGGTCTTGTAATTCCTAGGTTTATTTGTGGTCTGTTACTGTTTAATTGATTGTTTCCTTCAATGTAGTTATTAAAAATATAAGGGGATACTTCAATATTGGCGCCCGAGCTAATAGCTGGCAGCTCATTAAAAGTAATCGTGTTATTAGTAATTTGTGGTGTTCCTCTTGATAGTGAAATTACAGCACCTGTTGTGGCACCACCTTCTACGTTATTGGTGATAGTACAATTGTCAATTTCAAAGTTTTCGGTTAAAACCCGCAGGCCTCCACCATATTCTATAGTGGTGT
This sequence comes from Flavobacteriaceae bacterium UBA3179, assembly GCA_002364245.1. GTDB lineage: Bacteria > Bacteroidota > Bacteroidia > Flavobacteriales > Flavobacteriaceae > Marixanthomonas. Next base: position 15,180 of record DEXR01000028.1, read on the forward strand.
TGCTAAAGTCTACAGATGATTCTTGCTCAAATCTAAAACCAGCATATGGCATATTTTGATCTAGTGCTGTTATTGTTATTTCGTTTGAGTTTACTGAAAGTGTTCCAAAAACAGTAATCAATAAATCAGCATCTATAGATAGTGTAAGGTCCGTGTCTATTAACACGTTATCATTTTCAGCAACTTCAAGATTCTCCAACAGCGTATAATCACTTCCAGAAACAGTAATTGTTGAAGGACTTAGTGCTGCAATATCATCAAGTGTATATGTTCCACCGTCATTTGGAGTAGTATACGTTTGAGAAGCTAATATACCAAAAGAACAGATGGTAAATAAAATTGAAAGGGTAATGTTTTTCATAATAATAGGGAGTTATTTAATTTTTTTTCAAAAATACATATAAGCACTCGGTGAAAAAAATTGTGCTGGTTTCAATCCCTATAAATTCATTTAATTTTTTAACCAAGGCACTATTTAAAATATTACTTTTATAATATGGTTTTATATATTGCAATTGTAATTTTTATTATAAGTCCTTTTTTTCCAGCTACTGAAAATCCACATTGGTTTTTTAGAACTCCAGATTTTATACGTTTACAGTCTATAGTAATACAGATCGCGCTTCTTGTTTTATTCTTAATTTTTGAAAGTCCACTTACTGTTTTTAGTTGGGTTTTACTAGTGGCACTTGTAGGAGCAATCATTTATCAAATAGAAAAAGTTTTTAAATATAGTTCGTTATATCCAAGGGAAAAACCAAATTTTCCTAGTGATGGTAGTGTTTCTATACTAGCTGGAAATGTGTTACAAGATAATACACAATACGATTTACTTAAAGCTGAAATAGAACAATACGATCCAGATTTAGTGCTTACCATGGAAAGCGATAAAAAATGGGAAGAAGGCCTTTCAGAAATAGAAAATATCTATTCTCATACGGTTAAAATACCATTGGACAATTACTATGGAATGCACCTTTACTCTAAAATCGAATTGATAAATATTGAAGTTAATTACCATGTAGAAGAAGATGTGCCTTCTATCTTTTTTGAATATCCACTTTCTGAACACCAAACTATTTTCTTTGCCTGTTTACATCCGGCACCACCAAGCCCTACGGAAAATGAAACATCAAAAGAACGGGATGCTGAACTGATGATTGTAGGAAAAAAAATACGAAAGTTGGATAAACCAGTAGTAGTCTGTGGTGATATGAACGATGTGGTTTGGAGCCGAACCACAAGGCTATTTAAAAAAATGACGGCTATGATAGACCCGCGCATAGGCCGTGGTTTTTTCCCTACCTATCACGCTGGATATTGGCTTATGCGGTTTCCTTTAGATCATTTGTTTCATACCAAAGACCTGTTCGTTAAAAAAATGGTTCGAACTAAAAATTTTGGTAGCGATCATTTCGCTATGTATTATGAAATACACCATAAAAATGGCAAAAAACCCAAAACAAAAGGAAACTTAAATGGTGATGAAGAAGAAGAGGTAGAAGAAAAGATTGAAGAAGGGAAGTAATTTGCTTATTAGGTCTTCATTTCTTTTTATAATATATTTTTCAAAAATCATATATACAATAAAAGCCTCTCATTTCTGAGAGGCTTTCAGTGCGGGCGGAGAGACTCGAACTCTCACACCTCGCGGCACTAGATCCTAAGTCTAGCGTATATTGCACCAAAGAAACACAAAAACACTCATTTTCAATGAGTTAATCGTTTTTTCATTTTCTTTAAAGTCATTTAATATCAGTTGAATTCAGCATTTGTTGTACCTATGTTGTACCCAAAAGTTCTAATAAAGACGTATCTTTATAGAAAGTGTACAACAAAAATTGAGCAAAAAACACAATGTTGTACCTATGTTGTACCTGATTTGACTTTCGTACTCAAAACAGGTCAATTATGTCATCAAATGCAAAAATAGTTCTACGCAAAAAACCGAACACCAAGGGGCAATATCCGTTGGCTATTCGAATTACAAAAAACCGTCGTTCCACCTATCAATATGTAGGTCATTATATTGATATTGAGGAATGGGACGAGAAAAACCTTCGGGTAAAAAAATCAAATTCAAATGCCGATAGCCTAAACAAGTTATTATCACAACAACTTTCTGATGCCAATAAAGCACTTATCGATTTACAGTCCGAATATAAAGATGCTTCAGCAAACCAGATTAAAAAAGAAATTTATGCCTCAGGGAATTCCTCAACTTTCTTTGAACTGGCACAAGAACATCTGGACGAACTGGAAGTTGCAGAAAAGTTAAACCGTCTATCTACGGACAGCGCATTGATTAGTTATATTGTAAAATATCACAAATCTAAACAGCTTTCATTTCAAGAAATTGATGAACGATTTCTTAAAAAATTGATGACATACCTCAAGGTTAAGCACAGCCTAGCTGAGACTTCAATAATGAATATACTTGTCCTAATCCGCTTATTATTCAACAGAGCTATAAAGCTAAAAATAGTCAGTAGGGAACTATATCCTTTCGGTGGTGACAAAATTAAAATCAAGTTTCCTGAGACTACAAAAATAGGGTTGAATATTATTGAGGTAAGAGCTATTGAAGCTTTAGATAATCTAACCTACAATGAAATTCATACAAGAAATGTTTGGCTATTTAGCTTCAATTTTGCAGGAATGCGGGTTACTGATGTACTCTGGACAAAGTGGTCAGACATATACGACAATAGGCTTCATTATAGAATGAATAAAAACTCAAAACTACTGTCCTTAAAAATTCCAGATAAGGTTCTAAGTATTTTAGATTTCTACAGAGATGATAAAAAACACGCTACCGATTTTGTTTTTCCTGAATTGAAAAAGGCCAATCTGGATGATGCAAAAGACATTTATAATAAAAGAAAAACGGCAACCAAAAAATTTAACGATAACTTAAAATCCATTGCCAAAAAAGCAAAAATTGACAAGAAGATTACAATGCACATTGCCAGACATACTTTTGGCAATATTGCCGGTGATTCTATTCATCCTTTAATGTTACAAAAACTATATAGGCATAGTGACTTGAAAACTACACTGAATTATCAGGCAAATTTTATCCATAAAGAAGCAGATGATGCTTTAGATAGCGTTGTTAACTTTTGAATTGTCCTACAGCAAACTGTACCTCTTAAGGTGTACTACACTTCAATTGAACCTATAAGTTTCTGATTAAAACATTTAACCAACATCCTGTATAATTCAGGATGTTTCTTTTTAAGCAAGTCCGGACGTTCAAAAAAGTATTCCGAAGCTACAGCAAAGAATTCAGCTTGATTGGTGCCTCCATACTTTCTGATATCAGAGTGGTTATCATTTATCGCTTCCATTTCTTTATGGATTAAGTTTAACCAAGGTATGGCATATTGATGTTCCATTAGCCGCTCTGGCACACCGTCTGTTCTATCGTCCAACTTATCTATAAGGTGCACAAATTCGTGTATGCCAGTATTACTTTTATCCGTTGTATTTTTAAAGCCGTGATACAATGCTTTTTTGGAAAGTATCATCTGTTTCTCGAACCTTCC
>DEXR01000024.1:0-2100 GCA_002364245.1 Flavobacteriaceae bacterium UBA3179
TAAAGCTAATCTTTCGGTATAGTAGGGAAGGGTTGGCAATAAAATACCATAACCCAACATCACTACAAATAAACTCAACAGGATTAAAGATATCCTGTTGAGTTTTTCTTTTCTTTCCATCTATTTTTTACCGATTTTTCGCTTTAATAATTGCGCATTAATAGCTACTATAATCGTACTTAAACTCATAAATACCGCACCAACCGCAGGACCTAAAACAAAGCCTGAAGAATATAATACACCGGCTGCTAAAGGAATAGCCACGACATTGTATCCCGTAGCCCAAATCAAATTCTGAATCATTTTATTGTAGGTCGCTTTTCCAAATAAAATTAGGTTGGCAATATCCTGTGGGTTACTGTTGACCAGAATAATATCGGCAGTTTCAGCTGCTACATCTGTACCTGAGCCTACTGCAATTCCTACATCGGCTTTTGCGAGAGCGGGCGCATCGTTTACACCATCACCCGTCATAGCTACAAAATCACCTTTGTTCTGTAACTCTTCTACAATTTCAACTTTTTGATGTGGCAATACCTCGGCGTAGTAACCATCCAATCCAAGTTTTTCACTCACAGCTTTAGCGGTTTTTTCATTATCACCAGTTGCCATTAGAACTTTAATGTTATTCTTTTTAAATATTTTGATTGCCTCGGCAGATTCTGGTCTTATTTCATCAGCAAGGGCGATGTAACCGGCCAATTTTCCATCAATTAAAACAAATACTACAGTTTCCGCTGCATCGCTGTAAGCATCTTCAGGAATAGTAATTTTCTCATCTCTTAGATAGCCTGGACTTACTACCTTAACTTGTTTGCCTTCCACATTTGCCTCTACACCTTTACCAGTAATAGCATTGAAGTTTTCTGGGCTAGGGATAGTAATATTATCTTCTTTTACTTTTTTGATAATACCAACTGCAATAGGGTGTTCTGAGCTTTGTTCCAATGCACTTGAAAGTCTTAAAATTTCCTCTGTTGAATAAGTCTCGTTAACAGACTCAATTCGAGTGACACCAAAATCACCCTTGGTTAGTGTTCCTGTTTTATCAAAAAGCAAAGCTGAAATTTTTCTGGACTCTTCAAACGCAGTTCTATTTCGGATAAGCAATCCATTTTGAGCAGATACTGCCGTAGAAATTGCAACCACCAGGGGAATGGCAAGCCCTAATGCGTGTGGACAAGCAATTACCATAACAGTAACCATTCTTTCTAAAGCATAGACAAATGGAAAGCCTAAAATCAGCCATACTGCTAATGTTCCAAAACCAATAGCCAAAGCGATATAGGTTAGCCATTTTGCAGCCCTATCTGATAGGTTTTGCATCTTCGATTTGGTTTTTTGCGCTTCCTCGACCATCTTAATGACCTTGTTTAGATAGCTGTCTTTTCCAGTATGTTCAACTTTTACTTTTAAGGTGCTATTGCCATTTACAGAACCACCAATAACCTTATCGTTTTCATCTTTTTTTACAGGTTTGGATTCGCCTGTAAGCATAGATTCATTTAGGTAACTTGAACCGTCTACTATAATCCCATCAGCGGGAACTTTTTCACCTGGTTTTACCAAAATCACATCATCTTTTAGTAAATCTTCCAAAGGAATGTCTTCTATGGTGTCACCTTTTACCCTGTGCGCTTCCGCAGGCATCATACTTACCAGTAACTGCAAGGCTTTTGATGCACCTAACACACTTTTCATTTCTATCCAATGACCAAGCAACATTATGGCTATAAGTGTTGATAGTTCCCAGAAAAAGTCTTCACCTCTTAAGCCAAATACAGTAGCTGTACTATAAAAATAAGCTACGGAAATTGCCATAGAAATCAAGGTCATCATTCCTGGTGCACCTTTTTTGACTTCAGACCAAAACCCTTTTAAAAATGGCCAACCACCATAAAAATATACAACAGTGGAAAGTGCAAAAAGGATGTATGGATTTCCTGGAAGTAAAAATTCATAACCAAAAAATTCCTGAATCATTGGTGAGAAGAACAATATAGGGATGGTAAGCACGAGTGTTACCCAAAACCGTTTTCTAAAGTCTGCAATCATCATTTTATGATGGTCGTGACCCATTTGACCGTGACCCGGATTGTG
>DEXR01000024.1:2331-5240 GCA_002364245.1 Flavobacteriaceae bacterium UBA3179
GAATGGTCCATTTTAGAATGGTCCATTTCATCGTGATTGTGGTGTTCGTGATTTTCCATTATTGTCTTGTTTAAGTGTTATCGTAATTTTTTTCTCATAGCTTCCGAAATGTTTTCGGCATAGACGCCATAGGCATCTACCAAAAGTCCTTTAATCCCATTTTTTGATGAAATAGCATAAAGCACACTGTTATCGTCGGTACTGCTCATACCTTCAAAACGATGCATCTCGTCAACATTAAAATCTTCTGGGTGTATTTCAATTTTTAGTGAGGCACACTCCAAACATTCTGGTTTTAGGTTAAAATCGTATGAATAACCATTTGCCTGCAAATCGTTTATTGCTTCTGAAAGGGTGTCGTAATTGTTCATTTTTATTTTATTTATAAGTCATTGTAAAATAACTATTGTCTTCTTCTGTAAATTTCTGAAAGGTCAATAAACCATTCCCGTTTAATTTTTCGTTGACGGTATAGTTGAGTTGCTTAATGCGAATGCCCCAGGCATAGGCCTTAATATTTATTTTTGAATTAATGTTGGTTTTATTGTCCTTCAATGTTCGGTCGTAAATCTTTATGATGCTTTTTGAACCAAAAAAATCCAACAGTCCTGAATCAAAAGTCATTTCCAATTCTATATCTTCAAGGTTGTCCAAATCGTAGAGGTCTTTAAATTTTTTAGAGGTGGTATTAATTTCGGTCTCCTTTGATTTTGGGCTGGAAAACGGGAAAGCCATTACCATTATACTTGCTTCATCAGGCTTGCAACGATAAGTTGTGGTGTATTTATCGGTCGATTTTTTGTCCTCATCGAACAATTCCGTAACCACCTCAATTTCATAGTATCCATTTTTCTTTATTGTTTCACCAGCTTCAAAAGTTTGTTTGTTTAGAAAAGAGCCTTCTTCATCAAAATTTTCTCGAACAACAACTCTACCTGAAATCTGCCCAATAAGCATTTCAGTTTGTCCAGTCATTGTGATGCTGAATAAAGTGATTAGTACTATAAAGCCTTGTTTTCTCATATATGGTGCATTAATTTTTTTACCTCTTTTGCCATAATATCACTTAAATCTATTCCATTTGAAGAGTGTGGGATGGTATTACAAGTCACTATTTTTTCTACTCCGGAATCCAATAAATCTTGATAGGCGTTTCCTGAAAAAACGGCGTGAATGCCTACACAAATAGGTGGTTTCATTCCTGCTTTTTTAAGATGTTGTACGGTTTCAATCATTGTTCGGGCTGTGGAAATAATATCATCTACCAAAATGGGTGTAGCATCTTTATATATATCCACATCGGGAACAGAGACTTCTACATCACGGTCACCGTGACGCACCTTTTGTAATACCGTAAATGGTGCTCCTGCATTTTTGGCGACTTCTGATACCCATTGTTCACTTTCAGAATCAGGTCCGATAAGTACCGGGTTTTCAATGTTTTCTTTTATCCATTCTGAAATGGCATCGGCAGCGTGAATCACTTTATTTGGAATTTGATATACTTCTCCCAACGAACTAATTCTGTGCAAGTGAGGGTCAACCGTGGTAATGCTATCGGCAAAACCTGATATCAATTTTCCGAAGAAACCAGAAGTCACTCCTTCACCTTCATTAAATACTTTGTCCTGCCGCATATACGCCAAATAGGGTGCTACCAAACAGGTACACATAGCGCCTAATGATTTGGCTGTGTGACTTAAAAAATAAAGCGGCAACAGTTTTTCATCCGGTTCGTGTAAGGTGCATACCAGTACCACACATTTATCATTAACATCAGATAATATGCGTGTGTACGATTCCCCATCGGGAAAATTACGCAAAGTGGCTTTGCCCACTTGAGCATCCATTTTTGTAGCCATAAGTTCTGTGAGTTCTTCATTTCCGGGAAGACTGAATAATATTGTTTTCATAGTTTTTTAAATTATAGTTATGATGTCGTTATGGTTGTTTTTATATTCCAAAGCATAGTTAAGTTCACCTTTGGATTCAGCATATATGGTATAAAGCAGTTGGTTCTCTTCGATTTGTTCTCCCAAATGCACATTTAGAAGAATCCCTGCCGATTTAGATTGTGGTGCTCCAGAAAGCTTGGCAAGTTTTGCGATTTTTCGGTTATCAATTCGTTGCAAAACGCCTGACTTTTCAGCTTTAATTTCAATTTTATAAGGTGCTAAAACTGGTTTTGAAAATTGACCTTGCGCCTTACAAATGGCTATGAATTTTTCATATGCTTTTCCAGATTTGAGAATTTTATGTGCGGTTTCCAGTCCCTTCCCTTTTTCTACTTTTCCAGAAAGTTCTAATAGTTCAGTAGCTAAAAGCAATGCTCTTTCTGTTAAGTCATTAGGTGCATCTTCCTCATTTTTCAAAACTTTTAATATATCTATGGCTTCTAATGTTGGACCGATACCCCTTCCAACAGGCTGCGTGCCATCCGTAACTACAACTTTTACATTCAACCCAACAGCAGTTCCAACTGTTTCCATATGATTTTTTAGTTTTTCTGCCATTTCGGTACTGCGAACCTTGGCGGTTTCTCCCACGGGAATATCTATGACCACGTGCGTAGAACCAGCTGCTGCCTTTTTAGAGAGTACTGAAGCAATGAGCTGACCTTCGCTATCGATATCCAAAGCTTTTTCAATTTTAATGAGCACATCATCGGCAGGACTTAACTGCGCTGTACCGCCCCAAACAAAACATCCGCCTTCTTTTTCTACTACGGTCTTTATTTCCTCGGAAGAGAGCGTAACATTGGTCAGTACTTCCATTGTATCTGCTGTGCCTGCTGGTGAAGTGATTGCCCGTGAGGATGTTTTTGGCATAGTAAGCCCATACGCGGCAACAATGGCAACTACCAATGGTGTTGTCCTATTGCCAGGCAATCCGCCAATACAATGTTTGTC
>DEXR01000034.1:0-170 GCA_002364245.1 Flavobacteriaceae bacterium UBA3179
TATGCAGATGGTGAAGAGTTTCCGAACGCTGTGGAATTAAACGACCCTTCTTCTACAGTTTTACAAGGAGATGTTTTGGCAACCGCCATTAATAAAACATTTTTTGCAACCGGTAACGATGATTTGCGTCCAGTAATGAGCGGTGTGTTTTTTCAATTTTCTACGGAAGG
>DEXR01000034.1:332-5886 GCA_002364245.1 Flavobacteriaceae bacterium UBA3179
TTTTTTCAATTTTCTACGGAAGGGTTAACCTTTGTAGCGACCGATGCACACAAGCTGGTAAAATATACACGTGAAGATTTAACTGCTTCAGAAACGGCTGAATTTATTATGCCTAAAAAGCCTTTAAATTTATTGAAGAGTATTTTGGCTGGCAGTGAAGAAGACGTAACTATTGAGTATAACGATAGCAACGCGAAGTTTACTTTTGAAAATACCGAAATGGTATGTCGCCTTATCGATGGGAAATATCCTAATTACGAAGCGGTAATCCCAAAAGAGAATCCGAATAAACTAAGTATTGACCGCAATCAGTTTTTAAACTCAGTACGTCGTGTGTCTATCTTTTCAAACAAAACCACACACCAAATACGTTTAAAAATTGCAGGATCTGAACTTAATATCTCTGCAGAAGATGTAGATTACAGCAATAAGGCAGAAGAGCGTTTAACGTGTGATTACCAAGGGGATGATATGCAAATAGGCTTTAACTCACGTTTCCTTACCGAAATGCTGAACAACCTTACCAGTGATGATGTTTCTTTAGAGATGTCCTTACCTAACCGTGCTGGAATTTTAACCCCAGTAGATGGGCTTGATGAAGGCGAACGAGTTACGATGCTTGTCATGCCGGTGATGCTAAATAACTAATAAAAGTCAACATATACATTATAAGTTTAAGTACTCGGCTGCTTTTAAATACATCACAATAGTTTTACGCTTTTTAAAATAGATGATTCAATTTTTATAGCAGTTCACTATGGGTATAAAACACATATTGACGGTTATTCTTATAGCCGTCTTTTTTAATAGTACAGCTCAAATTACCGGTATTGTCACCTCACAAGACGCCAACCCAATTGAAGGTGTTTCGGTTATGGTTGCTGACTCTATCATCGCTAACACAAATAGTAATGGAATGTTTTCTTTTTCTTCAGAAGTTAAGCTTCCTACAACCATTACCTTACAACATCCCGAATATTATTCTGAAACAATCACTGTTTCAGAAACAGGAAACACTTTTATTCTGAAAAAAATAAAAGAAACCGAACAATTGGAAACTATTATCCTCGCTTCCAAATTTCAAAAAGAAAGTGGAGTATTAATTCCTACTTCGCAATTGACTTCTGAAACAATTGAAACTTACAGTCCGGTAGATTTGGTTTCAGCAATCAATAAAACGCCGGGTGTTTATATTCAGCAAGGAGCGATTAACACCAACCGAATCACCATTCGCGGTGTAGGCTCTCGAACGTTGTACGGCACCAATAAAATACGAGCGTACTTTAATGGAATTCCCATCACCAACGGGGTAGGCGAAACCGTTATTGATAGTTATGATGCTAACGATATGCAAAGTATCGAAATTATTAAAGGTCCAAAAGCTACGCAATACGGAACAAATCTAGGTGGTACGTTACTGCTCAATTCTAAAGAGCTCTTAAAAGACGGAGCTGAAGCTTCAAATACTATGACATTGGGCTCTTATGGACTGTTTAAAAACACAGTAAGCGCTTCTGTTAAGGAAGACAATCTATCGCTTCATTTTAATTACGATCATTTTCAACAGGACGGCTATCGCGATAACAGTCGGTATAATCGGAATAGTTATTTTCTACATACAGATTACCAGTTTAATGACAAGTACAGCATTACTTTTTTAGTAAACCATCTTACCAATAATGCGCAAATACCTAGTTCGCTAGGGGTAACAGATTTTAATGAAGACCCATCGCAAGCCGCTTTTACCTGGGATGCTTCCAAAGGGTATGAGGATAACCGTCAAACCCTAACCGGACTTAGTTTTTCTAGTAGGTTTTCTGAAACGTTTAGCAACACTACAAGTGTATATTACACTTATTTAGACCATTATGAGCCACGTCCTTTTAATATTTTGGATGAAATAACCAACGGTTACGGTGCTCGAACGGTATTCGCAAAATCATTTGCTTTTAATGCGCAACAAGCTTCCGTAAGTTTTGGCGGCGAATGGTATCAAGACGAGTATCGGTGGGAAACCATTGAAAACCTATATGAAGAAAATAACAATCAAGGTAGCTTAGAAGGTAATTTACTTAGCAGAAACAAAGAAATTAGAAAACAATTTAATGTATTTGCCACTACAATCTTACCGCTTACTTCTACTATTAAAGCAGAGTTTGGCGTAAATATTAATAAAACCGATTACGACTATACTGATGCTTTTAACACTGGAAGTGATAATACTTCTGCCGATAGAAGTTTCGATCCTATTATTGCCCCAAACCTCAATATTTTATACACCGCATCGCCCAATATTTCTTTCTACGGAAATATTAGTAGGGGTTTTAATTATCCTAGTCTAGAAGAAACCTTAACCCCTGATGGTATTATAAACCCCGATATTGGTCCCGAAACCGGTTGGAATTATGAAGTGGGAACCGATTTACATTTCTTAAACCGAAATTTACACCTTCAGTCTTCGGTCTATCTACTCTCTATATCAAACCTATTGGTTGCTGAACGTGTGGGCAATGATCAATTTATTGGCAGGAACGCTGGTAAAACACACCATCGAGGTATCGAGTTTCAAGCTGATTACAGGTTTAAAATAGCTTCTGAAATTGAGGTTAGCCCTTTTTTAAATGCAGCGTTCAACTTTCATAAATTTATTGATTTTGTGGATGAAGCAGACGATTTTTCAGGAAACGATCTCACGGGCGTTCCTGATAAAAAAATAACCGCAGGATTACGAGTCAATCATAATTCAGGAGTTGGGGTTTCTTCAAATTTCAGATACATAGGCAGTCAGCCAATAACGGACAGTAATACGCTGTATAGTGATTCCTATACCCTATTAAATATACAAGCCGAATATAAAAAGGCGATAGCAGATGCTTTTTATATCCGGCTTTCAGCAGGCATTAATAATGTAGCTAATTCAAAATATGCTTCTTCAATTTTAATTAATGCTTCTGGTTTTGGTGGAAGCGAACCTCGGTACTACTACCCTGGTCTACCTCGTAATTATTATAGTAGTTTAAAAATTCAGTATTCTTTTTAAAGCGTTTAGTTAATACTGGCCATCCAAATAGGTATAAAAATGGCAATCATTGCTGCCAGGGCCAATTTTTTATAGTAATTGTTTATAAACAAGGCTGTTATTAAATATACTGCTTCTTCGGTTCTAGATACTGCCGTACCACCTTTTGATGAAAGGGTTGCGGTTACCAAAGCTTTCTCCTTTTGATTGAAGCTCCATTTGGAATTCCAAATATTTTCATATTTCCAAACAAATGTCTCGTTGTTAAAAGTAGCTGTTGCTTTTGAGCAAAAGCCATTGTACGTAATGTTTCCTACTTTCTTATTGGTTTCAACGTCAAAAACATCCGTTGTTTGTTTTAAAAAACCCTTGGTTTCAAACCGAAACTTTTTGTTTAAAAGCGATCCTGTAGAAATAGAAGAGAAAGTTTTATCCACTAATTCCCCTACTTCCCTTCCATTGTCATACAATTTATATGTATTTGAAAATGTTGCTTTCTTCCAGTTTAGTTTCATCTTATATATTTATCTATTACTCCCTTGTATTATGAAATAAAACGTATCGTCATAAAGAGACTTGGTGGCTCATTATTGCTAGCTCTTACTGCATTTACAATGGGTAAAACAAAGGCTACAATACCTATAAAAATTAGCATTAAAATTCCTAAGCCCAATAATAATATAGCTGGAATGCTAATGATAGTTAACAATATCAACGTTAGCTGAAAATTAACAATAGCTTTACCATGTTCGTTCATTCCTATTACTTTATCCTTTTGAGTAAGCCAGATAACTAAAGACACGATGAGCCCTCCAAATCCGGTAACATAGGTTAATAGTTGTGATACATGTGCAATGACCAACAACTGGTTGTCGGTTCGTTTTGCGGTGTGGTTGATTACTTCCATTTTTTTTGATTGATTTTGATGATATACTATATATGTAGCAAAATTTGATAAAATGTTACACACATACTAATCGAAAAAGGAATTATGTATTTTTGCAATCTAAATAAAGCAGGTACGAGATTCCTGCCTACAGAGGAATTTATGACGCACACAGATACAATCGTTGCATTAGCCACTCCCTCGGGAGCTGGAGCCATTGCCATAATAAGACTTTCGGGAGACGATGCCATTAAAATTGCCGCTAATTTATTTACTTCAGTTTCGGGTAAAGATTTGGTGAAGCAGAAAACCCATACTGTGCATTTAGGCAATATTATGGACGATACCCGTGTAATCGATCAAGTATTGGCGACGGTTTTTAAAAACCCTAACAGTTATACGGGTGAAAATGTAGTTGAGTTTTCATGTCATGGTAGTAGCTATATTCAACAAGAAATTATTCAATTATGTCTTCGGAAAGGTTGCCGAATGGCACAAGCTGGTGAGTTTACCTTACGTGCGTTCTTAAACGGGAAAATGGATTTAAGCCAAGCCGAAGCTGTAGCCGATTTAATCAGTAGTGATTCAGCCGCTTCACACCAATTGGCCATTCAACAAATGCGTGGCGGATTTTCTTCGGAAATAAAGCAACTTCGACAAGAGCTATTAGATTTCGCTTCCTTAATTGAATTGGAACTAGACTTTGCCGAAGAAGACGTAGAATTTGCCAATCGTGATGAGTTTCAGAAATTAATAACCCGCATTACGCACGTTTTAAAACGCTTAATTGACTCATTTGCTACCGGAAATGTGTTGAAAAACGGAATTCCCGTAGCTATTGTAGGCGAACCGAATGTTGGGAAATCTACACTGTTAAATGCGTTGCTGAATGAAGAACGTGCCATTGTAAGTGACATTGCTGGTACTACACGTGATACCATTGAAGATGAAATTACCATTGGCGGCATTGGTTTCCGATTTATTGATACAGCTGGCATTCGTGAAACCACTGATACCATTGAAGGTTTAGGGATAAAGAAGACCTTTCAAAAAATGGAGCAAGCGCAGGTGGTTGTGCTGCTGGTGGACAGTATTCAGTTGACTAGTGGTAGCGATATCATTCAGAAAAGAAAGGTAGAAATAGAAAAAATTAAAAATAAATTTCCTCAAAAACCCTTGGTGATTATTGCCAATAAAGTAGATCAACTTTCTAAAGAACACATTACAGCTCTTACTACTGAAATTCCAAATGTAAAACTACTTTCAGCAAAAACAGGGGAAGGTGTGGAAGAACTTCAATCCACCCTACTCGATTTTGTAAATACGGGAGCGTTGCGTAACAACGAAACCATTGTTACCAACACGCGCCATTACGATTCGCTTTTAAAAGCTTTGGAAGAAATCCATAAAGTACAACAAGGCATTGATAGTAATTTAAGTAGTGATCTCATGGCGATAGATATTCGTCAAGCCTTGTATTACTTTGGTGAAATCACCGGAGAAATATCGAATGACGAGCTACTTGGAAACATATTTGCTAATTTTTGCATCGGGAAGTAATTAAGCTTCTTTTTATTAGTTCTTACTTGTTTTTCAGTGGTTTACATATTCTTTTTTGTTGCCTAATTGCCCTTTTTTAACTATATTTG
>DEXR01000038.1:0-829 GCA_002364245.1 Flavobacteriaceae bacterium UBA3179
GTACCTTCACTCCAGCATTCCCCCATATTTGGGCAACTACCCGACGTACAAATGGTGGTAGACAAATACGATTTGCACACCATTTGCACTTCGGGTAGTTGTCCAAATATGGGTGAATGTTGGACTGAAGGAACCGCAACGTTCATGATTTTAGGGAACACTTGTACGCGTTCTTGTGGTTTTTGTGGTGTAAAAACTGGAAGACCAGATACCATCGATTGGGACGAACCTGAAAAAGTAGGCCGATCTATTAAGTTGATGGATATTAAGCACGCTGTAATTACTTCAGTAGACCGGGACGATTTAAAAGATATGGGTTCTATAATTTGGGCCGAAACGGTAAAGGCAATTCGCCGTATGAATCCGAATACCACCTTAGAAACACTTATTCCAGATTTTCAAGGGGTAACCCGAAACATAGACCGTATCATTGCCGTAAAGCCAGAAGTGGTTTCACATAATATGGAAACTGTAAAGCGATTGACACGCGAAGTTCGCATCCAAGCAAAATATGAACGTAGTCTGGAAGTGCTAAATTATTTAAAGCAACAAGGCATCACCCGTACCAAAAGCGGTATTATGCTAGGTCTTGGCGAACAAGAAGATGAGGTAATTGAAACTTTACGAGATTTACGATCGGTAGGGCTGGATATTGTTACCATTGGTCAATACCTACAACCATCTAAAAAGCATTTACCGGTAAAAGAGTTTATCACACCGGAGCAATTTAAGAAATATGAAGAAATAGGCTTAGAAATGGGTTTCCGTCACGTGGAAAGTGGAGCATTGGTTCGATCTTCTTACAAAGCCCAAAAGCACTTAACATAAA
>DEXR01000038.1:1082-1465 GCA_002364245.1 Flavobacteriaceae bacterium UBA3179
GTTGCCATTAATGATTTAGCCGATGCGAGAACCCTCTCGCATTTACTTAAGTACGATAGTATTCATGGGGTATTACACAAAGATGTTTCTTATACTGAAAAGAGCATTACTGTAGATACTAGCTCGTTTCGGTTTTCTTCGGAAAAAAACATTGAAGATATAAATTGGGAAGGCGTTGATGTAGTTGTTGAAAGCACTGGAAAATTCAAGCTTCGTGAACAACTGGAAAAACACATAAAAGCAGATGTTAAAAAAGTAATTCTCTCAGTTCCGCCATTAGAAGATGATATAAAAACAGTTGTTTTAGGCATCAACGATGAAATTTTAGATAGTGATGATGTGATAATTTCAAACGCATCTTGTACCACAAACAATGCTGCACC
>DEXR01000038.1:1707-5548 GCA_002364245.1 Flavobacteriaceae bacterium UBA3179
CGTGCAAGAGGAGCGGCTCAATCTATTGTTCCCACTACCACAGGAGCTGCAAAAGCTTTGACCAAGATTTTTCCAGATTTGGCTTCAGTAATTGGTGGATGTGGTATTCGCGTACCCGTTCCTAATGGCTCTTTAACAGATATAACCATTAATGTAAAAAACAAAACCTCAATAGAAGCTATAAATAATGCCTTTAAAGTAGCTTCAGAAACAAGTTTAAAAAATATTCTTCAATACACAGAAGACCCTATTGTATCGATTGATATAGTGGGAAATTCGCACTCTTGTGTTTTTGATGCAGGGATGACATCGGTAATTGGTGGGAAAATGGTAAAAATAATTGGCTGGTATGATAATGAGAGAGGCTATTCTTCAAGAATAGTTGATTTAATCCTACGAATTTCGAGGAAATAACTATATTTATCGCCAAAGTACACGATATAAATGCAAAAAGCATTACTCACACATAAGCATATTGCACTACTATTAATGCTCTTTTTAATGTTCGCTTCTGTTATTGGGCAAGAACAAAAAAAAGATACTATCGCATTAATTAAAGAAAATCGTGAGCAAGCAGAGAACGCAATGTTTAAGCAGGATTTCGAAACTGCTATTTTAAGTTTAAACGAAGCAAATAAATTGGCATTAAACTCGAACGACGCCCTTTTAAAGTCTGATATTCGCTACCGTATTGCTGAACTGCATTACTACCTTCAAAATTTTCAGAAAGCTTCAGAAGAAATTGATAAATCAATAACGCTTATTGAAGCATTGGAAGATGATACAAATAAAGAAATAGAAATTGCAAAAGCATATACCCTTAAAGGGCTTATTTTAATAAAAACAAGAGATTACGTAAACTCCGAAACATATTTAAAAGATGCTTATAAAAAGTTTATACAATTAAATGACGAAGCTGGACAGAGCCACGTAATCCTCGGCTTAGGGCTATTGGAACTTCAGAAAAAAAACTACAAATCGGCAATAAATTATTTTGATGCTACCATCCCTCTATTACAAGCCAACAAATTTACGTACGAAGAAGCCGAAGCACATTTAAGAAAAGCCGAGGCCTTCTTAAACCTAAACAGCGGCAACCAATCCACTAATTTAAATAAGGCGAAAGCGTCTTTAAGCAAGGCACTTACAATAATAGACACTAACTCGTTTTCAAAGTTAAAAGCGGACAGTTACAAAGTCACATCGTACATCGCACTTAAAGAGAACAACTATCAAAAATCTGAAGAAAACTTAGATCTTTACGAAGCTAAAAGTGAAGAACTTTATAAAATATATATGGATGCTGTTTCAAAAGGTGTTGATGCAGAATCGAGCATTGGTGACCTTAATGAAATAATCGCCACGCAAAAGGATGACCTTGACAAAAAACAGAAGTCTATCAAGTTTACACAAATGACAACCGGCTTGAGTATTGCCCTAATTGTAATACTCTCACTGTTAACGTTATCGCTATACAAAAACAATAACCTAAGAGCTAAAGCAAATGACCTTCTAAAAGATAAAAACACCGAGTTACAGTTGGCGAAAGAAAAAGCTGAAAAGGCATCTTTGGCTAAAGCGCAGTTTTTATCAACAATTACCCACGAGTTGAGAACTCCGCTCTATGCTGTAACAGGCTTAACCCATTTATTGCTAGAAGAAAACCCTAAAGAACACCAAAAAGAACATTTAAATTCTTTAAAATTTTCTGGGGAATACCTTTTATCATTAATCAATAATATATTAGATCTTAATAAGCTTGAAGCCAATAAAGTTGAACTGGAGCAAACTACATTCAGTCTTCAAAAACGAATAAATGATGTATTGGTTGCACTCAAGAAATCTGCCGATGATAAAAAGAATAAACTTCAATTGGAGTTTGACGAAACCATTCCTGATAAATTGGTTGGCGACCCCTTAAAATTATCTCAAGTTTTAATAAACCTAATTGGTAATTCATTAAAATTTACACAAAATGGAGAGGTAACTGTTCGGGTTCAAAGTATGGAACAGAAGAAAAACAAAGTCCAATTACATTTTGAAATTGAAGATAATGGAGTGGGTATTTCAAGGAAAAAGCAAAAGAGCATTTTTGAAACATTCTCACAAGGTTCCCTACAAATTAACCGAAAATTTGGTGGTACCGGCCTTGGACTTTCCATTGTTAAAAACTTACTTGAATTGATGAACAGTAAAATAAACCTAGAAAGTCAATTAGGTAAAGGATCTAAGTTTTGGTTTAACTTAACCTTATCTGTTTCCGAAGAGTATCAAGAGAATGACAACCCAAGAAATATTATTTACGATGTAGATTACGTAGCTCTAGAAAACAAATCAGTTTTAGTTGTTGAAGACAACAAGATCAACCAAATGATTACCAAGAAAATTCTTGAGAAAAACCATATGAAGTGTATGGTTGCCGATAATGGTATGGATGCTATTAAAATATTTCAAGAGAATAAATTTGACGTAATATTAATGGACATCCACATGCCAGGTATAAGCGGTATCGAAGCCACTCAAAAAATACGGGATTTCGATAAGCAAATTCCTATTATTGCCTTAACAGCGGTTACTGTTGATGAAAATTTAGATGATTTTTACCGTGCTGGATTTAATGATATTATTCCAAAACCATTTAAGACTGAAGAGTTTTTCGAAAAAATTTATCGATCTATCGAAAACAAAAAACTACCCGTAGATAGTTAGTTTCTTAACTTTGCTTCTACCCTTTCATGAATTGCCTCTTTAAAAAATGCCTCTTGGTCATTCTTTATTTTCGTTGTTATCGGCAGGTAATACAAAGCAAACTTATTCAGTTTGTTCTGCAAACGCATATAATCCTTTTCAGTAGTAAGAATAAGCTCCTTTTTGCCTAGCTTTTTAATTTCTTCAGCAGAAAAATTGTGATGGTCTGCATAGTTATCGTGCTCAAATTGAAACCCTTCTTCATTTAAAAATTCTACTAAAGGTGAAGGATTTGCAATGCCTGTAACCAAAGTAAACTTTTTGTCTTTTAAGTAATTTAATGGAAGAGACTCTGTCTTTCCATAAATTGTATCGTCGTACCCAATAGAAGAAAAATAGATTTTTTGAAGGTTTTGCAGCGGGACTACAAACTCAATTCTTTGCAATTTTGAGTACGGGACTTTCTTAGGGCACTTGGTGACAACAATAATATCCGCCCGGTCTGCACCTTTTCTAGGTTCGCGCAAATTGCCCGTAGGCAACATATAATCGTTTATGTACAAATCATGAAAAGGCGTTAACAAGATATTTGTATCGGCTTTTACTTTTCGGTGCTGAAAAGCGTCATCTAATAAAACCACTTCGGCTTTTTTCTGAAGCTGTTCAATACCCGTTCTTCTATCAGCACAAACAGCAATGATGCTATTGGGAAATTTCTTTTTAAACTGAAGGGGCTCGTCCCCGGTTTCTTCAGCTGTATGCGAAGGCAACACTTCTAAATAACCAGACGTTTTTCGCTTATATCCGCGACTTAAAACTGCAACTTTATAATCGTCTTGTAAGGTTTCAATCAAAAATTCAATCATAGGTGATTTACCAGTCCCACCTACTGAAAGGTTCCCTACGCAAATGATAGGCAGGTTATACTCTTTACTTTCTAAAATGTTTTTATTGTACAGATAATTTCTGAAACCGGTTACCCAACCGTACAACACAGCAAAAGGAAATAAAAGTTTGCGTACCATTTTCATACAACGAAAGTACTAATTACTATGAATATGGTATACTTCATTCTTAAATTTAAACCTAAAATACCAAAGAAGTTTCCTCAAATATGGTAAAACACTTGAAACTACTATCTTTACGGTAAAAT
>DEXR01000038.1:5643-15811 GCA_002364245.1 Flavobacteriaceae bacterium UBA3179
TATCTTTACGGTAAAATATTTAACAACCTATGAAAGTAAAAGAAGTAATACAGATATTAGACGATTTTGCACCGCTCTCTTATGCCGAAGGGTTTGACAATACTGGCTTATTAGTAGGCGACACAAATGCTTCGGTTTCTGGAATTCTCGTAACCTTAGACACCCTTGAAGAAGTGATTGACGAAGCTATTGAAAACAACTGTAACCTTATTGTAAGCTTTCATCCTATAATTTTTTCAGGATTAAAAAAGATAACTGGAAAAACCTATGTAGAACGGGTTGTGCAAAAAGCGATTAAAAATGACATTAATATTTTTGCAATCCACACTGCCTTAGATAATGCTTGGAATGGTGTTAATGCCATGATTTGCGAGAAATTGAATCTCATAAATAGAAAAATTTTAATCCCTAAGGAAGAATCCATCAAAAAGCTGCTCACTTTTATTCCTTTAAAAGATGCATCAAAAGTACGTGAAGCACTATTTGCAGCTGGTGGTGGTAATATAGGTAATTACAGCAACTGTAGTTTTAACGTTACAGGAAAAGGAAGTTTTAACGGAAATGAAGATAGCAACCCTACTGTAGGCAAAAAAGGGGAAACACATTTTGAAGAAGAAACCCAAATTGGCATTACGTTTCAGAAGCATAAAGAAGCTCAAATACTAAACGCACTTTTTGATTCACATCCATATGAGGAAGTTGCCTATGAAGTCACCACTTTGGAAAACGAGAATCAGAATTTAGGCATGGGGATGATAGGCGAATTCTCATCTGAAATTTCAGAAGAAGCGTTTTTAAAATTTATTAAAGAAACTATGAAGACTGGTTGCGTTCGGCATTCAAAACTTCAAAATAAAAAAATAAAAAAAGTTGCGGTTTTAGGAGGTAGCGGAAGCTTCGCCATAAAAGCTGCAAAAGCTGCAGGGGCTGATGCTTACGTAACAGCCGATTTAAAATACCACGACTTTTTTACTGCCGAAAACAACATCTTGTTATGTGATATTGGCCATTATGAAAGTGAACAGTACACAAAAGACCTTTTAGTTTCTTTCCTTACAAAAAAAATTAGTAATTTTGCAATCGTTTTATCACAAATAAACACCAATCCTATTAGCTATTTTTAATTTATGGCAAAGAAAAAAGAAACCACTGTAGAAGAAAAGTTAAGAGCACTGTACGATCTACAATTGATCGATTCCAGAATTGATGAAATCCGCAATGTGCGCGGGGAACTGCCTTTAGAGGTAGAAGATCTGGAAGATGAAGTAGCCGGAATGAATACCCGCCTTGACAAATTGAATACAGATCTTGAGGTTATTGAAACCAGTATCAAAGAAAAGAAAAATGGTATTGAAGAGTCAAAAGCCCTTATCAAAAAATATTCGTCACAGCAAGACAATGTACGTAACAACCGTGAATACAACTCTTTAAGCAAAGAAATTGAATTTCAAGAGTTGGAAATGCAATTGGCCGAAAAGCACATTAAAGAATTCAAAGCTCAAATTGAGCAGAAAAAAGAAGTGATCGAAGAAACCAAGGCTCGAATTAAGGAGCGCGAAGATCACCTAAAGCACAAACAAGGCGAGTTGGATGAAATTCTTTCAGAGACCGAAAAAGAAGAGAAAGCACTTATCAAGGAGTCTGAAAAGTATGAAAAGAAAATTGAGGAGCGTTTAGTAAAAGCTTACAAGCGTATTCGCTCTAATGTGAAAAACGGTCTGGCTGTAGTACAAGTAGAGCGCGGCGCTTCTGGCGGTTCTTTCTTTACTATCCCACCACAAGTTCAGATGGAAATTGCTTCAAGAAAAAAGATCATTACCGATGAGCATAGTGGTCGTATTCTAGTAGATCCTGCCCTTGCTGAGGAGGAAAAAGAAAAAATGGATAAGCTTTTTACTAAAGTTTCATAAGCAAATCCAAATAATATAGATTAAAGCCTTCACAAACGTGAGGGCTTTTTTATTGCTTTTCCTGAAAGGATTTTTTAACAAGCCCGACTTACCCAAAAAAGAAGCCATTATGAATAAGATTTTTTTAGTTTTAAGTACCGCACTATTGTTTTCTGCTCAGGTTTCCTGTCAGTCAAATAAAAAGAATAAAGAAGCCGAAGCTATGGCTCAACAAAACCAACAGCCAGTTGAAGTTCCTGCTAAAAATGGAATGGAACGTGCTTATTTTGCCAGTGGTTGCTTTTGGTGTGTAGAAGCTATTTACGAAAGTGTGAAAGGCGTTAAGGAATCTATTTCAGGCTACAGCGGCGGGCATACTAAAAACCCAACCTACGAATCAAGTAACACAGGAACTACTGGTCATGCTGAAGCTGTCGAGATAATTTACAACCCAGATGTAGTTTCTTTTAAAACCCTAGTAGATGTGTATTTTGGTTCTCAAAACATAACACAAGTAAACGGTCAAGGTCCAGATAGAGGTTCACAGTACCGAAGCATTATTTTTTATCAAAATGATGAACAAAAACAAATAATTGAAACTAAAATTGCTGAACTGGAAAAAGAAGTAGGTGAAGGCAAGGTTGCTGCAGAAGTACTTCCTTTTCAAAAATTTTGGGTTGCAGAAGGTTATCACCAAAATTATGAGAAAAACAACCCACAGAATCCTTACATTCAAAATGTTTCTATACCTCGTTTAAAGAAATTTCAGAAAAAATTCCCTGAGCTTTTAAAAGAGGATGCTAGTCATTAAGATAATTGAAAAAGAAAAACTAAAAAGGAGCTTACTAAGCTCCTTTTTTTATAGCCTTTACTTCGAAAATTAGTGGATACAACTTTGAAGGCATTTCGTAGAAATCAGCTTTTGTCTTTATCAGGTTAGAAAAAATATCATATGGTGATTCATTGTGTTCTCTTAAATATTCTATTTCTAAACCGGCCTGGGCAAGTGAATTTATTACTTCCCCCAAACCGTGGTTCCAACCATATTCTTTGCTTACTATTTCAGAATTTTCATTGGCGTATGTTCCTTTATATTCTTCATAAATAGATTCTTGCTGTTGATAACCATATTTTAATTTTGGTGGATTTTCGAGATAGTCAAACATCCAAGCAATGGGGTGAAATTCTACCATATAAAAAACACCTCCTGGCTTTAATCGTTCGCTTATCATTTTGGCCCAAGGTTTTAAATTGGGTAGCCAGCCTATAACACCATAACTAGTAAAGATGATATCAAATTTTTCTGAAACATACTCTGAAGTATCTAACACATTGCAACAAATAAACTGGGCATTCTGCTTTAGTTCATTGTTTAAATCACGGGCGAGCTTAATAGCTTCTTCTGAAATATCAACTCCGGTACACTTAGCCCCCATCCTACTCCAACTCAGTGTGTCTTGACCAAAGTGACACTGTAAATGCAGCAACGATTTTCCTGAAACATCACCCAAAGCTTCTAACTCAAAGCTATTTAATGAAGATTCTCCTTTTTTAAAAGCCTCTACATCATAAAACTTGCTTGCTGCGTGGACAGCAACCTTTTTGTCCCACGTTTCTTTATTGGTATTAAATTCTTTTTGAAAATTCATTTTTATAAAATTTCAGCTAAGATAAAAAAGCAAGATTAAGAAGTTCTCATTTATT
This sequence comes from Flavobacteriaceae bacterium UBA3179, assembly GCA_002364245.1. Lineage (GTDB taxonomy): Bacteria > Bacteroidota > Bacteroidia > Flavobacteriales > Flavobacteriaceae > Marixanthomonas. The sequence continues at coordinate 9,237 of DEXR01000038.1, forward strand.
TAAGTTTCTACATAACACTTGTTTAATGATTAGTAATTATATTTTCATATATCTTAACACTACGCGTTAAACCATGGTTAAATAGATTATCACATAGCCATTTTTGTTGTAGCTTTATCTAGCATTAACAAAAAAACCACCATTATGAGAGATTTAATTTGGCTTATCGTCGTGATATTAATAATCGGATGGCTCGTGGGCTATTTCGGTTTTGGTGATGCTGTTGGTAGCTTAATACACATTCTATTGGTTTTGGCTATCATTGGTATTTTATATCGACTTGCCACTGGTAGAAGACCTTAAAAAATCTAATTAAAAACTAACCCTTAAAACCGTAATTATGAGAAAATTATTTTTATTATTCTTTGTAGCAGGATTACTAAGCACAGGCTTTGTTAGCTGCCGTGAAAATAAAACAGTAGGAGATGAAGTTGAAGATGTTGTAGATGATGTAGAAGATGCAGTAGATTAATTTTCACTACTCTTATTGGTAAAACCCCTTTTTAAATTATTTAAAAAGGGGTTTTATATTTCTATTTCAATTCCATAAGCATTACGCCAATAAACTCTTGAAAGTTTTAAAATTTCTATGATGACTATAAGTTTGCGTACTTTTACAAAAAACAAACCCTATCATGAAAAAATTACTGCTTTGTATCCTTACTTCAACCTCTTTAATAGCTTGTAAAAACAATACAAAATCAACCGATACTGAAATGGACCCTGAAACCATTTTAGAAGAAAAGATACCTGAAAACCCAACAATAGCAGAATCTATTGCTTACGCTAATGGCTTTGAAAATTGGAACGATGTTTCTGAAATTTCTTTCACCTTCAATGTAGATCGCGGCGAACAACATTTTCAACGCTCTTGGACGTGGATGCCCAAAAAGGATAAAATACATATGGTATCAGAAGAAGGGACGGTTACCTATAAACGGTCCGAAATTGACAGCACCCTGCAAAAAACCGATGCTAGTTTTATTAATGACAAGTATTGGCTATTAGCACCTTTTAATTTAGTGTGGGACGAAGGCACAACATTTTCTGAAAAGAAAAATGTCATTGCGCCAATTTCAAAAGACACACTTAACCAATTAACCGTTGTTTATAGTAACGATGGCGGTTATACTCCTGGTGACGCCTATGATTTATACTTCGGAAATGATTATATAATTAAAGAATGGGTTTACCGAAAAGGAAATGATTCTGCCGCAACGATGGCAACTACTTGGGAAGATTATAAAAACTACAAAGGACTTGAAATAGCCACTATGCATAAAGACAGCACGGGCGGATTCAAGTTGTACTTTACAGATATTTCAGTTAAAAAGTAAGTTAATTTTTTAATAAACGGGTTGTAAATAGGTTTTGCTCTTCGTTATTCTGAAGTGTAATAAAATACATTCCCTGTTGCAATGCTGAAACATTAAGTACAACCTTATTGTTTTCCTTGAAATCAGATAATTGAGAAAGCACTTGCCTACCTTGTAAGTCAAAAATAGAAACCTGTAATGGGGTTTCACTTTCATAAAGTATCGTTATTGTTTCTGAAGCAGGGTTCGGAAAAACAATGCCTTTTTCAGCTAACCCTTTTGTAAAATATGCTTCAGCAAACTCAAAAGCATGTTTTCCTAGTTTCTCACCTATTTCACGTCCGGGAATATCGTCAATTGGTGGGTGTATTCCTCCCCAAATACGAGACAAACTACATTGGTCTGACGCATCCCGATAGGTTGCCCATTGTAGTTGCATATCCACACTGGGACCATCTTCGAAAACCAAGAATTCGTCTTTTTTAGCATCAAAAGTTCCCATTCCGCCAGGAAAATAAGGGTCTCCGGTTAATGTGGTCAAAATTTCTGCGGCAGCTCTCGAAAAAGTAGAATGTCCAGAAACATATCCTGCAAATGGTGGCGTAACAAACGATGGGCGTTGATACGGAAACCATTCTTCGGCTAAAATCCAACCCACACCTGCTTCATCTTCATTGGGATCGACAATTTCTCTCGGTCCTCGCCAACAATACAGTTTGACTTTTTCAAGATTTTCATTAAAAGCACCTGCAAGCGGATCACCTTCTTCTACTAATTCAATATACCCATCCATAAGTGGTATTCCGTGAGGGCTATAACGTGGTAAGGCTGGATCGCTCGATTGTCCTTGATCGCTCATATACCTAATAGCACTCACCGGTCTTACATAATCGTAATACCCTTTTATGCCCCAAGCTGAAATGGCTACGTCGTGCATCGCGCCGCCCATAATAAAGTAAGATTTTACATCCCATTCCAAATCTGAAAGTACCTCACCCGTACCTTTAAATTTTTTGATTAATTCTGGCTGATCGTTCACATAATTTAAAATAGTAAACCAATGACCGGGAGGGGTTTCACTATCAGGTCCATCAGCCCAAAATTCGGCTAATACACGAGCGTAATCGCCGCGAGGCACCAATTGTTCTTGGTATGGTTTTCCCGTCGCAGGATTTAGGTCACGTCCATTGCTTGGATCACCTCCATTTTTATAATCGTAAAAGGATTTATATTCTTCAAAAGTATAAGGGAAGTCAACACTATCAAAATTGCCAATACTTGCAGGAGAAATATCAATCATTACGTTATCAGTAGGATCCAAGTGAGAACTCCAAACAGAAACCATGGCAAAACTCCATTTATATGGATCGTCAATTCCTAAATAGTCTTGAATATACCATGGATCGCCAGGGTCATAATAACAATTATAATCAAATTCTGGTGTTGAATATGTTTTTAAGTCCTTTTCATTTAAAGAAAAAGGGACGACAGCACCCCATTCTGGACCTAAAAATGGTGGTTGCCCACCAGGAATGCTATTTCCGCTTTGGTCTACCCAATTTTCCACTTTTAAAGGTTGCCAATGATTTGGGTATTCCAACGTCGAATTTCCTACAAAATCAAGGTTCAACGCTTCATTTAAAGGCTCGTAAAACCTATTTTTGTAATCATTGGCTTCATTAGATCCGTCTTGTAATCCAAAAGCTATTAATTGTTCGGCAACGTAATTTCCTAAAGCAGCTGGATTTCCGGTTTTGTAATTAGATGAAGTGTAGTTTTTATCGTATCCTAATTCATCCATTAAACTGTCTATTGATTCAAAAATCTCTTCTTTTCCAGGCGAGTTTTGAAAACGATGTTTTATTAATCGGTACACTGCATAACTAATGGCTTTTTCTTGTGCTTCGGAAGTGTTTTCTAAAGTGTCAAAGCCTTTAAATTCACATGTAAACCCATCAATAGTGTTTCCTAAAAAATACGGAGCAGCTTGTTTATTAAAAACTGCCCAAGCATCATACATTGCTACCGAAGTATGAAATAAATTACGCGCATGCACCACGGGACGGGCAAAATCATTTCGAATGCCATGCAGGACTTCTTCATTCCATTTTCTGGCAATGGACTGTGAAAAGGCAGTTGCTGAAACAGCGAGTATTAAAAAAAGAAGTACTACTTTCTTCATATTGAATCCAAATGTACGAAACATCACACAATCAATTCATTAAAATTTATCCATAAAGCATTAATCCAATATATTAGGAAACCATATTAAATTGCTATTTTTGTTAGAAGCCGAAACTACTAATATGAACTACCAAAACTCACTGGAATTTGCAGAAAAATTAGACACTGAAGATAGCTTGTCGCATTTCAGAAAAAAATTCCACATCCCTACCGATGCACAAAACAACGAACTAATTTATCTCTGCGGAAACAGTCTGGGATTACAACCTAAAACCACTTCAGAATACATTCAAAAAGAATTGCAAGATTGGGCAAAACTAGGGGTTGAAGGTCATACTGAAGGCGAACACCCTTGGTTGCCATACCATGAGTTTTTAACCAAAAGCATGGCAAAGATAGTGGGCGCCAAGCCCAGCGAAGTGGTGATGATGAACACGCTTACCACAAACCTGCATTTAATGATGGTTTCGTTTTATCAGCCCACTGACAAAAAATATAAAATAGTAGTAGAGGCTGATGCTTTTCCCAGCGATAAATACGCGATGGAAAGCCAGATAAACTTTTACGGGTACGATTCAAAAGAAGGACTTATACTTTGGAAACCTAGAGAAGGCGAAGAACTATGCCGTTTTGAAGATTTGGTGCAAATATTAGAAAAACAAGGTGAGGAAATTGCTTTGTTAATGATTGGAAGCACTAATTATTACAGCGGACAATCCTACCCTTTGAAAAAAATAACCGACTTAGGCCACAAATATAATTGTAAAGTAGGTTTTGACTTAGCACACGGAGCAGGTAACATTCAGCCTAATTTGCACGACACGGGAGCCGATTTTGCCGTTTGGTGCAGTTATAAGTATTTAAATAGTGGGCCCGGAAGTTTAGGCGGTTGTTTTGTGCACGAGCGCCACGCCAACAACAAAGACCTAAAAAGGTTTGCCGGTTGGTGGGGTCATAATAAAGAAACCCGTTTTAATATGCGCAAGGACTTTGATGCCTTACCGGGTGCTGAAGGCTGGCAGTTAAGCAATCCACCAATTTTATCAATGGCGGCAATTAGAGCATCGTTAGATGTTTTTGAAGAAGCTGGTTTTGAAAACCTTCGGAAGAAATCGGTTAAACTAACCGGCTTTTTAGAATTTCTTTTAGATGAAATGAATAACGAAAGTATTTCGGTTATTACCCCAAGAAACCCGGAAGAACGTGGCTGCCAATTATCCATTCAAGTAAAGAATGCCGATAAAAATTTACATACAAAATTAACCGAAGCTAGTGTAATTAGTGATTGGCGAGAGCCCGATGTAATTCGTATAGCTCCTGCCCCACTTTACAATAGTTTTAGTGATGTCTTTCAATTTGTCCAAAAACTGAAACAAGCAGTAAACAATTAATATCGAGCAGCAAACTTCACCTTTATGAATAAAAAAGAAAACATATTAGTAATCGGCGCCGGACTCTGCGGAAGTTTACTCACCTTACGGTTAGCACAACGAGGTTACCAAGTAACGTTAGTAGAAAAAAGACCGGACCTTAGAAAAGTAACCCAAGACGCTGGACGCTCCATAAACCTGGCTTTAAGCGATCGAGGACTAAGAGGGTTGCGACTTGCAGGCGTAGAAGCAGATGCTAAAAAGCTCTGTATACCTATGAACGGCCGTATGATTCATGACCGGGAAAGTAATACGTTTTTAAGCAAATATAGCGGACGGCAAAATGAATATATCAATTCGGTTTCAAGACCTGGTTTAAATAAATTACTACTAGATGCTGCGGAAGCGATGCCGAACGTAAAAATTATCTTCAATCACGGTTGTAAAGCAGTCGATTTGCCCAATGCCTCAGCAACTTTTAATAATTACGAAACTAATGAAGAGGTTACATTAAGCGGAGACATTCTATTAGGAACGGACGGTGCCGGTTCAGCTGTTCGAAAAAACATGTTTTTACATAAAAAGTTTTTGTTCAGCTTTTCGCAAGATTGGTTAACCCATGGTTATAAAGAACTGGAAATTCCTGCTACAAAAGATGGAAGCTATCGCACTTATACCAATGCATTACACATTTGGCCACGCGGCGAGGATATGCTTATTGCGCTGCCTAATTTAGATGGAAGTTTCACGGTAACCCTATTTCTTCCGTATAAAAACAGTTACTACTGTTTCGAAAATTTGAATACACCAGAACGTATTACTGAATATTTCAAAAAGGAATTTCCAGATGCTTTACAATTGATGCCCAACTTGGCGGAAGAATTCTTCAATAACCCAACTGGGCCTTTGGGAACCATAAAATGTTCGCCTTGGAGCACCTATGGAAAAACGCTTTTATTAGGAGATGCGGCCCACGCGATTGTTCCCTTTTACGGACAAGGGATGAATGCTTCCTTTGAAGATGTGGTGGTTTTTGATGAAGTTTTAGAGAAGTATGAAAGCCACCTAACAGAAGGAAGGCTCAATTGGAAAACTATTTTTTCAGAATACGAAGCCAACCGAAAAAAAGACACCGATGCCATTGCTGATTTAGCAGTGGATAACTTTCACGAAATGAAAGAGCATACCGCAAGTCCGTTATTCCAACGAAAAAGAAAGTTGGAAACTGCTTTTGAAGCTGAATTTCCACAGGAATATTACAGTAAATATTCTTTGGTTACCTTTAACGAACACATTACCTATGACGAAGCGTTGCGAAAAGGCCGTGCTCAAGACAAGGCCATTTTAAACTTGCTGGATGATGGAAAATTACCCGATTCGCTATCGCTTCAGGAAAAATTAAAGTTGGTAAAAAGAGAAACCAAAGAGATTATGCACGATGATGCAGTGGTAAAAAACTTAAAATAAAAAACATGAGCAACAAAAGTAAATTGGTAGAAGGAAAAGCAACACCTCGTGGAGCGTATCCACATGTAAAACGAGTGGGAGATTTTATTTTTATTAGCGGGACCAGCTCAAGATTGCCCGATAATACTATTGCCGGTGCCAACCAAGTGGACGAAATGGGCAGTATGCAGTTTGATATTAAAGAACAAACCCGAGCCGTCCTTGAAAACATAAAAGATTATCTCGCTACCGAAAACGC
>DEXR01000038.1:15978-49451 GCA_002364245.1 Flavobacteriaceae bacterium UBA3179
TTTTTAGTAAATATGAATGATTTTGCTGGTTACAACGAAGTGTATGCCCAGTTTTTCAAAAAAGAAACAGGACCAGCGCGAACAACGGTTGCAGTACATCAATTACCACATCCACATTTAATGGTAGAAATTAAGGCAATGGCGTATAAGCCTGTTAGTTAGTAAAATAAACAGTTAATTATGAAATCAATACACCAAATTGCACTTTTCTTTTTAGTTGTTTCAATGAGCTATGCACAAACAAAGCCTATTGAAGTTTCAAAAAAACCATTTTCAATTGGTGAAACGCTTACGTTTCATTCTGAAATACTAAAAGAAGAACGAACTCTAAACGTGTATTTGCCACATAACTTTTCCGAGGAGAAAGAATATCCCGTTATTTATTTGTTGGATGGTTCGGCCGATGAAGATTTTATTCATATTGCTGGCTTGGTTCAGTTTGGTTCTTTTTCATGGATTAATATGATTCCAGAAACCATTGTGATTGGGATTGCCAATGTGAGCAGAAATCGAGATTTTACGTACCCATCTACTGATAAGGAATATGTAAAAAAATATCCTGAAACGGGTCATTCAGAAAAATTCATTGCGTTTCTAGAAAAAGAACTACAACCTTTAGTGGAAAAGCAATATCCGGTGACTTCAGAAAAAACATTGATTGGGCAATCGTTGGGTGGCTTAGTGGCGACAGAAATTTTATTTAAAAAACCTGATCTGTTTAAAAACTACATCATCGTTAGTCCGAGTTTGTGGTACGATTATGAATCCTTACTTAAAAGGGAACCACAATTGTATGACACTGAAAAATCAATTTACGTCGCTGTTGGAGAAGAAGGAAATGTGATGAAGCGGGTTGCAAAACAACTTCATAAAAAATTAGAAAAAAACAAAAAGAACAATACATCTTTATATTATCACTTCTTAAAAGAACAAGATCACGGCGATGCTTTACATTTAGCCGTTTACGATGCTTTTGAAAAATTATTTGCTTCGGAAGAGAAAAAATAACCTACTGCTATGGAAAAGATCTTAAACTATATCAATGGAACATATACCCAACCACAATCTAATAAGTGGCTGGAAAACTACAATCCGTCGAACGGTGAAGTCTATTCACAAATAGCAAATTCCAACGCAGATGATGTGGCGAAAGCATACGAGGCTGCTGAAAAAGCTTTCCCAGAATGGAGCAACACTACCATTGAAAAACGCAGCCGTATCCTCTTAAAAATAGCCGATTTAATTGACGAAAACTTAATCAAATTAGCCGAAGCTGAAGCCAAAGACAATGGCAAACCATTAAGTTTAGCGTTAGCAATCGATATTCCCAGAGCATCTGCTAACTTTCGATTTTTTGCAAATGCCATCACACAATTTGCTAGCGAAGCACACGAAAGTGTCGGGTTAAATAGCATGAATTTCACATTGCGACAACCTTTAGGCGTTGTAGGTTGTATTTCCCCTTGGAACCTTCCGTTGTATCTATTTACTTGGAAGATTGCCCCAGCGATTGCAGCGGGAAATACAGTGGTAGCAAAACCCAGCGAAGTAACACCTATGACCGCTTATTTGTTAGGTGACATTCTAACGGAAGCTGGTTTACCAAAAGGCGTATTGAATATCATTCACGGCACGGGACCGTCTTCCGGACAAGCCATTGTAGAACACCCAAATATCAAAGCTATTTCGTTTACTGGCGGTACTAAAACTGGTGAGCATATTGCTCGCACCGCTGCCCCGATGTTTAAAAAGCTATCGTTGGAATTAGGCGGAAAAAACCCCAACCTCATCTTTGCCGATTGTGATTATGAGAATATGTTAGAAACGACTGTAAAATCTTCGTTTGCCAATCAAGGCCAGATTTGCCTGTGTGGAAGCCGGATTTTTGTTGAAGAATCCATCTACGAACAATTCAAAAAAGATTTTATTGAAAAAGTATCTCAACTAAAAGTTGGCGATCCTTTTAATGCTGAAACCAATATGGGTGCTTTGGTATCGAAACCCCATTTAGAAAAAGTACAATCCTATATTAAAATTGCTGAAGAAGAAGGTGGGAAAATCCTTTTTGGTGGCAAGACTGTTACGATTGATAATTTAGAAAATGGATATTATTTACAACCTACCATTATTGAAGTATACGACGATCAATGTCGTGTAAACCAAGAAGAAATATTTGGCCCAGTGGTAACACTTATGCCTTTTAAAACCGAAGCTGAAGCCTTACAAATGGCCAATGGTGTCAAGTATGGGTTGTCGGCAACACTTTGGACCAATAATCTAGACCGAACTATGCAATTGTCTAAACAATTACAATCTGGAATTGTTTGGGTAAATACGTGGCTTAACCGTGATTTACGCACTCCTTTTGGCGGTATGAAAAACAGCGGTGTAGGTCGGGAAGGTGGTTTTGAAGCACTTCGATTCTTTACAGAGCCTAAAAATGTTTGTATTAAATATGGTGATAGACATTAGATTTTAGATATGAGACGTGAGAAAAAATGTGATTCCCAAAGGTGCCTGAGTGTTCCGACGATAGGAGGAATATATCGAAGGGCCAATTTCAGTTTTACTCTTCTTCATCCGCCCCATACACCAAATTGATAAAATCCTCTTTGGGGATGGCGCCGAAATATGCTTCAATATCAACGTTTTCTAGTATCTTTTCTATGTCAGTTTTTTCATAACGGGCGCCAATGAATAATTCCTCCAATTTTTCAACAGGTTCTCTTCCGAAGAAATCACCAAACACTTTAAAATTTTGAATGTGTCCTTTTTCAACAAAAATGCGAAGATCAAGTGTTCCAGCAGCAAATCTGTGTTCACGTTGTATATTGAATTTTGGTGAACTACCGTAATTCCATTCCCAAGTGTCGTATTTTTCTTCTTTTAGTTTGTGAACACCTTCCCATTCTTCATCTGTAAGGCGATAGGTTTCAAAATCATCCCGTTCTTCGTATAAACCTTCTAAAATTTTGGAGCGAAACGTTTCAATATCCATCTTCTCCTCCATAAATTCTGAAATATTAGCCACCCGACTCCGTACCGATTTGTGCCCTTTACTTTCAATCTTGCTCATTTTAACCTGCAGTGCATTAGCAACCTCACTTAAATCACTATCTAACAATAAAGTTCCGTGGCTTACCATTCGTTTTCCAGTTGAAAACTGTGCATTACCAGATATCTTTTTATCGTTTGCAACGACATCGTTTCTTCCTTTCATTTCAGCTGGAACCCCCATGCTGTTCAGCACTTTTACAACAGGTGCCGTTACTTTTTTAAAATTATTCAAGCTTTTAATATCGTGATCGGTTATAAAACTGAAGTTTAAATTTCCGAAGTCATGATACACCGCTCCCCCACCTGAGACACGACGGACTACCTTGATGTAATTTTCTTCTACGTATTCATGGTTGATTTCCTCTAAGGTATTTTGGTTTCTACCAATAATTATAGAAGGTTCATTTATGTAAAATAATAGGTAATCATTGTCAAAACTAAAGTTTCGGACAATATATTCTTCTAAAGCCAAATTAAGATGTGGATTGATAATCCCTTCATTTTCAATAAAAATCATAGCAGTGTTTTTAGTAAAATTGAATTTTCAAGATACTCAAAAATTGTGGAAAGACATCGTATTTCAGAAATAGGGTGTAACATAAAAGTGTCCCATAAAATCATAGTATATTTACAGAACAAAGTATATAAATCGCTCAATTAAGAACTCATGAATTTGAATTTGAATTTTAAATCGGCGCTTGTTTGCGGAAGTAGTGCCGGAATAGGAAAAGCATCGGCAATGGAATTGGCTTCGTTAGGAACCAGCGTTACCTTAGTTGCCAGAAATGAAGAAAAACTAAAAGATGTTCTATCGCAATTACCCACCGGTGACGGACAACGACATGATTACATTGTAGCCGATTTTTCAAACCCTGAAACCCTTAAAGAAAAAATTGAAGCGGCGACAAAAGATAAAGTTTTTCATATTTTGTTAAACAATACTGGGGGACCTAAAGGCGGACCTCTTTTTTCTGCAGATACGGAAGAATTTACTCAAGCTTTTTCACAACATTTGGTTTGTAACCAGATTCTAGTGCAAGCGGTTGTTCCAGGAATGAAAAAAGTGGGTTATGGACGTATAATTAACATTATTTCCACTTCGGTAAAACAACCCATTGATGGTTTGGGCGTTAGCAACACCATTCGTGGCGCAGTTGCCAATTGGAGTAAAACCTTGGCTAGTGAATTAGGTAGTTTTGGTATTACAGTAAACAATGTACTTCCAGGTTTTACAGCTACCGATCGTTTGGATAGTATTGTAGGTAATGCTGCTAAAAAGTTTGATAAAACCGAAGAAGAAGCCGCTGAATTCATGAAAAGTTTAGTGCCTGCAGCCCGTTTTGCACAGCCTGAAGAAACTGCGTATGCGGTTGCATTTTTAGCAAGTGAGGCTGCTAGTTACATAAACGGTATTAACTTACCGGTTGATGGTGGACGTACTAAATCGCTTTAAAAAATTTGTACCTTTAGCATAAATCTATTTTTTAATTAAAAAGACCCTGTTTCGCAGGGGATGAATATGAAACGAAAACTTCGCATTAACGGTCATTCACATCTACTTCCCTATCCAGAGGAAATCCCTCAGTTTATGAAGGACAAAGAGATTTTTTGGGTAGATGAAGATAAAAAGTTTATGCTTCAGAAAGATTGGAGCCGTCCCGTGACAGATTCTAGTTTTTTTTTAAATGAAAAACTGGAATGGATGGAACGGTTTAATATTGATCACGCCGTGGTTTTAAACCTTTCACAATTATACGGAAACGGTCTTCGAGTAGAAGAAATGAAACAAGCACTTCGATTTCAGAATGATTTTAATGCAAAAGTGCAGCACGATAATCCATCGAAGTTTACGTGCGGTTTTGTAGTGCACCCAGGTTTTGTAAGAGGCGCCTTATGGGAAATTGAACGCTGTGTAGAAGAACTAGGATTACAACTTTTATGTTTACCTACTCACTACATGGATACCATTGGAACGTGGCGTTGTATTTTTGATGAAGAGAACGAACCCATTTTTGAATTGGCCAGTAAATATAATCTAGCGGTTGAAATTCATCCATACGATGGTGAAAAATTTATAAAGCTTGAGAATACTGCTTGGCGTTTTCACCTCATCTGGATGCTAGCCCAATGTGCCGATGCCTATCATTTTTTAACATTGAATGGCTATGCAGATAAATACCCAAATATGCGTACATGCTTTGCTCACGGGGGACAATTGGCTCAAATAAATTTGGGGCGACGCATACAAGGTTTCGATGGTAGACCTGATCTTTTTGAAGGAAAAACACACCCTAGAAAAGCAGTGGGCCATAAAAATATTTTCTTCGATACTTTGGTACACGATACCGGCTCTTTGAAGTTATTGGTAGAAAACCAGAATCCCAAGCAAGTTTTAATGGGGTTAGACGATCCATATCCGTTAGGAGAGATGGAAAGTGCCGTGCAATCTTCATATCCTGGGAAAATTTTAGATCTTGCTCAAGAACGAAACATCTTAACCGAAGAGGAATGCGATGCCATTTGGGAAGATAATGTAATACAATGGCTGTGCGGTGATGACGAAGCGGCTAAAAAGAAGCTGGTTAATAGAATCCTTAGCTAACACACATGACAGAAGTCGCTAGGTTTTATATTCTATCTCACATTTTTATAGCATTAATTGGTGGGGTGCTTTTGCTAGCGATTTGGTATCATATCCGTAAACAGTTTAAACACATTTTAGAAGAAGACGAATCTGAAAAACGAGTAGATAAAGCATTACTCTATTTAAGTTTCGCTATGTTCGTTTGGGTTATTTCCGGTATTTGGAGTTATATGGGAATGGTCTTTTCATTTATAGACACTCAAGGGTATCAATTAGGAGTAAACCTACTTTCCATAGTAAACAATATGTTTTTACTCTTGGCGCTTTTTTATTTTTACTACGCACCGCAGTTTATCTATCACAACAAAAAAAACATAAAAAAAATTATTGGTTTAATTATCGCTACGGCTGTTATTACGTTAATTTTGCCGCAAATTTTAGGAGATTCAAACACCATTCAAAACATAAAAATAAGCAGCATTCCAGATTTATTATTATCTGCCTTTTTATGTTATTTATTGGGCGTTTCATTTTATAGAACCTTCGCATACCGAGGATTGAAACTAATAGGAATAATCGCTGTTTTGGTAATTGTTTTAACCTTCACGTCGCAAGTTTCAGAAGCGTTTTTAACCTTCGGAAATGATTTCAGTAATAACTTTATTAAAATTATTGCCAAAACATCTTTAATTGCTGTTTTCCTAGTGCTAGCTACCATTTGGGTAATTCGCCTTGCGAGCATGCCCAAACCTAACGAAATGGCTATCTCTTTTTTAGATTGGAGTTTGGTTAAAATTAATATTCCCACCAAAGGGATTGTAGATCAGGTAATTGATTTTGGTTCTAAAACCACGCAATATAAAAACTTACTGAAGTTTGCCATTAGACGAAAATATGCTGAAGGAATTTCACAAAGCATTTTGGTTAATCTCGGCGGTGAAATAAAGAACCAAACCTACGTCACCCGAATTATTGAAAATATAAATGACATTCTACAATTAGAAGGAAGCGATAAGTTGGACAGACGCGACCTTTTTATCTTTATTGGTGAAAGCAGATATCGACTTCGTATTGTTCCTACTAATATAATTATTGATAAAACATTAGTAGAAGAATTTTCAGAAACACCTGAAAACAAAGAATATAAAGCTATTTGTAATTAATTGTTGTTTCACTCACAATTGCACACAATCCACTATTTTTTGTTATAATTTAAAACAGCCATTTCAATCTTAATGATTGGTTTCTACATTGCTCAAAAGTTTAACATACAACTATGAGCAACATGACAACCATCAACGAGTCTACCGAGGTTTTTGGACACCCAAAAGGACTACTTTACTTATTTTTTGCTGAATTATGGGAACGATTTTCCTTCTACGGAATGCGTGCTTTATTGGTTCTTTATATGACCAAACACCTATTGTTTGATGACGATATGGCTTTTGGTGTTTATGCGGCGTATATGTCTTTAGTGTATGTAACCCCAATGATAGGTGGGATTTTAGCCGATAAAATACTGGGATACCGAAAATCAATACTACTCGGTGGAGTTTTAATGGTTTTGGGGCACTTTTTTCTAACTATTGAACTTCCTATTTTCTTTTATGGATCTTTGGGATTGATTATCGTTGGGAACGGGTTTTTTAAACCTAACATTTCTTCTTTTGTAGGCGAATTGTACCAACAAGGAGACACTAGAAGAGATTCTGGATTCACCATTTTTTACCTCGGAATCAATTTAGGAGCTGCAATCGCCCCGTTGGCCTGTGCTTGGTTTGCTGCAAATTATGGATGGCACTATGGTTTTGTTTTGGCAGGAATTGGGATGGTTGCCGGGCTTTTGGTTTTTAACAGTGGATTGAAAAGTAATGTGTTTGGAACTAAAGGAAAGGTGCCTTCTCTTGAAAAGTATAATTTAAAAACACTTGGGTTAAATAAAGGAAAGTGGATTGTTATTTGTTCCATCATTTCGGTTGTCATTTTTGCAGTGATTGTCAAGTTTCATGAATTTGAAAGCTATTTAGTTTGGATTGTATCACTATTCTTGCTTTCATATATCACCTATATTATTTCAACCGTAAGTACAAAGGAGAAAAAGCGGTTATTGGTCGCGGTATATTTCACCATTTTATACACATTATTCGCAGCTATTTTTGAACAAGCTGGAAGTTCACTAACCCTATTTGCAGATAGAAATGTAAACTTGGTGGGGATGGACGCCGCAGGCACCAACAGCATCAACGCAGGTTTTATCATACTTTTTGCAGTGCCTTTTTCTATGTTATGGACGTTTTTAAGCAAACGTAATAGCAATCCTAATTCACCCATTAAATTTGGATTGGGATTATTATTTCTTGGTCTTGGGTTTATCATTTTCGCCATGTCTGCTAACAGTGTTGATGATTTTGCTAGAACGTCTATGACGTATTTAATACTAGGCTATATGGTATTGACAATTGGCGAACTGTTTTTATCACCTATAGGCTTATCAAAAATGACAGAGCTTTCCCCTCTAAAATATACGGCTTTCATTATGGGAGTTTGGTTTTCGGCCAATTTTTTCGGACACTTTTTTGCAGGGAAAATTGCGAAGCTCACATCTGTTTCAGGTGGAGAACCTTCTGTTTTTTCATCTGGTCTTTTTGGAACCATTACCAAACAAGTATCAGGATTAACAACTGAAAGTGTTTTATCAGGAAGTGAAGGTTTACAACAACTATTTTCATATGTTTCGGTGTACGCAAGTTTTGGTACCATTAGTATAATTGTAGGTATCTTTGCAATATTAATTTCACCTTTAATCAAAAAAATGATGGGTGGTATACATTAAAATGTCAACATGGACTTTCTTCCTGAAAAAATAAACACCTACGTAGAAAATCATTCACAACCCGAACCAGCGCTTTTACGAAAGTTAAATAGAGAAACCTGGCAAAAAGTATTGGCCCCGCGAATGTTAAGCGGTCATTTACAAGGACGTGTATTGAGTATGCTTTCTAAATTAATAAACCCTAAATACATTTTAGAGATTGGAACCTATACAGGATATTCTGCGCTGTGTTTGGCCGAAGGAATGCAGAAAGAAGGAGAATTGCATACCATTGACATTAATGAAGAATTACATGATTTTCAGCGAAAATATTTCGATGCTTCCGGTTTTGGAGAGCAAATTATACAACATACTGGTAACGCATTAGAAATTATTCCGAAGCTATCGCATACTTTTGATTTGGTATTTATAGATGCCGATAAAAGTAATTATCCAAAGTATCTCGAGATCATCCTTCCGAAGTTAAAAAGTGGATCAGTTATTTTAAGTGATAATGTGTTGTGGAGTGGTAAAGTTGTGAAGCCAGTTAAAAAAGACGATAAGGATACAAAAGCCTTGCTACAGTACAACAAACTCCTAAATGAGCATCCTAAATTGGAAACAGTGCTTCTTCCTATTCGAGATGGATTAACGATTAGTAGAGTAAAGTAATTTATAAAAAAAGGTTCAGAGTTGTATCTGAACCTTTTTAGTTTAGCTTTATTTAAGTTTTATTGAACCGCTTGTAAAGCATCAATATTTCCGTAGCCTTTTGTACCGTCTTTATTAGGGTAAAACTCTGAGCTCTGTCGCAATTTATTTAACACTTGACTTCTACTCCACGTTGGATGGCGCTCCCAAACTAATGCTGCAATTCCGGCGGTGGTGGCTGTTGCTACTGAAGAACCGCCTACATAATCGGTATCTCCATTATAAAAGCCCAATACCGCACTGGTTCGGCCATTGTCATTTGCACGTTGCATAACAATGGTAAACTCTATTTCACTACCATCATGACATGTTGCACATTGTTCGTACGTTCCATCATCGGTTATTCCGGTTACGGCAACCGTTTCGCTCATACTAGCAGGAAAAATCACCGGATACCAGTTAGTGAAGTCCAAGGAAGTTCCGCCAGCTGCAAAAATTAATTTTCCTTTACTGTGTGCATAACGAACGGCGTCTTTTATGTTACCAATAGACCAAGGATAACCTATAGACATAGAAATGATTTTCACCTCGCTTCTATCGGCTAATTGTCGTAATGCGTCTTTTACACCTTTACGTTCATGATAATCGTTTAATAATACATCTTCGGTAGCACGATACGCTATTAGGTTTGAGTTGTACGCCACCCCAACAGGTAGGTTATCATTATTTCTAGGTGAAGCAATAGTTGCTCCCATGCTCGTTCCGTGGCCACATTTATCGTGGGGCCCGTCATAATTATTACTCCACCACCATGATGAATCGATAAACGTCCCATATTTTTGAATGGTTCGCCCACTGCTATAACCGTCATTAAAATTGTTCCCCAATAAAGGCTGACTTTGAGATACTCCCGTATCGATTAGACCAATAGTAACTCCTGCACCAGTACTGTACCCCCAAGCTTGTTCGATATTATGCTCGTCAAATGTCCAGCTTACTAATGAGCCAGGAGCAACTGTACGGTAATCATTGCTATTTAAGGTTTGTCCGTCTTTTCCACAACCGCTGGAAGATCGTTGTTGTGGGTATTGTTCGCTATAGAAAAAAGAATACGCGTTGGGCTCCATATACCGAATATCGTCTCGTTTTCTCAATTCGGTAATTGTTTTCAGGGATTTTATCTGAACATCAATTACATTTAGTACATCATCGTCTTCGAAAAGAGTTTCTTTTCGAGAACCTTTCTCTATTGAAATTACTTCAGAAACAATAGCATTCTTAGAATCAGTAAGTCTTGCATTCTTCTCAGTGCTGAAGCTTTCCCCCTTTTCTCCATATCCAATGGTTAAAATACCGCTTCCGTGCACCGTGGCGCTCCATAATACTTGATCGGACGTTTTATCCCAACTAAAATCGCCCGTACGGCGCAATTGTTCGTCAATGATTTTGTTGATTTGGGGGATGGTTAATAATTCTTGTGACGTTTCAGAAGTAAGATCAGTTTCTTGTGTTTCTTCTGTTAGGGGATTGTCTTTTGTACAGCCTATCACAATTATTGCGAACGCGGCCAATACTACGAGTTGTAGTTTTTTCATAGGTTTGATGGTTTAATTAATAAAACATCAAGATACAAAAAATAGAAATTAATACGATGAAGCTACTCTAAGTCCCTAACTTTTAGCTTGTCATGCTCTAATGCTTTTTTGCACAATTTATAAAATATAATTGCAAAAATGGTACCTACTAAAGCTCCTACAAGTATATCGCTGGGATAGTGTACTCCTACATAAATTCTACTCGTTACAAAAATAAGGGGCCAAATGTAAGCCATAAATATCCATTTGGTTTTCTGCCTTAAAATCAAAGCCATAAAGGTTGTTACTGAAAAACTTGAAGAAGCATGACCTGAAAAGAAACTAAAGTTTGTGGGTTTTTGAAGTATGCGTATCACTTCAGATAGTGCATCAACATTATTGGGCCGTAACCTTTCAACATAATCTTTTACAAAACCTGTAAAGAAAATAGTGATTCCGAAAGTCAATAACAAGAAAAAAAGGATAGCTCCTCCCCGTTTCCATTTAAAGTAGTAGAATATTAAAACAAAGAAAAGTAGAAAAAGAGGGGTCCAAGTTTCTATTTGTGTGGCGGTAATCCAAAAATTATCAAACTTTTCAATTCCTAATGAATTAAGAAATACAAATAACTCTCTGTCCCATTCCTTTAGAATGTCAAACATTAAAATTTGCGTTTAATGGGGCCGGTGATTTCTTCTACGTCATCTTTTACTTTATCAATTTCCTCACGGACATCTTTAGTTATATCGACATCAATGCCTTGTTTTTCGGCACTTTTGGTAATTTCTGACTTAATATCATTAGTGGCGTCTTTAAGTTGACGCATACCTTTCCCCAAGCCTTTAGCTATTTCGGGTACTTTATCGGCACCAAAAACTAGTAATACTATAAAAAGTATAAATACGATTTCAGTACCACTTATAAATAAAAAGATTGCCTCTGCATACATACTGCAAATATAAACAAGAATATAATCTAAAAAGAAAAAGCCCCGTTAAAACAACGAGGCTTTCTTTATATAAGTTTTCAGAAAAGATTAATCTTCCACTTTGTTTTTAAATTTATCAAATTCACCTAACTTTTTACGCTTAGGCCAGCTATTGTTTTCTGTATCAATATCAGCTGTTTCTTCATCTGGATCAACCATTATCTTTGTAATCTCTTTCTCTGAAGCGATTACTTTCCCTACTTGTTTGTCATTCTTTCTCCAAATTTGAGCCGGGTATTTTACGCGCTCTGTGCTTCCATCGCTATAGGTATACTCTGCAATAATTGGCATTGGGATACCTCCTGGCTTTTCAAAAACTATTTCGTAGAAATAATTTGGTTTTTTCAGGTTTGCTCTTTCTTCAGCAGAAAGATTATCCATAATATACTCTTGCAATGTTTTAACATCATCTAAAGAAGCATTTTTCATACTTTCTTCGTAATCTTCACTTCCTTCTTCAACCATATATACTAATGGTGGCAAGTCGCTTTCTTTCATTCCTCTTGCTTCCATCATCTCTCGTACTTCTTGATTCATTTTTGAAGTTACATAGAAACGTTTTACGTCTTTTACACCAATATCCGTGTAATCTGTACTATAAAACCAAGCTCTCCAGAACCAGTCAAGGTCCACTGCAGAGGCGTCTTCCATCGTCCTGAAAAAGTCTTCTGGGGTTGGGTGCTTAAACATCCAACGGTTCGCGTAAACTTTAAAAGCATAATCAAACAATTCGCGACCCATTATGGTTTCGCGAAGAATATTTAAGCCTGTTGCCGGTTTTGCATAGGCATTAGCTCCAAAACTATAGGTATTTAACCCTTTGGTCATTATTGGGGCGATGTAATCTTGATCGCCTCCCATATAGCTTACTATGTTTTTAGCAGGACCTCTTCGAGATGGATACTTTTTGTTTGGTGCAATCGCATCTGGGTACCACTCACCAAAATCTTGCTCTGCTACATACTGTACAAATGTGTTAAGACCTTCGTCCATCCACGTCCATTGACGCTCATCACTGTTTACAATCATTGGAAAGTAGTTATGACCTACTTCGTGAATAATTACTGAAATCATTCCGTATTTAGTACGCTCACTGTAATTTCCATCTTCGTCTGGGCGACCGTAATTCCAGCAAATCATAGGATATTCCATCCCTTGATTTTTAGCGTGTACTGAAATAGCCTTAGGGTAAGGATAATCGAACGTCATACGAGAATATGACTTTAATGTACTAGCAACAGCTTTCGTTGAAAACTCTTCCCATAGCGGGTTTCCTTCTGGTGGGTACATAGACACAGCCATTACATCTTTACCACTATTTTGTTTAACGGCCATCATATCCCAAATGTAACGTCTTGATGTTGCAAACGCATAATCACGAACATTTTCTGCTTTGAACTCCCACGTTTTTTTATTTTTTGTAAATCCTGTTGAAGCTTTTTCTGCTTCTTCTTGAGTTACAATAATTACAGGTTTATCGTAAGACTTTTTAGCTCTTTCATAACGGTTCATCATCTCTTTGGTAAACACATCTTTTCTATTTTGAAGCGACCCGGTTGCATCTAATATATGATCTGCTGGAACGGTTATATTTACTTCAAAATCACCGAAAGGCAAAGCAAATTCATCTCTACCCCAAAACTGACTGTTTTGCCATCCTTCTACATCATTATAAACCGCCATACGAGGGTAAAACTGTGCAATCACATAGCCACGGTTACCATCTTTAAATTCTTCATAACCACTACGGGCTCTATCAACAGTGTGTTCTGGAATATTGTACCACCATTTAATTGAGAATGTAAAGTCGTCTCCTGGCTCAAGATCTTCTGGCATCTCAACACGCATCATAGTACGGTTAATTGTATGCGGAAGATTTCCTCCTTTTTCATCTTTAACTTCTTGAATATTAAAACCACCTTCAAAAGCCGCTCCCATATGTTTTTGAACAAAAGAACCAGCCATATCCGCCGGGGCAGCCCCGCTTGGCTCAATTAATGGAGATTTTGAATCTTTGGCACGAACATTTTGATCTAACTGTACCCATAAATATTCCAATACATCTGGAGAATTATTGGTATATGTAATGGTTTCGTTACCATATAGTTTTTTATTTACATCATCAAGCTCGATATCCATTTTATAATCGGCGCGTTGTTGGTAATATTTAGGACCAGGAGCACCACTGGCACTTCTGTATTGATTAGGAGTTGAAAACTCTTCGTACAATTGTTTAAAACGGTTGTTATTCGTGTGTCCCGGTTTGCGTTCCTCACTACTGTTTTCTTCTTGCGCGTAGACCATTCCTGCTGAGAGGAACAAAACTACCAAGGAAAGGCATTTAAGTAATTTCATAATTTGGATTTCTGTTATTTAAAAAGTTTTTAAAAATAGGTTTTCTAATATGGACTGGAAATTGATTTAATTGAAGTTTAACATATCTTTAGGATTATTCTTCTCTAAAATAAAACTCCTTCTCATTTCTGGTGTTTTAATATGGATGATGTTTTGTTGTTCTTCAAAAAGATCCATTAATATTTCATTTTTAACTTCAATGGAATGCAACTCTGTGATTCCAGTAACTTCAATATAAATATTTGCCACATCAATGTCATATTCCCTGCCTATATAGTCTAACTTAACAGGTTTTCCATTGACATTAACTTTCAATTTTTGAAGAATATATTTTTTTAAATACTCTATATCTCTTTCTGTTTCTTTTGTAGTTGCAATTGAAATTGACGAATCATAGCGTTCTTGAAGCACATCTTCTACATCATCAATAAATATTTTCGTGATAATTTGCAAAGACTCTTTTTTTGCTACATACTCGATATTTGTTGTACTCACATAAAATTTGTGAGGCGTTGTCGAGGCTATCATTAAAGGGAATACTATAGCAAGTAGTGCTACTTTTAAAAACTTCATAAAATAAATTGTGTTTTTGTTGGACGCAAAGTATTGTGAATTGTTACAAGAATTATTCCTTTTTTTTGAATTCAATCTCATTAAGCCGATTGGTATATTCAAGCCCTTTTTCTTCAAAAACTGCCAGAACAGCTATGTAGTTTTCTTTTTTGAAGTTGGTTTGAATATCACTGGTCTCTATACAGAAGAGTAAAAAATCGTATAATCGGTTTTTAGGTATCTTGTAGGCCTTTTCAAAGAATTCTGGTGTATAAAAATTTATGATAGTAACAACTGTATTGTTTTCGGCTTCCCATTTACGTTTTATTTTAAGTTTTTTGTAGTAGCCGGACATGTATTTATACAACGCCTCCAAGTTTACCGAAAGCGGTGTAATAACCTGTCCTATAAGGTTGGGTATTTTTTCTTCGGGCTCACCCCTAAAGCCGGGTATGCCTACATCGTAAAAATCAAGCTGTTTTTCAGTTTTAATGGTTTTTAGGTCGGTTTCAAGGTTTCCGGTTAAGTTAGGGCCTAACACTACTTCATCCAATTGATTTACTAATTTATCAAGAGTTTCAATTAAAATACCTTTTTCAATTATTTCAGCAGAAATAGCTACTTTCTTAGGTACGTAATTTACCGACGAAAACAATAGTGTATCCTGTTCTTTTACGGCTATTGAAAAATTACCGTGAATACCAGTGACCGTATTATATCGCGAAGTAAGGTTCATAACATGAATTCCTTCCACATCGCTTTTATTTGTAATTTTTCCTTGTACCTGTTCGCGCTGGGCAACAATTTTTACAGATGCAAAAATGAAAAACAACAAAAAAAGCAACTTCATTCTATTCACGGTTGTTTTTATACAGTTCACTTTGCTTGTACATATAATCCAGCAACTTCATTTCGTTTTCAGCTTTAAGCATCGTTCCAGTCAAGCCACCTTCTTCAGCAAAATACAAGAAGTCGTTGGCTTTTTCTTTAGATATTCCAAAGGTTTCAAAAATGTAAGCATTACTAAAACGTTGCCGGAGTGTTCTCGAAATCTGTATTCTATCTTCAATACTTTTATTTTTTACAAGATTAATTTCTATATCTTTTGGAAATAAGAGACCTATTAAGTTTTTTAAATTTACGCCATCCTTTACGCCCTCATTATTAAGGGCTTCTTCCGCTGCATTACCATCTACTTTGGTTTGTGCATCAGCTGTAAATTCATATTCAAAATTTAAGGCTTCATACGAAAGATCCATTTTCGGTGTAAACGTATAGGTTTTCACCCTATTTACATCGGCTACAATATTCCCAGAAAGATCATAAGGTCTTACAATGACTTCTTCCAATTGGTTTATTGCAGGGTTTAAGTAAATTTTCATGGTTTCACTATCAATTACACCTTTGTCGACAACTACCGTAAAACTTTGAAATTGAAGCGCAGTAACCAGCACCCTATCATGAACACCAACTTCAAGTTTAAACTCACCCCTATCATTTGTAACGGTACCTTTTTGAGTTGATTTATTATAAATACTCACACCCTCTACATCTTCATCTGCAGGCGCCGTTATAAAACCTTCAATTAAAGTCCTGTCCATTTCTTGAGCTAACAATAAAAATGGAAAGAAAAGAGAAAATATGATTATTTTAATACGCATGGTTAGTTAAATTACAACTTAAAGACGCTATTTTTTATAATACGTTTGTTAAATTTATCATATAATTATTATACTTAAAAATGAAAAACCTAATTGTCGCCAGTACCTCAACCATATATAATGGAACATATTTAGATTATTTAACCGAAGCTTTAATCGAGCTTTTTTCTGAAACACAAGAAGTTCTTTTTATCCCATATGCCCGCCCTGGCGGTATCACGCACGATGAATACACTCAAAAAGCCTCAGAAGCATTTGAAAAAATAAACAAGAAAGTAATAGGGCTCCATACTTTTCCTGATCCCGTTAAAGCGATTAACGAAACTAAAGGAATTTTTACCGGAGGAGGCAACACTTTTGTTTTGGTTAGCTCATTATATAAAAATCAAGTAATGGAACCACTACGAGAGGTTATCTTTAACGGAACACCTTATTTAGGCACCAGTGCTGGCAGCAATATTTGTGGTGTAAGCATGAAAACCACCAATGATATGCCTATTGTTTATCCTCCTTCATTTAAAACACTGGGTGTAATTCCTTTTAATGTGAATCCACATTATTTAGACCCTGACCCATCGAGTGAACATATGGGCGAAACACGTGAAACCCGTATCAAAGAGTTTCATACCCAAAATAATATTCCGGTAGTAGGATTGCGTGAAGGAAGTTGGCTGCGTGTAAAAGACAGCTCAATTGTATTAAAAGGCGAGCACAGTGCCCGTATCTTTAAAAGAGGGAAAAAGCCGGTGGAAATAGAAACATCAACTTCGCTTAGCCAACTTACACTTTAAAGTTCTTTTACAAAATGATAGCCTTTGGCAACAAACCCTTGATTGTAATAAAATTTATGGGACGGAAAATTATGCACATAAGTGTTTAGTTCTAACCAGCTACACTGTTTTTCCTTGGCGTATTCGGTTACAAAATCCATTAATTGTTTACCAATACCCTTACTTTGGTAATCATCGTCAATAAAAACATGGTCCAGCTCCATATTCTTTCCAGCATAGTGCCGAGTCTGAAACCATAGACCACAAATTCCCATTAGCTTTTCTGATTCATAAATACCTACACATTCGTAATTTTCTTGAGCCATTGCCAAAACCCGTTCTTTTAAAATAGGTTCAGGCACTGGTTTTTCTTCCATTTTTTGCAATAATGGAATGATCTTTAAAATTTCAGTAGGGGGAATTATACCAAAAGTGAGCTTCATAAGTTTTATAATTATAGTACTTTTAAAATAAACCTCTAAGATACCAAATGAAGCGAAAACAATTTATAAAAACCTCGATACTTTCAGCAACTGCTTTGGCTGTCATACCACATTTGTCTTTTACCTCTAATCAACAACAATTTACAATTGACCAATTAATAGGAAAAGGCAACCGCGATATTGTGGGTGACAGTTATACCTCAAAAATGCATAAAGAAACTAAAAAGGCATTTTTAAAAATGAAGAAAGCAGCTACAGAAAAAAACATCCAGATAGAAGTCGTTTCTGCTTACCGAAGTTTTGAACGTCAAAAACAAATTTTTGAAGGAAAATATAACAGGTTTACTAAGCAAGGACTCTCCCCTATTCAAGCTATTGAAAAAATAATCGAATATTCAACCATCCCCGGAACCTCTCGTCATCATTGGGGTACCGATATTGATATTATTGACGCCAATGCACCGCGACCGGAAAGTGTATTGCAGCCAGAGCATTTTCACGGCACAGGCCCTTTTTGTAAACTAAAAAGCTGGCTAAATGAGCACGCCAACTCTTTTGGGTTTTATGAAGTCTATACCGACAATGCCAACCGAAAGGGTTTTAAATACGAACCTTGGCATTTTAGTTATGCTCCCATTTCAAAGCCGATGCTTCAAGAATATAAAAAACTGAATGTAGAAGCCATTTTGAAAAAAGAAAAAATTAAAGGAAGTGAGTATTTTTCTGAAGTATTTATTGAAAAATACCGTACCGAAAACATTCTTGACATCAATCCCAAATTACTTTCGTAACTTAGTGTACTAAAAAATACTATTATGGCTTCAAGTCGCAGTTGGAAAATTAGGATATTTATTGGTTTGGCTATCGTTGCTTTCGCTTTTTTTAAAAAATGTGTAAATACTGAAGAAAATCCATATACTGGAAAAGAACAGACCATTTCTATGTCTACTGAAAAGGAAATCGCTATTGGACTACAAAGTGCCCCACAAATGATCGATCAATACGGCGGACTCTACCAAGACCAAAGCATGCAAAACTATGTAGATATGGTGGGTGCTAAATTAGTCAATAACAGCATGGCTAAAAACACCCCGTATCAATATGAATTTCATTTATTATCAGACTCTGAAACCATAAATGCTTTTGCGCTTCCAGGCGGACAAATATTTATTACACAAGCATTATTCTCACAGCTTAGTAATGAAGATCAATTAGCAGGAGTTTTAGGTCATGAAATTGGCCATGTGCTTGGGCGCCATTCCGCAGAGCGAATTGCAGAGACCGAATTTTGGCAAACTGTTTCCCAAGGAGCTTCAGTAGGTGCCGATGCCGGTGGTTTAGTTGCTGGTATTGGGCAAAATGTTTTACTTGGCAACGGTCGTGGTGACGAGCTGGAAAGCGATGATTTAGGTGTTAAGTTTATGATCGATGCAGGCTATAACCCTCGGGAAATGATCGAGGTAATGAGAATATTAAAGGCTGCTGCCGGTCCAAATCGCTTACCCGAATTTAAAAGCACCCACCCAGACCCAGAAAACCGCATTGAAAAAATTGAAGAGGCGATTGAAAAGTATGGAGGGTAAACGCTATTCGTATACTGCTTGTAACTTACACTAATGGAAAACCTACAAATTCAAACAAATCCTAAAGTTGAAGCCGTTTTCAACAACTATCCCAATGCTGTTCAGAAAAAAATATTGAACCTCAGAAATCTGATTGTTGAAACCGCAAAAGACACAGAAGAAATTACAAAGTTAGAGGAAACCCTAAAATGGGGAGAGCCGAGCTACCTCGTTAAAAAAGGGAGCACAATACGGATTGATTGGAAAGAAAAAGCCCCAAATCAATATGCTATGTATTTTAAATGTACCAGCAAGTTGGTGCCAACGTTCAAACTAGTTTATAAAGATACCTTTAATTTTGAAGGAAACAGAGCCATCGTTTTTCAAATGAACGATGCCATTCCGGAGATTGAATTAAAAAATTGCATCAAAGCTGCATTAAGGTATCATAGTGTAAAAAACACCCCTAATCTAGGGTTATAATTAATCAGAACAAAGTAAGCAGTTGATTTTCAGAAGCAGTTGATTTTCAGAAGCATTTTCTTTTCACGTCTTTATTCTATTTTCCATCTTTCCATAATCGTTATCTTTGCACTTTATATTTTGCTATGAACAAAAAAGTCCTTTTACTCATCCTAGATGGATGGGGCATTACCCAAGAACCAGCCGTTTCGGCAATTGATCAAGCTGAAACCCCTTTTATAGATTCGCTTTACAAAAAATACCCTAACAACCAATTGCTTACCCACGGAATGAATGTAGGCCTGCCCGATGGACAAATGGGAAACAGTGAAGTAGGCCATATAAATCTGGGCGCGGGACGTATTGTATATCAGGATTTGGCAAAAATAAACTTAGCCATAGAAAATGACACCTTAAAGGACGAGCCTGTTTTAAACGAAGCTTTCAACCATGCCAAAGAACACAACAAAAAAGTTCATTTTATTGGTTTGGTCTCTAACGGTGGCGTGCATTCACATATAAACCATTTAAAAGGATTACTTACGGCAGCAGATACCGAAGGTATTGAAAACATATTTGTTCACGCTTTTACCGATGGCCGTGATGTTGATCCTAAATCTGGGGCGGGACATATTCAAGATTTGCAAGAACATCTTAAAACTACCAATGGAAAATTAGCTTCCGTTATTGGTAGGTATTACGCCATGGATCGTGATAAACGATGGGAACGTGTTAAAAAAGCATATGATTTGTTGGTCTTCGGAAAAGGAAAAACCTCAACCAATGCCGTCCAAAGCATTAAAGATAGTTATGCTGAAAACATCACAGATGAATTTATTGAACCCATCGTACTGACGGAAAATGAAAAACCCGTTGCTACGATCGAAAAAGATGATGTGGTGATTTTCTTTAATTTCAGAACAGATAGAGGAAGGCAACTTACCGAAGTTTTAACCCAGCAAGATTTTCCAGAATACAACATGGAAAAGCTTCCATTGAAGTTTATCACCTTGACCAACTATGACGAATCGTTTAAAAACGTAGCGGTTGTTTATAATAAGGCGAACATTAAAGAAACGTTAGGCGAAGTTCTTGAACAAAACAACAAAACTCAAATTCGTATTGCTGAAACTGAAAAGTACCCTCACGTTACTTTTTTCTTTTCTGGCGGTCGTGAAAAACCTTTTAAAGATGAAAAGCGGATTTTATGTCCTTCACCAAAAGTAGCTACTTACGACCTTCAACCCGAAATGAGTGCCTATGAAATTAGGGACAAAATTATCCCTGAAATCAATTCAAAATCAGCAGATTTTATTTGCTTAAATTTTGCAAATCCCGATATGGTAGGTCATACCGGTGTTTTTGAAGCAGCTATAAAAGCCTGCGAAACGGTTGACAGTTGTTCAAAAAGCATTGTTGAAGCAGCATTGAACAATGGTTATTCAACCATCGTATTGGCAGATCATGGAAACAGTGAAACCATGCGAAACCCAGACGGATCACCCAACACCGCACATACTACAAATCCAGTCCCTATTATTATTGTAGATAATGATATTAAAAACGTCAAAGAAGGTATTTTAGGCGATATTGCACCTACTATTTTAAAACTAATGGGCATTACTAAACCCGAATCCATGACACAGGATTCCTTAATTTAAAAAACATGAAAAAAATAATTTTTGCAGTTATAGCTCTAACCTTTATAGCTTGTGGATCACCAAAACAAAACAAAGAAGAGAAATCGCCAGAAAAAACAATGGCAGAAAAAGATGAAACCACTACTATCAACAGAGAGGTTCCTGATGAAGAAGATGGCGGCAACATGCTTTTAGGGGAAGTAAATAAAGAGGCTTTCAGCAAGGAGCCTTATTCAGAGTGGTTTCAGGCAAATGCAAACTTTCATAAATTGGACACAGCCACAGTTAAAAAAATAAAGCCACTTTTAAAAGATGTAAAAATAACTGCCTTTATGGGTTCTTGGTGTTCCGATAGTCAACGCGAAATTCCTGCATTCTATAAGATTATGGAATATGTGGACTATGACTTTGACAACCTCACGATGTATGCCATGGACCATCAAAAATTAACAGAAGAAGGTTACGAAAACACGTTGGATATAAATTATGTACCAACTTTAATTTTTTACCGCGACGGAGAGGAAATTGGCCGTTTTGTAGAACACGCGCGAGAAAGTCTTGAAAAAGACATCTACGCAATTGTAAGCGAAGCTGATTACAAACACGCTTACGAAGAATAAGTGCTACATTATTTGTATTTTTGCCGTTCAAAATAAGCTATGATTACTGAAACATTAACCATTGCGGTAGATTTTGACGGTACCATTGTTGAAGACCAATACCCAAACATTGGCAAACCCAAATTGTTTGCTTTTGACACATTACGGAAACTTCAAGAAAATGGGCACAGGCTTATTTTGTGGACCTACCGAAATGGAAAGACATTGACCGATGCTGTTCAGTTTTGTAAGGATAATGGCATTGTATTTTATTCAGTAAATAAAAGTTTTCCTGAAGAAAAATTCGACCCAAAGTATAGCCGTAAAATAAACGCTGATATTTTTATTGATGACAGAAACATTGGTGGTTTATTAGAGTGGGGACAAATATATCTACAACTTATTGGCGAAGAAAAACCGGTTGTAAAAACCAAAAAAAGAAAAAGAGGATGGCTTCCCTTTTAAAGAAGAAAAAAATGATCATACCAAAGAACAACGAAGAGATTGAATTAATGCGGGAGGCGGCTTTAATCGTTTCCAAAACATTGGGAATGCTAGCTAAAGAAGTAAAACCAGGGGTTACATCACTTCATCTTGATAAACTAGCAGAAACGTTTATTAGAGACCACGGAGCCGAGCCCGGTTTTTTAGGAATGTACGATTTTCCTAATAGTTTATGTATGAGCCCCAATGCTCAAGTAGTACACGGTATCCCGAACGACGTTCCTCTTAAAGAAGGTGATATCATCTCCATTGATTGTGGGGCTGTAAAAAATGGTTTTTATGGGGATCACGCTTATACTTTTGAAGTAGGTGAAGTTGCACTCGAAGTAAAAAAGCTATTAAAAATCACTAAGGAATCACTTTATGTCGGCATCCGTGAATTTAAAAAAGGAAATCGTGTAGGTGATGTTGGGTATGCTATTCAAAACTACTGTGAAGATCACGGTTATGGTGTGGTTCGTGAATTAGTAGGACACGGTTTAGGCCGTAAAATGCACGAAGATCCCGAAATGCCAAACTACGGTCGTAGAGGCCGCGGCAAGAAATTTGTTGAAGGGATGACTGTTGCCATTGAGCCGATGATTAATTTGGGCACACGCCGTATTGAACAATTAAAAGACGGTTGGACCATTTTAACAGCAGACCGTAAGCCTAGCGCCCATTTTGAACATGATGTTGCTTTGGTAAACGGTAAGCCAGAACTGCTTTCTACGTTTGCTTATATTTATGATGCCTTAGGGATTGAAAGTGACGAAGAGCATGAATTCCGTCAAAAGGAATTAGTGCTGTAATCTTTTCAGCCATGCAAAAGCTATCCACTTTTTTTCTGAATATAATTCCCCGTCCGCTATTAATTAGGTTAAGCTATTTGGTAAAACCATTCGTCGCATTTTTTTTAAGAGGCGACAAATACACAGACCCCATTGATGGTCAATCCTATCGGAAATTTTTACCGTATGGATACGAAAAAGTACGCGAAAATGTATTAGCGCCTGGCACATTATCCTTAGAACGCCATCGATTGTGTTGGTTGTATTTAAAAAATGAAACATCGTTCTTTTCTTCAAAATTAAAAGTACTTCATTTTGCACCAGAACAAGCTTTTTATAAGCGTTTCAGAAAGATGAAAAATTTAGAGTACATCACTACCGACCTTAACTCTCCTATTGCCGATGTAAAAGCAGATATCTGTAACTTACCTTTTGCAGACAATGAGTTTGACTTTATAATCTGTAATCACGTTTTAGAGCATATTCCAGACGATACTAAAGCAATGGAAGAATTATACCGTATTTTGGCTTCCAACGGGACAGCCATTTTGCAAATACCTTTAGAGAACGATAGACAAACTACTTTTGAAGACGATTCGATAACCGACTCAAAAGAGCGCGCTAAAATATTTGGTCAATATGACCACGTTCGTATTTATGGGATGGATTATTTTGACAAACTCGCTTCGGTAGGGTTTTCAGTTGAAGCAGTTGATTACACCAAAACTTTTTCCGAAGAAGAAATCAATACCTACCGATTGGCAAAAGGCGAGTTACTGCCTGTTTGTAAAAAGAACTAATTAGTAGCAGTTTTCACTTTCATTCCAGCTGTTAAAAACTCTTTTTGTTGATTTAATGAATCTGTATAGGTTAAATATGCTTCTACATTTGGCAATTCTTTTAATAGTTTTTTAGACTTTTCAAGTCCCAATGCCATAAAAGAAGTAGCATAGGCATCTGCTTCTGCGCAAGTAGGAGCAATTACGGTTGCGCTAGTCACATCACTTTGTTCTGCTTTTCCTGTGAGTGGGTTTATGGTGTGTACATATTTTTTTCCTGTAATAGAATCCACTCTAAATTTTCTATAATTTCCTGAAGAAGCCATCGCTTGATTTTTTAACGGAACGATTTCAGCAAAACTTCGATTATCAATATCTGAACTGACTGCTTCAATCCCTACAGTCCATGGTTTTTGTTTGGTTAAATTAGTTCCACTCGATAAAATTTCTCCTCCTAATTCAATTAAGTAATCGTTAACTCCGTTATTTTCAAGGTATTTCCCTATTAAGTCTATTCCGTATCCTTTTGCTATGGCGTTAAAGTCAAAATATATTTGAGGATGTTTTTTTTGAATCGTGTTTTCTGAAGTAAGTGCTACCTTATCAAAGCCTACAAATTGCATCAACGAATCTAAGGTTGTACTATCAATTTCCTGAAGTGGTTTTACATCGCCAAAACCATATGCATTGCGAAGCACGCCAATGGTAGGGTCGAAATATCCATTGGTTTGTTTATATATTTTTTCAGAAAGAAGAAAAACATCTTTAAAGGTTTCATCTATAATTATTGTAGAGTCCCCTTCGTTAATTTTTGAAATATCGCTAATAGGAATATACGTGCTTACAGACTGATTAACAGCCTGAACAATAGAGTCGATTGCTTTTTCAGCATCGAAATCTTGCTTAGAGTAGTATTGAATATGGTAAGTTGTACCAAAGGCTTTCCCTTCAACATACGTGGCTTCTTGTGTATTTTCAGCGCAAGAAACAAATAAAAAAAAGATGGTTATTGACAGTAAATATTTCATATTATTTCTTGTAAACCGTTATAGACCATGGTATAATCTTCATTTTTTAAAACAGGTTGGGCATAATCACTCCCGTGGCCCAACCCTACTCCTGCATAATACGTTTTGGCATCAAATTTATCGGCGTGAGCTTTTATGGTTTGCATAAAAACAGGATCGTACGTATTGGCGTCTTCGGGATAGGTAATTGCCCTTACAATTATAAAGTGCAAGTCTTTATTCTTTAAGGCTACAAATTGTGGATCCTTTTTCAGCTTAGAATTTACCCCTAAAAACTCAAAACCATTTTTCTCAAGCTCTTTTCCTACTATATTCATAGCAAGGTTGTGTAATTCTTGTTGTGTAAGTGGTAAGCTCATTATGCAAAAATAGGAAGTATTTGGCTAAAAAAAGAGCCGTTTCAGAAAAACTGAAACGGCTTATAATCTTTATTAAATGAAGGTTTTATTATCCTCCAAAGTCATCAAATCGAATATGTTCATCTGGGATACCAAAATCTTCTCCCATTTTTTGAACCGCTTGGTTCATCAATGGTGGTCCACAGAAGTATAATTCTATTTCTTCTGGCTCTTCATGCTTACTTAAGTAATTATCGATTACTACTTGGTGAATAAAGCCAACAAAGCCGTCGCCTTCTTCATCATGAATATCCTTCTTTACTTTCCAATTATCTTCTTCCATTGGTTCAGAAAGGGCTAAATAGAACTTAAAGTTAGAGAACTCTCTTTCCAGTTCACGGAAATGCTCTAGGTAGAATAATTCTCTTTTAGAACGTCCACCATACCAATAGGTTACTTTACGACCAGTTTTTAAGGTTTTGAATAAGTGATATAAGTGTGAACGCATAGGTGCCATTCCGGCTCCACCACCAACATATAGCATTTCAGCTTCTGATTCGTTTATGAAGAACTCTCCAAAAGGTCCAGAAATTGTTACTTTATCACCCTTTTTTGCATTGAATATATAAGAAGACGCAATACCTGGATTTACATTCATCCATTGGTTTTTATCTCTATCCCACGGTGGTGTAGCAACACGAACGTTAAGCATGATCTCACGCCCTTCGGCTGGGTATGAAGCCATAGAATAAGCTCTTTCAACCATTTCGTCATTCTTCATAACTAATGGCCAAAGTCCAAACTTATCCCATTCTTCTTTAAATTTATCTGGTGTATCGTGTTCTTCTGGGTGTGCCGTGATGTCCATATCTTCAAACTTCACTTCACAAGGTGGAATTTCAATTTGAATATATCCACCAGCTTTGTAGTTCATATCCTCTGGTATTTCAACTACAAACTCTTTAATAAAAGATGCTACGTTATAATTACGAACTACGGTAGCTTCCCATTTTTTAATTCCGAAGACTTCTTCAGGAATATGAATGTTCATATCCTGCTTTACTTTTACCTGGCAGGAAAGACGTGCGCCTTCTTTTAATTCTTTACGAGTAAAGTGAGGAGTTTCGGTAGGAAGTGCTTCACCACCTCCTTCAAGAACGTGACATTCACACTGAATACAAGTTCCACCTCCACCACAAGCAGAAGGAAGGAATATCTTTTTACCGCTAAGCGTGGAAAGTAATGTCCCTCCAGACTCTACTTCCAATTTCTTCTCATCGTTAATGGTAATGGTTACTGGACCGGAAGGTGACAACTTTTGTTTGGTAAAAAGTAAAAGTGCCACCAATAGTAAGGTTAATACCAAAAAGGCAACAACCGTTGCAATAATAACTCCTAATGTGCTTGCTGCTAAAAACATATTAATTTTTTGTTAGTAGGGTTGAAACTTCAGGTGTTTCAGTTGATTCTATTTTTTCTTCCACTTGAGTTCCTAAACTCTCGGGATTACTATCTAAGGATGGTGTTTCTTCATCTCCACCGGTTAACATTCCTCCAAAACTCATAAAACCAATTGCCATTAAACCTGTAATGATAAAAGTAATTCCTAAGCCGCGTAATGGAGCCGGTACATTTGAATAACGAATTTTTTCACGAATAGCGGCTATTGCAACGATTGCTAAAAACCAACCAATACCTGAACTAAATCCATAATTAAGTGCTAGGTCAAAAGATTCAATTTCTCTTGATTGCATAAATAATGAACCTCCTAAAATGGCACAGTTTACCGCAATCAACGGAAGGAAAATACCTAATGAATTATATAATGAAGGAGAAAATTTCTCCACAACTATTTCTACTAATTGTACCATTGTTGCAATGGTAGCAATGAATAAAATAAAAGAAAGGAAACTTAAATCGTAATCTGCATATTCTGCACCTAACCAAGTTAAGGCTCCTTCTTGCAAAATATATTGATCTAACAGCCAGTTAAGCGGAACTGTTACTGTTAATACGAATATTACAGCAGCCCCTAAACCAACAGCTGTGCTCACTTTTTTAGATACAGCCAAGTAGGAACACATACCTAAAAAGTATGCGAACACCATGTTATCTACAAAAATCGATTTAAAAAATAATTCTAAATGCTCCATTTTTTTATAGTATTGAGTATTGATGTGTTAGTTTTGAAATAGCTTCGTTGCTCTAACACTTCAATACTTTTAATTTTCTTCTATTAACTCTTTATTTTTACTACGCTGCACCCAAATAATGATACCTACCACGATCAATGCCATAGGTGGCAACACCATAAAACCGTTGTTTTCATATCCTATTGCGTAAAGTCCTGTTTTAGTTACTGGGTTTCCTAATACTGGAAAACCGAATAAAGTTCCTGAACCCAACAATTCACGAAAGAAACCGACAATTATAAGTATGACTCCATAGCCAGCAGCATTACCAATTCCGTCAAGGAAAGAACGCCAAGGTTTGTTTCCTAATGCAAAAGCCTCAAAACGCCCCATAATAATACAGTTGGTAATAATCAACCCAATAAATACCGAGAGTTCCTTACTAAGTGAATAAGCAAACGCTTTCAATACTTGGTCTACAATAATTACCAAGGTTGCTACAACGATGAGCTGTACAATGATTCGTATTTTTGAAGGAATTATATTTCGCATCAACGAAATCACTACGTTTCCAACTCCCATTACAAACAGTACAGATACAGCCATTACAATAGATGGCTTTAATTGTGCTGTAATTGCCAATGCTGAACAAATTCCTAATACCTGAATAGTAATAGGATTATTGTCCGCTAATGGGTCCATTATAAGTTTGCTATCTTTTTTTGATAAAAGTCCCATAGTTTTAGTTTAAAGATTTAAAATAAGGCACATACAATTTAACATCCTTTCTAAGCATTGCAGCAACACCGTCACCGGTAATTGTAGCTCCTGCTAATGCATCAACTTCATTATCGTCTGTATCTTTATTTGTAGGATCATTATTGCTTTTAGAAACCTCTATACCTTCAAAAGCGCCTCCGTTTAAAAAGCTTTCGCCAGTAAAGTCGTCCATAAAGTAACGTTGTTTTATTTCGGCACCTAGACCTGGTGTTTCCCCTTTATGGTCATAATAAACACCTTGAATAGTCATGGATTTGTCAACTGCAACAAAACCCCATATTGCATCCCAAAGCCCTTTTCCTCGAACTGGGATAACGTATACTTCTTTACCATCTTTTTCACCTACAAAAAGAGGAAGTCTTCTAGTATAATCAGATTTTTTTGCTTTAGTTTCTTCTTTTTTTATGTCGATAAGGTAAGCTTCATCATTTTCAGTAACCTCATCTCCTTGAATTACCAATTGCTTGGTTATATATTTATTGAATTCTGCCTCCACTTTATCGGTAGAGACAAAAGTTGCATCATTGGGTCCTTCATTTTCATTAATACCCATTGCATACAAAATATTTTGTTGCTTTTCAAACCGTTCGTTTTCCTTAATTTTTGGTTTTAACCCACTGGCAAAACCTGCCAAGATAGAACCTACCACAATTACCATAACTACGGAAAAAATGATAGTATAACTGTTTTTATCTGTATTGATCGCCATTGCTTATGCGGTTTTAACTTTTATACGTTTCATTCGTTTTTTAACGTTTCCTTGTACAACGTAATGGTCAATAGTTGGCGCAAATACGTTCATTAACAAGATGGCCAACATCACCCCTTCTGGGTACGCCGGGTTAAACACACGAATTAATATAGATATGAACCCGATTAAAAATCCATAAATCCATTTTCCTTTATTTGTCTGGGAAGCTGTAACAGGGTCTGTTGCCATGTACACAGCACCAAAAGCAAATCCACCAATGATTAGGTGATGCCAAAATTCGGTATTCATTAATCCGAAGAACTTACTAGAACTATCAATCCATCCTGCAGAAACAACTCCGTTAAATATCAAGCCCATAGCTAATGCACCCAGTACTGTTGATAACATTATACGCCAACTTCCTATTTTTGTGTAAATCAAGAACAAAGCTCCTAATAAAATAAGCAGCGTAGAGGTTTCACCCACTGAGCCTGGTATAAACCCAAGGAACATATCCATTACACTATAACCTATTTCGTTATTTTGTGCCAAGCTACCTAAAATTGTTTCACCTGAAATTGCATCTGGCTTACCAGCAGTTTCTACTGCACCGTGCACCCAAACTTTATCTCCACTCATCCATGTTGGATAAGCAAAGAACAGGAAGGCACGGATTGTCAATGCAGGGTTTAGGATATTCATTCCTGTACCTCCAAACACTTCTTTCCCGATAACCACTCCAAAAATAACGGCTACTACTAACATCCATAAAGGAATATCAATCGGTACAATTAATGGCACTAGCATACCTGTTACCAGATACCCTTCTTCTACTTCGTGACCTTTTATTACAGCAAATAAAAATTCAACCGCAAGACCAACTCCGTAGGAAACGATAACAAGCGGAAGCACTTTCCAAAACCCAATCACAAAATTGGACCAGTTCCAGAACTCACCACTAAAAAGACCCATTGCTTGAGTGATCTCAGGGTCGGTTTGTAAATTGGTTTGGTAACCTGCATTAAACATCCCAAAAATTAAGCAGGGAATCAATGCCATGATTACTGTGTTCATGGTACGCTTTAGATCGTCTGCTGCTCTAACGTGAGAACCGGAATGGGTAGTCTCGTTAGGAAGGTATAAAAAGGTGTGCAATGCATTAAATGCAGGCGCCATCTTTTTGCCTCTATATTTTTCTTTTAGCGTATGTAATTTTTGTTTCAATCCCATAGCGTTATCCTATTTCTTTAATCATTTGATCCAAACCATTACGAATAATCTGCTGGTGTGGTTGTTTTGATACACAAATAAATTCAGTTAATGCGAAATCTTCTGGAGCCACTTCATACATTCCCAAAGCTTCCATTTCGTCCAAGTCTTGTACCATACAAGCTTTTAATATCTGTAACGGATAAATATCCAAAGGAAAAACATTCTCGTAGTTTCCTGTTAGCACAAAAGCTCTATGTTCCCCATTGGTATTGGTATCCAGTTCGTATTTTTTCTTCGGAAACAACCAAGAAAACGTCAATGCCCTAGACGGTGAAATTTTATCGAAAACTGGTTTGTTCCATCCAAAAAATTCATAATCATCACCTTCAGGAATCACGGTAACCATATTATCATAATAGCCCAAATGTCCTTTTGGTGAAATTTTTTCACCGGTAAGCACATTTCCGCTAATAACACGAACGTTATCTTCATCTAATCCAGAATCATACACAAAAGTTGAAACCTCAGCTCCTATTTTTGTTCTGTAATATTTTGGATTTTTAACAGAAGAACCTGCCAATGCGATAATACGCTCAGCATTAAATTTTCCAGTCAACAGCAATTCACCTATTATAACAAGGTCTTGTGCAGAAACAGTCCAAACAGTCTCGCCCTTATTAACAGGGTTAATTTTGCCTATCTGCGTACCCACATTTCCAGAAGGGTGTGGGCCAGACACTTTATGAAGTGTTATATCTTTAAGGGTATCAAAAGAAGAAGTTCCACTGCTACCTATACTAACATGAACGTCACCATCAGTTAATTTACTAAGTGCAGTAACGGCAGCTTGTAGTTCAGCCTCTTTGCCTTTTAAAGTAAAGTCATAATCTGCTGCCAAAGGTGCACTAGCATAACCTGAAACAAAAATTGCTTTTGGCTTAGTTTCAGCATCAGCTATAACATCGTAAGGACGTTGTTTGATAAAAGGCCAACAACCTGCTTCAAGAAACCTGCTTTTAATGGTCTCAGCATCAGCTGTACTCAAATCGATTTTTCCAAACTCCTTAAAGGCGTCTTGCTGGTCAGCTTCGATCACAATACGCTCAATAACGCGTTTTGCCCCTCTTTCAATAGCTGTTAATGTACCGCTTACAGGCGAAACAAATTTTAGGTCTTTATTTTCCCTTGAGTAAAAAACAGGGTCTCCAGCTTGTAATTTTTCACCTTCTTTTAATACCACTTTTGGTGTAATAAGGTGAAAATCTGAAGGTCTAATAGCAAAGGTCCGTGAACGCGGCGCATTAGAGAGTGTTTTGTCCGCTTCTCCTTTTAAACGAATATCAAGACCTTTTTTAATCTTAATGTCTTTGGACATAGGATAGTGTGTGTTACATTTATCTTTTTTCCCGAGCCACATATAAGGCTAAAAATTCGGGTGTGCAAATTTATAAATTTATAACCGCTTTGCACAACAAATAATTATAATTTTATTTAGAAATAAATCCGCATCATCATACAACATCACTTAGGTACAAAATTTGATTATCTTTAACCAAAATTTTTATTTATATGTTTCAGAAGAAATTATTCGGCCTTTTATTGCTATTTACACCTTCATTACTTTTTGCTCAGTTGTCCGAAATTCCAGCTCCCAATTACATTAAAACCATCCAGTTCAAAGGTGCAACTGCACAAAGCGAACTACCTATGATACGACTGGGAGAAAGATTACAGCTCTCTTTTGATGCTTTAAATGGTGAAGAAGAAGACTTCTATTACACCATAACCCACCATAATTTTGATTGGACCAAAAGTGATTTGGCAAAAAGTGAATACTTAGATGGATTTGACGATGTACGGATTGAAACGTATGAAAATTCGTTAAACACACTACAGATTTTTTCACACTATACTTTATCAATACCTAACCGGGAAACCCGAAGAATTACCAAAAGTGGAAATTACCTCATTACTATTTTTGACAGCGACAACAACCCCATCTTTTCAAGAAAGTTTATGGTTATCGAAGAAATAGCTGGCGTTACCTTAGATATTAGACGATCGCGTGACCTTAAATATATAGACGAAAAACAGACTGTACAATTTACTATTAACTCACCGTCTCTTTTACTTATTAACCCGAAACAGACGGTGAACACCTTGGTCATGCAAAACAGCAACCTAAAAACAGCCATTACAGATTTGAAACCACAATACACAATTGGAAACGAATTGATATATAAATATGACAAAGAATCTTCTTTTTGGGGTGGAAACGAGTTCTTGGCGTTTGACAATAAAGATGTTCGTGCTGCCGGTAACAGCATTAGCCGCATAAGCCTTAGTGATGTATATGAAAACTTCTTATTTACAGATATTGGAAGGTATGATCGTCCTTACACCTACAACCCAGATATTAATGGAAATTTTGTTGTAAGGAACATAGGCGCCAATAACCAAAACATAGAAGCAGAATACGTTAGGTTGCACTTCAACCTTCAGTATTTTGAAGACATTGGTGATAAGGAAATACACCTCTACGGAAACTTCAATAATTGGACTATTGACGGGTCTACTTATATGAAATATGACCCGCAGAGCGACACATATCGAAATTCTCGCCTATTTAAACAAGGGTTTTACAACTATAAATATGTATTGGTAGATCGCGATGGCACCATAGAGCCCGGAGCCATAAGTGGAAATTTTTGGCAAACGGAAAACGATTACACTGTGTTGGTTTACTTTAGAGATTTAGGAGCCCGCTATGACCGTATTATAGGCATGGGAAGAGGAAATTCTACTAACATCACCAATAATTAACTTTTCATCTTTACGGTATGAGCAAACACAAACCGGTACCATCCAATAGCCGTAAAGCTCGTAAATATCGGGGGGCTGAGTGCCTAAACTGTGGACAGCCCCTAGATTTAAGTGATATTTATTGTCCGTATTGCTCACAACTAAACAGCACCAAACAACTTTCTTTTAAAGATTTCTTTGCTGAATTTGCAGGTAGTATAGTCACCTATGACTCCAGATTGCGCTACACCTTAAAAGATTTGCTTTTCAGTCCAGGAACCATTACTAAAAGATATGCAAAAGGCGAACGATTAAAATACGCCAACCCATTCCGATTTTTTTTAAGCGTATCGATTATTTATTTCATATTACAGAGCCTCATTACCACATTTACAGGAGAAAGTGCATTTTTAAACTTCAATGAAAAACCCAATGAGAAAGAAGTTTCATCAGGACAAACTGGGAACAATTTTAAACTATATTCAAATAAAGCAGATAGCCTTAAGGTAGATTCTATTTTACAGAAGAATGAAATGCCCAACCAAAGGCAAGTTGATTCTATTTTAAAAGAAAAAATTTCTGGCGTAAAAAAAGACACGCTGGAAACCTATGAATATATTTCTGAAAAAGACTTAGACACTCTTTCGAGGGGCGAACGATTATTGAAACGGTTTTCTCTCTATAATGACTTTTACGAAACCACAAAAATAAAAAGCCCCACAGTAGC
>DEXR01000038.1:49513-72695 GCA_002364245.1 Flavobacteriaceae bacterium UBA3179
TAAAAAGCCCCACAGTAGCTTTAGACAGCCTAAAACATTCAAATACAAGCTTTAATCGATGGGCTTACGAAAAAAATAACTCCCTAGAGCGCATAAAGGAAAACCCAACTGCCTTTGTCTTATACCTTGCCCAAAAAACACCCTTTTTTCTGTTTTTCTTTACACCCATTTACGCTTTCTTTTTCTGGTTTCTGTATTCAAGTAAGAAATACTCGTACATGGAACACACGGTATTTATTTTCCATATTTTCAGTTTTGTTTTTTTAGGGATGATCATAAGCCTACTTCCAGATTTCTTATTAGGTTTCCAGCTATTTTCCAGCCTCTTATTTATATTAGTTGGCCCTTTTTACTTTTATAAAGCACTTCGTAACTTTTATAGACAAAACCGTTTTATAACTATCGTTAAATTTGTATTTTTAAGCAATGTTTTTCTGCTTGGGGCTGGATTGGCAGCATTTTTCTTTTTCTTGGCCACCGCAGCATTTTATTAAACCAATGGTACAACAAATAACAAAAGGGATTAAGATTTCGGTCATTTCCAGATTTGAAGGAACTTTGATCAATAAGCAAAAAGAGTGCTATACCTTTTCGTACACCATTACTATTGAAAACCAAAGCAAAAACACCGTTCAGCTTTTAACTCGTTATTGGAAAATAAAAGACGCTTTAAAGCATACCGAAATAGTTAAGGGAGAAGGTGTGATTGGGGTTAAACCCGTTCTTTCACCAGGAGAAAAACATACATATAGCAGTGGCTGCCTGCTTACATCTCCTATAGGTTCTATGGAAGGGTATTACACATTTATAAATCTTGATGCTAAAACGAGGTTTAGAGTACGTATCCCCTCTTTTAAGTTACACGCAGCTTTTGCTTTAAATTAGTTTTTAGAAAATTTCTGATACAACTTTTTCTTCCTGAAGATCTTCGTACCGCATTTCTATCTTTTCATTTTTCACAATTTGAGTAATACTCTTTGTTTTTACAAAGCCACGGTCCATAATCACATCTACATCAAGATCTCCTTCTCCGGCTGTTTTATGAAACTGAAGTAAATCTACAGCATTAGGCTTTAAGTTATCAAACAAGAAGGTTGAAAACCATTTCTCGCGCTTCTCTTTCATCTCTTTGGTGTACAATAAAGAAGAAGACCAAATTTGTGGGGCCAAGGGTTTTTCTGTGAAATAAACTTGAGTTTCATCCCAAACCAATTCATAAATTCGCAAATGTTTTGCCCAATCTACCATTATAAGTGTAAAAGGCTCAATACCATCAAAATTATACTTTTCAATTTCTGAAACAGCATCATCTTTTGTTAAAAGGTCTGTAACAATAATACCACGACTCATTCGATAAGCATCTTTACGCTCGTGGGCCGTAAAACCACCATTAAGCAAACAAATAAGACGCTTTTTTTCACTTAGCCCTATCCATGTGCCACCAGCCAATTCATCTTTCGGATATAACAACCTAGTACTATTTTCAACGTATGTATTAGGAACCAAGGTATTTCTTCCTGGCGCTTCATCACGATTAGAGGTTAAAACAAACCCATTATTAGATGTCGGAATAAAAGTTAGCGTACACATAGCTATTCAGTCTATAATTCTTTCTGAAAATTACAAAAAACCCAGCTATCTACGAGAAAAGTTTCATTATAAAACATAAGTCTTCTCAGCTTCTATAAACGAATAACTTAACAACCCAATAACATAAATTCTCCAACCTAAATTTGTACCTTTGCACCCTTATAAGTATGAACATATTAAAAATTAAATAAACCTATGGGAAAAGGATTTTTTGAAGTACCGGTAGCCGAAAACGAGCCAATCTTGAGCTACGCTCCCGGAACTCCTGAACGAGAAGAAGTTTTAAAAGCCTACAAAGAGATGTACAACAGCACCATAGATGTGCCGCTTTACATTAACGGAAAAGATATTGAGACTGGAGATACCGCTACTATGGCACCTCCGCACGATCATAAACATGCATTGGGCGTTTATCATAAAGCTGAAAAAAAACATATTGAAGACGCCATAGAAGGTGCTTTAGAAGCTAGAAAAAAATGGGCTAAAATGCCTTGGGAAAACCGAGCTGCTATTTTTCTTCGCGCTGCTGAATTGATTGCTGGACCCTACCGAGCCAAGATTAATGCAGCTACCATGTTGGGGCAATCTAAAAATATTTTTCAAGCTGAAATAGATTCGGCTTGTGAGTTAATTGACTTTTTACGCTTCAACGTTCAGTCAATGATTGAAATCTACAAGGAGCAACCAGAATCTACATCGGCTGCTTGGAATAGATTGGAATACCGCCCATTAGAAGGTTTCGTATATGCAATCACTCCTTTTAACTTTACCGCAATTGCTGGAAACCTTCCTTCAAGTGCTGCGTTAATGGGGAACGTTGCTATCTGGAAACCTAGTGATAGCCAAGTATATTCAGCAAAAGTAGTGTTGGATGTATTTAAAGAAGCTGGTGTACCAGATGGTGTAATTAATATGGTAATGGGTGACCCAGAAATGATCACAGATACCATTTTGGCAAGTCCAGACTTTAGCGGATTGCACTTTACAGGTTCTACAACGGTGTTTAAAAACATCTGGAAACAGATAGGAAATAACATCCATAACTACAAAACATACCCTCGTATTGTTGGTGAAACAGGTGGAAAAGACTTCATTATTGCACATAAAACTTCAAACCCGAAGCAAGTAGCAACTGCTATTTCAAGGGGTGCTTTTGAATTTCAAGGTCAAAAATGTAGTGCGGCCAGTCGTTGCTATATCCCAAAAAGTATTTGGGGCGATGTGAAAAAATATGTTCAGGAAGATTTAAAGTCCTTTAAAATGGGAACGCCTGAAAATATGGACAATTTCATCAATGCAGTGATTCATGAAGTCTCTTTTGATAAATTGGCAAGTTATATTGACCAAGCCAAAAAAGATGACAACGCTGAAATTATTGCAGGTGGTGATTATGATAAAAGCGAAGGGTACTTCATTCAGCCTACGGTTATTAAAACTGAAGACCCTAAATACACTACTATGTGTACTGAACTTTTCGGTCCAGTAGTAACCATTTATGTGTATGAGGATGACAAATGGGAAGAAACACTTCATTTAGTTGATGGAACAAGCGAATATGCTTTAACAGGTGCCGTATTTAGTGAAGATAGATACGCACTGCAACAAGGTGTGGATATTCTTGAAAATGCAGCAGGAAACTTCTACTTAAATGACAAACCAACAGGTGCTGTTGTAGGACAACAACCATTTGGTGGTGCACGAGCAAGCGGAACAAATGATAAAGCTGGAAGCAAATTAAACCTATACCGCTGGATTTCGCCACGTATGGTTAAAGAAACGTTTGTTTCACCAACTGATTACAGATATCCATTTTTAGGTGAAGATTAATCATCTAAATTATGTATTTAAAAAGCCCCTTAATTGGGGCTTTTTTTATGTTTGATGGTGCTTTAATTTCTCTCTTTTGTTGTATCTTTTTACTATGAAATATACCATCAAAAATGAACAAGTAGTTTTTAACGACCATTATAAAATTTTAAAGGCTCAGGCAACATATGATACATTTAATGGAGACACCATTAAAACTAAAAGATTAGCTTTTCATAGAGGAGATTCTGTTGCTGTTGTACTTTACGAAAAAGATACGGACAGCATTTTATTAACAAAACAATTTAGATACCCCACCACACAACATAACGAAGGCTGGATATTAGAAATACCCGCAGGTTCTCTTGAAAAAGACGAAAACCCGTCAAGCTGTATGGAACGTGAAGTTATGGAAGAATTAGGCTATAAAATCAATACACCTCAACTTGTCTCCCAATTCTATACATCTCCTGGAGGTTCAACCGAGAAGCTTTCTCTTTTTTACGCTGAAGTATCTTCAGAAGATAGAACCGAAAAAGGAGGCGGTGTTAAAAGTGAGGATGAAGATATTCAATTGATAAAAATTCCGGTTGAGGAATTGGGCATATATCTTTTAGAAAAAATAATAGACGCTAAGACCATTATTGGGTTACAATGGTTTTTGTTTCAGAAAATAAACGATGTTAAACGCTGATTTTTATTATAGAATGAAGAAAATCATCCTTTATACTTTAAGGGCAGGTGTACCACACATTTTGTTTCAAAAAAATCTTCTTCAAAATAATTGGTCAAATTATAAACGGTTGCTTTCGGGAAGTTAGCAAGTTCTTCGGTAAGATCACCTCCTTTTAAATAAAGAACTCCATTTTTAAGTTCGTGTGTGCTTTTTTTGGCAACCCTTCCCTTTATCCAGCGTACAAAAGTCTCCATCTGTGCCACAGCACGGCTTACTATAAAATCATATTGTCCAGATATATTTTCAGCTCGATCGTTGGTTATCGTTACATTTTTCAAACTTAACCCTTCTGAAACTTCTTCAACTACTTTAATTTTTTTCCCGATGCTATCCACTAAATGAAAGTGTACTTCAGGAAATAAAATTGCTAACGGTATACCTGGAAAACCACCTCCTGTTCCAATATCCAAAACCTTGGCACCCTTTTTAAATGGCTGAACTTTAGCAATCCCTACTGAATGAAGAACGTGACGTAAATACAATTCGTCAATATCTTTACGGGAAACAACATTTATTTTCAGGTTCCAGTCGTGGTAAAGGGCTTCTAGTTTAGCAAATTGTTTTTGCTGATTTTCAGAAAGATGTGGGAAATACTTTAAAATTAAATCCATAAAAGAAATCTATATCACAAAAGTATGCTTTATAGATAAATTTTCTATGGTTGCGGCAAGGTATTTGC
Source organism: Flavobacteriaceae bacterium UBA3179 (assembly GCA_002364245.1). Classification (GTDB taxonomy): domain Bacteria; phylum Bacteroidota; class Bacteroidia; order Flavobacteriales; family Flavobacteriaceae; genus Marixanthomonas. The sequence continues at coordinate 54,325 of DEXR01000038.1, forward strand.
TTAAAGATATGTATTTTTATCCATTAATTTTTTCAGAAGGATTTCTGTACAAATACAAACTAAGTGAACACTCCTCATATTAAATTTTCGCGCGTAGATTCAGCTAAATTTTTTAGAACATTAAACAAACGCGTAAACTCTTATTTCAAGGAAAACAAGATACAACGTACTGGTAATTGGAAATTACACATAAAGACAGTTGTTATGTTTTCGCTCTACCTCACCCCTTATTTTTTATTGTTAACTCTAGATTTTCCTACTTGGGCACAAATACTTTTTACAATCGTTATGGGTGTAGGAATGGCAGGTGTGGGCATGAATGTAATGCATGACGCAAATCACGGCTCATATTCTTCAAAAAAATGGATTAATAAAGTAATGGGTAGCAGTATGTACATTCTTGCCGGAAATGTCTATAATTGGCAAGTACAACATAATGTGTTACACCATACCTATACAAATATACACGGTCACGATGAAGATATGGAAGCCGGTAGAATCATTCGATTTTCAAAGCATGCTAAATGGCGACGTTTTCATAAATTTCAACAATATTACAGTGTTTTCTTATACGGGTTGCTAACCTTTAATTGGGCACTAACAACTGATTTTAAACAGACCAAACGCTATTTATCAAAAAAATTATCTTACGGAAAACTACCTAAGCCCATTACGCAATGGAGTTTGTTAATAATTACTAAGCTAATCTATATGGGAGTTTGGATCGTAATCCCTATTTTATTTTTTAACATCGCTTGGTGGAAAATATTAATAGGCTTTTTCATTATGCACTATGTTGCCGGCCTCATTTTAAGTATTGTGTTTCAGCTGGCACACATCGTAGAAGATACCGATATGCCGTTACCAGATAAAACTGGGAATATGAAAAACACCTGGGCAATCCATCAACTGTTCACTACCGTTAATTTTTCTACAAAAAATAAAATAGTAAACTGGTTTACTGGCGGGTTGAATCATCAAGTGGAACACCATATTTTTCCAAATATCAGTCACGTACATTACTCTAAAATTTCAGAAATTGTACGCGAAACTGCATTAGAGTTTAACCTTCCATACAACGAGTACAAGACAACAAGAAGTGCCATTATAGCACACTTTAAATATTTAAAACAAATGGGGCTAAAGCCCTCAATACCTGCATAATTTACCTATATGAAGCAACAACTTTCTGACCGCGTTAACAAAATGGCCACATCTGCTACGCTTGCCATGGCAGCCAAAGCAAGGGAACTTCGAGAAGAAGGAAGAGACATCATTGGGCTTAGTTTAGGCGAACCAGATTTTACGGTTCCAGAGTTTGTAAAGGAAGCCGCTATAAGTGCCATTACTGAAGATTATCACGCATACACCCCTGTTGATGGTTACGGAGAGTTAAAACAAGCCATTATTAAAAAATTTAAACGAGACAACAATCTTGAATACAAACCTTCACAAATTGTTGTTTCTACAGGTGCCAAACAATCATTGGCTAACTTAGCACAGGTTTTACTCAACGAAGGAGATGAAGTTTTGTTGCCAGCACCATATTGGGTAAGTTATAGTGATATAGCCAAAGTGGCCGAGGGTGTTCCGGTAGAAATAAAAACTAGTATTGAAACCGACTTTAAAGTTACCCCAGAAGCACTGGAAGCAGCTATTACCCCAAAGACAAAAATGATTATGTATAGTTCGCCCTGCAACCCTAGTGGTTCAGTTTATAGCCGGGATGAGCTTCGTGCCTTAGCAGATGTTTTAGTAAAGCATCCAGACATTATCGTAGTCAGTGATGAAATATACGAGCATATTAATTTTACTGGCGAACATGCTTCAATGGCTCAATTTGACGATATGTACAACCGTACCGTTACCGTAAATGGAGTTTCAAAAGCATTCGCCATGACAGGCTGGAGAATAGGTTTTATTGGTGGTCCCGAATGGATTGCAAAAGCCTGTACAAAAATGCAAGGCCAAGTAACCAGCGGTGCTAATTGTATTGCACAACGTGCCACTATAACCGCCTTAGAAGCATCCCCTTCTAAAATCAAATACATGGTGGAAGCGTTCAAAGGGCGTAGAAAACTTATTTTAGACTTACTTTCTGAAATTCCCGGGATAAAAACCAACGAACCAGAAGGCGCTTTTTATGTGTTTCCAGATGTTTCAAGTTTCTTCGGAAAAACCATAAACGGCACCAAAATCAATAACGCTACTGACTTCTCATTGTTCTTATTGGAAGACGCCTTAGTGGCAACCGTAACAGGTGAAGCTTTTGGCGATCCAAATTGCATTCGTCTTTCTTATGCAGCTTCCGAAGCAGATATTGTAGAAGCTATGAAACGGATTAAAAAAGTACTTTCAGAATAAATAATTCAAAAAATATAATTGATGGCAACCATACTTTTACTTGGCAGTGGCGAACTGGGAAAAGAATTTACTATAGCCGCGCAACGTATAGGCCAAACCATCATTGCTGTAGATAGCTATGAGAAAGCCCCAGCTATGCAAGTAGCAGATAGCTTTGAAGTCATCAATATGCTAGATGGTGATGCTTTAGACGCTATTGTTGAAAAACACAAACCAGATTATATTGTCCCAGAGATTGAAGCTATCCGCACAGAACGCTTCTACGAATATGAAAAACAAGGTTACACAGTGGTTCCTTCAGCAAAAGCTGCCAATTATACCATGAACCGGAAGGCCATTCGTGATCTGGCCGCGAAAGAATTAGGCATTAAAACCGCCGATTACCGTTATGCAACTTCTGCAGAAAGCTTACAAAAAGCTGTTTCTGAAATTGGCATGCCGTGTGTTGTAAAGCCGCTAATGTCTTCTAGCGGAAAAGGACAAAGCACTATAAAAACCGAAGCAGACATTGAAAAAGCGTGGCAATATTCTCAAGAAGGTTCCCGTGGAGACGTGGCTGAAGTAATTGTAGAGGCTTTCGTTAATTTTAACTACGAAATCACCTTACTCACTGTGACGCAAAGAAACGGTGAAACTCTTTTTTGCCCGCCTATTGGCCATAGACAAGAACGCGGTGACTATATGGAAAGTTGGCAACCTGCGTCTATGGAAGACATTCATTTAAAAACCGCCCAAGAAATGGCAGCTAAAGTAACCAAATCGCTCACGGGAGCAGGTATTTGGGGAGTTGAATTTTTTGTAGCTGATGATGGTGTTTACTTTTCTGAACTTTCACCAAGACCTCACGATACGGGGATGGTCACCTTGGCCAACACCCAAAATTTTAATGAATTCGAACTACACTTACGAGCTATATTAGGACTTCCTATTCCTGAAATTACACAAGAAAAAATTGGTGCCAGCGCAGTAATTTTAGCATCAGGTGATTCAAAAGACCCTACTTTTGAAGGGTTGGAAATTGTTTCGGCAACCTCAAAATGTGATTTTAGATTATTCGGAAAACCCACCGCTAGACCTTATAGACGGATGGGGGTAGTTGTTACTTATGATTCTGTAGATAGTTTAGTTTCCGAAGTAACAAAGAAAGCAAGAAAATTAGCAGATAAAATTGAAGTAAAGCTTTAATTTATCGGTTCCTCCAAAAGAAAGGCGTTAATAATATCAACACTGTAAAAAGCTCTAAACGCCCTATTAACATTAAAAATGACGCCCACCATTTAGCGGCTGCAGGCAAAGCTCCATAATTATTTACAGGCCCTAAATCTCCTAATGCCGGTCCAACATTCCCTAAAGTAGATGCAGCTCCTCCTAAGGCAGTTTTATAATCTAACCCTAACCAAGAAAAAACCAAAACGCCCATTATAAAGGAAAGCATGTAAAGTATAAAAAAGCCTAATATATTATATACAATTGGCTGTTCTACGGCTTTGTTTTTATAGCGAACGGGTAAAATTGCATTTGGGTGTAAAGTTCGTTTAAACTCTAAAATACCGTTTTTTATCATTATTAAATGACGAACAATTTTAATACCACCCGCTGTAGAACCTGCCGACCCACCCAAAAACATTAAACCGAAAAAGAAAACAGTTAAAAACGTAGTCCAAGCTGTGTAATCGGCTGTTACAAAACCAGTGGTTGTCACAATTGCTAATACCTGAAATACACCATGCCGAAACGCACTTTCCAATCTGCCCCAAACCATCGGGTGATCTATTGAGGATATTGAAACATCTGCTTTAAAATATATTAGCAATGCTACTATTATACTAAACGAAACTAAACCGTAACAATACCATATAAACTCGTCGTCCTGCAGTACTTTTGAAAATTTTGTTTTAAAAGCAAAGTAACTTAATACAAAATTTGTACCCGCCAAAAACATGAAGAAAGCAATTATGTATTGTATAATAGGCTGATCATTCCAGTAAGCGACACTGGTATTTTTGGTTGAAAAACCGCCTGTACTCAAAGTACTTAATGAATGGTTTATTGCGTCGAAAAAACTCATTCCCGCCAACTTTAAAAGCAATGTTTCAGCAAGGGTATATGCTACGTAGATAACCCACAAACGCTTTGCGGTATCAGCTATTCTAGGATGCAACTTATCCCCTCCAGGCCCAGGTGCTTCTGCAGAAAACAATTGCATCCCCCCTATTCCCAACAAAGGAAGAATAGCAATTGCTAAAACAATAATACCCATACCGCCAATCCAATGTGTGATGCTACGCCAGAAAAGCACCCCCTCAGGTAAATTTTCAATATCGCTTAAAATAGAGGCTCCTGTGGTGGTGTAACCACTCATGGTTTCAAAAAAAGCATTGGTAAAGCCAGGTATAGCACCTGTAATGAGGTAAGGTAAGGTTCCTATTAATGACATAGAAATCCATCCTAATGTAACAATAAGATAGCCCTCCCTTTTTTGAATTTCTTTTCGGTGGTTTCTAGTCACTAAAAATGCAGTTCCTCCAATTACCAGAGTAATGAAACCAGCATAAAACATATCTATGACTACTCCATCCTTATATAAATAACTTACAAGAGCAGATAAGAACATAAATCCTGCATTTACCACTAAGAGTAAACCCAAGAGGTGAAATATAATTTTTAAGTTAAGTCTGGATAAGGACCTCATTATACAAAGAGTTTTTCAACCTTAGTAATGGATTGTGGCAAACAGCATATTACAATATGGTCACCATTTTTAATTTTGAAGTCACCCAATGCAATTAAACCTTCATCATCCCTTATCACTCCACCTATTACCGCAGATCTGGGCAAGTCGATATCTTTAATTTTTTTGTTACACACTTTTGAGGATGAAGTAACTTTAAATTCAAGTAACTCCGCATTCATATTATTCAGTTTGGTCATAGCTACAACCTCCCCTTTACGCACATACCTGAAAATATTATTCGCAGCCAGTAACTTTTTATTTATTAAAGTGTCAATTCCAATAGACTGCGACAACTGAAAATAGTCCATATTCTCGACCAAAGCAATGGTCTTTTTAACCCCTTTGGATTTTGCTACTAAACAAGACATAATATTGGTTTCGCTATTCCCGGTAACAGAAATAAAAGCATCCATTTCGTCGATAGACTCTTCTTGAAGTAAATCTACATTACGTCCATCGCCATTAATAACAAGACAATTTGGGATATCGTCGGCAATTTCAAAAGCTTTGTCCTTACTACTTTCAATTAACTTTACCCTAAAGCTACTTTTACAAAGATCACGTGCAGTTTTGTAACCAATTTTACTTCCGCCAAGAATCATTACATTTTTAATATCTTCTCTTACTTTTCCAGTAAGTTGAAAAATTTCATCAACCCCTTTTTCGGTAGTTGTAAAATATACTTGATCCCCTTCTTTAAATTGTGTGTCACCACGTGGTATAAGTGTATATTGGGTTCCAAAGCGTTGTATAGCCAATGGCACGTATTCCAAATCAGGGAACTTCTCCCCCACTTCTTTAACTGTTTTCCCTACAAATGCTGCTGTACGAGAGAGGTTTAAACCAATCATTGTTAAGGCTCCATCTTCAAACTCATATGTGTCATTAAAAGCACTTTGGTTTAGCAACAATGCAATTTCGCTTGCGGCAAGTGATTCTGGCGAAATTAGTTCGTCAATACCAAACCGCGTGAAACCGACTTCTTCCTTTTTTTCTATAAATTCCGTGTTGGAAATTCGGGCTACTGTCCGTTTTGCCCCAAGCTGTTTAGCCAATACACATACCGTAATATTTGTTGTTTCGCTAGAAGTAACAGCTATAACTAAATCTGTAGAGTCAATTTTTGAATCCTTTAAAACTGAAATAGACGTGGCATCCCCCTTAACAACTCGAATATCCAAATGGGTATCTGCGTAAGTTAATGATTCTTTATTGGTATCTATAAGCGTTATATCCTGAGATTCGAAGGATAGAAGTTTTGCTAAATGAAATCCCACTTCACCGGCACCGGCAATAATAATCTTCATAAATATCTCCTAAAATAAGTGCTGCAAAGTTATATAATTTAAAATTAGTTATAGACACCTATTTGTTAATCTCTTTTACTGAAAGAGTTACTTGCAAATACCAAAAAAAACGTAGTTTTGCTCCCGCTATGACTTCAGAAAAAAAAGTAACACCTTATAAAGATTCTGCTGAAAACAAAAAGCAGCAGGTAGAAAAAATGTTTGATACCATTTCAGGTGAATATGACGGTTTAAACCGCGTTATTTCATTAGGAACTGATATTAAATGGAGAAAGAAGGTTATTAAAATGGTTGCCGAAACCAAACCGGATTCTATTCTAGATATCGCAACCGGCACAGGAGACCTTGCTTTACAATTTGCCCAAAACACACAAGCTTCTAAAATTATTGGGCTAGACCTTTCAGAAGGGATGCTTTCTGTTGCACGTGAAAAGGCAAAAGAAATTGAAAATACAGTTGAATTTGTAAAAGGTGATTCTGAGGCGTTGCCTTTTGAAGACAATTCGTTCGATGCAATTACTGTTTCTTTCGGGATTCGAAATTTTGAAAATTTAGAAAAAGGATTGTCTGAAATTTTAAGAGTTTTGAAAAACGGTGGCATTTTCGTTATTTTGGAAACTTCAGTACCTACTAAGTTCCCTTTTAAACAAGGATATTCCATATACGCCAAAGGAATTTTACCAGTTATTGGGAGTATATTTTCAAAAGATAAAGTGGCGTACAAATATTTAAGTGAAAGTGCTTCAGTTTTTCCCCATGGAGAAGCCCTCAACAATATTTTACGTAAAATTGGGTTTATAGAAGTGAAAAACAAACCGCAAACATTTGGCGTAGCCACCATATATATAGCTACTAAATAAATATGAAGAAATTATTTTTTGTACTTGCCATATTACTATTCGCAGAAAGCGCTCAAGCACAGCTTTTTAATAAAGAACGACTGGCAAACCGAGAAACATTTGACCAGCGTTTTCTTACATGGGGTTATTTTTTAGGGTTTAACAGTTATGATTTTAAATTCGAATATGAAAACGAAAACCCCAATGACAGAACAGACATTCTTGTAGACGGCGATGTTGGATTTAACGTTGGTCTTATAGGAGATATGCGAGTAAACGATTATGTTAACATTCGTTTGGAGCCTGGCTTGTACTACACCCAACGAAACCTTCGGTTTCCCGGTTTTGAAGAAGAAAAAGACATATTGCGCGAAGTAAAATCTACTTACATTCACGTTCCTTTGCTGGTAAAACTTTCTACCAAAAGATTGAACAACTTTAAGCCTTTTATTGTTGGTGGGATTTCAACTTCTTTAAATTTATCTAGTAATGAAGGAAACCCGCAAGACAACTCAGGCGGAGAATTTAGGATGACTAAAACCACCAATTATTTTGAGCTTGGGTTTGGTATCGATTTTTATCTTTATTACTTTAAATTTACCCCTTCCATTCGTGGCGTATTTGCTACAAGTGACGAGTTGGTACCAGATGAAGATCCAAACAGCCCTTGGACCGGCAACATTAGTAAAATGTCCACACGAGGTATTTTTATCAATTTTACATTTCAGTAAATCGCCGAGCCTCGCTTAACAAAATTGCAGTTGCGGTTGCTACATTCAAGCTTTCTGTTGTTTGATTGCCAAACTGCGGAATAGTTATCTTTTCAGTAATCAGTTTTTCAATAGATTGTGAAACGCCATTTGCCTCATTCCCCATCACGATAATAGCATCTTGCTCAAGTTTTTGGCGATAAACATCCTTTCCATCCATAAAAGCGCCATAAATGGGCAATGATGTTTCTTTCAGATAGTTTTCTATGTCTATATATTTAATTGAAACGCGAGCGAGTGATCCCATCGTCGCCTGTACAACTTTTGGGTTGTAGCAATCTGTAGTATCAGTAGAGCATATTAATTGTTTTACACCAAACCAATCGCATAGTCTAATGATGGTTCCTAAATTTCCCGGGTCACGGATTGCATCTAGTGCAATGATCAAGCCGTTTGTTTCGATAGGTTTTGATTCAGGGATTTCAAAAACAGCTAATGATGTATTTGCCGTTTTTAAAAAGCTTATTTTTTGAAGCTCAGCTTGTGTAACGTAAAAATCATGTTCAGCAGTAATTTCATTTTCATTTACAGAAAAAAAAGAATGAATCTTTAGGTTTTCTTGTTTTAATTCTGAAATAACTTTAAGACCTTCGCCCACAAAAAGGCCGTATTTTTCTCGGTACTTTTTTTGCTGTAAACTCGTTATTAACTTTATTTTACTTTTACTTATCAAATTATAGTATTTTTGAATTTAAGTAAACCTGAACACTTGGCCCAAACCCTCACAAAAATAGCATTATTTTTAGGAGTAACTACACTGTTTCTATCCTGTAACGCCGTAAAACGCGTACCGGACGATCAATTTTTGCTTATAGAAAACACAATCATTGTTGATAGCCTAGAAATAAAAGACGATAGAGTATATAGTCAATTAAAGCAAAAACCAAATCCTAAAATACCAGTGATAGGTCTTCCACTGGGTCTTCATATTTATAATTTGGCTGATCCATACCCAGACTCTACTTATCAAAAATGGTTACACAAAAAACCGAATCGAGAAAAGCGGTTAATCAAATTTATTTCAGAAAAACAGGTAGAGGAAATTGGCAATAGTTATGTAGGCCTCAATAAATGGCTACAAAAATCTGGAGATGAACCCGTTATTATCGATAAAGAAAAAAGTGAAAGTTCTAAAGAACGGTTAGAGCGCTATTATGCTAGTTATGGATATTTTAATACTGAGGCAGATTACACAATAACACCCCTTGAAAAGAAGAAAAAAAGAGCCTCTATTACATATAATGTCAAGAGACATCAAGCTTATTTTGTAGATTCCATAAAAAAAGAAATCGCATCTCCAGTAGTCGATTCCCTTTTTCAAGAATCTATTGCTAATACATTTATAAAATCTGGTAAGCAATACGATGCAAGTGATTTTGTGGATGAACGAGACAGGTTAACCATTCAGTTTAGAAATTCTGGTTTATATCATTTTGATCAGGACTATGTAGGTTTTGAAGCTGATACTGTAAACACAGGACACAAAGCCAATATAAAATACCAAATACCAAATCGGGAAGTAACCGAAGGCGACAGCACGTATACAGAACCATTTAAAGTACATACTGTAAATGAAATTCGTATTGTGACAGATTTTAGCTATGAAAACCGAAACGAAACCCCAACAGATTCAGTGGAATATGAAGGTTATAAGTTATACAGTTTTGACAAATTAAAATACAACCCCAAAGCTATTACCGATGCCATTTCTATCACTCCAAATTCCATTTTTAAAGATATAGACCGAACATTGACTTATAACCAAATAAATGACCTTAAGGTTTTTAAATATCCAAACATCAGTTATCAAGATGACCCAAGGGACACAACAGGAACCAAACTAATTACAACAATCCTGCTCACACCAAGAAAAAAATACAATTTAGGGGTAGATTTTGATGCATACACCTCTACCATTCAACAATTTGGAATTGGTTTTAGTTCTACTTTTCAAATAAGAAACGTCTTTAGAGGGGCTGAAATTTTAGAAATTTCAGGCCGTGGGAGCGTTGGTTCTTCCGCAGATAAAGAAGGTGGTTTTTTCAATACTTCAGATGTTGGCGGCGATGTTAAGCTTTCATTTCCCAGAATTTTATTCCCTGTAAATACTGATCGTTTCATTAAAAAATACATGTCCCCTTCCACCGAAATAAGTGTTGGCTTTAGCGCACAGAACAATATAGGCTTGGATAGGCAAAACCTAAATGCAATCTTTAATTACCGCTGGAAACCTAAAAAAACACGTACTAACCAGTTTAACCTAGCTAACATTCAATATGTACGAAACCTTAGAACAGACAATTATTTTAATGTTTATAAAAGCACCTATAGTCGTTTGAATGAGATTGCTCAGGAAATAGGATATGATTTTATGGAAGACCCAACCGGAGACCCAAAATTGGGCATTCCAGATGAAGCTAATCAATTTATTGATGACATACTAAACAGAAGTCTGCCAAACACTGTTTCTTCAGAAATTTATAGTGAGGTTTTGGGTATAGCAGAACGTAAATTTAGACTTACGGAAGACAACCTTATTTTCGCCTCAAACTTTACCTGGACACGTGATACCCGCGAAAATATTTACGACAATAACTTTTCTCGGCTACGCTGGAAACTGGAAAGTGCCGGTAATTTTTTATCGCTAGCATCCAAAGCGACCGGACAGGAAAAAAATGCCAACGGCAATTACGAAACCTTAGGTGTTGCCTATTCTCAGTACATAAAAGGTGAAACCGAATATATAAAACATTGGGCGTTGAACGACGATAACATTCTTGCCGTTCGAGCATTTGGTGGTATTGCAATCCCTTACGGAAACAGCAATACCATACCTTTTACCAGAAGTTATTTTGCGGGTGGTGCCAACGATAACAGAGGATGGCGAGCCTACGATTTAGGTCCTGGCAGCAGTGGTGGTATTCTAGATTTTAATGAAGCAAACTTTAAACTTGCTTTTAATGCAGAATACCGATTTACTATTTTAGGAGCATTTAAAGGAGCTTTTTTTGTTGATGCAGGAAACATTTGGAATGTTCTTGACAACGAAGATAGGGAGTCCTTTAAGTTTAATGGAATCCAAGACCTAAAAGAACTGGGTGTTGCCTCTGGACTTGGCCTTCGTTACGACTTTGGTTTTTTTGTACTAAGATTTGACATAGGCTTTAAAACACACGATCCTGCCAGACCAGTTGGCGAACGATGGTTTAAAGATTATAATTTTCAAAATGCAGTCTATAATATAGGTATAAACTATCCCTTCTAAACCACTAAAAATTCTTACTTTTGTGGTAAAATAACTTAAACTATGAATCATTCCATCCAGCCCGGAGTAGCAACCGGACGCGAAGTTCAAAAAATACACCAATACGCTAAAGAAAAAGGCTTTGCTATGCCTGCAGTAAACGTTGTTGGCTCCAATACCATCAATACTGTTATGGAAACGGCTGCTGCACTAAACTCGCCCGTAATTATACAATTTTCAAACGGAGGTGCTTATTTTAATGCAGGTAAAGGACTGAGCAACGAAAACGAAAAAGCCGCTATTTTAGGCGGTGTTGCCGGTGCAAAACACATTCATGATTTAGCTGAAGCATACGGCGCTACGGTTATTTTACATACTGATCACGCTGCAAAAAAATTATTACCTTGGATCGACGGTTTGCTGGATGCTGGAGAGCAATTTTATAAAGAAAAAGGAAAGCCACTGTTCAGCTCGCATATGATTGATCTTTCAGAAGAACCTCTTGAGGAAAATATTGAAATTTCGAAAAAATATTTGGAGCGCATGAGCAAAATGGGAATGACGCTCGAAATTGAATTAGGTATTACCGGCGGTGAAGAAGATGGTGTTGACAATACAGATGTAGATTCTTCAAAACTGTACACGCAGCCTGAGGAAGTAGCCTATGCATACGAAGAACTTATGAAAGTAAGCGATCAATTTACAATTGCTGCTGCCTTCGGAAATGTACACGGTGTTTACAAGCCTGGGAATGTGAAATTAACGCCTGTTATTCTGAAAAACTCACAAGAGTATGTTCAGAAAAAATTCAATACTGGCCACAATCCTATCGACTTTGTTTTTCACGGTGGAAGCGGTTCTACAGTTGAAGAAATAAGAGAAGCAATTGGATACGGTGTTATTAAAATGAACATAGACACCGATTTACAATATGCTTTTAATGAAGGGGTTCGTGACTATGTAACCAAGAACATTGACTATTTAAAAACACAAATAGGAAATCCTGAAGGTGATGAAGTGCCCAATAAAAAATATTACGACCCAAGAAAGTGGTTGCGCGAAGGCGAACTGACTTTTAAAAAGCGATTAGAAAAGGCTTTTGAAGACCTTAACAACGTAAACACATTATAACCTTAAAACTCCTCAACTATGTCTTGGTTTAAAAGAACTAAAAAAGGAATTCAAACCCCTACCGAAGAGAAAAAAGACGTCCCAAAAGGATTATGGTATAAGTCTCCTACAGGAAAAATTGTTGATTCTGAAGAGCTTGAACAAAACTTTTACGTAAGCCCTGAAGATGGCTACCACGTTAGGATAGGAAGCAATGAATATTTTGAATTGCTTTTTGACAACAATAAGTACAAAGAGCTGGATAAAAATTTAACTTCTAAAGATCCTTTAAAGTTTGAGGACAAGAAAAAATATCCAGATCGTTTAAAAGATGCCCAAAAGAAAACCGGTCTTAAGGATGCAGCTCGTACGGCTGTAGGAAAATCTATGGGTAAAGATTTAGTGGTTGCCTGTATGGATTTTAGTTTTATTGGCGGTTCTATGGGGAGCGTAGTGGGCGAAAAAATTGCCCGAGCAGCAGATTATTCGCTAAAAAAGAAAATCCCACTTATGATTATTTCAAAAAGTGGTGGTGCCCGTATGATGGAAGCCGTCCTTTCTTTAATGCAGTTGGCAAAAACAAGTGCTAAATTAGCACAATTGTCAGATGCCGGTATTCCATATATTTCTTTATGTACTGATCCTACTACAGGAGGGACAACCGCTTCCTTTGCTATGTTGGGAGATATAAATATTAGCGAACCAGGAGCCTTAATTGGTTTTGCCGGGCCACGAGTAGTAAGAGATACTACAGGCCAAGAACTACCTGACGGGTTTCAAACCGCAGAGTTTTTAAAAGAACATGGCTTTTTAGATTTTATCACGCATCGTAAGGATTTAAAAACTCGTGTAAATCAATATTTAGATTTAGTTCTAAATAGACCTATGCGAGAAAAAACAGCATAAAAAAAAGCAGCCAAATTTGGCTGCTTTTTTTTTATTATCATAATATGATGTGTTAAGCTCCAACAGGAAACTCTTGACCATTTATTGTTATTGTGGCTTGTGCATCGCACTCACCCTCTCCAAAATCGATAGTTGCGGTAATATTTTGTTGTTCTATGGCAAGAACTCCGCTTACCAACCACAAACAAGACATTTTTTTAACCAATTGTTCGGTAACTTCTCCAGAACGTTCAAAACCATTACTCAATGTAGTGTTCCAGTTTCCAGTAATGTGGTATATATTATCGGCCCAATTTCCACTTCCTACACCTTCAACCCACTCTACTACCCTAGTGCCAATTCGAGTAGCCAATACATCTGTTTCCGAAAAGCTAACCGTTATAGATTCGTTTACTGTCGACTCTGGATTACCATTTTCATTTTCTAGTTTACGAACTATTTCACCTTCACCTTCTACTCCGTTTCCATTATAAAAGTAATTTTCAAAAGTATACGTTATAGTTCGCGAACCGTTTTCAAAAGGGCCGTATTCCATTATAATTTTTCCAGAAACAATCGCTCCATTAAATAGTTGGCATTCCTCTCCAAAATCCAGGGTTATCGTACCGCCATTACCATTAGGCTCTAACGTGATAATTGTACAATCTGGGAATAAAGATTCTACAGTATTTCCTCTATTTTCGCCATTTACTTCTACATAGCCGTTTTCCATTACGCTTAAACTTCCTTCTACTATGTTATCAGTTTTGGTTGCCAATGCTGTATTCTCAACGGAGTAGTTCGCTTCGGTTTCCTCTATTGTATCATTGTCGTCAGAACAAGCTACAAAGAGAAGCCCAACTACTAAAAGCGCAAATAGTTTGATTTTAATTACGTTTGTTTTCATATTGTTTCTTTTAGGTTTGTTAATTCTATAACGTTAAAAGTCTTTATTTAATATATTATGAAAAGGGTTATTTTAAGACACCTTACTATTGTTAAAGAATTAGTCTTAAGTAAGTAAAAATGTAAAGGGGCTTTTTTCAGCCCCTTTTTTTATTTCTTATACCAATCTATTGACCATTATCACTTTCTCCTGTGTGGTCATCTTTTATAGCTTCATCTCTATATTTACAACAAGGGTGAACACTATTGTAAGCTTCATCCGTAGCTTTTAAATCTTCTACGTCGTGCCCTACTGCTAAGATATTCTCTTTAATAGCATCTAAATTGGTTTTCTTTTCGTTATAAATTAGTTGAAGCTCATGAGTTTGCACGTCCCAAATTGCACTTTTTACACCTTTGGTTTTTATACTTGCTTTCTCTATTCTTTCTTTACACATACCACAAACGCCATCAACCTCTAAAGAAGTCCTTGCGTTTTTATTCTGTGCAAAAGTTACTGTTGTGATTAGCAAAATGAATATACTTATTGCTTTTTTCATCTTTTATTATTTTTTATAAATTATTATTTAATACTAAATCTTAAACCTGCATAATATAGGCTTCCAAAAATTGGACCATATACAAATGTACTGTCAAAGTTTGGACCAAAAGGATTGTCAGCCCCTAAAATAGGGCTGTTCTGTCTTACATTGGTTATATTCTCACCTCCTATATATATTTCAAATTTTGGTGAAAATACTTTGGTTACTTGCGCGTTCACCGTATTTACGTTGGGTGAAAAATTTGGCAATTGAAACTCTATCGGATTGTTTTGTGTAGAAGGAAACCGTTGTTTACCTAACCAATTGTAGGTAACATCAAATTTCCATTTACTATTGTTTTTAACAGGTGTTTCGTAAGATGCATTTGCAAAAAAACGATGTTGTGCCGTTAAAGGTTTAATTTTTTTACCCGTTTGATACTTCGTTTTTATATCGTAATACTTATAAGCTAGGCGCGTATTAAAACCTGTAAATGGGTTATAATTAAATTCGGTTTGAAAACTGTTTGCAAAACTTTCATTTTCTAAATTGTAAAAACTAATTTCTTGAGAGTTTTCCCAATCTACCACTACTTGATTTTGAAAATCAGTTCTATAAAAATCAAACGTTATATCTGCTTTCTTTCCAAATAGATTAAACCCTTGAAGATAGGACACGCCATAGTTCCAAGCAATTTCTGGATCCAAACCATATATATTTCCTTCAGCAGAAGAATTGATAATAATATTTCTGGAAGTAGCGAAAAGGTTTTGGTTTTCTGCAAATATGTTTGCTGAGCGTTTCCCCCTTCCTATAGAGGCTCTAAAGGCAGATTTTTCCCAAGGTGTATATTTTGCATGTATTCTTGGTGTTATAAAAACCCCTAACCTATTATGGTTATCAACACGCAAGCCTGCAGTAACATTAATATCCTCTAAATCATCAAAGTTATATTCAAAAAAGGCGCCTATTGAATTATCTATGCGATTAAAAGAAGTGGTTTCCACCAACTCATCATACTTATCATAAGTAAAACTGACTCCAGTTTTAATTTTACGTCGCGAATCACTAATAATTGAATTATAAGTGAAATTTGAATAGATGCTGCTGTGTTCAATATTATAGGTTCGTAAACCAAAATAAGAGTTCTGTTGATGGTTGCTTATCGCAAATTGCAAACCGGCACTTCGCCAAGGTAGTTCTGGATTTACATACCCAAATTTACCCGAAAAGTCGTACCGTTCGGTTTCAATTTCGCTTCCCCAAGCATTGTTGGTTAGCTTATCGGTATCTGGATCAAAATCCAACTCTCCAGTTTGCTTTTCATCATTAAGATATCTCACATTTAAGAAACCTACAAAACCATTTTCGGTATCGGTATATTGCCAGCGGTTCATTACATTAACCTGATTGTATAGGGGCATATCTAAAAAGTTATCATGATTTACATCATGTTTTTCTTGATGTGTGTTCCCGTGCAAATAAACACCTGTACTCCACCTATCACTTACTTTGGTGTTATAATGTGTATTTAACTCGAATCGCTGACTGCTAGCTCCATATAGATTAACAAAGAGCTTATCATCTTTTGTAGGCTTTTGTAGTTCTGCGTTAATTTGTCCCGCAATACTTTCATAACCATTTACAACACTTCCAGCGCCTTTGGTTATTTGTATGCTTTCCACCCAAGTACCTGGCGTAAACGTTAATCCATAAGCTTGCGCCGCTCCTCTTACCGTAGGAATATTTTCCATAGCAATAAGGATGTATGGACTTGTTAAGCCCAGCATTTTTATCTGTCTGGTTCCAGAAAAATAGCATCGGCAAAATTTACGTCAATAGAAGGATTGGTTTCAAAGCTTTCAGCTAAGTTACAACAGGCTGCTTTAAGTAATTCGTCACTACTTACATTAATTACATTTTGAGCTTCTATGTAAGACCTTGAAGTTGCTTTTTTTCTGGCAACTAGTTTTACTTCGTCTAAACTACTCTTGGGACTTAAAGTTGCTTTCAATTTTTTTGTGGGATTTACCACATCTAAAGTATCTGAAGTAAACCCTACATAACTC
This sequence comes from Flavobacteriaceae bacterium UBA3179, assembly GCA_002364245.1. Lineage (GTDB taxonomy): Bacteria > Bacteroidota > Bacteroidia > Flavobacteriales > Flavobacteriaceae > Marixanthomonas. The sequence goes on from DEXR01000038.1 coordinate 71,074, forward strand.
ACTATAAGTTTTTTGTACGATTTTTTATATGGGATTGAAAATTTTCCGTCAAAATCGGTTACTACCCCCACTTCTGTATCGAGCCAATATACATTAGCCCCTAAAAGTGGTTTATTTGTTTCCCCCTCATAAACAACACCTTCTACTTGATTTTGAGAAAATGTAAGTATAGGGAGGAAAGATATAACTAAAGTTATTATTATATTTTTCATTATTTAATTTATAAATTTTATGGATAGGCTTCTAGAAGATAGCTTCTCAAGTCTTTGAAAAAGAAAAGAGAACTATCTTGATTTCATAAAATTTAAAAATCAAATTAAAAAGTCTTGATGGAAAACTTGAAAGTCACGCACCAAAATAGGTGGAATGTAATGTCTATGAGGAACAACCTGTCTTGACGAGCTTTCAAAAATGTAGGAATACGATTCTGTAAAGGCTAATAAAAATAATTGCTGATGATAATCTAAATCATCAAATTTTTTATGAATGATCACTTCTTGCCCCTCTACTTTGTCTATTACATCATCACAACAATCGGGTTGTGTAACGATGGTTTCTTTAGAAGAATTAGAACAAGGTTCATTAGAGCATTTTTCTACTTGGGTAAAAACAGCCGAATCAATAAGGAATCCACTACAAAAATGTTTTTTTATAGTAAAAGAACTAGTTGACAATAAAATTAATACTGCCAATAGAAAAGAAAAAAAACTATGTAGAAATTTTAGTTTCACGATGCAAATTTACTAAATTTCAGCTATTAAAAAACAATAGCATTAAAGGCTTATTTATTATTTTTTAGCTTATCTTTGCCGCTTGATTACCAAAATGGTATTCAGTACATAAAAATCATTTTAATAATATTGGCATGTATTTAACTGCAGAAGAGAAACAAAAATTATTCAAAAAACACGGAAAGTCTGAAAAAGACACCGGTTCTACCGAAGGGCAAATCGCTTTGTTTACACAGCGTATTGAGCATCTTTCAAAACACCTTAAAACTAACCAGAAAGATTTCAACACAGAAAGATCTTTGGTAAAGTTGGTAGGTAAGCGTAGATCGCTTCTTGATTATCTAATGAAAAAAGATATTCTAAGATACCGTGCAATTGTTAAAGAATTAGGATTACGTAAGTAATTATTTTTAAGGGGCTTTTTTAGCCCCTTTTTTGATTTTTTCTATTAAAAATAGAAAAACATAGAAAAGCTACCCTTAGGTTTTTCATTGGTCACCACAACAACACAACTTTTGTCCGACAACCGGACAACGACCAATTTTAACTGTGCATATTCTTCCGATACATTTCGGGGTGCACAACAATGAAAAACAATATGATACCTAAAGTATTTAAAGAGGTAATAGACCTTGGTGATGGTAGAGAAATCTCTATCGAAACCGGAAAACTGGCAAAACAGGCCCACGGCTCTGTTGTTGTACAATCTGGAAAATGTATGTTGCTTTGTACTGTAGTTTCCAACTACGAACAAAAAGACCTTCCTTTTCTTCCTTTAACGGTAGATTACCGTGAAAAATTTGCCGCATCAGGACGTTACCCAGGTGGTTTCTTCAAAAGAGAGGCAAGACCAAGTGATGGTGAAGTTTTAACCATGCGTTTAGTAGACCG
>DEXR01000038.1:72947-85215 GCA_002364245.1 Flavobacteriaceae bacterium UBA3179
GCATCTGCAGCGATTCAACTTTCTGACTTTCCTTTTGAATGTGCTATTTCTGAAGCACGCGTAGGACGTGTAAACGGTGAGTTCATCATTAACCCAAGTCGTGCACAGTTAGCGGAGTCTGACATCGATATGATGATTGGAGCTTCAGCAGAATCTGTAATGATGGTCGAAGGTGAAATGAAGGAAATTAGCGAAGAAGAAATGGTAGAAGCCATTAAGTTCGCTCACGAACACATTAAAAACCAGATAGACGCACAAATGCGTTTAGCTGATGCCTTTGGTAGAAAAGAAGTGCGTGAATACGAAACAGAAGGAAATGAAGATGCTGATCTAGAAAAGAAAATCCATGATATGGCATACGACAAAGTGTACGCCGTAGCTAAAGCAGGCTCTTCAAAGCACGAAAGAGGCGCAGCATTTTCTGAAATAAAAGAAGAAATTAAAGCCACTTTTTCTGAAGAAGAATTAGAAGAATTTGGTGATTTAGTTTCAGATTATTACCGTAAAACTGAAAAAGCTGCCATTCGCGACCTAACCTTAAACGAAGGAATGCGTCTAGATGGTAGAAAAACAGACGAAATTAGACCAATTTGGTGTGAAGTAGACTACTTACCATCAACACACGGTTCTTCTATTTTTACACGTGGAGAAACACAGGCATTGGCAACGGTTACTTTGGGTACTTCGAGAGAAGCTAACCAGATTGACATGCCGTCGTATGAAGGCGAAGAAACATTCTACCTTCATTATAACTTCCCACCATTCTGTACTGGAGAAGCAAGACCAATCCGCGGGACATCTCGTAGAGAAATCGGTCACGGTAACTTAGCACAACGTGCATTAAAAGGTATGATCCCTGAAGATTGCCCTTATACTGTTCGTGTAGTTTCAGAAGTATTAGAATCTAACGGTTCTTCTTCTATGGCTACTGTATGTAGTGGTACTATGGCGTTGATGGATGCTGGTGTTCAATTAAAGAAACCTGTTTCTGGTATTGCAATGGGATTAATTTCTGATGCAGATTCTGGAAAATACGCAGTGCTTTCTGATATTTTAGGAGATGAAGATCACTTAGGTGATATGGACTTTAAAGTAACCGGAACGGCAGATGGTATCACCGCTTGCCAGATGGACATTAAAGTAAAAGGTCTTTCATATGAAATTCTTGTAAAAGCTTTAAAACAAGCTGCAGATGGAAGGTTACATATTCTTGAGAAGTTAACTGACACTATTTCTGCACCAAATGCAGATGTAAAATCACACGCACCAAAAATGGTTACAGTTAAAATTCCAAATGAATATATTGGAGCTTTAATTGGTCCAGGCGGAAAAGTAATTCAAGAGCTTCAAAAAGAAACAGATACAACTATTGTTATTAATGAAGATCCTGAAACAGAAGAAGGAATTGTTGAAATTCTTGGAACTGGACAAGAGGGAATCGATGCTGTATTAGCTAAAATTGACTCGATTACTTTTAAACCTGAAGTAGGAAGCGTTTACGAAGTTAAAGTAATCAAGATACTTGATTTTGGAGCTGTAGTAGAATATGTTGAAGCACCTGGCAATGAAGTATTGTTGCACATTTCTGAGCTAGCTTGGGATCGAACCGATAACGTAACCGATGTTGTAAACATGGGCGATGTGATCGACGTGAAATATTTTGGTATTGATAAGAGAACTAGAAAAGAGAAAGTTTCTAAAAAAGCACTTGAGCCAAAACCAGAAGGCTATCAAGAGCGTAAAAGCAGTGGTGGAAGCCGTGACAACAATAGAGGTCGCGATAACCGAAACCGCGATAATAAGAGAAGAGACTAAATTTTCTTCATCATAAACTTTAAAACGCCTTCTTTTAAGAAGGCGTTTTTTTATCTGCCAATATAGCAGAATACCCATTATGGCAGACAAATACTGCCATTTCTGCACCAACCTATTTTTAGTTAAAAAATTAACAATTAATTAATGAAAGTAGCTTAACTACTGTGTTTGTTGAGTTTATTGGAATAAATAATCAAATAATTCCGAATATTTCAAATACTCAGGTTTCTCGTATGGTCCTTGCACCCTATAGACCAAACAATTAAATAAAATTATGAAAGTATTAGTTATTGGTGCAGGAAATATGGGATTAACCTACGCCGAAGGTATGGCAAAATCGCCTTACTTGAACAGAAGAAATTTAATGATATTTGATGTTTCACCAGAAAAAACGGAAGCATTGAGTGCCATTCCGCATTTTGATGCGTATGAAAACTTAGAAGACTGTCTGCCAAAAGCAGATGTAGTTTTTGTTGCGGTAAAACCATACCATAGTGAAGACCTTTTTAAAACCATGAAAGATCAAGTCAATCAAGATCAGGTTTTTGTTTCTTTAATGGCTGGAATAACCATAGAGAGTATTCAGAAAGGACTAGGTATTAAAAAGGTAATCCGTACAATGCCCAATTTACCAGCAAAGGTAGGTAAAGGGGTTACTTCGTTTACTGAATCTAAAGAAGTAAGCCGCATAGAACTAATTATGGTTCGCAACTTATTAGACACTACTGGCGAAGCCATTCACGTAGAAAATGAAAACTTTATAAATGCCTCTACTGGTATTTCAGGAAGTGGACCTGCATATGTTTTCTATTTTATGCAATCAATGCTAGAAGCAGCCTTAAAAATGGGATTTTCAGAAAACGATTCAAAAGTACTGGTTTCCCAAACTTTTGAAGGCGCTGTTGCACTCTTCAACGATTCAGATCTATCGCCAAATAGTTGGATGGATAGAGTTGCTTCAAAAGGAGGAACAACCCGTGCCGCTTTAGATTCTATGGAAGACAATAATATTAAAGAGTTAATTAAAGAAGCTGCTTACGCAGCATTTAACCGAGCTACAGAGCTTGGACAATAAACTAAACATTAAAACAAACAACATGAGGAAAAAACGAGTGGTTATAAAAGTAGGAACCAACGTTATGACGAATAAGGACAACCGCATTGTAGGACCCATTTTAAATGAGTTGGTTCGACAAATTGCCGAATTGTACGAAAATGATATTGAGCCCATTTTGGTCTCTTCAGGATCTGCAATTGCCGGAAAGGAAGTGCTAGGAGATTGCTCTTCAGACGATCCTTCTACCCGTAGGCAAATATTCTCTGCAGTTGGACAACCGCGTATGATGCGCCATTACTACAGCCTGTTCCACGATCACGGAATGCGCTGTGCACAAGTATTGGCCACTAAACGTGATTTTGCACCAGGCAAACACCGTGAAAACATGATTAATTGTTATGAAGGGTTAATGAAAGAAGGTGTTGTGCCTATTGCAAATGAGGATGACGCTGTTTCCTTAAAAATGTCAATGTTCAGTGATAATGACGAGTTGGCAAGTTTAGTAGCCGAATTAACCCAGGCTGATGCATTAATCTTGTTAACAGATACTGATGGCCTATATACTGGTCACCCAGATGATGATGACTCAGAAAAACTGGCACAAGTTCGACACAATCAAAACGTGGAGAAATATGTTCAGAAAAATGAAAAAGGTGAAGGTGAAGGCCGTGGTGGTATGAAGTCTAAACTAAAAATAGCAAAAGAAACAGCTCGTAAAGACATTCCAACCTTTATAGCCAATGGAAAGCGTAAAAATGTAATTGTTGAGCTATTAGAAGGTAAAGACGTAGGAACCCGTTTTTACGCGTAACACAAACTAATTATAAATTTAGAAAGAAAGAAATATGCAATTGATAGACACAAAAACAAAAAACAACGTACTGGAAAGTATGATCTCTATTCTCGATAAGAGAAGAGCAGACATCTTAGAAGCCAATAAAAAGGATTTAGAAGCTTTTACTAGAGATGACCAAGCTTTATATGACCGCTTAGTGGTAAACGATGCGAAAGTAGATGGCATGATAAAAGCCATTTCAGAAGTAAAAAATCAAGAAGATCCTGTAAATAAAGAGATTTCAAGTCTTACATTAGACAGTGGGCTTGAGATTAACAACAGAACAGCACCATTTGGGACGATTATGATTATTTATGAATCAAGACCAGATGTAACTATTGAAGCTGCTGTACTTGCATTTAAAGCCAATAATAAAATATTGCTGAAAGGTGGTAAAGAAGCCTATCACAGTAATGTGATATTGGTAGATTGCTGGCATCAAGCCTTAAAAGAAAACAATCTTACAAAAGATTGGATCAAGATGCTGCAAATGAACCGTGAACAAACGCAAGAATTCTTGCGAAACCCTGATGAGCAATTAGACCTTATTGTACCACGTGGTGGTGAGCGATTAATTCAGTTTGTGAAAGAACACGCTAAATGCGCAGTTTTAATTAGCGGTAGAGGAAACAATTTCCTATATGTACACAAAGATGCTGACTGGAAAAAAACAATTGAAGTTATTATCAATGCGAAAACTGATAAAATTTCAGGATGTAATGCACTTGATAAGGTGTTAGTTGATAAAAACTTACCAAATTACGAAGAGAAGCTTCAAGAATTGAAAAAAGTACTTACGGCTTCAGATGTAGAAGTAATTGTAGATGACGAAGTGAAAAAAGTATTGACAGACTCTGAAGTCATTCTAGATAAAAAAGTTTGGTTTGAAGAGTTTTTAGCACTTAAAATTGCTATTGGTGCCGTTGACAGTTTAGATGATGCGATTGAAAAGATTAACCATTACAGTGGTGGTCACTCAAGCGCTATTCTAACCGAAGACAAAGAAGCTGCTAAAAAGTTTATGGAACACATAGACAGTGCAGCAGTATACCACAATGCCTCTACCCGATTCACCGATGGTGGACAAATGGGCGTAGGTGCAGAGTTAGCAATTAGTACAGACAAATTACACCATCGCGGGCCTTTAGGTCTTAAGCAATTGGTGACAAACAAATATTACGTATTTGGTGATGGTCACGTAAGAGTGTAAAAAGCCAATACACCGAAAGTCAAACAGCCTCTTCAAAAGAGGCTGTTTTTTTATGTTTAATATTTTTTTTTAAGTTCTACGCAACTTTTTCATAAAAGCTACACTATTAAGAAAGAACTATTAAACAATTAAATATGAAAACCACATTTCAACTACTATTCTTGGCTTTAACCTTATTTACTTTTTCTTGTGATAGCGACTCTATTGAAAAAGTTCCAGTTAATACAGATGTTGTTGATATAGAACTGTACGATTTAATAAAAAGGATTCCAACCGAAGATGAAGAAACCTCAATTAATTGTATTGAATTTAATTACTGGTTCAATTTATTTGTTTTTGACGAAAACATGAATTTAATCAATACAATACCTATTATAAATAATGAGCAATTTAGTGAAGTACTTGGGAGTATTCAAGACAATCATTCAATTAGCTTAAGCTACCCCATAACTGGCGAATTAAGCAGTGGCGAAACCATTGAAATAACCAATAATGAAGAATTAAAAGAAAGTATCGACTCTTGCCAAAAGGACGAAATATTAACCGATTGCAATGGTGCTTTAACTACAGAAAATTGTATTTGGGATGTTACAGAGCCCGGTAATCCAAATGGTATATACTCTGACTCTTATTTCCAAATAACGCAGGGCGGCAACGCTACTTTTCATCACAACAGTAAAGCTTACTTTGGCAATTGGACCACTTATTTTTTTGAAGACCAACTTCATCTTAATATCTTTTTAAATGACACTGGAGCAATTGGAGCTGACTGGAATTTTGATTGGGAATTAGACTATACAAGCGACACTTCAATGATTATCAGTAATGACACAAGTTTGTTTAACATTGCTATAAACTGCAATTTACCATGTAAAGAAACTACTTATACAAGCTGTGAATTTGAAGACAATCCTGGTTTTGCCGAGTTCAATTTAAAGGACTATTTAGCATGCTTGGAAATTTCCCCATTTAGCAATGACGTAAAAACGCTACAATTTTCATTTTATGAAACAGAAGAAGATGCTGAAAATGGGACAAATGAAATTTCAGGAGGAAATTATACAAACACAACAAATCCACAGCAAATATTTATTCGTGCTGAAGATGAAAAATCTGGAAGCTTAATCAACATATTTCAGTTTACAATAGAAGCTATTTCATGTCCATAATAAATTAAAAAATCATTTTCTTTTTACTACTTTAAGCCAAAGTAAAAAATGAGTATTTGAATATAAAAGATTTAATAAAACGATGTAAAAAAAATGATCGAGCAGCTCAAAATGAACTGTTCGAAAAGTACAAAAACACCCTTTATTTTTTATCATTGAAATATTGTAGAAATGAAGCAGATGCCGAAGACAATACCCACGACGCTTTTATCACCATTTTTGAAAAGATAAAAAGTTTTAAAGGGAAAGGTTCTTTTGAAGGATGGATGAAACGAATTACCATCTATAAAGCAATTGCTAAATACAAAACGAGAAAACCTATAGCCGTTGATTATAAAAACGATCTTTTAGAAGACACAACCATAGAAAAAGATACCATGAATTTACCCCTTGAAACATTGCTGCATATGGTTCAAAAACTGCCCGATCAATATAGGTTGGTTTTCAATTTGTATCAACTGGATGGGTTTTCCCATAAAGAAGTAGCAAAACTACTATCTATATCTGAAAGCACTTCAAAATCTAATTACCATCGAGCGAAACAAATTTTAAAAGATGCTATTTTAAAACAGAAAAACAACCCAAAAAAATTGTATGATGGAGCATAAAAAAGACATAGGAACTTTATTTAAAGAAAAGCTCCAAAATAAAGAAACAAAGATTAAAAGCGGCCTTTGGGAAAAGGTAGATGCTTCATTAACACAAAGAGTAAAAAAACGCAGAAAAGCTTATTGGTCATGGGGGATAGCCACAGGGATTATAGTAACCACTGGAATAGTTTTAACAATTGTTTTTTCTGAAAACAATAATAAGCCAACACAGCAAGCAAACCCACTAACCACAGAAGTTGAAAACAATTTGAATAATTACAAAAAACCTGCAGTTTCAAAATTAGACTCAATTAAAAATGATTCTAAAACCGATAAAACAGAAGCATCAATTGAGATAGATTCAACACAAAAAAAATTACCTGAAACAACCATTGATAATTTTTCGAAAAGTTCAGAAAATTCTGAAGAAAACATCTCTACTATTGAAGAAAAAAAGGCTAGAAAATTAAAAGCAAAACATATTGAAAAGAGTTTTGATTCTTTCAGAAAAAAAACAGTCTATCGCTATTATAACAGCCATGACAGCACAATGATAGAAACAACCAATAAGGCTTTAATTGACAGTTTGACCAGACTTGAAAAAACCGAAAAAATACATGATTCAATAAAATAATTTAACTTTTCTGTAACATTTACACACCTCTTTACGTATAATTAAATAGAAGGGTAAAATAAGCACCCGCAAACCTATTTAACACTACATGAGACAGTTAAAAATAACAAAACAGGTAACCAATAGAGAGACCGCCTCTTTGGACAAATACCTTCAGGAAATTGGAAAGGTTGACCTGATTACGGCGGAACAAGAAGTTGAACTGGCACAGCGCATAAAAGCAGGTGACCATCTAGCATTAGAAAAACTTACTAAAGCTAATTTACGTTTTGTTGTTTCGGTAGCAAAACAGTACCAAAATCAAGGTTTGACCCTGCCGGACCTAATAAATGAAGGGAATCTAGGCCTTATTAAAGCTGCAAAGCGTTTTGATGAAACCCGTGGGTTTAAGTTTATTTCCTATGCGGTTTGGTGGATTCGACAGTCAATTCTTCAGGCATTAGCTGAACAATCTCGAATAGTTAGGTTACCTTTGAATAAAATTGGTAGTATTAATAAAATTAATAAGACCTTTGCTTTTTTAGAGCAAGCAAATGAACGTCCACCTTCTGCTGAAGAAATAGCAAAAGAATTGGATATGACCATTACCGATGTAAAGGAGTCGCTAAAAAATAGCGGTCGCCATGTATCGATGGACGCTCCACTTATTGATGGAGAAGACTCTAATCTATATGATGTATTGCGAAGTGGGGAATCACCAAATCCAGATCGTTCATTATTGCACGAATCCTTGAAGACCGAAATTGAGCGTTCTTTAGAAACATTAACCCCTAGGGAAGCCGATGTAATTAGGTTGTATTTTGGTTTATGTGACCAACAACCAATGACGCTCGAAGAAATAGGTGAAACATTTGACCTTACCCGAGAACGTGTAAGACAAATTAAAGAGAAAGCAATTAGAAGGTTAAAGCATACTTCAAGAAGTAAAATATTGAAAACCTATTTAGGGTAACCCTAAGAAGAGTACGACAGTATGAGGTTTTCGTTTAGACGGAAATTAAAGACTGTTCGTTTTTTGATTGATGAATGACCTCCGGCTGATTACCGGAGGTTTTTTTTATCGTATTTTTGATATATTCAAAATTTTCTAAAAATGGTATATACTATCTGTTATATAAGCAGTGAATCTAGCGATCTTAAAGAGAACCAACTAGAGGAAGTCTTTTCTACAACTAAAATCAATAATGGTAGTGAAGACATTACAGGTATGTTATTATATTACTACGGAAATTTTCTACAAGTTTTAGAAGGTGAAAAAGAAACGCTTCTCAACCTTTTTGAAAACATAAAAAAAGACAAGCGACACAAAAACATTATCACCATCTTTAACAAACAAAACGAACATCGTATCTTTGAAGGATATAAATCAGGCTTTAGTATTATCAAAACAAAATCTGATTTAAAAAACTTGAAAAAATATTTGAACAAAACAAAAGATACAACGCCTTTTTCAAAAAGTATCTTAAGCCTTTTAGAACCTTTTTTAATTTAAACTATGAGCCAAACTATTTTAGCACCTTCCGTTCTAGCAGCAGATTTTGCCAACCTTAAAAAAGACATCGATATGGTAAATAACAGTGAAGCAGATTGGTTTCACTTAGATGTTATGGACGGCGTTTTTGTTCCGAATATTTCTTTTGGCATGCCAGTTATAGAAGCCATTTCAAGACACGCAAAAAAACCACTGGATGTTCACTTAATGATTGTTCAGCCAGAACGATATGTAAAAGATTTCGCTCTGTTAGGCACCAACATCTTAACTGTTCATTACGAAGCTTCTACGCATTTACACAGAACCTTGCAAGCCATCAAAACTGAAGGGATGCAAGCTGGTGTTGCTCTAAATCCACATACTAATATTTCAGTTTTAAAAGATACAATCGAAGATATTGATTTGGTATGCTTGATGAGCGTAAACCCTGGTTTTGGCGGACAATCTTTTATTGAAAACACTTATGAGAAAGTGCGAGAGTTGAAAAAGCTTATTTCAGAAAAAGGCGCTTCTACAAAAATTGAAATCGATGGCGGGGTGACCAATAAAAATGCAAAAAAATTGGTTGAAGCCGGTGCAGATGTATTGGTAGCGGGTAGTTATGTTTTCGGTTCAGAAAACCCAACTGAAACTATCAAAAATTTAGTTAAGACAACACAATAATTAAATAGTATATCCTAAACAAAACACCAAGTTATTTGTTTTCATTATTTTTTTATAACTTTATGATTAACAGAACTATAAAAACAATTCTCGCTTAGTAAAATGATTTATTAGGTAGGGTATTTTTAGATACGCCTGTTTTATTATAAAGGGATAAATCATGAAAACAAAACTACTAATCAGCTTATTTTTAATAGGTTTAACTTTTCAACTTCAAGCTCAGACAGACCCAAACTGGACATACATCCGTTCAGATAACACAGGGATTGGCGGTCAATTACACTACACCATTAAAGGAGATGGTTTTAATAATATATGGACGGGAGGCTATACATCTTCTTCTGAAGAAGGCAGCTTGGTTCGCATTGCCACTAGCGATACCGTTTATACCAACTGGGGAACTTATGCAGAAAATTACTTGCCAAATGGACTCATATTCGATATTGAGTTTGACCATACAGGCATTATTTGGGTTGGTACTGAAAAAGGCATAGCCACTTCGAGTAATGGGCTGGACTGGCAACATTACGACATTACAAATTCACCTCTTTTAGCAGACCAAACAGAAGGAATGGCTATTGGCTTAAATGACGACCTTTGGGCCGTAACCACTAATGCTGACAATTCTATAAACGGAGTGGGGTTTTACAACGGAACCACTTGGGAATACTACACAAGTTCTAATTCTGACCTGCCTGCAGGAACTAAATTTAATGATATCGCAATTGATGCAAACGATATTAAATGGATTGCTTCAGAAAATGGACTGATTAAGTATGATGGTATAGAGTGGACACAATTTACCACTGCCAATAGCGGATTATCTGCAAATAACATTTACGAAGTTGTAATTGACAACCAAAATAGAATCATGGCCTTAGTGGGAAGTGCCGTAGATATTTTTGATGGAACTGATTGGACACACATAACCAGTGACGATTTGCCCGTTACAAACTTGAATGCTTTTTCAATAGCCATTCAGGATGATAAAATTATTTTAACTGAGGGTAGCAATCGTAGAGCATTGATTTTTGACGGAACTGATTGGACAGTGGAAACCACAAATTATTCCATATTCGATTGTCATATAGATTCCGATGGAAGTTACTGGGTATCCGGCTCAGGAGTAGTAGGAAAGTTTGATGGTACCGAATGGACAAGATATACCCGTAACAACACCGGATTGCCCGATAACTTTAACGACGATATTTTTATTGACAGCCAAGGCCGCAGATGGTTTGCCAATGGACAAGGCGGTATTCAAGTGTTTGATTGCCCCAATTGGGAAGTATATGGACCCAACAATGAAGGCCTCTTCCCAAACCCCCAACCACAATATCAAACAACCATAGGTACTTCAATCACTGAGGATAGTGACGGAGATATTTGGTTTACTTACGATGGAACATCTGGATATGCCATCCAAATACCCGACGGAAACTATAGCGATTATGCATCCTGGATTATTTGGGATAATATTACTGCTCATCCTAATCTTCAGCTTGTCCAAGAAGTAGAATCTACAGATAATGGTTTAGTCTTTCTAAGAACCTATTATGGAAATACATTTATGTATGACAAAGCTGCTGATTCTTGGACTCAATGGGATCTCTCAAATGGGTTAACTAGCAATCCGGATTGCCTTACAGGGCGTACCGGAGGAAAAATGTATTTGGGACATTATCAAGGTATCGATATATACGATAATGGCACTTGGAGTAGAATGGACTTAGCATCTACAGGAATTGAACATGTTAATGACATTCAGTTTGACAATAACGATACAATGTGGCTTGCAACCACAGGAGGACTTTGGAAATATGATGGCGCAGATTGGACAAACTGGAATACGACCAATAGTAACATCGCCGCTGATAATGTAAGAGCAATTGATATTGACACCAACAACAACATTTACATTAGCGCTCACAATACACAAATAGCACCTTATTACGGTGGTATTTCTTATTTTGATGGAACCGGAAGTACCTTTACAACTTTTTTAGACGCTGATTCACCACTAGCACATAAGCAAGTTGAGGATATTGCAGTAGATGAATTTGGTAATATTTGGGCTTTGACACAAAGTGAAGGTTTCAGCATTTACAACCCCAATGGCATTGCTGGTTTTGAATGTATAGACAGATCGTTAAATAGAATACTTAGTGTACCCAATGTAGGTTCTGAAAATTTACACAAAGGAATAAGTTATCCCAACCCATTTTCAACCACTACTACAATTGTGTTTAACGCTAATAATGCACAACCAGTCTCTATTGTAATTTATGATTTGTTAGGAAGAAAAATAAAAAATCTTTTACTAGAAGATGTTTCAGAAGGGAAAAACACCTTTACTTTAGACCTATCTAACCAAAACACGGGTGTTTATTTCTGTAAAATAACATCTAACAAAAAGAGTAGCACGATAAAACTTCTAAAGAAATAAATAAAATTAGCGTCTAGTTAATGTTTCTTAGAGCAAGCCTGTTTTGGGTAACCAAGCAGGCTTTTCTTATCTTTGCAATAAAAGCAACACATTGACTACCGAAAAAGATGTCCTCATTATAGGCGCTGGCCCAATAGGGATTGCTTGCGCCCTTGAATGCAAAAAACACAATTTAGATTATATCGTGATTGAGAAAGGGACACTAACAAACTCTCTTTACAACTACCCGCTGAACATGACCTTTTTTTCCACTTCAGAAAAATTAGAAATTGACGGCATTCCTTTTATTAGCAACAACCCAAAACCCACTCGCAACGAAGCGCTAGAATATTACCGACGGGTAGCTACTTCAAACAA
>DEXR01000038.1:85432-88963 GCA_002364245.1 Flavobacteriaceae bacterium UBA3179
TTTTAGTGTTACTTCAGAAAAAAATAATTACCGTGTAAAAAGCGTAGTCGTAAGCACTGGTTTTTATGATATTCCCAAACTATTGAATATCCCTGGAGAAAACTTACCAAAGGTTTCGCATTATTACAAGGAAGCACATCCGTACGTGATGCAAAAAAGCATTGTTGTTGGAGCGAGCAATTCATCTGTAGATGCTGCATTGGAAATTTGGCGTAAAGGTGGTGATGTAACTATGGTGGTTCGAGGTGCCACAATTGGTGAACGTGTAAAATACTGGGTAAAGCCCGATATTGAAAATAGAATTGAAGAAGGAAGCATTAAAGCTTTTTTTAATTCAGAAATTAAAGAGATTAAGGAAACCGAAGTAATAATTGATACACCTGAGGGAGTAATAACTGTTCCCAACGATTTTGTTATCGCATTGACTGGGTATCGCCCAGATTTTGCTTTTCTGGAAACACTAGGCATCGAGTTGTCTAAAGAAGGAAAATATTTTCCCAAATACAATCCCGAAACAATGGAGACCAATGTTGCTAACTTATATTTAGCTGGCGTTATTTGTGGCGGCTTGGAAACCCATAAGTGGTTTATTGAAAATTCTCGGATTCATGCGAAAGTAATAGCCGAGTCAATTTCAAAGAAAATCAATACCCAGCAAAAGTAAAATTGAGAAGTTTCTTGGTGTATTCATACAATTTTGGAAAATGCGTTTTAAATTCTGCTGGTGATTCTATAAAATATTCGGCCAATACAGCCATAAATTCATATTGATTTGTAAATGCATACTTTCTAAAGTAACGCGTTTTATCAAGTGTATCCTTCAGTTCTTGATTGGTCAACTGTTTCAGTATATTCTGAAATTGCTTCTGAAACCTAATAGAATCAACATCACGACTTTGCCTTGCTTCCAATTGCATGGCGTGCATAAATTCGTGGATGCCTAAATTAAAGTTATCATTCGTAATTTGATATCCTTTTTCAAAATCTTTCCAGGACAGTACCAGTGCCTTTTCCCTTGGGTTAAACTCACCTTTATGGTTTGTTTTGTTTGCAGCGCTATAAAATTCATCTGGATATACTAAAATATAATCAATTAAGTCATATTTATAATTTTTTCTTCCAAAGCTAAGCATGCAAGCAGTTGCAGCTATTAGTAATTTCATAGTACCGCTTACCTCTAATTTTTGTCTGCCAATAAATTTCTTTTCAGAAATAAACGTGACAACACGATGTTGAAATTGTTTTCGATGCTTTGTTGAAAGGTCATTATAAAAAGAGAAGTCTTGTTCAAGTAGAAGTACCTGTTCTTTATTCAATGTTCTATAAACGAAAAACTGTCTATATAATGGTCTATTTTTTAAATTGGCATACCAATTTTCAAAGACACGGAACAAAAAGAAAACAAAACCAAGTGATACTATCAAATACCCGTAGGGCGCCAACCATTGAAATGTATCTTCTGTTTTTATAAATAAAAAAATTTCCATGAAATACTTCAAGACTAATGATAAACAAGCGCTTCATATGATAACTTAAAATTAATTCTGATAGTATAATATGTACGAAATAAAAAAGCCCTGAAGGTTAAACCTTCAGGGCTTCATATATAATTAACTAATTTAGTTATTAGTTTTTATCCCAAAACAATTGGTTTTCTGCAGTATCACCTCCAATAGCACTTGCTGCAGCATCATAGTTAGTACCATTTAAGGTTTGCTCTCCTACTGGATAAAAGTATCGATTAGGGAATCCTGTTTCGGCCATAATCGGCTCTACTAATTCAGGATAGTCTAAACGGCGTACTGATAAATAAGGAGCAAAAGATCTGTTGTACAATGCAATCCAAGATTGTGTCCCAACTACTTGTTTCCAAGCTGGAGAAGATTCACTAGTACCTAATGCACTTGTATAATCTACGCTTGGCATAGCTAAGTAATCTTCAAGACCAGTGGCACCCCAATAGTCAAAAGATGCTGTAATACCAGCAACATAATGACTTTCGGCATCACCACCTACTGAATATCCTCTTGCAGCTGCTTCTGACATTAAAAACTCTGCTTCCACATAAGATAATAATACACCTGGGAAGGTAGCTTCTTTTATTGGGTCAGCAACGTGAGAATAGTCTGAATATACGGTCTGAGCCCCAATAGGACCACCTATATACTCTCCATCAACAGTAGTGAAATAAGTTTCTCTACGTGGATCGTCTAATCCATTCATAATATCAACAATAGTTTGCCCTGCAACATAGTCGTTACGACCACTTAATACTAAGTTATTATTTACAGGGTTGTTGTTAGGAGCCGCAGATGAATAAGCATAACCAGCATTATCAGCATTACTCGTAAAAACTCCTGAAGTTACAGCAGACTCAACAGTTGATTGAGAAAGTCCTGGTTCTACATCAGATAATGTGATACCCATACGTAGTTTTAGTGTATTTGCAAACTTTTTCCAGCTTGCTACATCTCCAGCGTAAATCAAATCATTATCACTTGAAAAACTTCCAACTCCCGTATTTAATGAACCAATGGCACTGTTTAACCTTGTAATAAGGTCTTTATAAACAGTTAAGCCATCATCATACTTAGGCAATAAGTTGTCAATATCCAATGCTTCAGAATAAGGCACATCACCATATGTTTCTACTAAGTTACTAAAAGCATACACTTTAAGTATTTCAATTATGGCCAATTTATTTGGCTTTAAATCATTGGTTAAATCATTATTCGTAGCTTCTATATTTATAGCTGCTTGATCTAAATCTTTTAGTACATCTCTGTACATTTCTCTCCAGTGATTATCAGGAATAGATCTTGTTATTTGATCGTATCTACTTTCATCAGGATATGTGGTTTCTTGTAAATGTTGCACCCATAACCTTAAATTGTTAAGGTTAACGTTTGGTGTCACTATTTGATCAGCCAATTGTTTTTGAGCTGAAGCGAATAGACTTTCACCACTTACCGATGTAGGATCTTTTATATTTTGGTTCAGATCTTCAATATTATCTGAACACGACACGGCTATCAGTGCCGTTACTAGTATTAAAATTAATTTCTTCATTGTTATTATGTATTAAAATTGTGCTTTAATATTAAACCCGTAATCTTGGGTAGTTGGCAACGCCCCTGTTGTATAACCTTGTAGGTTACCTGAGCTTAATCCTGCTTCAGGATCTGCATACGGTAAGTTTTTATCAATTATCCATAAGTTTGAACCTGTAAGGCTAAACGATAAACCTGTCATAAAAGTATTGTCTAAATACTTTGATGGCATGCTATAGGTAAGAGACACTTGTCTTAGTTTTATATAACTAGCATCGTAAACAAATTCAGCATTCGGGTAGGCAGCATATCCAAATGAACCAAATCCATCACCTGGAATTCTGGTTGTGTTTGGTGTTCCGTCAGGGTTAACACCTGGGTTAATAAAACCACCGCCATTTTCGATTGAGTTTCTCACAGGGTTACCAAGATCATTAGTAAATGCTGTGTCTTTGTAAATACCTGTTGCTTGTCCATAATA
>DEXR01000038.1:89038-109106 GCA_002364245.1 Flavobacteriaceae bacterium UBA3179
ATATGCTTCCACCTTCCTGAATATCAATTAAGAAACTAAAAGAAAGATCTTTATACGTGAAGGTATTTGAAATACCAGCTAACCAGTCTGGGTTAGTGTCTCCCAATACATTATTAGAAGTACCAGTTGTTGCATAATATCCATCTTCAACCACTCTTTGTCCATCTAAGTACTCATAGTCTGTACCATAAATTACACCATAAGGCTCACCTAACACTGCGTTGATGGTAACACCACCTTGGAAACTACCCAATTGTAGAGTTTCGATACCATCTGGAAGTGCAACCACTTCACTTTCATTTTTAGTAAAGTTTGCATTTATCATCCAGCTAAAATCATCTGTTTTGATAGGTGTAGCATTTAAGGAAACTTCAATACCCTTGTTTTCTATCTCACCAGCATTTAACAGTTTACCTGTATAACCAGTTGCGGCAGAAACGGGTACAGTAACAATTTGATCAATAGAGTTTGATTGATAGTATGCAACATCAAAACCAAGTCTGTTGTTTGCAAATCTCATTTCAAGACCAGCTTCATAACTTTTAGTTGTCTCAGGTCTTAAATTTGGGTTGTTACTTGTACTTGGTACAGATGTACCTATGTCATTGTTAATAGTAAAAGTGTCAACTAATCTGTCAAATGGTGCACCGTTACCAACTTCTGCATAGTTCAAACGTAATTTACCGAAGCTAATAGCATTCACATCCAATAACTTACTGAACACAAAACTGGTAGAAACAGATGGATAGTAGAATGAACTATTGTCTTCTGGTAAAGTTGAGAAATTATCTCTTCTTATAGTACCATCAACATATACAGTATTTCCAAATCCTAAAGATGCACTGGCATATACACCATCCACACCTATTTTTTGAGCAGTTTCAACTGGGTTAGGTAAAGGCCCTGCACTGTTTTGTAATGAATACAAACCAGGAACAATTAATCCTCCAGATGTAGAAGATGTTAATGAGTTATACTCATTTCTTCTAATATTTGTACCTAAAATACCAGCAAGACTAATGCTTTCAGATATATCGGTATCAAAATTGAACATTAAGTCATAGTTAGTTTCTGTAGCTGTGATATCTCTACGTAAGTAACCAGAATCAACATTTCCTCTAGAAACTCCAAATCTTGATGGAACCGAACCAACAGCTCTTCTTTCCTCTTGTTGTTCATTATAGGTATCTGTAGAAACACGTCCTGTTACATTTACCCAATCAGCAAGTTCATAGTTAAGCTCAAAGTTACCAATAAAACGGCTTCTTCCATCATTTTGGTAGTTTTCGTAACGTGTCCAATATGGGTTATCCCAGTAAATTGGTGAAGCACCTGGCTCAGAAGAACCTGGGTTCCAAGATATGTTTCTTCTTGTTTGAAAGTAAATATCTCTTTGTGCTTTAATATCAACGTTAGTTTGCCACCATTGCTTCATATTACCTACTACGTTATCACTGTATCCAGTAGAGTTACGTCCTAAAGCGTCTGTTTTAATATAATTAGCAAAACCACTAACTGTAAGCTTATCGTTTACATCATACGTTCCACTTAAAATAAAGTTATGTCTGTCTAACTGACTGTTAGGCAACAAACCTGATTGATCCAATTTAGTATAAGACATTCTATAAGAACCTCCTTCCATTCCGTTGGAAATAGAAACAGAGTTTGAAAGGGTAATAGGAGTTTCAAAGAAAGTTATAGGGCCGTTTTCAGCATAGGTCCATGGCGTTCTTGTTCTATAGTTTGGTGATGCAGGATCGAAAGAGTCCCACTGAAAAACATATAAGTTAGGGTCAAAAGCAGGACCATAAGATGCATCATCAAGATAATTAGAAACCTGATCGTCTATACCGTCTCCATCAATATCTTCAGAAGTCCAGTACTGTCCGTAACCAGCACCGTATTGATCTTGATACTCGGCAAATGTACTTTTATCAACAAAACCAAAAGTAGCTCCAGAGTTTACAGTAACCCCTAATCCTTTTGCTTTACTACCTTTTTTAGTAGTTATGATAATCACACCGTTAGCAGCACGCGATCCATATAATGCAGAAGCGGCAGCACCTTTAAGTACGTTAATAGACTCAATGTCATCTGGGTTAATATCTGCTGCGGCATTACCGTAGTCATAATAGTTACCAGAAGCTTGAGATTGACCCGCACTGTTTGTGTTCCTGTTACTAATTGGCACACCATCTACAACAAATAAAGCCTGGTTGTTTCCAGTTAAAGAGGCATTACCCCTTATAACAACGTTAGTAGAACCACCAAAGTTGTTGTTTCTTCTAATTTGCAAACCAGATACCTTACCAGACAATGCATTAGTAAAGTTGTTACTTTTTACAACTGAAAGGTCTTCACCAGCAACTTCTTGAGTAGCGTAACCCAGGGATTGCTTTTCACGCGAAACACCTAAAGCTGTTACAACAACTTCATCCAATTCCGCACCGGCTTGTAACGTTACATCAATAGTGTTAGAGGCACCAACCGCAATTTCTTGGCTTTGGAAGCCTACATAACTATACACCAAAGTCTGCCCTTGAGCAGCTTCAATGGTATAGTTACCATCAAAATCGGTTTGTGTACCTGTACTGGTACCTTTAATAATAATATTCACTCCAGGAAGCGGCAAGCCCGTATCATCGGTCACCGATCCGGAAATAGATTTTTCCTGTGCAAAAGTGAACTGCACAATTAACACTAATAAAAGTGTCAATATTCCACTAAGTTTTGTTTTCATCTTTTTGTTTGTTTTAATTATAACTTCAAAAATGCCAATAAAATCTTAGAATTCCAACTTTTATAGGCAGTAGATTTAGAAAATATCAATAAATTGTTAATTTAAAATTAAGCTAAATTGGGCATATTTAACATAAAATCAACTTAAAGGACTGAATCACTGTGTTTTTCATTAATTTTTTTCACATATAAATTTTAAAAAGAATGTAGTTTTTACAACTAGTAATCTGTATTTAATATCACCCCACAATCCTTAATTTAAATCTTAAGTAAACATACCATAACATAGGTAATCCATACTATGGATTACCTATTATTATTTCAATCGTTCCCCTTTTTTATTCATAATTTTCAATTTAGTGTTTAAAAGAAAAATACGGATATCTTAAACAGTTCTTGGAAGAAAATAAAACATAAAAAAAAGGGCTTGCAATAGCAAACCCTAATGTTGTGACCGCGGAAGGATTCGAACCCTCAACCCTCAGAGCCGAAATCTGATATTCTATCCAGTTGAACTACGCGGCCTCAATTCCTTTAAAGGGAAATTTCTAATATTAACTAAGTCTTGCTTTAACTATTCCTGAAATGGTTTTCCCATCAGCTTGTCCAGCTAATTTCTTATTTGCCATTCCCATTACTTTGCCCATATCTTTCATAGACTCTGCTCCAGTTTGAGTAATAATTTCATCTACAACTTTAGCCACCTCTTCTTCACTTAGTTGAGCTGGTAAAAAGTTTTCAATAATGGCGGCTTGCTTTAATTCAGGTTCAGCTAGGTCTTCCCTACCCTGTTCTTTATATATTGCAGCGCTATCCTTACGTTGCTTTACTTGTTTTTGAAGTAATTTTACTTCCTCTTCTTCCGTAAGCTCTTTCTTAGCACCGCTTTCAGTTTGTGCTAATAATAATGCCGATTTTACTGATCGTAATGCTTCTAGGGCATTAGCGTCTTTCTCTTTCATTGCTACTTTCATAGCGTTCATTATCTGCTTTTGTAAGCTCATTTTGTGTGTTTTTATAACAGTATGCGAAGATAGCTATTATGTTTTTATTACTAAAGAAAAAAACCCACAAGGCGTCCTTGTGGGTTTATAAATAAAATACTCTGTTTTAATCTACATTATCATGCAAAAAAGAATTGTTACTCCTTAACTCTATATCATCATCGTCATCGCTGTTTACTGACGTGCGAGAAAGAGATCCATCAGCATCCCTTTTGTCATCTAAATCGATTCCCATTCTTTTATAGGCAGGTTGGTTTTCAATATCCTCTATGCGTGACCCGCTGTTTCTGAATTTATAATTAAAGTCTTTCATTTTCTTTTTACGCTCTTCTGTACGATCTTTTAGCAACTTTGAAATCGGGGCGTTCAATGGGTCTACTGTATCATTAAGCTCATCTTCTTTCTCTTCTTCAACAGGTGCAACTGTCTTCTTTTCAAAAACTAACTCTTCTTCTGCCGCTTTATCTGTTTTGGCATTAGGTTTCGCATTTAAAAGTTCTTCTTCTTTCTCTTGATAGTCGTCTAAGCTGTATCGCTTTACGCCTTCATTTGAAAATTCAGTAACTGGTATTACCTCTACATGATCGTTCACTTTTATATCTTCAACATCTGATGTCAACGTTTCTTGATCCTCCTCTTCTTTTCTATACCTTTTACTTGAATCTGAAACAGGGTTTACCGGAAGATCGAACATAAGCATCTGATCCTCATTTTCTGAAACTGATTTTTGTTTTTGTTCAGTGTTTTCAGAAATAGGCGTTTCTTCTTTTTTCTGAATATTCTTATTAGGTTCTACAATTACAAAATCATTTACATCCATTTCATTAATCACCAATTGCTCAAACTCTGCAATATGATGAATATCAATCTCTTCGTAAGAAACATCTATGTTTTTCAACAGTTCTGACGTTTCTACATATCCTTCAAAAGGAAGTGATGCTTCAGTTTTTGGCTTTTTTACTTCAGAAACCGGTGGCATTTTATCTTCAACCTCCTCTTCTTCAAATAAAGTATGTTTAATGATTGGTTTTTCCTCTTTTACAGGCTTATCTTTTTTAGGCAATTCAACACGGGTTGCACCTTGCTTTACAGATAAATCTTGTTCTGCTTTCTGCTCTTCTTCAAGTGTATGAATAATTTTTTTAC
Organism: Flavobacteriaceae bacterium UBA3179; assembly: GCA_002364245.1. Taxonomy (GTDB): domain Bacteria; phylum Bacteroidota; class Bacteroidia; order Flavobacteriales; family Flavobacteriaceae; genus Marixanthomonas. The sequence continues at coordinate 93,928 of DEXR01000038.1, forward strand.
TTTCAGTATTTACAATATCGTCTTGTTGTTCCGCATTAAATCCGGTAGCAATAACGGTAATACCAATAGCTCCTTCGAGTTCTGGATCTTCCCCTACACCCATAATAATATTGGCGCTATGACCCGCTTCGTCTTGAATATGGTCACTTATTTCACCTATTTCATCAATGGTGATTTCTTCGCTACCTGAAACGATAAGCAACAATACGTTTTTGGCACCTTTTATTTTATTGTCATTCAATAATGGAGAATCTAGAGCTTTACCTATAGCCTCACTTGCTCGTTTTGCTCCAGTTGCACTTGCACTGCCCATTATAGCAGTACCGCTATTGGCAAGTACTGTTTTGGCATCACGCAAGTCAATGTTTTGTGTATAGTGGTGTGTTATAACTTCAGCAATACCACGTGCAGCTGTGGCAAGTACTTCGTCTGCTTTTGAAAAACCAGCTTTAAAACCAAGATTTCCGTATACCTCTCGTAGTTTGTTGTTGTTTATAACAATTAGAGAATCACAGTTTTGACGTAATTTCTCCACCCCAATTTGAGCTTGTTCGTTACGTGTTTTTCCTTCAAACTGAAACGGGATAGTAACAATTCCAACGGTTAGAATATCCAACTCTTTCGCCATTTTAGCTATAATAGGCGCTGCCCCTGTACCTGTACCACCACCCATTCCGGCCGTGATGAAAATCATTTTGGTATTTGTAGTGAGCATACCTTTAATTTCTTCCATACTTTCCATAGCGGACTGTTCCCCTATTTGCGGGTTTGCTCCTGCACCCAACCCTTCGGTCAAGGAAACACCTAATTGTATTTTAATGGGTACTGAACTGTTTTCAAGTGCTTGTGCATCGGTATTGCAAATCACAAAATCAACCCCTTTAATTCCTTGGTTGAACATATGATTGATTGCATTGCTACCACCACCACCAACGCCAATTACCTTAATGACATTTGATTGGTTTTTAGGCAGATCGAACGAAATGTTATCAAAATCTGTGTTGCTGCTCATAATTATTTATTTTTGTGAGGTTCCTTTTTCTTTTTTTTATTTTTTATTCTGCGTTATCTAAAAATTCTTTGAACTTTTCAGCCCATTTATCTAGAAAACGTTTGCGTTCTTTGGGTTGCTCTTTTTCTTCTTTAGTGGTTGATGGATCAACATCATCTTTTTCAATTGTTTCAGAAGCCTCAACTTGTTTTTCTTGCTGCTTTTGCTGTTTTTTCTCTTGATTATTAATACTGCTAAGTACCAATCCTACAGCTGTAGCATAAGTTGGACTTGTGGTTTCATCATCGCTACCACCTGCTAAATGTTCATTTGGATATCCAATACGCGTATCCATTCCAGTTATATATTCTACGAGTTGCTTTAAATGCTGTAATTGTGCACCGCCACCAGTTAATACAATCCCTGCGATTAATTTTTTCTTTTGTTCTTCGTGACCGTAATTTTTTATCTCTAAGTACACTTGTTCAATAATTTCAACAACTCGTGCATGAATTATTTTTGAAAGATTTTTAAGTGTAATTTCTTTAGGCTCTCTTCCTCGCAAACCTGGTATAGAAACTATTTCGTTTTCTTTATTCTCACCTGGCCAGGCAGATCCAAATTTGATTTTCAGTAATTCGGCTTGTTTTTCAATAATGGAACAACCTTCTTTTATATCTTCTGTTATTACACCACCCCCAAAAGGGATAACTGCTGTGTGACGAATAATCCCATCTTTAAAAATGGCTAAATCTGTTGTCCCGCCACCTATATCTATTAGCGCTACACCAGCTTCTTTTTCTTCCCTGCTCAACACTGCATTTGCCGAAGCCAACGGCTCTAAAGTAATCGCCGAAAGATTTAAACCAGCACTTTTTATACACCTTCCTACATTTCTGATTGAGGAAACCTGACCTACCACTACGTGGAAATTAGCCTCTAAACGCCCCCCGTACATGCCGATTGGCTCCTTTATTTCAGCTTGACCGTCTACTTTAAAATCTTGCGGAAGTACGTGGATTATTTCTTCACCAGGTAACATAACTAGCTTATGCACTTGGTTACAAAGACGTTCAATATCTGCTTCGTCAATTACTTCATCGCTGTCACTGCGGGTTATATAATCACTATGTTGTAGACTTCGTATATGTTGACCAGCAATACCTACCATTACATTGTCAATCTTCATTCCTGAAGACGTTTCAGCATCTTGCACAGCTTGTTGTATGGACTGTATAGTTTGAGTAATATTGTTTACTACACCTCTATGTACACCTAGACTTTTAGACCTTCCTACTCCCAAAATTTCCATTTTACCATACTCATTTTTACGACCAATCATGGCAACTATCTTTGTGGTCCCAATATCTAATCCTACAGCTATGTTCTCGTTTTCCATCGCTTAAATTTTTGTTGCTACTACTTGGTCCCCAAATTGTAAATTGACCAACTTATAGCTTGAAAGCTTATTATCTTGTTTTGTTTTCTTATAAAATGCCTTAAAGTTCTGAAACTTATTGGCTATGGCTTTTGGTTTTCCAAAGAGCACTTTAAAATCATGTTTTCGCAACCGTAATACAATTTCTCCATTTTGTTGAAACTCTAGCCCTACTATGCTACTTTTCATAAACGGGTCTTGGTTTATTGCAATTAATAATGGGGTTAAATCATTGAAATTGGATTTTGCAACTCCAGTTATCAATGGCACTCTTGCTGTATAAACCGAAGACAAAGGCATTTTTTTTCCCTCATCATCAATGTAATAATCTGGTGAAGCAGCCACTCTACCTAACGGTTTTCTTTGTGTTATTTTAGCTCCAAGTGTTCCATTTAAGCTTATAAACACGTCTGCATTGCGTATCATTTCATTCTCAAGCAAACGAGACTCCACTTCTTTCAAAACTACCTTTTCTTTTCGGATGCTCGTAACACTGTCGTAATTTTGTATCAACAATTTATTAACTGTATTACGAGTAATAAAAGGGACGCCTTCATCTAAAAATTCTATGTTGGTTTTTGTTAGATTTCTGCTACTATTTCGTTGTTTGGTAAAGCTGAATAAAAAAACAACTAAGCCAAATAGCAATACAAATTTTATGTACTCCCAACTACGCTTCATTCTCTAAATATTTTTTCACTTTATCCACTTCAACTCCTATATCTCCAGCACCTGCCATCACTTTTATCTTACAGTTTGAGTCTTTTATCCTCTGTGCTAAATCCACTTTTGAAACCAATCTTTTTTTATTTGAATCAATCTTTTCTAACAACCATTTTGAAGTAATTCCCTCCATCAGTTCTTCTCTCGCAGGATAGATATCTAACAAGATTATCTCATCAAATTTTGACAAGCTTTCAGCAAATCCATCAGCAAAATCTCTTGTTCGGCTAAAAAGATGTGGCTGAAAAACAATCAATTTCTCCTCTTCAGGGTACATTTCGGTTACAGCTTGGTATAATGCATTTAATTCGGTAGGGTGATGGGCATAATCATCAATCAATACCAGATCATCGGTTTTAATTTTATAAGAAAATCGACGCTGCACTCCTTTAAAACTTTGCAACGCTTCGGGTAGGCGACGGGTTGGGGAACCTGCTAAAATCGCCATACCCAGAGCTGTTACAGCATTATGTAGGTTATGTTTTCCAGGAAGGAAAAATTTTAAATCTTTTAATACTCTTGTTGGTGTTTTCAAATTGAAAACATAGCCGCCATTTTCAATTCGAACATTTTGTGCCTCATAATCTGCCTCTTCCTCAATCCCAACAGTATTTCCTTTTAAAGGCAAACCCTTTTTAAGTAATAGATGGTCTTTTTCAGAAACCAAAGCAGCAAAATCCTTAAATGTTTTTTCAAATTCTGAAACATCGCCATAAACATCTAAATGGTCGGGATCCATAGAAGTAATACAAGCAATATCTGGGCGTAACTGCATGAAAGAACGGTCAAACTCGTCAGCTTCAACCACCGTTATTAACGTGCCGTTTGAGATGAAATTTGAGTTATAATTTTCAGAAATACCACCTAGAAATGCTGTAACTGCCATTCCTGTTTCAGCTAATAAATGACCCAAAATAGCAGAAGTTGTTGTTTTTCCGTGGGTTCCGGCAACGGCTAAACAAAAAGTTTCCTTTGTTACTTCGCCTAGTAATACTGCTCGTTTTACAATTTTATAATCTTCTTTTTGAAACCAAGACAAGATGTTGTTTTGTTTAACAGCAGGCGTATTGACCACCAAGGTTGTCTCTTTATCAAAGTTATTTTTTGAAATCGACTCTATCGAATCTGTAAATGAAACCGAAATATCTTCTTTCTCTAACGTTTCGGTAATAGTACTTTCCGTTCTATCATACCCCAAAACATCATAGCCTTTTAACTTGCAATAACGAGCTAACGCACTCATCCCGATACCGCCGATACCGATAAAATAAAGTGTTTCTATGTTATCTAAATGCTTCATTTAATAACTCGTTTTTTGTTTAGAAATTAGCTTTTCAATTTCTCTAACAATATCTTTCGTGGCATTTGGTTTTGCCATTTTTTTTATGTTTTCAGAAAGTTCTTTTTGCTTTTCTTCGGAAGAAAGCAAAGCTGAAAAATTCCTTTCAAAATGGTCCTCCAATTGATTTTCTTTTAACAAAATAGCCGCATTATTTTCTGAAACAGCTTGCGCATTTTTAGTTTGGTGATCTTCTGCCACGTTAGGCGATGGAATAAAAATCACCGGTTTCCCTACCAAACATAATTCGGAAACCGATAAAGCGCCTGCTCTTGAAATAATAATATCTGCCGCGGCATACGCCAAATCCATCCTATTTAAATACGCATGAACTTGAGTCGTTTCAGTAGATTTGTTTTTATAAGTTTCTTCATAAAACTTCCCGCACTGCCAGATTACCTGAACGTTTTTTTCTTCAAAAAATAAAAGCGAAGTATTTATAAGCTCATTGATCTTTTTGGCACCTAAACTTCCGCCTAACACCAACAATGTTTTTTTATTTCCATCCAAATTGAAAAACTGTTGTGCTTCACCTCTTTTTTCAGAAATATCAATTAAATCTTGTCGTACCGGATTTCCAGTAAACACTATTTTTTCAGAAGGGAAAAACTTCTCCATCTTGTTATAGGCTACACAAATAGCATTCGCTTTGCTACTCAACCATTTGTTTGTAATTCCCGCATGGCTATTCTGCTCTTGAATTAAACAAGGAATTCCCTTCTGTGAAGCACTTCGTAATAACGGTGCACTTGCATACCCTCCTGTTCCAATAGCAACAGTAGGTTTAAATTTTTTTAAAATTCTTCTAGACTTCAATAAACTTGAAATCAATTTAAAAGGAAACATCAAGTTTTTTAAACTGATTTTTCGCTGCAATCCTGAAATCCATAATCCTTCAATTTTGTAACCAGCTTGTGGTACTTTCTCCATCTCCATGCGATCTTTGGCGCCAACAAACAGAAATTCTGCTTCAGGATACCTTTGCTGAAGTTCGTCTGCAATGGCAATTGCCGGATAGATATGTCCTCCGGTTCCGCCGCCTGATATGATGAATTTATATGGTTTCACTTAAAATATCTAATGGGTTTTCTTCCCGTTCTTCTTTTTCTTTCTTTATTTGCCTATTGGCACTTACGCTCAATACCATTCCTATTGCTAAGCACGTCATCCAAATAGAGCTACCACCGCTACTAACCAACGGTAATGTTTGCCCTGTTACTGGGAACAGTTCCACAGCAACAGCCATGTTGATCAATGCCTGAAACACAATGGGCAAGCCTACTCCAATGACCAATAGTTTACCGAAAACAGAAGTCGATTTATGTGCCACAATTACCAATCTGAATAACAAAAACAGGTATAATGACATTAAAAATAGTGCTCCAACTAAGCCAAATTCTTCAACTATAATCGCGTAAATAAAATCGGAAGAGGATTGCGGTAAAAAGTTTTTCTGAACACTTTTACCAGGACCTAATCCTGTAATTCCTCCAGAAGCAATAGCTATTTTTGCTTTTTCAATCTGATAATCTGCCTCGGTATCTTCTCCGTCAGTAAAGTTTTCTACTCGGCTTATCCACGTATCTACCCTATTTGGAAATACCCCTGGAAATGCTTTTGCAGTCAAGACAAACAAGGTTAAACACAATAACCCTGCACCTAAAATGATCCCTAAATATTTAATTGGATATCCTCCTACAAACACTAATACAACTACCATTGCAAATATGATGGCCGTGGTTGAAAAGTTAGCTGGAAGAATTAATGCCAATACTATAAATACAGGCACCCAAAGCGGAAGCAACGTTTCTTTAAAAGTTACAGTTTCCTCTTTAATTTTAGATAAATACCGGGCTACATAAGTTAATAATACTACAGCTGCCAATGTAGAAGTTTGAAAGGTAACGCCCACAAAGGGAACACGTATCCAGCGACTGGCATTTGCTCCATCAATAGTTGTTCCTTGTCCTAACGTTAATAATAACAATACCACAACCAATGGCAACGCAATAATGGACAGACCTCTAAAATAATGAAATGGGATTTTATGCACGCCATATAAAATGGCAAACCCTAACAACAGATGTGCAAAATGTTTAAGTAAATACGGCAAGGTGCTTCCGTCTCCATATAAATAGGCCAAATTACTACTGGCGCTATATACAGGCAAAAAGGAAAACACAGCCAATAGCGCCACAGTAGCCCAAATCACTCGATCCCCTTTAATATGTTGAAATATTTCCCGCATTGGTATTCTTCTTATTCTTTATAAAAGTCTTACTGACTCTTTAAATTGTCTCCCTCTATCTTCGTAGTTTGTAAACAAATCGAAGCTTGCGCAAGCTGGTGACAATAATACATTATCACCTCTTTCTGCTAAGCGATATGCTATTTGGACTGCTTCTTGCATGGATTGTGTTTCTACCATCATATCGACGATGTTTCCAAACTGCTTGGTTAATTTTTCATTGTCAATTCCTAAACAAACAATGGCTTTTACTTTTTCGTTTACCAACGGAAGTAAATCCGAGTAATCGTTTCCTTTATCTACACCACCAACTATCCAAACAGTTGGACTTTCCATACTGTCCAACGCATAAAATGTGGCGTTCACATTAGTGGCTTTAGAGTCGTTGACGTACATAACATTATTAATTTTTAATACTTTTTCAAGGCGATGTTCAACACCTTGAAAGCTTTCCATCGATTCGCGAATCGTTGCTTTTCTTATCTTTAAAAGTTTAGCGACAGTCGAGGCCGCCATTGCATTCTTGGTATTGTGTTCTCCTTGTAAACCTAACGTTGAGATTGGCATAGTAAATTGGTTATTATCTATTGTTATTATTATTTCGTTGTTTTTTATATATGCTCCTTGTTTCAATTCTTTTTTAGCTGAAAAAGGCAGTAATCGAGATTGTATTGGGTGCTCAGAGAGCCATTTTTTTATCACTTCATCATCTGCATCATAAATAAAATAATCGTCAGCTGTTTGATTCATTGCTATTCTAAATTTTGCAGCAATATATTTACTGAAATCGTGATCATACCTATCTAAATGATCTGGCGTAATGTTGGTTAAAACAGCTATATGTGGTTTAAATGTTTCAATTCCGTCCAATTGAAAGCTACTTAACTCCAACACATAGCTTGTAAACTTTTCTTCGGAAACCTGCTTTGCAAAACTTTTTCCTATGTTTCCACCCAAAGCGACATTCAAGCCGCCGTTTTTAAGTACTTCATAAGTTAGCGTTGCGGTTGTGGTTTTTCCATTGCTTCCGGTAATCCCTACGATGGTTGCTTCGGTATATGTTGAAGCAAATTCAATTTCAGAAATCACTTTTACGCCCTTTTCTCTCAGTTTTGCAACAATTTTAGCCGTATCGGGAATTCCCGGGCTTTTCATTACAATATCTGCCGAAAGCACTTTATCTTCAGTATGACCTTCTTCTTCCCACTCAATCTCATTATGTAAAAGAACTTGTTTATACGTTTCCTTTATTTTTCCGAAGTCTGAAACAAAGGCTTCAAATCCTTTTTTCTTTCCTAACAAAGCCGTTCCCACTCCACTTTCACCGGCCCCTAAAATCACTAACCGTCCTGCCATTGCTATCTAATTTTAAGCGTAACAATCGTCAGGATCGCTAGAAAAATTCCTATAATCCAAAATCGGGTAACAATTTTACTCTCGTGAAATCCTTTTACCTGATAATGGTGGTGTAGCGGTGACATTCTGAAAATACGCCTCCCTTCACCAAATTTCTTCTTTGTGTATTTAAACCACCCAACTTGTAATACCACCGAAAGATTTTCCATTAAGAAAATTCCGCATAGAATAGGTATTAGCCACTCTTTTCGAATAGCAATTGCCATAACGGCTATAATTCCTCCAATGGTCAAACTTCCTGTGTCGCCCATAAATACTTGAGCTGGATACGCATTGTACCACAAAAACCCAATGAGTGACCCTACAAAGGCTGTAATAAATATGGTTAGTTCGCCCGTATTTGGAATGTACATAATGTTCAGATAATCTGAAAAAATCACGTTACCAGATACCCACGCAAAAATGGCGAGGGTAATCCCAATAATAGCAGAAGAACCTGCCGCTAAGCCATCAATTCCATCCGTAAGATTAGCTCCGTTTGAAACGGCTGTGATTATAAATATGACGATCGGGATAAAGATGATCCATACATATTTTGTGTATCCTTCTCCTGCCCAGCTAATCAGTTTTTCATAATTAAACTCATTTTGTTTAATAAAAGGAATCGTTGTTAATAAGGTTTTTTCTTCTGGGTTAAACTCTTCCTGCGGTGTATTTTGAGCTACTACTTCTGTATTGTTTGTAGGCTTAATTATTTTTCGTTTTACCGTAACATCTGGATGCATATACATTGTCACCCCTACGAAAATTCCTAAACCAATTTGACCTATAATTTTGAATTTCCCCGGTAACCCAGCTTTATCATTCTTAAACTTTTTAAGGTAGTCATCAATAAAACCAATGATCCCCATCCAAAGTGTGGTGACAATCAACATAATCACGTAGATATTCTCCAACTTGGCAAATAATAAAACAGGAACCAAAGTTGCCAAAATGATAATAACACCACCCATGGTTGGGGTACCAGCTTTTTCGTTTTGTCCTTCCAGACCTAAATCACGGATTTGCTCTCCCATTTGCTTGCGTTGCAAATACTTGATTATTTTTTTCCCGTAAACCGTTGCAATGAAAAGTGATAAAATAACCGCCAAAGCTGCCCGGAATGTGATAAACTCAAAAAGGCTAGCCCCTGGGAACTGGTATTCTTTTTCTAAATATTCGAACAAGTAATACAGCATGGTTATTTATTTAGGACGGTTAAAAATTCGTTTACTATTTTAAAGTCGTCAAAATCTATTCGCTCTCCATTAATCTCTTGATAGGTTTCATGCCCTTTTCCGGCAATTAATATAATGTCGTTTTCATTCGCCATTTGGCAGGCATTTTTAATCGCTTGTTTTCTATTGGTAATCGAAACCGTTTTTTTGAAATGCTCAGCAGGAACACCCGCTTCTACTTCTTCTACAATTTTCTCAGGGGATTCCGTGCGCGGATTATCGCTAGTAAAGATCACTTTTGTACTTAATGTGGCAGCGATTTTGCCCATTATAGGGCGTTTTGTTGCATCACGATCACCGCCGCAACCTACTACGGTTATCAATTCTTCATTTCCGGTGCGAATGCTGTTAATGGTCTCCAACACATTTTTTAAAGCATCTGGCGAATGTGCATAATCAACAATAGCAGTTATCTTTTTTTCTGAAATTAGATACTGAAACCGTCCATCTACACTTTCTAATGTGCTCATAAGTTGAAGCAGTTCTAGTGTTTCCATTCCTAAAATATCTGCAGCTCCAAAAATGGCCAACATATTGTAGGCATTAAATGCCCCAATTAGTTTTACCCAAATCTCATTGTTATTAATGTTCAGCAACAAACCGGTAAAATTATTTTCCAGTATTTGCGCTTTATAATCTGCGTAGCTTTTTAAGGCGTAGGTATATTTTTTTGCATTTGTGTTCTGAAGCATAACTGCTCCATTTTTATCATCTGCATTCGTCAAAGCAAAAGCCGATTTTGGCAACTGATCAAAGAATTTCTTTTTAACGTCTCGGTATTCTTTAAAATCTTTGTGGTAATCTAAATGCTCGTGCGTGAGGTTGGTGAAAATCCCACCCGCAAAGTGAAGGCCTTCGGTACGTTTTTGATGAATACCGTGCGAGCTCACTTCCATAAAGCAATATTCAACACCGGCTTCAACCATTTCTTGTAAATAACGGTTTATGGTAAGCGAATCTGGTGTGGTTCGTTTTGCTTCGTAACGGGTGTCATCCACCATTACTTTAACTGTAGAAATAAGCCCTGTTTTATAGCCTGCAGCTGTAAACAAATCGTACAATAAGGTTGAAATGGTGGTTTTACCGTTCGTTCCTGTAATGCCGACCAGTTTTATGTTTTCAGAAGGGTTTTCATAATAATTGGCAGCCAAAATTGCCAATGCTTTATGTGAATCGGCTACCTGAACGTAGGTTATACCATTGATAATCGTTTCAGGAAGGGTTTCACAAATAATAACCAGTGCTCCTTGTTCCGAAGCTTTTAGAATATAATCATGACCATCTGAGACTGTTCCTTTTATGGCAACAAAAACATCATTAAGCCCAACGTTTCGTGAATCGAATTCTATATTCCGAACAGCCACAGCTGTGCTTCCTATCGTTTTTTCGATTGGAATTTTATAGAGTATGTCTTTTAACACTATCACGATAATTTTAAGGTTATTTGCTGGCCGCTTTTTAAAGCTTCACCAGAGGCTATAGATTGATCGGCTACAGTGCCGTTTCCTACTGTTTGTACTTTTAAGCCTAAATTTTCTAATAATGAAACCGCATCCATTCCTGCCATTCCCTTCACATTAGGAACTTTAGTATAGTGTGCTTGTGCTTTTGGATAATAGGTTTCGTAATCTTTTTCTAAAATTGGATCCTCTTCATCTACATTAGCTATCTCAGCAACTAATGGTGACTCGGTAAAGATTTTCTGGGCGATACGTTTAAAAACTGGCCCCGTAACATCGGCTCCATAGTACCCTTTTTTAGTACTAGGCTTATGAATCACTACAATGCAAGAATATTTTGGGTTATCAGCTGGAAAATAACCTGAGAAAGAGGAAATGTACCGACGGTCTTTTTCCCAATCATCCATCCAGTATTCCGTACGAGCTGTTCCAGTTTTTCCAGCCATGGAGAAATATTTAGAATACAAAGGTTTTCCTGTTCCTCGCCTTACAATGTTTTTAAGAATGTCTCGAATTTCATGTAAGGTTTCTTCAGAACAAATTTGATCGTTTACGACTTCAGTTTCAAATATTTCCACTTCTTGGTTCCAGGCTCTTATTTCTTTAATAAACCTTGGTTTAACCATAATACCATCGTTGGCGATTGCATTATAGAAAGCCAAGGTTTGAAGAGGAGTCAATCTTAAGTTATAACCATAGGCTATAGAAGGAAGGGCGTTTTTACTCCATAATTCATGCCCTGGCCCTGGAATTACAGGCTTCCCTTCACCTTTGATTTTTATGCCTATGCGCTTATCTAAATCCCATTCTTTTAAATGATTTATAAACTGTTCTGGATTTTCAGAATAGGCTTCATCAATTATGGTCGCCAGACCTATATTAGAAGAAACTTCTAATGCTTTAGCCGCAGATATTTCACCATACCCACCATGTTTTGAATCGTGAATGTTACGTCCATAAAAACGTTTTCTACCCTCTTTGGTATCCACTATAGTTGTAGTGTCTATTTTTTCATCTTCTAAAGCAGCCATCATTGCCATTACCTTAAACGTAGAACCCGGTTCGTGGCTCTCTCCTACCGCATAATTCAATTTTTCGTAATAATTTCCGTTGGAGGTTCTGCCGAGATTGGCAACTGCTTTTATCTCCCCCGTTTTTACTTCCATCACAATTACAGAACCGTGCTCGGCTTCGTAATGCTCCATTTGCTTCAACAATGCATGGTGGGCAATATCTTGAATGTTTGCATTTATTGTTGAAATAACATCGTATCCATCTTGAGGCTCTACTTCATTCTCATCAAAAACTGGTTTCCATTGTCCTCGTGCAATTTTTTGCTTGAGACGTTTTCCTTCTTTTCCGCGTAAATATTCATCAAAAGCACCTTCCAAACCTACCTCATACACTCCAGGACTATTATTTTTTTGGTCGCCCACCAAACGCTCAGCAACTTTTCCCAATGGGTGTTCACGAACGGTACGCTGTTCTACTATAATCCCACCTTTGTATGGTCCTAATTTAAAAAGCGGAAAACCTTTCAGTTTTATATAATCTGAATAGCCTAAGTTTCGAGCAATTAACAAGTATCTATTTTTGTTTGCGCGCGCTTTTCTGAATACATTTTGGTAATACGAAGCCGGACGGTTAAACATTTTTCCCATTTCTTTAGAAAGTGGAACAATGTTGTTTTTAAAGTTTTCAGAAGAAACGGTTACGGCATCAAAACGGATATCGTATTTGGGAACTGAAGTTGCTAGCAGGCTACCGTCCTCAGCATACACATTACCTCTATTAGCAGGAATCGTAAAGTTTCGAGTGGTATTTCTATGGGCTAACTCACGGTATTCATCACCTTCAACAAATTGAATGTTCACCAATTTAACAGCAACAGCAATCGCGAAGATGAACATACATCCAGCGATAATATAAAGGCGGTTTAATATGTTCTTTTCTTCTACAGCCACCTAACTATTCTTTGTTTATAATTTTTATTTTTTGAGGGGGCGTAACCGAAGGTTTCAATCCCCTTTTTGCCATTGCCACTTCTATTTTGCTTTCCATTCGGGTTTGCATTAAACGCTTCCGAATATCCAGATATTCACTTTTTAATTCTTTTACCTCATTATTAAGCTTTGCTATTTTATACACTTTTTTATCGGCACTATGCGAACTCGCAATCATAATCAAAGCCAATAGTGAAAGGAAAAAGATGAAACGCCAGTTTTTAAGCGCATCATCATTCACCAAAAACTTTCCTTTTATTATGTTGTAAAAGTTTTTCTTCATTATAGTTTTTCTGCTACCCGCAATTTTGCACTACGAGCACGATTATTCTCTTTTATTTCCCCTTCCGAAGGGATTATAAATTTCCCCACTGGCTTAAAAGGCACTTCTACCCTTCCAAACACATCTTTTTCAGGTTGACCCTGAAACTGTCCATCCCGCATATACCGTTTCACTAAACGGTCCTCTAACGAATGGTAACTTATTAAACTCAACCTGCCTCCAGGCTTTATGACCTCTTGCGTTTGCAATAAAAATTCTTTTAAAACCTCAAGCTCTTGATTTACCTCTATACGAATAGCTTGATAAATTTGAGCCAGTATTTTGTTCTCCCTGTGTTTTGGTAAAAAACGTCCTAATGCTTTTTTAAGCTGTTCGCTGGTTTTTATTTCACCATCGTGCCTTGCTTCAACAATTACACGAGCCATTCCGGCCGCTGCTCTTAACTCACCGTACTGAGACAGTACACTTCGTAGCTGTTTTTCATCATAATTATTAACCACATTAAAAGCTGAAAATTCACTCTTTTGGTTCATCCTCATATCTAAATCTGCCTCAAAGCGAGTTGAAAAACCACGTTCCGCAACATCAAATTGATGCGATGAAACTCCAAAATCGCCTAAAATTCCGTCAACTTCTTTGTGACCGTAAAAGCGTAAGAAGCGCTTGAGAAATCTGAAATTTTCATTAATCAACAAAAACCTCGGGTCGTCGATAGCATTCTCAAGCGCATCTTTGTCTTGGTCAAAGGCTATCAATTTTCCATGTTCACCAAGACGCTTTAATATTTCTCGCGAATGCCCACCCCCGCCAAAGGTTACATCTACATACACCCCATTAGGATCTACGTTTAACCCATCAACCGTTTCGGTTAACAATACCGGATTATGATATTCCATGGTCATCATCGTTGACATCGCCCATTACTTCCTCAGCCAGATCTGCAAAATCACTGGCAGCATCGTTAATGGCTTGTTCATATTTTTCTTTATCCCAAATTTCCACAATGTTAATTGCAGAAGAGAGCACTATTTCTTTACTTAAGCCAGCAAAAGACATCAAGTCTTTTGGTATTAACAACCTACCCGCAGCATCCAACTCCACCGTTTTAACTCCTGCGGTAAAACGACGAATAAAATCGTTGTTTTTACGGTTAAAACGATTTAGCTTACCCATTTTCGCCATCAACTCATTCCACTCATCCATTGGATACAACTCAAGGCATGGTTGAAAAACTGCTCGCTTCACCACAAAACCATTTGGCGCTATTGGCGCTACTTGTTTTTTTAGTGCAGACGGCATCATGACCCGACCTTTCGAGTCTGCTTTGCATTCATATGTACCTATTAAATTGAGCACTAAGGGGTTGCTTTTTGGCTATTAATAGTTTCAAATATAAAGAAGTTTTACCACTTTTTACCACTTTTTACCACTTTGTTGATAAGTTTTACCACTTACTGATTTCCCAACATCAAGAGCATATTTATTGTTAATAACCTTTTTGAATTTAGGATCTTAGCAATTTCTTTACTAGAGAAAAGAACTATGCTCATTTTAAAATTTCCAGTAATGAACAAGATTTCATCATGACAATTAATATTGCACTGTCTTTTAGGAAGAAAGGTATTGTTCTATAATTTTGATTACTTTTGCTTCTTATAATTTCAGTATTGAATGGCGAACCAAATACACGAAGAAGGAAAATTTAAGTATATAGAACTGGGCGAAGGAACGCCAGTTGTTGTTTTACACGGACTCATGGGTGGATTGAGCAACTTTGATGGAGTTACTGACTTTTTCCCCGAAAAAGGCTACAAAATCCTCATTCCCGAATTGCCAATTTACACGATGTCCTTATTAAAAACGAACGTAAAAAACTTCGCAAAATACGTTTCAGAATTTATTGACCACAAAGGCTTTGAAGAGGTTATCCTCTTGGGGAACTCGTTGGGTGGTCACATAGGGCTGCTTTGCACAAAATTATACCCTGAAAAAGTAAAAGCACTAGTAATTACTGGAAGTTCTGGCCTTTACGAAAGTGCTATGGGCGAAAGTTACCCAAAA
>DEXR01000038.1:109277-109500 GCA_002364245.1 Flavobacteriaceae bacterium UBA3179
CAAAACGGGGCGATTATGAGTATATTCAGAAAAAAGCTGAAAATGTTTTCTACGACCCAGCTGTTGCCACCAAGGAGATTGTGGATGAAGTATATGCATCAGTCAACGACCGAAATAAATTAATACGGACTTTAGCTATTGCAAAAAGTGCCATTAGGCACAACATGGCAAAAGACCTTCCAAAAATGGAAACTCCAACCTGCATTATTTGGGGAAAGAATGA
>DEXR01000038.1:109731-112050 GCA_002364245.1 Flavobacteriaceae bacterium UBA3179
GATTTATATTGGATTGACAAATGTGGCCACGCCGCTATGATGGAACACCCAGACGAGTTTAATAAACTTCTCTACGCTTGGTTACAAAAACGAAATCTTTAAGTTTTATGAAGATTAAAGCGGCAGAATTTGTAATGAGCAACAGCGATGTTGCCAAGTGCCCTTCATCACGACTACCCGAATATGCTTTTATTGGCCGGTCTAATGTTGGTAAGTCTTCGCTTATCAATATGTTAATGCAACGAAAGAGCCTTGCAAAAACATCGGGTCGCCCTGGTAAAACACAGCTTATCAATCATTTTTTAGTTAATAAAAACTGGCATTTAGTAGATCTGCCTGGTTATGGTTACGCCAAAGTTTCTAAAAAAAGTAAAAAGACATTTCAAAAATTTATTACTGAGTACTTTACCAAAAGAGAGCAACTCATTATGGGCTTTGTTTTAATAGATTGTCGTCACAAACCACAACCCGTCGATCTTGAGTTTATGGAATGGCTGGGTGAAAACCAACTACCTTTTGCAATAATTTTTACCAAAGCTGATAAATTAAAACCAAAGGCATTAGAGCGAAATTTAAAAGCCTATCAAGAAAAAATGCTTGAAACTTGGGTAGAAATGCCACAGTATTTTGTCACTTCATCCACCAATGCAACTGGGCGTGACGAAGTTTTACAGTATATTGGTCAAATTAATACGACGATAGACCTTTCTTAACTGTTTCAATAAGAGCCTCAACAGTTTCTATCTTATTTAATTTTTCCGAAGAAAGAAAAATTTCTAATTCACCACCATTTTCCGAAAGGACAATAGGAAATGTATATTTAGGCAACCACTTAGACCTGAATTTTTTCACAAATTCATCTTTATGATAAAAATCCATTTCTACATTTTCCTGTTTTCGAAATAGCTTCCACTTTTTCTTTTCTGAAAAAACACCATAAGTCAAGTTACAAAGGCTACAATTATATGTAGAAGGACTTATAATCTTATGTAAACTATCTAGATATGCTTTTCGCTTGCCCGAATCTGCATTATATACAAAAATGAGCCGCATTACTCCTTGGTAAGTTCTAGTTTTTCGGCAAAGTAGTCACAAAAATCACGCATGGTAGCACTCATTTTTTTATCGTTTGTAGCACGCTCAAAAGTATCGGCCATAGCACTTAGCGTTTGGTGGAAGAAAATTTTCATATCATCCAACGGCATATCTTTGGTCCAAAGATCAATGCGGAGGGACTCTCTTTTATCGTGATCCCAAACGTTTAGAAAAATTGCTTTTGCCTCTTCATTTTCCACACCTCCATCTGGGGCAGACCATTGTAATTTTTCAGGGACTTTATTTTCGTCAAGATCGATGTTTATATTAATTTCTGAAGTGTTTTTTCCCATTACTTTTTTGGTTTATATTTTGAATTATTAAATATCGTTTCCGGTTTTTCCTGAAGCATCTTTTTGAGGTCCACCGAGTTGTTTTCCATATATGCTCGTACAATTTGCCAGCCCAAATAACGCCCTACCATTCCGGGGGATTCGTTATCAATTTCTAAGTAGAATTTAGAAAATGGAGCTTTGTTTATAAAACGAGCTGGTAATTTAGGGTTTGTGCTGTACAGCAGTTCTTTTTCAACAAAATAACGCCACATATACTCTTCATTTTCTTGTGCCCATTGTAATTCGGCTTCCGTGTAGCCTATTTTTTCGCTATCAGGTGTATTTGGCAGCCAAAGATCTTTTAAATAAAGCTCTTTTCCGAAGAAAATCATTTGGGCCAATAAGTCGCGTTTTTGCGGTTTTGAAATAAGCTGTCGAGCATAAACCGAAGCTATATCTGGCGCAAGTTGAGCCGGTTTTAAATCTTTGGAAATATATTTTTGAATACCTTCGTAAAAACGGTGGTCGCTTCCTAAATACGTGTCTAAAGCAACAATCAACATCGTATCTGTAGCAATTACCTTATTATTATAATCTACATCTGATGTTACCGTGAAAATCGTTGGTGGTGTAAATTTAGGGAAGTAATACTGTATATGCTGAAACAAAGGAGTAAGTTGATCTTCAATTTCAGAATTATCAGGAAATTGTTTAGCAACCTCAGCGTCTAATTGTTGTTGCAGTGTATCTTGAATTCTAGATACCCATACACTGTCTGCAAATTGCTTTGGAAAAAATTGTGGATACTCTTTTTTAAGTTTCGGGATATCCTGAACAGATGCCGCTGCAAACTCCTTATCAAAACGAACCACATCTACATCCATAGGAATGGCTTCAATTTCCTTTTCTTTTTTACTTTTTGAATCACAAGCCGTAAAAAAGGCTACTA
>DEXR01000017.1:0-13217 GCA_002364245.1 Flavobacteriaceae bacterium UBA3179
AGTATGGGTATAAGTATCTCTGAAGTTTATGAGGCGCTGGCACGAAATAATGTGAATACCGGTGGAGCTTATATCGAGAAAAATAAAATGTCCAATTTTATTAGGGGTGAAGGCTTAATCCGTTCTCTGGAAGACATAAAGAAAATTGCTATTACTACAGAAAATGCAATCCCAATAACGATTGGTGATGTTGCAGAAAATGTGCAGTATGGTAATCAGGTACGATACGGGGCTTTTACCCAGGACGGAGAAGAGGCTGTTGGAGGAATTATCATGATGCTGAAAGGTGCTAACCCTAACGCGGTAATCCAGGATGTGAAGGATCGTATGGCTGAAGTCGAGAAGTCTCTTCCTGAAGGTTTGACTGTAGCACCAATAATTGATCGAAGTGAGTTGATAGCACGAACAACCGACACCGTTAAAACAAATTTAATGGAAGGAGCTTTAATAGTGATCTTTGCTCTGGTGATATTACTAGGTAGTTTAAGAGGCGGTCTAATAACTGCTACTACCATTCCATTATCACTTCTTTTTGCTTTTATATTGATGAAGCAATTCAACGTGTGGGCCAACCTAATGAGTTTAGGGGCAATCGACTTCGGAATTATAATTGACGGTGCAGTAATTATTATTGAAGGTACCGTATATGAAATACAAAAACGGATTAGATCTGGAAAAGTAAAATTTAATCAGGCAAAAATGGATGAGGTAGCCTATGATGCCGGAAGTACGATGATGGGCTCTGCGTTTTTTGGACAAATTATCATTCTTATCGTATTTACACCTATTCTTTTTCTTACCGGGGTGGAAGGTAAAATGTTTAAACCGATGGCATATACCTTCGGTTTTGCCATGATAGGTGCCATTTTCTTATGCCTTACCTATGTCCCTATGATGTCTGCCTTATTTATGAAACCAATTCAAAATAAAAAAAACTGGTTTGGAAAATTTGAGCGTTGGTTGGAAAAAATAAGTGACAGGATAATTGGCGGAATACAAAAAGTATATGTGCCTTTATTGAAAGGAGCATTAAAATTGAAGCTGATCGTTATTGGATCTGCCGCTGTTTTACTCGTGATAGCCGGTTTTCTTTTTTCCAGAATGGGAGGAGAATTTGTGCCTCAATTAGATGAAGGAGATATCGCCATGCAGGCTCTAATAAGACCAGGAAGTTCTTTAACTGAATCTATTGAAGTTTCAAAGAAAATAGAGAATATTCTTTTAGGAAATTTTCCTGAGATTAAAACGGTAACAGCAAGGATTGGAGTAGCCGACATTCCCACGGATCCAATGCCCATGGATATCGCAGATATGTATCTAATCCTAGAAAAGGATAAGGACAAATGGGAAACCTCTGAAACTAAAGAAGGTCTCATTGAACAGATCAAGGAAAAACTAAATGAAGAGCTTACGGGTGTTAACTTAGTGTTTACCCAACCTGTAGAGTTGAGGTTTAATGAGTTATTAGAAGGGGTTAGAGAAGATATTGCGGTAAAGTTGTATGGAGAAGATTTAGAGGTATTGTCAGAAAAGGTACAGGAGATGGCCAGTATTATCCAAACCGTGCCTGGTGCAGGAGACGTAAACGCAGAGCGAACATCTGGTCTCCCACAAATGACCGTTAGATTTAACCGTGATAAAATAGCCCAATATGGACTGGATATCCAGAAAGTCAATGATTATATAAGTACAGCTTTTGCAGGAGGAACAGCTGGAGTCATTTTTGAAGGAGAAAAGCGATTCGATTTAGTTGTAAGATTTGATGAAGATCATAGAAAGAATATTAATGACTTGCGTGGTATGTATATCGATCTTCCAGACGGAACTCAAGTGCCTATAAAAGAAATAGCAGATATAGAATATGTCCCAGGCCCTATGCAAATTTCAAGGGATGATACCTACAGGAGAACCTATGTGGGTGTAAATGCCCGGGGAAGGGATGTAGAGTCCGTGGTTAATGATATTCAGCAAAAATTAGATCAAGAATTGGAACTACCACCCGGGTATTATATAACTTATGGAGGGGAATTCGAAAATCTTCAGAGTGCTAAGGACCGCTTGATAATTGTTGTACCCATTGCCCTTTTCTTGATATTCGTTCTTCTATATTTTGCTCTAAAATCGTTTTCCCAATCTGTCATGATTTATATAGCCATACCCCTGGCTGCTATTGGAGGTGTTTTTGCTCTTTGGTTGAGGGGAATGCCATTCAGTATTTCTGCTGGGGTAGGTTTTATTGTATTATTCGGAGTAGCGGTTTTAAATGGGTTAGTACTCATTAATCGATTTAATTCTTTGAAAGAAGAAGGGGTAACAAGTATAAAAGATAGAATTTTTACAGGAACCAAAGAACGAATACGTCCTATTATGTTAACAGCAACAACAGATATTTTCGGGTTTTTACCAATGGCATTTTCAAGCTCTGCAGGAGCAGAAGTTCAACAGCCCTTGGCTACGGTAGTTATAGGAGGTATGCTTACAGCTACTCTGCTTACGCTGGTTGTACTGCCAGTATTATATACCCTCGTGGAGAGAAGACGTGAGAAGAAGGAACAGGATAAACTTGGTTCTTCCAATTCACGATCTTTAGCTACAATTTTGACAATTGGCTTGATTTTAGGCGGAACTTTTTCCGTAAATGCACAATCTGATGCAATGTCATCTATAAATTCACAACAGGATTCTTTACAAGCTATTAGTTTGGAAGAGGCTAAAGAAATGGCAATCCAAAACTTTCCACAATTGAAAGCTGCTCAACTTGAAATTGAAAGTGAGGTAGTATTGCGCAAAACCGCCTTTGATTTTGGAAACACCCAAATCTTTACAGGAAAAGAAGAAGTAGGAAATGGCTCTGATGGGGTCTATACTCAAATTGGTGTCCAGCAACAAGGCATCGATATTTTTGGAGTAATGCCCCGGTTAAAACTACAGAAAGAAAGGACTGCCCTTGCTGAAAATGCCTTAGAACTATCTACCATTGAAGTTGAACGTGAAGTAAGCAGGGCCTGGGCCTCGGTTTATACATCTAAAAGGACATTTCAGGTATATATAAAAATGGATTCCATTTTCAACGATATTGAAAGAGCGGCACGAATCAGGTATGAAACAGAGGCGACCTCCAAATTGGAATATCTTGCTACCTCCAACCAGGCGAACGAGGTTAAAATACAGTTGGAACAGTCATACCGAAATTACTTGAAATCATTACTGCGCTTAAACCTATGGTTTGTTAGCGACACGATTTATGATGTCCCTGATTTACCCGCCGAAGCATTAGATGAACCTTTGAATTTTCTATTGGATTCGCTAGAAAACCATCCTTCTCTTCAGGTTTCTGAACAAAGGATTAATGTTGCAAGAGCGGTTACCAGAGAAAGAAAATCGGAATTTTTGCCCAAATTTCAGGGACAGTATGCCAGGCAGAAGATTAATGGACAATCTGGCTTTTTCCAATATCAAATAGGAATTCAAATTCCGCTAATTTTTGGGCCTGAATTAGGGCGTACTCAAGAGGCTAAAGTCAATAGACAAATTGCTGAGCAAAATTTCTACCAGGATAAGATCAAATTGGAAACCGCCTATAAAAATATGCGTGAAGACTATATCAAATGGAGAAACTCATGGAATTATTATAGAGATGAAGCTCTTCCGTTGGCCAAAGAGCAACAAGATGGATCGGTGCTGGCCTTTAAGGAAGGCGCTATCGATTATGTGACATTTCTCCAAAATATAAGAGATGCCATTCGCATCGAAGTAAATGCCTGGAGTGCTTTTAACGATTATCTCGACAGCCGTTACCAACTGGAATATTACCTTAAGAATTCAAATTAAAAATTAAAATAAGAAAATCGATATGAATACAAGATCAATAAATATTCTAATACTTGCCTTAATGCTCAGTTTGTTCTTTGGATGTAAAGAAAATCGTGAGGTTGGAGAAGATGCTTCCAATGAAACTACAACAACTAATGCCGAAGAAGGTGAAAATCATGGTGAGGAAGGAGATGAAGAACACGGTGAAGAAGAGGGTGGGATGCGCGCGGTTCATCTTTCGGAGATGAAATTCAATAGTCTGGATATCAAGGTGGACACCCTGCCAACCCGGGCATTATCAGGTATTGTGGAAGCCAATGGACAGTTAGAAGTGCCGCCTCAATATGAAGCTACCGTTACGGCAATTTTAGGCGGTAATATAACTTCTATAAAGGTTATTGAAGGGGATAAGGTGAATAAAGGTCAGGTATTGGCTTATCTTTCTCACCCAAATTTAACTAGGATGCAGTCTGATTATATTAATGCATATAGTAGGATGCAATTTTTGGAAAAGGAGTTTGAAAGACAGAAACGTTTATATGAAGCAGAGGTAGGATCTGGAAAAACTTTCCAACAAACCCAATCAGATTACCAGTCCGTTCAAGGTGAAGTGCGGAGTTACGAATCGCAATTACGCCAGCTAAACCTAAATGCTTCCCAGATTAGAAGTGGTGAGCTTAATGAGTATATTCCGGTAGTAAGCCCAATTGGAGGGTATATAGAAAAAGTATTGGTGCAAATAGGACAATATGTAGACCCTCAGACCAGTATGTTTATGGTAGTTGATAATGAACATGTTCATGCTGATCTAATGGTTTTTGAAAAAGATATTTATAAGGTGAAGGAAGGCCAAAAGATATCTTTTACACTGGAATCTGTTCCAGGCAGTAATTTAACCGGGAAAATTTATTCAGTAGGGAAACAATTTGAGCAAAACCCCAAAGCGGTACATGTGCATGCAGAAATTAATAATAAAGAGGATTACCTTATTCCGGGCATGTATATAAACGGAAAAATTAGAACAGGTGAAGAGGCTGTCCCCGCCTTACCAGAAGAAGCAATAATTGAGGAAGAAGGAAATCCTTACATCTTTACTGCCCAAAAACACCAAGAAAATGGAGAAACCGAATGGGAATTAAAACCAGTGCAGGTAAGAACGGGAATAACTGAAGATGGTTGGGTGGAAATTAAACTTTTAGAGCCACTACCAGAAGGTGCGTTGGTTGCCTATAATAATGCCTACTACCTAGTGTCTGAAATGCAGAAAAGCCAGACTTCCCATGGTCATTAAATTAAACAAATAAATGGATGGACTCTCTGTTAATTTTTTGTCTTGATTAAAATTCCAGAGAGTTCACCCTTAATAGTAAATTAATATTACAACATGAAAGAAATAAAAGCATTTATAAAACCGAAACGAGTTCAAAAGGTCGTCGAAGCTCTTAGTGAAAGTGGGTTTAAAAGTATGACCCTTTCCCAGGGGGAAGGAACAGGAGCTTTTAAAGCAAAAGGGGCATCACCTTCTTTAGATTTTCGTATAACTGACAGTCCAGTGGTAAAATTAGAACTGGTATGTCAAAATGAGGAAGCACAATCAGCTATCAATATCATTCTGGAAAACGGGATAACACCGGATCCAGGCGATGGCATCATTTATTTGACAGATATTGAAGACGCATTTCAAATAAAAACAGGGAAATCCTTGAAACGCAATGACCTTTAAACCATTTTGCGGCAAATGGAAAAAATAGTAAAGAAGTTAGAAAGCAAAG
Organism: Flavobacteriaceae bacterium UBA3179; assembly: GCA_002364245.1. Taxonomy (GTDB): domain Bacteria; phylum Bacteroidota; class Bacteroidia; order Flavobacteriales; family Flavobacteriaceae; genus Marixanthomonas. The sequence continues at coordinate 5,586 of DEXR01000017.1, forward strand.
GCATCCGTCCTACAGCAATGCGTCTGATGACCTATACACGGTTGGCGCAATTGAATGTGGCCATTAGCCTGGGCGAACTCGAAAAAGATTTTGAACGTTCAGAACGAAGCACGCTTTTCCGTACCATGAAAACATTTGAGGAAAAAGGAATCGTACATCAAATTGAGGATGGCACCGGTATCATTAAATATGCCCTTTGCGAGGACAATTGTGATTGTGAGGTCGGCAACGACCTTCACTTACATTTTCATTGTAATAGTTGCGGTGAAACAGTTTGTTTGACCGAGCATAAAATTCCGACAATAAACTTGCCCGAAGGTTACGTGGCAGAAGATATCAACCTTGTGGCAAAGGGTGTCTGTGAGAAGTGCAGCGATGACTTGGATTAAATTTTAGATTTAAAAAATAGGAACAATGATGATGATTTATAAAAATGGATGTAAGGTATATATGATAGCTCAAAATAGGTTGGATGCTACAGATTATGAAAATTTGAAACCACAAATAAAAGACCACATACAAGAACATAATAAAGTCTACTGGTATATTGAGATGGAAAATTTTGAAGGGTGGAACTCAAGTGCATTTTGGGAGGGTGTCGAGTTGCAACTTCCTAATGAGGAACGATTAAAACGGGTCGCATTGGTAGGAAATGCAAAATGGCAAGAACAGTTTACAGAAGTTTTAATATCCTTTACAAGGGCACACATAAAACTGTTTAGTCCAGATGAAAAAAAAATGGCCAAAGAATGGATAGAGAAAGAAAAAAATTAATACAGTTAAATTAATTTAAATGAAAGAACTATAATATACAATTAAAATTTTAGGTAAAGTGTAGTATAAGTAATATAAGATTACCGAAGCATATAAAAAAAGTGTAGAAATCCGATAATAAATTTGAGGAGTGTAGAAAAAACTTTCTAAAAAAATTGGTATTGAACTAACCCAATGGTAAAATAATTTAAAAAATGAGATGCTGAATAGACGAGGACTTCTTATTGTTGCTGCCATAGGATTTGTGGCAGGTATAATCATCATACAGCCATTAGGTGTTTCCCTGTTCCAGTATGATAAAGAAGACGGTGTGGGCAATTGGTGGTATATGTTCAAAGAAGCATTTGTGCAAAGTGTTAGGCTTGGCGGTATAGACCAAACCCTAAAAAATGTACTGTTTGGCACTATGGGCAGTAGCCTCGCGCTGATGTTCTATATAAGGAAAACGATACTTCGACTAAACAGGGGGAAAGGCGGGGTTGCTTTAATAAGGGAATTTTTGGACAAAGGGGAAACCCACGAGGTAGAATTGAAAAGTACCTTGAGGTGGAGTCTTCGACAAGGAAAGGTAAACAAAGCCTTGGAAATGGTGGTAGCAAAGAACATTGCAGGATTTATGAACACCGAAGGTGGGCATTTGATTATCGGGGTAAATGATGATGGCAGCATTTTGGGGCTGGAACAGGATTACGGTACTTTAAAAAAACCGAACAAGGACTGGTTTGAACAGTATATAAGGCAATTGGTGTCCCTTAAGTTTGGCACTCATCTTTCTCCTTTGGTTAATTGGTTAAAGTGGCTTTTTATGAATTTTGAAGAAAATGATATTTGTTATGTAAGGGTTCAAAAATCACAAAAACCCTTGTATTTGAATTTGGGCGACCGTTCGCATTTCTTTATCAGAACCGGGAACGGGACCCGAGAGTTGGATATACCTGAGGCTCTGGAGTATTTGGAGATACACTTAAACTAATATAAACCCTATAAAATTGAACAAATGATACAAATATTGAACATAGAAAAAGAAAACTTGATTGCCGCCAAAATCAACGGTAAAATCACAAAGAAGGATATAGAAAAAATCCATCCGCTCATCCACAACATCATCCGAAAAGGTCATAAGGTGGATTTCTACTTTGAACTAAAAGATTTTCACGGCTATGACCTAAAAGGGTTTTGGGCAGATTTAAAGGTAGATTCTGCACATTTATCGGATTATGGAAAAATGGCATTTGTAGGCGAAAAAAAATGGCAAGAATGGGCCGCCCAAGCTACTGATTTCTTTACTGGTTCAGAAGTCAAATATTTTGACCTTCAGTATAAGGAACAAGCAAAAAACTGGATACAAAACAACTAAGGATATGAAAAAACTAAAAATCAAAATTCCCGTAGTCCTTCCGCAAGTACCAGACAAGAAAGATGCTTGTGTCAACAGGCTCATCGATAAACTAAAAGGACTTGAAGGCATTGATGATGTGCACGTATCCGATGAAAAAGCGGACGGTGTTCCACAACTCTGTTTCCATTACGACTCTAATGTTATTTCCCTTGATAAAGTACAATCACTGGCAGAGACCACGGGAGCGCAAATCACGGATAAATTTGGACATAGGTTGATAGCCGTGGAAGGGATACGCCACACCCGTAACGCCCGAACCATAGAGAAAGCAGTCAAAGAGGTTGATGGAGTTCTCGAAGTTTCCGCATCCGCTTCTGGAATGATACGTGTAGAATTTGATAAGGGCATTACAGGATTTGGGGCTATTAAAAAGAAAATAGAAAAACAAGGCTTAACTATTATTGACCCTTCTATTGGTACAGAAACGTATTTACAAAAAATGGAAGTTTTCAACAGTGAAGAAAAATCCGAAGGTACCCAAGGCAAGGAAGAAAATCAACACGTCGGCGAGAGCGAAGACCACGTCCACAAAGACAGCGAAGAACACGACCACAAGGAGGGTGAAGGCGAGGCACATGCACACGGCGGTATTTTTGGCAAGAACACCGAACTTATTTTTGCCATCATTTGCGGTGCTCTTCTGGGTATTGGTTTTGGGTTGTCCTACGTAGCATCCATACCAGATTGGGTCAGCTTATCCCTGTACATAGGCGCCTACTTTTTTGGAGGTTACTTTACCGCTAAAGAGGCTATACAGACCGTGGCCAAAGGTGGTTTTGAAATTGACTTTTTAATGTTGGTCGCCGCCATCGGTGCCGCTGCCCTGGGCGAATGGGAAGAAGGTGCCTTGTTGCTATTCCTCTTTAGTCTGGGGCACGCCCTTGAACATTATGCGATGGAGAAGGCCCGAAAATCTATTGCGGCACTGGCAGATTTAGCGCCAAAAACCGCCCTGCTAAAAAAAGATGGCAAGACCGAAGAGGTCGATATCGAAAAGTTGAGTATAGGCGATATCATTGTGGTCAAACCAAACAGTAAAATATCTGCCGATGGCGTTGTGGTGGATGGTAAAAGTAGTGTCAACCAAGCTCCTATCACAGGGGAAAGCGTACCAGTGGACAAAGTTCCCGTGGAGGATACTGCCAAGGACTATTCTGAAGATGATGAAATCAAAGACGAAAACCGCGTATTTTCTGGAACCATTAATGGCAACAACACCCTTGAAATAAAGGTTATCAAAGAAGCGAAGGATTCTACACTATCCCGATTGGTAAAATTGGTGAATGAGGCGCAGACCCAAAAATCGCCTACCCAGTTGCTTACCGATAAATTTGAAAGATATTTTGTGCCTTCCGTACTGGTATTGGTCGTGCTGCTGCTCTTCGCTTTCTTGATCATCGATGAACCCTTTAGCGATAGTTTTTATAGGGCAATGGCCGTATTGGTTGCTGCCAGTCCCTGTGCCCTTGCGATTTCGACACCGAGTGCCGTATTGAGTGGGGTGGCGAGGGCAGCCCGTGGCGGAGTGCTTATTAAAGGAGGTCGCCCTTTGGAAGACCTCGGCGTTATTACCGCCCTTGCCTTTGACAAGACGGGTACTCTGACCGAAGGAAAACCCAAGCTTACCGAAGTGGTTCCACTTGGGGATATTTCTGAAAACGAACTTTTAAAAATAGCTGTGGCCGTAGAGAATCTAAGCGACCATCCCCTGGCAAAAGCAGTAGTTAGAGATGGAAAGGAGCGGCTGAAAGGGGATGAAATACCTGATGCGACCGATTTGGAAGCTGTGCTGGGCAAGGGTATAAAAGCATCATTGGACAATGACAAAATCTATGTCGGCAACCTCGACCTGTACGAAGGGCTTGATAAAAGTACACCTTCCGAAGAGGTAACCACAAAAGTCCGTGGTCTTGAAGGTGGGGGAAATACTACGATGCTCATTCGGAAGAATGAAGAATATATAGGCATCATCGCTCTAATGGATACCCCTCGTGAAGCCGCCAAGGGAACCCTCAAAAAACTAAAGGGAATCGGTATTAAACGTATGATTATGCTTACGGGCGATAACCAAAAAGTAGCCGATGCCGTTGCGGAAGAAATAGGATTGACCGATGCCTGGGGCAGCCTATTGCCGGAAGAAAAGGTGGATGCTATTAAAGAGCTAAAAGAAAAAGAATCCAAGGTGGCAATGGTAGGCGATGGTGTAAACGATGCGCCTGCAATGGCAAATAGTACCGTAGGTATTGCGATGGGAGCGGCTGGAAGTGATGTGGCCTTAGAAACAGCCGATGTTGCCCTTATGGCCGATAAGCTTGAGACCCTGCCCTTTGCGATAGGTTTAAGTAGAAAAGCAAAAGCTATTATCAAGCAGAACCTTTGGATAAGCCTTGGGGTTGTGGCACTGCTGATACCGGCTACCATTTTGAGCTGGGCAAACATAGGGGTTGCCGTGGCATTCCACGAGGGTTCTACCTTGGTAGTCGTGGCCAATGCGCTACGTCTTTTGGCTTATAAAAAAGATTAGAAGACCCGGACTTGGAAGAATCCGGTTTTTTGAAAGAATAAAAAATGACAAAAACGGAAAGAACATTATTGTCCAAAGGGATACGCCCAACTGAAATGAGGTCGAAGATATATAAATTCCTAAAAAGGAAACAAAGTGCCGTGTCTTTTTCCGATTTAAAAAAGGCCTTTGTTCAAAAGAGCGATACCAATAAAACAGCAAACAGAACTACCTTTTATCGCAACTTAAAAACTTTTGAAGATAAAGGGCTCATTCATCAGGTTAATGATGGAAGCGGAGAGGCAAAATTTGCGATTTCCGACGAAAACGCCAAAGGTGATTACGGTATAGATTTACATATGCATTTTCATTGTACCGTTTGCGGAAAAACTATTTGCTTGCCGGATAGAATATCGAAACAAAACTTGCCGGACGATTATGAAATAAACGATTTGAACCTGGTATTAAAAGGGGTATGTAAAAATTGTAGTAAAAAATAATAGGTGGGAGTACCTTAAAACTGAACCCTTGCGCCCCTGGTCAGCTTAAGGTTTCCCCCACCTTATTTAATTAAAAAATTTACGAATATGGAAAAATATGATGTAACAATTATAGGCTCTGGCCCTGGCGGGTATGTAAGCGCTATACGTTGCGCCCAATTAGGATTAAAAGTAGCCATTATTGAAAGGTACAGCACGCTTGGCGGCACCTGCCTTAACGTGGGCTGTATCCCGTCAAAAGCCTGGCTTGAAGCCTCTGAGCATTATTACAAACTCAAACATCAATTCGAAAATTTTGGGATTGATGTAAAAGAAGCCAATGTCGATATCAAAAAAATGAACCAAAGGGTTCAGGATGTGGTACAGGAAATCATCAATGGCGTTGGGTATCTGATGAAAAAGAACAAAGTTACCGTCTATGAAGGCCACGGCACCATCAAGGACAAAAACACGATTGAGATTAAGGCCGAAGCTAAAACGGAAACTATAGAAACCGATAAAATTATCATTGCCACAGGGTCCAAACCCGCTTCCTTGCCCAATATTAAAATCGATAAAAAAAGGATAATCTCTTCCACCCAAGCCCTTGCCCTACAGGAAATTCCCGACCATTTATTGGTCGTTGGTGGAGGCGTTATCGGGGTTGAGATAGGTTCTGTTTTCGCCCGCCTGGGCTCTAAGGTGTCTATTGTGGAATATTTTGATAGCCTCATCGCCACTATGGATGGCGCACTGGGACATCAATTGCATCGTTCCCTAAGAAAACAGGGAATTGAGTTTTATTTGGAACATAAAGTGACCAATGCAACAGCAACGGACAACAAAGTTGAATTGAAAGCGGAAAACCTGTCCGATAAAAAAGAAATGAATTTAGAAGGCGACTATTGCCTTATGGCCATTGGCCGGAAACCGTACACCGCCAATTTAGGCCTTGAAAACATTGGCGTGGAAACCAATGAGAAAGGACAGGTAACGGTAAATGAGAACCTTGAAACCAATGTCAAGGGTGTATATGCCATTGGGGATGTAATCCGAGGGGCAATGCTTGCCCATAAAGCCAGTGAAGAGGGCGTTTTTGTAGCCGAAAGGATAGCAGATCAAAAGCCACATATCAATTATTCGCTTATTCCTAATATTGTTTATACCCAGCCCGAAGTGGCCGGGGTAGGCTTAACCGAAGAAGAATTGAAAGAAGCAGGAAGAAGTATTAAAACAGGCTCTTTTCCTTTTAAGGCCAACGCAAGGGCGAAAATAAGTATGGACACCGACGGCTTCATAAAAGTAATCGCAGATAAAGAAACTGATGAGATATTGGGAGTGCATATGATAGGGCCACGCATTGCAGACAGCTATACCGAAGCGGTGGTAGCGATGGAATTCAGGGCATCTGCCGAAGATGTTGCAAGGATGTCCCACGGGCACCCAACTTTTTCAGAAACCTTTAAAGAGGCCTGTCTGGCAGCCACCGAAGACAGAGCGTTGCATATTTAACGGCCTTAATTTAATTGTAAAATCGGATTAGGCAGTTTTTAATCATTTCATAAGACTTAAATCAGTTTGTATTAAGTTTAAGTTTATGGTCTAAAAAATAAAATAAATATTTTAAAAATGTAAAGAGCATGAGAACTATTCCGAAAGACAAAAACATCGATAGTAGTTTGACGCTACTTCGTGACGGCTATGAATTTATTCAGAAAAAGCGTCAAAAGCTTTGGTCCGATATTTTTAGAACCCGTTTGATGTTAAAGGAAACGATCTGCATGAGTGGAAAAGAAGCCGCGGAGGTTTTCTATGACACTGAAAAGTTTCAGCGAAAAGACGCTGCTCCTAAAAGAGTGCAAAAAACATTATTCCTCCAGAAGGGTGTCCAGACACTGAATAATTCAGCATACAGGCAAAGAAATGAAATGTCTATGTCTTTGATGAAACCGGATAGCCTGCGGGGGTTCCTAAAAATTCAAAAGAGCTACTGGGAAACATACATTGGTAAATGGGAGAAAGATGAAGAGCAAAAGTGCCTTTGCCGGAGTGGTTTCAGGCAGAAGAAGTAAACCTGCTGCTAAAAGGATTTTGTAACAATTGTATCCGGATAAAGGACAACTATTATAACGAATATTAAAAATAAAAAAAGAGATAATGGAGAAAACAACATTTAAGATAACCAAAATGGATTGCCCTTCGGAAGAGCAGATGATCCGGATGAAGTTGGAATCTTATGCTCAAGTGAAATATTTGGATTTTGATATTCCCAACAGGAAATTGGAAGTATATCATGTGGATGGCATTGAAGATATACAAACATCAATAGCCGGTTTAAACCTTGGCGATTCCTTAGAGGGAACCACAGAAGCCGAACCACCCGTAATGGAAGACCAATCCAAACAAAAAAGAATCCTTTGGTGGGTCTTGGGCATCAACTTTGGTTTTTTCGTTATCGAAATGACCACAGGTTGGAT